>JAGCLD010000033.1 GCA_017647145.1 Paludibacteraceae bacterium
CCTTCCTCAAAAAAAGCCCTAACTTTGTAAATTTTTTCCTACCGAACACGTAGGATACACGTAGGATACACGTAGGATACACGTAGGATACACGTAGGATACACGTAGGATACACGTAGGATACACGTAGGATAAAGATAGGAACTAAATACAATCAAGACACTTTAATAGTGCTTTTCCCCTGCACCAATAGTTCAAAAATCAACCATCACACCGAAAACGAAAAAAACAAGAATACACATTTTTCCTAAAGGAAATATTCCAAGGAATGTAATAAGAATTTGCGCGTTTATTAGTATATTTGCATTCGCAATAACTACAGACACAAGAAGCACACATCTTGCTGAATGTCAAACTATTTCTCAAACAATTTTATGGAACGTTATTATTTTCTGGGTATTGGTGGTATTGGTATGAGCGCAATTGCTCGCTATTTTCACATGAAAGGATTCGATGTATGCGGATATGACCGCACTCGACACTTGGTATGCAGAACATTAGAGGAAGAAGGCATACTGATTCACTACGAAGAAGACATCAACCTCATCCCCGAGCCATTTCTCAACCCAACCAATACTACTGTCATATACACACCTGCCATACCACAAGACCACAAAGAATTATGTTATTTCCAAGAAAAGGGATTTAAGATTTACAAAAGGGCTGAAGTCTTGGGAGACATCACCCGACAGGAACGTGGATTGTGCGTGGCTGGAACACACGGAAAAACCACAACTTCCACCATATTAGCACATTTACTACACCAGTCCAGCGTAAAGTGCAACGCCTTCTTAGGGGGAATCAGCAATAACTACAACAGCAATTTATTACTATCCGAAAAAAGTGATTTAGTAGTTATTGAAGCGGATGAATACGACCGTTCGTTTCACCAACTGCAACCCTACATGGCAATAGTAACTAGCGTTGATGCCGATCACTTGGACATATACGGAAACAAAGAAGGCTTCATTGAGGGCTTTGCTCATTTCACTTCACTAATTCAACCCGGAGGATGCTTAGTGATGAAGCAAGACATTCCGCTGAATCCACGCCTACAAAATGGTGTAAAACTATATCGCTACTCAGGAAACGAAGAAAGTGATTTTTACGCAAAAAATATTCGCTTCGAAAACGGAGAACTTCTTTTTGATTTCGTCACCCCGAAAGTAATTATCCACAACTGTAGCCTAGGCGTACCGGCGTTAATCAACGTAGAAAACAGCGTGGCTGCAATGGCAGTAGCTTGGCTAAACGGAGTAAAAGAAGATGAATTAAAACATGCCATCAAATCTTACTCAGGAATATATCGCCGATTTAACCTCTTGGTAAACAATGAAGACCATATCTTAATCGACGACTATGCTCACCACCCCACTGAACTACATGCAAGCATTGAATCGGTGCGAAGACTATATCCGACAAAACATATTGTAGGCGTGTTTCAGCCACACTTATACACAAGAACGCGTGATTTCGCCGAAGGCTTTGCTCATGAACTATCTAAACTCGACGAAGTAATATTATTACCCATCTACCCGGCACGCGAACTACCCATAGAAGGGGTGAGTTCAGAAATGTTGTTAAACAAGATAGAAAACACAAAAAAAACATTGTGTTCCAAAGAAAAACTAGTATCTTTGTTGCTTGGAAAAAAGGGCGATGTCGTTTTGACTTTAGGTGCTGGGGATATTGATGCATTGGTACCACAAATAGCAGATGCTTTTCGAAAACAAACCACTTAATAATCATCAACAATAACAAAGTGTTGAATAAGAAATGGAGCAACATATTGTGGGGTATAGGGGGGACAATGGTTATAGCATATCTATTGTTCGCCGTAGGCTTGTCTCATAGAGATGTGCCGACCTTGCCATGCACACAAGTACGCATCATATTAGTAGATAGCATTCAACGCCAATTTATATCTTCGAAGAGCATCACAAATCAACTGAAACAAAAAGGAATCTATCCACAAGGTAAAAACCTAAGCGATATATCTACTGAAGAAATTGAAGCCGCACTGTTGGCCAATCCGGTAATACAGTCTGCTGAATGCTACAAAACAACCGCTGGAATAGTAAAAATACGCATAAAACAACGCACACCGATGTTTCGCGTAATGTTGAGTGATGGTGGATATTATGTGGATAATCAAAGAGAAATAATGCCGGTATTACAGGGATGTGCATCATACGTACCCCTTGTGAGCGGACGAGTTGGCAAAACATTTGCCACACAGGAGTTATTTGATTTCATAACTTATCTGGAGGAGGACGAACTCTGGCACAATCAAATAACACAGATACACATCACAGAACAACAAGAAATCATCCTAATTCCACGAGTAGGAAATCATCGCATCGAATTGGGGAAACTAACCAATTACGAACAAAAAATGGAAAAGTTGCGCCAATTATATCTGAATGGATTCAACAAATTAGGATGGAAACCATACACGGCTATTGACTTACGATATAAAGGACAAGCGGTGTGTCGGCAATAAAGTAAAAAAATTAATAATGATATAATCAAGGGGGAGTTTGTGTTATGAGTGAAAATAATCTTTTGGTAGCTTTTGATCTAAGTGACCAATGCGTGCGTGCCGCCATCGGTAGAGCACACGAAGAGCAAATTGAAATCTTGGCGATAGAGCAAAAAAACTACCGCCAACTGGGATGCATACAAGCTGGATTGGTAAAAAAAGCAAGCGAAGTGGCTTATGCTCTACGTGCATGTGCCCAATTATTACAAAATCGGATTAACAAAGGTGAAAAAATAACTTCTGCATTTGTCAGCATTGGTGGACAAGGAATGCGTACAATCCGCATTGTCGGAAGAAGAGAAAGCGGAGGAGTTCTAAGAGTCACTGAACGTCTGACAAAGGACCTATTGAAAGAAACCATCCAAAAAACTGAGGAAAAATACAAAGAAGAAGGAAAACCAATCCGCATAGTTGAACACTATGAAAATCGCTATTGGATTGACGACGTCGAGAAGGAACAACTGATTGAAGAAAAAGGAAAAAAGATTGAAATTGAATATACTTTTGTCATTATCCCTACCATATTTGAACACGACGGTGAAAGAGCTATAGAGAGAAATTGTATCAAGAGCATTGAAAAGTCTTTTGCACAAGCAGGACTGCAAATAGAACAGTTTTTCTTAAAATCTGATGCCTTATCTACTGCGCTATTGGAAGAAGAAGAGAAAGAAAAAGGGTGCGCACTCATTGACTTTGGATGCGGCAGTACCAGCGTATCGATTTATCAAAAAAACAAACCTCTTTTTACGGGTTGTGTACCGATTGGAGGTAAACATATTACAGCCGACATTAGTTCTTTGGGAATCTCATTCGAAAATGCGGAAAAATTAAAGTGTAAGTTTGGACAAGCACTACAATCCGCAATGAAACAACAATACATCATCAAAGTCCCATCAGTCGTTCCCGATGAAGAGGTTCGTAAAATTGATACCAACGTACTGAACCACATCATTGAAACAAGACAGAGACAAGCACTATCAGCAATCGTAAAGCAAATAAAGGCTCACAATGTAGAGCAACTAATCATTACGGGTGAAGGATCAAAACTACGTGATTTAGATACGCTTCTTTATGAAGAAACGGGTCTGAAACCCAGAGTAGGAAGTCATGATGTGTGGATTAAACAAGGATTAGAAAATCAACCAGTCTATAGCTTGTTGGTCGGAACATTAATCTTAGGTTCATGCTACAGAAAGGAACACCCTAACACCGAACCAATCAAACCTATCATCCCTAATAACATCAAGAACAAAGCAAAGGCTTTTATGGATAAATTATTCACATAAAGAAAATAAAACGCATTATGGAAGCAACAAATAACACCCAAAAAGATTGGGATGAAACCATTCCTAATCTACCTATAGAAGAAAATGAAAAAGACAACATAATCAAAGTTTTCGGTGTGGGTGGTGGAGGAAGCAATGCCATCAATCACATGTACAGAAAAGGAATTACTGGAGTATCTTTTGTAGTATGCAACACAGACTCACAAGCGCTTCGTGATTCTCCCGTGCCCTATAAGTTACGCATTGGAGACCTAGGTGCTGGAAGCAAGCCTGAAGTGGCACAAAAAGCAGCAGAACAATATCTGGAAGAAATCAAGGCTGCACTTGGACAAAACACACGTATGGTATTTGTCACTGCCGGAATGGGAGGAGGAACAGGAACGGGAGCTGCACCCATAGTGGCTAAAACAGCAAAAGAAATGGGCATTCTGACTGTAGCGATTGTTACTATTCCATTTGCCTTCGAAGGAAAATACAAAATAGAAAAAGCACTTAAAGGTGTGGCTAATCTAAGCCAATATGTGGATGCACTACTCGTTATTAACAACGAAAAACTATGTGAATTATATCCGGACTTAGACTTGAACAATGCTTTTGCTAAAGCGGATGACGTCTTAACTAATGCAGCTAAAGCAATTGCAGAAATAGTAACTATTACAGGATACATTAACATCGACTTTGCGGATGTAGAAACAACCATGCACGAAAGTAGAGTGGCCGTAATGAACACAGGCTATGCTTCTGGTGAGAATCGTATTAAGAATGCCATTGAAGATGCGCTTAACTCACCTATTGTTAACACCAAAAACATTAGTGGAGCACGCAACATCTTACTGAGCTTGTACTGTTCAAAAGAACACCAAATCAGCATGAAAGAAGTCCAACAAATTAATGAATTCATGGACACTGTGGGAGATAAGGTACAAGAAGTGATTTGGGGGGCTACTTATGACGACAGCTTAGGTGAACAAGTAAAAATCACACTTATTGCTACTGGTTTTGACATTGAGAATATTCCGGGAATGTCTTTATACCTCAACAACAAACCTCAAGACATCACATCCAATACAAAAACACCGGAAGATGATGAGCCTAATAGCGAAGAAGAAATAATGAATATCATTAAAGCTGTTTATGGCAAATCGGAAACACCAAAAGCAACAACATCCGATAATGAAACTTCTGAAGAAAAAGAAATCGAAATAGAGGAAGATACTACGGAAGAAAACAAGATGGAGGAAATCGCAGAAATTGGTCTGGATGACGAATTTGACCCATTTGCTGCTGATGATATGGATGACTTATTATCAACTCCGGCATACTTACAAAAGAAATAATAGGATAAAACAATACAACTATGAATTTATTTGATACTATTAGCGAAGATATTAAGAAAGCAATGCTCGCAAAAGACAAAGTTCAACTAGATGCATTGCGAGGGGTTAAAAAAGAATTTTTAGAAGCAAAAACTGCAAAGGGCGGTAATGGTGAATTAACCGATGAGCAAGCCATCAAAATCCTCCAAAAGATGGTAAAGCAAAGAAAAGATGCTGCCGAAATGTATGTGAATGCTGGTAGAGGTGAATTAGCTGAAAAAGAAATGGCTGAAACACGAGTAATCGAATCATACTTACCGGCACAAATGAGCGATGAAGAACTCACCAAAAATATTCAAACCATTATCCAACAATTAGATGCCAAAGGACCACAAGATATGGGAAAAGTAATGGGAGCAGCTAACAAGGCACTGGCTGGAAAGGCAGAAGGTAGAGTAATCGCACAAAAAGTAAAGGATTTGTTAAACCAAATGTCGTAACATCTTTGAAAGAACGTTTTCTTTTCAACGACACACCGCCATCGGAAGAACTAATCAACCGATATAAAAGATACACTGCAGGTGAAAGTGCGGGGGGATACTTTGATGTGGAAGAAGTAGAGATGCTGGCTGATCACTTTCTTCATCAAAACACGGAAGACGCCCTCCGTGTTATTGACATGGGACTCCAACAACACCCCAATCATCAAGATCTGATGCTTGGGCGTATCAAAATCTTAGCAGATAGGGGCAACTTAAACGAAGCAATGCATCTGCTCAATCTACTGATTAACCAAGAGTGTTATGAAGTACAACTTGTGAAAATAGAACTTCTCACCAAGTTTAATCGCATAGAAGAGGCTAAAAAAATAGCATTAAACATCTTAGCACAACCACAAGAAGAGCCTGAGTTAACATACCTTGATATTTCTGATATATTCAGAGATTGCGAACAATTTGAAACCTCACTCTTTATCTTAGAACATAGAGAAAAAACAAATGCTCTTTCAGTGGACATGCTATTTGAGAAAGCTTATTGCCTTGAACAAATTGGCAATTACCAAGATGCTATCTTAACATACCAAGCTATAATCGCTGTAGATTCCTACATTGGAGAAGCATGGTTCAATCTGGGACAAGTCTACTACACACTTCAAGAATATAAGGATGCACTGCATGCTTACACAATGTGCGTCACCATCAAAGAGGATGACACTATTGCATGGATACAAAAAGGACATACACACTTCTTCCTCAAGGAAATTGATAACGCATACACTTGTTACATGAGGTGTATTAAAACCTATAAGGACAAATGGGAACTCTACATCTTTATTGCTGAATGTTTCGCATTAAAACAAGATTATGAGAATGCCATTCTCTACTATAAAGAATCCATAAGACAGAATCTGGATAATCACAGGGCGCATATCGGACTCGCCACCTGCGAGATAGAGATGGGCAACTACCCTACCGCCACAAAACTTCTTAACGAGGCCATTAAAATATGTCCAGATGCATATGAAGCATGGTTTTATTTAGGAGAAATAGAAAGCAGACAACAGAATATTGAGCAAGCTATAACCTTCTACCAAAAAGCACATACACTCAACGACGCTGACGTGATTGTAGCAATGACATTGGGAAACACATATGCTAACAAGAGAGACTATGAACAGGCTATTCCCTATTACCACAAAGCATCTGAACACGCTGATGTGTTACAACGAACTGAAGCCTTGATGTTCCTGGCTACATGTTATTTTTATATCAACAATCATGACATGGCTTTGTACTATATTGAAAAAGCCATGAAAGAAGATGCCGGTTCTCTCAGCCTTTTCTATGCTTTGTGCCCTGAAGGGATGGAGAAACTATCGGAGACAATTGAAAAAACAAATAACAAAACAACAAACTAAATAAGAGATGAAACAGTGGATTTTATTATATCTGAAAGGTGTAGCAATGGGAGCATCTGATGTTGTTCCCGGCGTATCAGGGGGAACAATAGCTTTTATAACTGGCATATACGAACGACTACTTTCTGCCATTAAAAGCTTTAATATTACCAATATAAAATTATTCTTCACTGGTAAATTCAAACAATTCTGGAAAAACGTTGACGGCAACTTCCTGCTCTGCTTATTCGCTGGAATAGCGACAAGTTTCCTATCATTGGCCAAACTAATCACGTACTTGATTGAACACCATCCCGTAGAAATTTGGTCCTTTTTCTTCGGATTAATCATTGCCTCTACTGTTTATGTGGGACGTGGTGTGAAATGGAATTGGAAAACAATCATATCTTTACTGCTGTTTACTATCCTTGCTTTCTTTATCACATCGCCTCAAAATGCTCCTATACAAGTCGGTAGTAACACAGCCTATTGGTACATTTTTTTATGTGGAGCAATTGCAATTTGTGCCATGATTCTCCCCGGAATTTCTGGAAGCTTTATCTTGGTATTATTAGGACAATATGCCTTCATCCTCCAATCTCTCCTAGAGATAAATATCCCGGTGATTCTTGTTTTTGTCATCGGTGCTGTTGTTGGCATTATTAGTTTCTCACACCTACTCACATGGTTATTCAAACATCACGAGATGATAACTCTATCTGCCCTCACAGGCTTTATGATAGGCTCACTCAACAAAATATGGCCATGGAAAGAAACATTGCAAACCTATATTGATCGCCACGGAAATGAACAAGCGCTTATTCAAAAAAACATCCTACCAAATATGGACAACCAATTTGTATTTGCTGCGCTGCTCATTTTATTAGGGATAGCATTAGTACTTGGTATTGAATACATCTCCAATCTTCGAAAAAAAAACCAAAACGCATGAGACACTTTGGCATTATTGGATATCCATTGGGACATTCATTCTCACAAAAATACTTTACACAGAAATTTCAACAAGAAGGTATTGAGGCAACGTATGAACTCTACCCAATAGGACAAATAAGTGAATTTCAGAATGTATGTAATAACACATCTTTAACAGGATTGAATGTTACAATTCCTTACAAAGAGACAATCATCCCTTTCCTTAATGAATTGGATGAAACTGCGGCTAAAATTGGTGCTGTTAACGTTATTAAATTCACAATCCAAAATGGTACTCCTCACCTAAAAGGATATAACACCGATGCTATTGGATTCATGGAAAGTATTAAAAAATACTTATCGCACGAACACAAAAAGGCCTTGGTGTTCGGAACTGGTGGTGCTTCTAAGGCTGTGGAATACGGCTTAAAACAACTGGGTATTGAGGTCCAGCTCGTCTCTCGTCAAAAACGAGCAAACACACTCACCTACTCTGAAATTACACATGAAATACTCCAAAACCATCAAATATTAATTAACGCTACGCCTTTAGGCACATTCCCTAACATAGACGAGTGCATTCCTATCCACTTTGATGCAATCAACGGCAAACATTTACTATTCGACCTTGTATATAATCCGGAAGAAACACTATTTTTGCAAAAAGGAAAAGCCAATGGCGCACTTACCATCAATGGCATGGAGATGTTATATGGACAAGCTAAAGCGGCATGGAATATTTGGAACTCATAATATAACAGATATGAAACGTAATCTTCTTTTACTCTTAGCATTCATCGCTTTTAATTCGTTGGCATGTTTTGCTCAACAACCACATAAAGGAGAATCTATGCTCCTATACTACATGCCTAAAACTACACTAACTTTTCAACTCACCATTGAAAAGAAAATAGAAAAACCGGGAAAATTCTACCTCTACGCTGAAAAATATTTAGGAACTACAGAAGTAATCACTCAAGAAACAGAATCATATGCACTAAAAGAGGTAAACATCAAAACTAAATGCGAACCCGATCCCAACAGAGCATATGCCATACCCGTTAGTGAAAAAATAAACGCTTCATATATCATCAATAAAAAGGGAATATTACGTGGCATCAATATTGAACCAACTGAAGCAACTCCCAAAGTTTCCAACCAAACTAAATCAACCCCAAAGGTAACCACACAAATCACCGAATTAAACCCTTACAATGAGGAACAAATGAGAGCTAACTCAATAGGGAAAATGGCAGAAGAAGTTGCACAACAAATCTACAGAATCAGAGAAAGCCGACTCAATCTTTTAACAGGAGACCTCGACCAACTCCCCAACGATGGTACCTCACTCAAGACCATGCTGAAAAAACTCAACGAAGAGGAAGAAAGGCTATGCGCTCTATTCGTCGGGACAACTACAATTACCACTTACCAACAAACCATCGCATACACCCCTTCTGAGCGTTTAGACAATCTCACCCTTATACGTTTCTCGCCTCATCAAGGCGTGGTCTCAGCAAATGATTTGAGCGGAGAACCCATCTACCTCAACTTGATTCCATCAATCAAAACCTACGCTCCTGAAACGAAACAAAGTAACAAAAATCAAGTTAAAACAGCCATTTATTACAATCAACCTGGAACGGCACTAGTCACAGTAACCTACGAACAAAAAAACTTGTGTAAGAAAAACATCACCATACCACAATTCGGCATTAGCATACCTCTGCCAATGTCCTTGTTTGAAAAGAAAGAATACAAAGCTAAATTTGACGAAAAAACCGGAGCTTTATTAGAACTAACTAAATAACAATAGATATGAACAAACAAACTAAACTTCTTGTTGCTGCTGGAATTTCAATCATTTTAATCCTTCTGGCAATCACCATATGGAGTCTGAAAACCAATCAACAGACTAAGATAGAAATGGCGGAAATGGAAGAAATGATCAACTTCGAAAAAGAACAATTAGAAGAAGAATTCAACGACCTGGCTATGCAATTTGATGGATATGGGGCCGACATTCACAACGACTCTTTAGTCATGCTATTAGATCAAGAGAAACAAAAGGTCGCACAACTACTGGAAGAATTAAAACTCACAAAAGCCACTAACGCACGTCGAATTGCCGAACTCAAAAAAGAATTGGCCACTGTCCGTGCTGTAATGGTACAATACGTACACCAAATCGACTCTCTTGATAGAATCAACAAAACACTCGTTGCCGACAACATTGCCATCAAAAAGAAATACGAAGATGTTTCACAACAAGCTGAAATCCTACAACAAGAAAAAGAAGTCCTACACCAAACTGTCATACGAGCCAGCATGTTGGAAATCAACAATTTTACCATTGACTTCCTAAACAAAAAGGACAGAAGCACAAAACGATACACACAAATAGCAAAAATCAAATTTGCATACACCATTGCAAAAAACATCACAACGCAACCTGGCATGAAAACCATCTATCTACGCATACTGCGACCGGATGGAGAAGTATTGCAAAAATCACCGGAACATCTTTTCCCTTTTGAAAACACCGAATTAATATATTCACTAAAAAAAGACTTTGAATACGCTGGCGAACCTATCACTGACGAACTTTATTGGACGGTTGAAGAAATCCTGCCTATTGGCGAATACAGCGCCGACTTCTTCATCGATGGACGTCAAATTGCACGACACAATTTCCGCATAGAAAAATAATTGGCATTTATGAAACACCTAAAGAAATATTCTTTACTTTTTGGCATACTCCTGACAATTCTCATCAACATCCTTTCCATAAATTTCTTCCATCGCCTTGACATGACGGAAGATAAGCGTTATAGCATTAGCAATCCAACAAAAGAACTGATGCGAAAACTGCCGGAACAACTTTCAGTGACCATCTATCTGGATGGAGATATGAACACAGGATTCCTACAGCTCAAACGTGCTGTAGCCGAATTATTGGATGAACTTTCTGTTTACGCTGCACACAACTTGCAATATCACTACTGCAACCCTACGACACTAACAGGAATTGAACAAGAACGCCTCTACGAAGAATTTGAAAACTTAGGTATTCATCCCACAGTCATTCACGAACGTAATAGCGAAGGCAAAGCCGTACAACGCATGTTGTTCCCATGGGCTAAAATTTCAATCGGTAATCGCAGTGAAACCATATGCCTCCTTAAAAACATCAGAGGACTCAGCGGAGAAGAAAACCTTAACATCTCCATCGAAAACCTTGAATTTGCCTTCACAGACGCCACACGCTTACTCTGCCAAACAGAGATAACTAAAATTGCATTTATTGAAGGACACGGCGAATTGAGCGAATATCACACATGGGACATATCCCGCGCACTAAGTCGCTACTTCCAGATTGACAGAGGGCAATTAAATAACGACCCATCAATATTATCCCCATACAAAGCAATTATCATCGCCTCACCTCGTGAAAAGTTCACAGAACAAGATAAGTTCATTATCGACCAATACATCATGAATGGCGGACGAGTATTATGGTTGCTTGATGGAGTACGACTCGACGAAAACAGTTTAAGCACCACCGGCATATCACCAACAATTCCAATGGATTTAAACCTGACAGATATGCTATTCCGATATGGAGTGCGCATCAACCCCATGATCATCCAAGACGAACAATGCCTGATGGTTCCAGTTAATGTTGCCACCGAAGGAACCACACCGCAATTTCAACCCATGCCTTGGTACTTCGCACCACTACTACTCACTTCACCCAATCACTCCATATCACGCAACATAGCACAAGTTAGCGGATCATTCGTCTCATGCATCGACCTCGTTGGCGACGACACACGCATACAAAAAGACATACTCCTCGCTTCATCCAATGCCACACACCTCATCAGTGCTCCCGCCGCCATCAACGTCGAAGAATTTGAAATAACTGAAAACTATTTCAACATCGCACACGTTCCGGTTGGCGTAGCTTTAGAAGGATTATTTGAATCCGTTTTTGCACACAGAATGATACCAGAAGGTATCATCAACACCCAAAACATACGAAAAGAAAGCAGACTCACAAAACAAATTGTATTAGCATCCGGATCATTCATCGGAAACGAAATTGAAAACGGGCAACCACTTCCGGTAGGATACGATAGATACAGCCAAACACAATTCGGAAACAGAGATTTGCTGGTCAACTCATTGCTCTACCTCACAGACGATGAAGGTTGGATCAATCTACGCAACAAAGAATTAACAATTCGACTCTTGAACAAAAACATATCACGAACCAACAAACATCTCATACAACTCATCAATGTTGTCCTGCCTTTGATATGTCTGGCGCTGTTTGGTTGCATTTTCCTTTTTGTTCGGCGTTGGAAGTACACTCGCTAACCAAAGGACAATCCACACACGCACTCTTCTTACCCTTTGTGCCCACAGAGCGCACGAAGCGGTACAGGCGTTTGCCCACAAAAACAAATGCCAATAGCACTAAAAACAACGAAAGTAAAACCTGCAACATAACTTCAAGACAAATCCAACGCAAGTTTACAACTTTTCTACTAAACTCACAAACACGGATGAAGATTATTACAATCCGGAAAAATAAATTCTAACCACTACCAATCCACAAACTCACAACGTGACCCTCCTCACAACAACGAATATAATGAACTTCCTACATACCGAGCCATCCTAACCCTAGTAGGCTATTAGTAGGTTATTAGTAGGCTATTCAGCAATGATTAAGATAAGATTCCTATAAGACAAATATTTAAGCATCATCAGCATCTTATCAGACACCGATACTAAGACATATGTTGCAAAAGAAACTCACGCAACTGACCGGCTGATGTGCCCAAACGCTGTGCCACACGCTGTTTAGTCTTACCAATACTATTCGGGGACAAAAACAAAATCTTTGACATCTCATCGTTATTCATATGCATCAACACCAACATACATATCTGCAACTCACGCTCTGTCAAAAAAGGAAAAGAAAGACACATCTTATCCATCAATGCATAAAAATAGCGATGTGAAGACTCTTGATTTACCCCTCTCCAATGGTTCGATTGCATTATTCCTGATTCAACCACCGAATGCTTCAAACTAACCAACTGTTCTTCAATAGTCTTCCTATCATATATTTTCTTGTTCTGCTCCTCAACTAATTTGGCTTGAAGCGAATCCACTGTCAGAGTGAGTCGCGCCTCGGAAAGCTGTGTCCGCCTACGACGCTCATAATCCAACAACACAAACACACACAAAAACACTCCTACCAATAGGCTGCCCCACAAAACATAACTACGCAAATACACACTCTTCATGGTCTCATGAGAAGAATTATTCAACTTTACCACCTCACGAGCAGCTTGATTTTCAAGACGTAAAATCGAATCTTTATAGGCGACTAATATGCTGGAATAACGAGACATCGCCAATGTATCTTTCTCATCACAAGCAATACTCCACAAAATATTATAACATCCACTACGCTGACGAATCCCATTCGGACACTTCAGAGTCTCATCCACATAATGCTTGGCAGAATCTACCTCCCCTTTCTTTTGATAGGCAACAGCAACATAAAGATTTCGAATTGAAGAACCATTGCCCTGAGCCGGGTAAGTCAAACTCTTATAAAGATAGTACAAACCGCTATCCAACTTATTATCATGAACATACTTAATACCCTTTTCCTGATATATACGCCCCTTGATTGAATCATTACAATAGCCTCCAAAATAAGAAAGCGCCTTGTCATAACACTTCTGCGCATATTGATACCTATCCTCACCACCCATTTTGACATATACATCTGCAATATCCAACCACGATAACAACACACAGGCTGTATCGGATATCAACTCATATGCATGCAATGATTTCTTGGAATAATCCAAAGCCACATCAAACACACCGGCATCTTTATGAAGGGATGCTAAATTAGCATAAATCTTACCCTTATAACGAGCTGAAGTATGCTCATCAAACGCTTCCTCTGCCTTTGCAAAACACACTAAAGCCGAATCATAACAATGAACATCCAAGAAATACCGTCCTTGCCTATACAAACTATCCACCAACAATGCTCCACTGGTATGACTCGCCCTGCCACACCCCACCAACAACATCACCGGCAAAACTAAGCCATATAACAACAATCTACGCATATAACTTACTCTATAACAAAAGAACATATTTCTACATTACCATCTCGATACACACGCAACTCATAAAGCCCACCTGACAGATTATCATCCAAAAAGTCCGGAATATCCAACTCATCACTCACATAACAACTCCACACAACAACATTGCCCTTCACAAGTTCCACCTCCGCTACTAATTTGCTGCTACTAAATAGTGACTTTAAATATTCCCTCAGCGCAGCAGGTATAGCAAAATGATTACCCCCGGTTTTATCTCCATCCCACCAATCGTCATCTCTAATATCATCTTTTGGATCAAAAAACTCCACTTCATTATCCCCAGGTTCTGAACCGGGGCCCCACCCCCCTGGATGACTATCACAAGATGTAAAAACAAATACAATCAGTAAGGTCAATAACAACATGCACACTCTCATATCATTCAATTATTATATACTACTGCAAAGATAGCAGATATATCACATATTTGCACTAAAAACAAGTGGACATTTAAAAAATAGCTTACCACTTATTATCAGACATTTAAACAGAAAACAGATGGACAAATCTACCCACAGAAACAAAAATATCACACTACCATCCCTCAAAAAAAGAGGATGTGTCCAACGCGACACATCCTCTCATATCATCAGATAGATAATTAGCAAATACTATTATTCTACGATAGTAATCCAACCAAACTTATCTTCTTCCAAACCATATTGAATAGCACGAAGACGATTATAAAGTTTTTCTGAAATTGGACCTGGCTTACCATCCTTACTGAACACATAGGATTTCTTTTCATCATAATCATCAATGCGTTCTATCGGACTGATCACAGCTGCTGTACCACATGCACCTGCTTCATCTAACTCTGCCAACTCTTCTACTGCAATCGGACGACGTTCTACTGTCATACCCATATCTGCTGCCAATTCCATCAAACTCTTATTGGTAATAGAAGGAAGAATAGAAGTTGACTTTGGAGTAATATAGGTATTACCCTTAATACCAAAGAAGTTTGCAGCACCGCACTCATCTATATATTTCTTTTCTTTTGCATCTAAGTAGAATATATTAGAATAACCTAACTCATGAGCACGTTCTCCGGCACGTAAACTTGCTGCATAGTTACCTCCCACTTTATATACACCGGTACCAAATGGGGCTGCACGGTCATACTCACGCATAAGCACAAATGGAGTAGTCTTAAAGCCACCCTTGAAGTATGGACCTACAGGGGTTACAAAAAGAATAAATTCATACTCTGCTGCTGGCTTAACACCTACTTGAGGACTGGTACCAATGATGAGCGGACGCAAATAAAGCGAAGCTCCTGATTCAAATGGTGGAACAAAACGAAGGTTCTCCTTCACAGCTAACAAACAAGCTTCACGGAATTTATCCTCCGGAAACTCTGCCATCATAATACCACGTGATGATGATTGCAAACGTTTAGCATTTTCATCCAAACGGAAAAGGCGAATCTTACCATCTTGACCCATAAAAGCTTTCAAACCTTCAAAGGCTTCTTGACCATAGTGCAAGCATGTTGCTGCCATGTGTAAAGAAATATTCGCATCGGTGGTGAGACGCAACTCTCCCCAGGCTCCGTCCTTGTAAGTACAACGGACATTAACGTCGGTTGGCATGTAGCCAAAACTCAAATTACTCCAATCAATGTTTGGTCTTTCCATGATAGTTAATTTTTTGCTCCTCTAATGAGGGTTTTGTTATTAGTCGGTTAAATATAATATTGATTCATTTCCCATATTAAATAGTAAATCCATCACACTCAAATCTGGCAAAAAACCATGCTTAGCATCAAAAACTTGGTAATAAGTACCACACGATTCTGACCTATGAGACTTCGGATGAAATTCACAACGCAAATCTACAACATTTTGCGGTAAAATCACCTCATATTGCGAAGTTAATTTTATTTCTTTCGTAATTTCCAGTAAGTCAAACACCTTACGTAAGATTTCTACATTAAAATCATACAAAAAATCCCACTTCTTATGAAAAAATGGTGCTATATCGTCCTGATAATACTCAAAAAAGGGTGACATATTATAGGCTGAAACGATAGATTGCCAATGCACATGACGCCAATTTGCATGGTCTGAAATGCGAATATCCTTCGTAAGGGGCCTTTCGCCCTGAAGACGTTCCACTGGGATACTCAAGGACATCACTCCATTAGCTGCGGCTATATAACAACGATTACGATACGATTGCCGTTCATAATAATCATGCCCCTCCACCCACACTTCACCGGCGGAGAGCAGACTACGCACATACGAAATGGGCGGAAAATAAGCCGTTGTTACACAAATATCACTCACGCCTATTGATTAATTACCTGCATACTTCATAAAACGGTCCCAACGAATACGTCCGTCAAACCAACCCTTATCTTTATTCAAAGACAACCACACAAACACGGGCTGACCCACAATGTGATCCTCAGGAACAAAACCCCAATAACGAGAGTCTGCTGATTGATGACGATTATCTCCCATCATAAAGTAGTAATCCATCTTGAATGTATAATGGGTTGATGCCACACCATTAATATACACCACACTATCTTTCATCATCACATCATTGCCCTCATAGTTGCGTATCACACGTTCATACACTGCATAATTTGAAGGGGTAATCAACAAACAATCGCCCTTCTTTGGAAGGTAGATCGGACCATAATTATCTCTTGTCCACTCTGTTCTACCCAAGGGATACACATCCCCGCCACGCCAATCGGGTTCTATCACAATGGTGTCTATCTGTACCATTTGCGCTAACGCTGACTTCATCGCACGAGTCAATGGCAAATGATATACGGGACGTGATGAATCTAAACCCATTGCGGCTAATTCCTTCTTGCCAACATCAACACTTGGATTTAACAACACACGATCTGATTTGCTAATCCCCAACTTGTCAAACACTTTTGATGAAAGTGTACTCCCGTCTGTCTGAACATAATAGCAATATTGCACCCCCTCATGGTCTTCCAAAACACAATTATTGATATAGATTTGATTATCTATAATCTGCAAAGAATCGCCAGGCAAACCTACACAACGTTTAACATAGTTCTCCCTACGATCCACAGGACGCCACACCACCTCTCCAAACAAATCCTTGCGAGCCTCTATCACTTCGCGACCATAATAGTGACACAGGGTGTAATAATCCGGATTGGGTTGTCTCACTGCTACTGTATCTCCCGCTGGAAAGTTAAACACTACAATATCATCGCGCTCTACATCTTTCAAACCTTTCAAACGCTTATAGTCCCATTGAGGCTTCTCTATGTAAGACTTACCTCCCCAAGGGAAAGTATGTTGCACCAAAGGAAAGGATAGTGGAGTATTGGGCACACGAGGACCATAAGTTGCCTTACTCACAAACAAGAAGTCACCCACCAAAAGACTCTTTTCTAAAGAGGAAGAAGGTATCTGATAATTCTGAAACAAGTATAAGAAAATGAAATAAACAGCTACTAAAGCAAAAACTATCGCATCAATCCAACTACAAATTGTATACACAATAGGATTTGTGTCTTTATATTTCTTCCACCAATCATAAGGAATGATATGGGTAATAAACATATCAAAGATGAGTGGCAAAAGCAACAACCACCAATAATTGCCTACCCAAATTATAAACAACACATAAATAAGACTCCAAACGGAAAATTTAATCCATTGTTTTACTGGCTGATTAAAACGTCCTTTCATTGTTCTTTAAAGCAATTAAGTTTTTCTTTCTCTCACTTTTAGAGTGACAACATATCACGCATGGTATAGTAACCTTTTCTCCCTTGCATAAACTCTGCCGCAAGCACTGCACCCAAGGCCAAACCTTCACGACTCTTGGCTGAATGTGATATCGTAATACTATCCACATCGCTTTCGTATGTCACAGTATGTACTCCTGGCACTTCCCCCTCACGTATTGATTCTATCGGTATGTTAGGTGTTCCAACTTCTGTCCCTAACTCCCATCCGCGCTTGCGTTCCACACGCTCTAATATATCTTCGGCAAGGGTAATTGCCGTACCGCTCGGTGCATCTAACTTGTGAATGTGATGCGTCTCGCTCATGCGAATAGCATACGACTCATATTTATTCATCATGCTGGCCAACTGTCGATTCACTTCCATAAACAGATTCACGCCAATGCTGTAATTGGAGGACCAAAACAAACCCTTACCTTCACGATTGAGTTCTTCTTTGAGCATGGGCAACTGCTCATGCCAACCGGTCGTACCCGACACCACCGGAACATCTGCCTCCCAAGCTTTACGTATATTGCTCACAGCGGATAATGGCGTAGTAAATTCAATAGCAACATCTGCTGAAGCAAAGGCTTCTGTCGCAAAATTCGTTTGACTATCTACATCTACAACACACACTATTTCATGACCACGAGACATTGCCACACGCTCTATCGTATGACCCATCTTGCCATATCCTATCAATGCTATCTTCATCCTACTAATAGCTAAAGGTTCCGTAAGGGCTGATAATATCCAACTGATTCTTTTCCGCACGCTCACAATATCCACATACCTGCGCATCGATTCCAAACGAACGTGCTATATCAATCACCTGCTGTGCTCCTTGCTCTGGCAAATACACTTCCAGACGTTGACCCATATTAAACACCTTGTACATCTCTTTCCACTCTGTACCCGACTGCTCTTGAATAATGCGGAACAATGGAGGTATTGGGAACAGATTATTCTTCACCACATGCATGTTCTCCACAAAGTGCATTACTTTTGTCAAAGCTCCTCCTGAACAATGCACCATACCATGAATCAACGGACGAAGTTCATCCAACAAACACTTCACCACGGGAGCATACGTACGAGTTGGAGATAACACCAACTTACCGGCATCCAAACCTAATCCGGCTATCTCGTCGGTCAGTCTGTAATTGCCTGAATAGGCCAAGTCGCGTGGCATACCATCATCATAACTCTCCGGATATTTCTCTGCCAAATAATGAGCAAACACATCATGACGAGCGGATGTCAAACCATTACTACCCATACCGCCATTATAGAATTTCTCATAGCTTGCTTGACCACAACTAGACAAGGCCACTATCACATCGCCATCACTGATGTTGGCATTATTCACCACATCCGAACGCTTCATTCTGCAACTTACTGTACTATCCACAATGATAGTACGCACCAAGTCGCCCACATCAGCTGTCTCACCTCCGGTTGGATAGATATGTACACCCATCTCTCCTAGTTCTTCACACAACTCATTCGTCCCATTGATAATGGCAGATATAACTTCCCCCGGTATCAAACGCTTATTACGGCCTATTGTACTCGACAACAGAATATTATCCGTCGCACCCACACAAAGCAAGTCGTCAATATTCATAATAAGTGCATCCTGAGCAATGCCCTTCCACACATTCAAGTCACCGGTCTCACGCCAATACATATAAGCCAATGATGATTTGGTGCCGGCGCCGTCAGCATGCATGATGTTACAATAGGCGTCATCCCCTCCCAAATAATCGGGTATTATCTTACAAAAAGCTTTCGGATAAAGTCCTTTATCTGAATTCTTTATAGCATTATGCACATCTTCTTTTGATGCTGAAACTCCTCTTAATTGATACCTTTCGTTCATTATTGTCTGTGTTTAGTCATTATTATCTGCAAAGGTAAGCCCTTTATTCCAATTGTCCAACCTTATGGGTGAGCAAAAACAATGCTTACCCTACTATCTTAGTCTTCTTTCTTTAATGTACTCACCAATGATTGCCTGATCAACTCCCTAAAGCTCATCGTTTGGCTTTCTACGCTCTTACGTTCCACTGGACGAAAATCTTCTGCATATTTACACTTCGTCGGACGTATCTTCAGGTCATCAAAGTTGCCCGACACATCCACGCCTATTCGCAACGGACTCAGCAAGGATAAATGGTAATTAAATGTCATATCCAAATTATGACGACCTCCTAAAGCCACTTTATACTTATCCATCGACACCATAAAGGGGAATATATCCACCTCATTTCTAAACACCGTTGCCTCGGCTGATATGCTGTCAATCTTGTTCTCGGTCTTCTTCTTAAACAACATCAACTTCGATATTTGAGTAAAGGTCTCTCCATCCAGCAACACCAGGTCTTTCCCCTCAATCGATGCTGCTCCGCGCAAGGTTGACCACTTCACATCATAATTACGAGTCAAGTTGGTCTCTGCCGCCAAATGAAACTCTCCCTTGCCTCTAAACGAACTCAACATTGGCAAGACTGAATCCACTTGAGGAATCATCTTTATCAACTCTTCTATCTGAATATCTGTCATGTGATAGTCTAATCCCACATACAAATGATTCGGACGGGGTGACTTATACATGGCGGTTAGTTGCAAGCGGGCTGCATCACATATAAAACCCATCTCTTCTAATATCAACACACCGTCTTTTACATACAGATTACCACCTAAATTGGTTGCCACCTGCTCGCCCACTAAGGCACGTTCTATGCTGGTGTGAAGTATTAAATCTACTCCTTTCGGGACTATAAATGGCATTGATTCTTCAGATGTCGACACTTCTGTCACCGTCGAATCTCCCAAATCTTCTGCTGTACTTCCTAATCCACTCACCAAATCCATCAATTGATTCACATCTGTTGTGTGTGACACAAAGTCTAACTCTCCGGTCAACAAGCCTTGACCTGACACAAATTTATGAATATCTTTTATATCACCTTTCAACTGAAAATCTGAATTACCCAAACGGATCCTACTGTCTTGAATAGCGAAATCACGATTGGAATAGTCAAACTGAATGGTTGGTATAGATATGTCTTCTTTAAATCCTGCCAACTTCACTAATCCTTCTTTCAAATGCACATTCACACGGGGATTCCATTCCAACAGCATGTTTTCTTCACCGGAACGATGACGGGTTTGAGCCGACAAGGACAAACTGTCAGTCACTACTCGCACACTCTCACCCATGGCAAATGACAATGCTCCTCCGCTATATGCTAAACTGATCACGGGCTCCTTACTGTTCTTGAGGGATGGACGCATAGTCCCACTCACACTGGGCCCTTCAAGCGACACCTGCATACTATCCATTCCCCCCGACATACTTGCTAAGGATATTTGTGCTTGCACTTGAGGCACCTCCGTACTGTCCTTCTTATTCAAACTCAACGTACCCGACACATTCGCACCTCTCAAATCTCCATTGATGGTACCATACTGTGCCGACAGACTCGTTGACGTCAGCTCGCAGCCTGCATGTAGCCAATCGCCCTCTAAAGGATTCGACAAGGAAACCACCATTGCCATGTCTTCTCCCTCCACATCCACACTATCTCCATCACACAACTGCATCTCACTCAATTCCACTCCCACACGAGCAAAACCACACTTCTTCTCTGCTTCTACATTGGGTAATTGTAGTCGAACCTTCCCTTGTGGACTTGCCACATGCCAATTCTCATAATCGGCCACCAGTTCTTTGGTTGTCAGGTCTGCTTCTACTCTTAATCCATCATACATTCCTTCCAGCAATTCTTCCAACACAAAATGGGCTTTCATGTCTCCACTACACTTTCCGGCTAACTTCACAGGAAGATCCTCCGGCAAGAATGAAAGTACGTCAGACAATCGCACATCTGCGTGCATCTCTACATCGCCTTCTACATCGGCAAGCAAACGTTCCACACGACCGCTCACTTCCACCGCCGTATTGTTCAAACGGGCATGCAACTGATGTACATCTGCATAACTGTCTAAGGAATCATTCAGATTAACATAGGCCGCCACATCCACATTCACATCACACAGGGGTGTTGGCAAAGCACTATAGGCAAATCCTCCGTTTTCCAATTGCACGTGTGCCGACACCACAGGATACACACTGTCATTCAACGTCCCTTTCACTGCTGCACTCACACTCACAATGCCGCTATCCACCTGAACATCGTTCAAAAGGTAAGCAAAACTATCGGGCACCAAGCGCAACACTTCCTGAATATCCCACTGACTAAACTCTGCCTGAACATCTGTTTCTATATCGCCGTTCGCTGGCATACTCACACGTCCGTCCACACTTACTCCAAACTGATTCACAGCTAAACTTGCTTTCTGCAACTCTAGCCTCACACTGTCCAGATGGGCTTCAAAGGGCACATCACACACCAAGGCTACATCGTCCACATAAGTCAAACCACCCATTGCTGCTGTTACGGAAGGTACATTCAAGTTCACGCTTCCCTTCACTACATCATCCTGCCATTTCACATTCAAGGCTACTTCGCCATCCACCAACTCAGCCTCCACATCATTCTGCTCGTCCACATAACTGATCTTCGCTTTTCGTAGCGCTATCTGCTCAAGACTCACTCCCTTAAAGGGCAAACTAAATGCTGCTGTGTCTGCCTCTTCAGGAACACTGTCTGTCACAAACACATCAAAATTACTCCTACCCACACTGTCTGTGTACAAACACACCTCCACTCCTTCCAGCAGCAAATCATTCAATTCGATTGATTTATCTTGCCACAACTTACGCAAATTCACCTCTGCACGAAGACAATCCGCACGGAGCAACGTATCACACGACGCTCCCTCCATGGCATTCACAAGCCACACACTGTCCACAGCAAGGCCAAACTGGGGGAAAGTACTAAAAAATGTCAGTTCCACTTCTCCTATCGCATGTTCACACTTTATCATCTTGTCTGCCACACCTCGCACAATGGGAGTCAGACGAGATGGAGTAAACACCACCCACACCAACACTCCTACCACAATCAACACCAATCCGACAAGGCTGGCTAAACTGATACACGCTATCTTTAAACCTTTCTTCATAATCAAAAAAATGTTTCTTCACTTTATATCTTACCTGATTTTGGTCATATAAGTAACCTTCTTAGTGCTCTCATCTTTATAACTCATACTCACTTCGGTCAGGCTCATCATTTTATAAGCTTTTGGAATAGCATCTGCCCCGGTCATTCCTATACGATGGGTGATAGTCAAAGTATTCCCTACAAGACTCCAAGTAAATGCTTGAGCCTCAGACTCGGTCACATCATCTGCTGTATCCCAGGATGCTCCCTTGCCGCCTGCATCAAAACGCCAATGATCACTCTCATGACCATCCACAACCCAAGTGCCTACAAGCAAACCTTCGTCAAACTCTGCCGGGCCACCAAGCATACCACAGCTATTCAACAAAACTCCTAAACAAAAAACACACAATAAATAACAAATTCTTCTTTTCATCCTTATCTTATTTTAATTTCTTATCATACTTCAAACCTAAATTTACCCCAAAAATCACACTCTCAAAACAGCAAGCTCCACCGCGACCACCTCGGGACCACCTCGGGACCACTAGACACCCTTAAGCAACCCTATGACTTCCACACGCATTCACATGACTCCTACTCTCCCACCCAACCGGCATAATGTATCTGAACCTTCTCTGGTGAATAATACAAATCTTCTGCCAAAGGCAACAACAATACATAACGCCTTCCACGCTCATTCTTCAAACCTCTACCACGCAACCAAGGATTAAAATCCTTCAACTGTGCATAAGTCAACCCATAACGCTCACACCAAACAGCCCAGTCTTCCACAACTCCACTCACCTCTACTTCCTTCACACGGATATGATGATAAAAATGCTCCTTCTTCAAGTAAAAACCAAACCTCTGCGGATCTTCCAAAAATGCTTTCGCTGCCATTATCCGAAACACATAACGACTCGTTTCACTCACTAAACGCATATCTAAAGCACTCTCCACCCGCTGCTTATCTTGCTCACTACTAATGCGATTCAGGCCCGCATTATAGGCCGCTGCTGCATTCACCCAACTACCCAAACGCTCACGCGCATCCTTCAAATAACGACACGCTGCTACTGTAGCCTTCTCCACATGATAACGCTCATCCACTTCTTCACTCACTTCCAATCCATACTCTTTACCCGTACTCCCCAAAAACTGCCACATTCCTGCTGCCTTCGCTGGGGAATAAGCCAAGGGATTCAAACTACTCTCTATCACTGCCAAATACTTGAAATCATCCGGCACACCCTCACGTTTCAATATCGGCTCTATTATCGGAAAATAACGATTCGCACGACGCACAATCTGAAGACTGCTCGAATGCATGTACATAAACGACAACTGCTCCCTATCATAACGCTCACGCAAATCATAACGACGTATATCCAATGTATCACCGGCAAACACCACATACTCTGGAATATCCAACGACACACTCACCGGCTGAGCCTTCACCACAAAGGGCAACAACACCACCCACAACAAAATAATTCTCAAGTATTTTACACACATAATAATCACACCTAAACTGTACAACACAAATAACTTTGCGAAGATAGGGATTTTTTCTTACTTTTGCTGACTATTTAGCTGGAAAGACAATATTAAAAAAATTAAAAAAAACATACATGGAACAACTATTCTCTACACTTCCCTACAAAGTAGCTGACATGTCACTCGCTGACTTTGGAAGAAAAGAAATCGAATTGGCTGAAAAAGAAATGCCGGGACTCATGGCGCTAAGAGAAAAATACGGCGACTCACAGCCGCTTAAAGGCGCAAGAATCATGGGCTCTCTACACATGACAATACAAACTGCCGTACTCATCGAAACGCTTGTTGCGCTCGGAGCGGAAGTGCGCTGGTGTAGCTGCAACATCTATTCCACACAAGACCACGCCGCAGCAGCTATTGCTGCCACGGGCACTCCGGTCTTTGCATGGAAAGGAGAATCATTGGCTGACTATTGGTGGTGCACATTGCAAGCTCTCACCTTCCCCGGCGACAAAGGGCCTAACGTCATCGTTGACGATGGTGGTGACGCCACACTCATGATACACCTCGGAGCTGCGGCTGAAAAAAACGCTGACGTTCTCAACACCCCTTCTGGCGGAGAAGACGAACTACAACTCAAAGAAATTCTCAAGCAAATTCTTCCGATGAAATCGAACTTTTGGACCAATATGGCTCAAGAAGTAAGAGGCGTGTCTGAAGAAACTACAACCGGAGTACACCGACTATACCAAATGATGCAACAAGGAGAACTTCTCTTCCCTGCATTCAATGTAAACGACTCCGTCACCAAATCTAAATTTGACAACCTATACGGATGTCGCGAATCACTCGCCGATGGAATCAAACGCGCCACCGACATCATGCTCGCCGGTAAAGTTGTATGCGTATGCGGATACGGTGACGTAGGAAAAGGATGTGCAAAAAGCATGAGAGCCTACGGCGCAAGAGTTGTAGTAACGGAAATCGACCCAATATGCGCACTACAAGCGGCTATGGAAGGATTCGAGGTTACAACAGTTGAAGACGCACTCGCAGAAGCTGACTTATACGTCACTACCACCGGAAACTGCGACATCATCACCATCGACCACCTCGCTGCAATGAAAGACAGCGCCATCGTATGCAACATCGGACACTTTGACAACGAAATACAAGTAGAAAAACTCAAAAACTTCCCGGGAATCAAGTGCACAAACATCAAACCACAAGTGGACAAATACACATTCCCCGACGGACACAGCATACTCCTACTTGCCGACGGACGTCTTGTAAACCTCGGATGCGCCACTGGACACCCCTCTTTCGTAATGAGCAACTCATTCACCAATCAAACATTGGCACAAATCGAACTCTACACAAAACAATACGAGGTCGGAGTATATAGACTACCTAAACATCTTGATGAAGAAGTAGCAAGACTACACCTCGAAAAGCTCGGAGTCAAACTAACCAAACTAACACAAAAACAAGCCGACTACATCGGAGTATCAGTAGAAGGACCATACAAAGCAGAACACTACAGATACTAAACAAGCACAAGTACAAAAAACAACGAAACAAATACAAACAAAAAAAGGCTATGCACAACGCATAGCCTTTTTTATAATACCCATACACCCAACTCAACCACCCCTCCACAAAACCAACTAAAAAAGCACTGTCCCCACTTCAAAGGGCGTAGCGAGGTACTTGTAGAATCAGGATCTATTTGCATGGCTTCCTCATACAAAAACTAACTAAAAAAGCACTGTCGCCCTGCTCAGGGGGACGAGTGGAGTGTAGCGCCAGCGGAGCGGAACGGAGGGGGTCTTTCTACATACAACGTCCCCGATACGAAAGAGGATCTTCAGACTCCCCACACACCGGAGTGGTGAGCCGATTTTGTTCCGAACTCTCGATTATAAAACATAATAAATTCGTCCAACTTCTTGGGTGCAGTTCAAAAAACATCATCCGCAATGCCTCTCTTTGAAACATTGCGGATGAACCTAAAATATGTTGTTTTTATGAAAACTACCGAACTTCAAAATGAATTCTAATACTTTTTTATGAGCGTATCATCAAAATTGGCGATATTTGAAAGTTTTTATTCCAAGTTTTCCGAATACACTTTTATTTAACTTAACATTATAAATCCTTAACAAGACGGACGGAATGACCGGTATCGCGAACTCCGACATCTATGTGCACCACTTCGTCAAAAAAGAAATAAACACTGAATGCATCCACAGCATACCCGGTAGAAGACCAATAAGCGCCAACAAACTGTACATACTCAACATCATCGCCACTACGCCAACCTGCCGCAGGCAAGAAGACTGCACCCAACGCCTCCAATTGTGACCATTGATCAGCAGTAAAGGACGGATATTTTTCACTACCCAAGTCAAGTGTAATATCTGCGGTAGACTCCCAATTATCCGGTAATAAAAGCAGGCCACTCACACCATTCATATCAACTCCGCCTCGTAACTGATTTGCGTTAGGACGCTTCTCAAGCAAATAAGCCCACTCATCAAATGTCAATGTACGCCAACTCTTAGATGAATCTTTGCCAATCTTATTAGTCCCCCAATCAACGAAAAATTGATAATCACTACCAACTCTACTTGAATTGGTCGGATTGTCACCTGTCCCCCACCCAAACAAATCTATCCAACCATTGTAACTTGAAGAGATTTGTGCATTTTTTTCACCAATATATTGAGTTTGAGTTTCTGCAAAACGCCACTTTTTGTTTGCCGGATGATATTGCAAGTTGCCCGTGGAAAACACTACTTGTTTATCAGCCGCTACAGAAAATACACCTTTTAGTTGTGGCTCATTTGGTTCGCAACCCATAAATAGGAATGCCATAACACATGCGGTAAGTAATAATTTTTTTTTCATAACTCTACTGTATTACTATTTTTGTTTGTAGTATTTCGTTATCCATGCAATACACTCGTAGCAGATACATTCCGTTAGGAAGACTGATTAAAACCTTCATTCATCGCTGGCAAATATAGTGCATATTTTCTGTGCCTCCAAGAAAACAAGGTGGACAATTCAATTTCTTAAACACTTGATAATAAGATATATCACTAATGCAACGATGGACATTTTCACGAAAGCATACCCACAACCAAAACAAACAACGCAAAAGCGCCTCGAAAAACGGTCACTCTAACACAATGCTTCCATCTCCAACGAAGCAAAGCACAGCGAACGTCAGTCCTATAAAACCTTCCCCATCCAAAACTAACTAAAAAAGCACTGTCGCCCTATAAAGGCATAAAGAGGTAATTATAGGAA
>JAGCLD010000034.1 GCA_017647145.1 Paludibacteraceae bacterium
CCTATTGATACATTTCAAGTCGTAGATGCTGATTCAAGTCAGCAGGATGCAGTCTTGCTTTCAAAGAAGGGTGCAAGTTTTGTGTTACAAGGTCCTCCGGGAACAGGTAAAAGTCAGACCATTACAAATATCATTGCCGAAGCTATTGCAGATGGCAAGAAGGTATTGTTTGTTTCAGAGAAGATGGCAGCCTTACAAGTTGTGTATAATCGTTTGGCAAGTGTTGGATTAGCAGACTTTTGCTTTACGCTTCATAGCCATAAGGCGAAGAAGAAGGAGATATTGCGAGACCTTGCTAACTCTATCAATATAGACCGTACCCGTGTAAGGAATGAGGCATTGGCACAACTTGACTTGTTGGAACGAAAAAGGAATTCTCTCAATGAATATCAAGAACAACTTCACACACCTACATCAGCATTAAATATATCTATATTTACGGCAAATGACAGGTTAGCAAAGTTGAAAAATGCTCCAGATGTTCTATTTCCAATTCCTTCCGTTGGTCAAACAACTGAAGCTGAATTGAATGACAAAATATACATATTAAAAGAGTTTGCAAAAACTGCCAGCGTAAGCAATGATGACATTGCAAATAATGTATGGGGTGGTGCTAAAGTGAACTTTTTATCACACGAATTAAGGCAAGAAATAGATTCTATTGCCAATGAGATTACCCCAATACTACACAATATTACACAGATATTAGAGGAATGTATAAAAACTTTAGGACTTGACAAATCTAAACTATCATTAGAGATTTTAAGCTCCACAATTAATTTATTAGAAGTAGCCTCGAAATCACCTAAAACATTACGAAAATGGGTGGAGTCGACTTGTCATGATGACATACTAAAGGAACTACATGTCCATAAGGGGATATATGAAACATTAGTGTCTCAAAAGGTTCAAATTACCAAAAACTTTGATAAGGAAATCCTTGAAATTGACTATTATCCAATACTTCAGAGGTTTAGGAGTGAATATACATCTATATTTGCCAGATTAGGAAATAAATATCGTACGGATATAAAATACCTTAAGGGTTTCCTATGTTCTGATTTGAAATTAAAATATAGTTCTGCTTTACAAGTGCTGAACCAACTCAAGACTTTTGCAGAATCATTAGACTTAGTTTCAAAGCATGAGGAATCTATGTCTATGCAATATGAGGATTATTTCCTTCGGGAAGATACCGATTGGAGTACAATCATAAATGCCATTGAGTATTCCAAAGAATTGAAATCATTTAGGGAAACCAATGATATTCCAGACTCATTGGTCAATTTAATTTGTACGGACACAGAGACCATTTCATATTGCAAAAAAACCTTGACATCCCTGACAAGTTTGTACAATTCTATTTCGGTTGATTTAGACAGATTTTTCAGCTTGTTTGAAAATGCTGAAAGTTTCCTACAATTAAACTTGAATGATTTATCAGAGCGCATCTCTGCATGCAGAGATAATAAACACCTTTTAGAGAATTGGGTTGATTATAAAAATGCTCGACAAACATGTGAAGTATATGGATTATCTGTATTTATAGAGAAAGTTGAAGAAAATACAATACCATCTGATGTAATTGTAGATGCTTATCTTAAGCGTTTCTACCATTTGTGGTTAGATGCTGTATTGCCAAACTTTCCCGCTGTACAGAATTTCAGAGGTAGAATACAAGCCCAAACCATAAATGAATTCTGTGAACTTGACAAGGGACAATTCAAGATTGCACAAGCAAGAGTAAGAGAGCGTGCACTGAGTAGGATCCCAGATTTTAACTCAATAAATGGAGCGAGGGATGAGATTGCCATATTAAAACGAGAGCTTAACAAGCAAAGACGATTGATGCCTTTGCGTAAACTCTTTATGGCAATACCTAATCTCGTGACATCATTACGTCCTTGTTTTATGATGTCGCCTTTGTCAGTGAGTGTATTCCTTGAAGCACAAAGTTACGACTTTGACCTGGTGATTTTTGACGAGGCATCTCAGGTGCATACAGAAGATGCTATTGGTGCAATTATGCGTGGCAAGCAGGTAATTATTGTTGGTGATACCAAGCAGTTGCCACCAACCAGCTTCTTCTCAACATCGCTTAACGATGAGGATTTCGATGTAGATTCTGACGATGCTATTGAAGATAATGACGCTGGAGCTTATGAATCCATTTTGGATGAAGCAGTATCAGTCCTGCCAGAGCGTAGTTTGAGATGGCACTACCGAAGTCGTCATGAACACCTCATTGCTTTCTCTAATATCAAAATATACAATAGCCAACTTATCACTTTCCCATCATCAACCGAAAATGCCCCAGATTGCGGTGTTGAGTATGTTTATGTAAAGGATGGTATATATGACAGAGGCGGCAAGAAGAATAATATTATAGAGGCAAGAAAGGTTGTAGATTTGGTATTTGAGCATTTCAAGAAGCATCCTAATCGCTCTCTTGGTGTCGTAACATTTAGTGAAGCTCAACAAAATGCTGTTGATGCAGCTATCCGTCAAAAGAGATTACAGAATCCTAACTTTGATAAATTCTTTATTGAGGACAAGGAAGAGCCGTTCTTTATTAAGAACCTTGAGAATGTACAGGGTGATGAGCGAGATACGATTATCTTCAGTATCGGATATGCAAAGGATAGTAAGGGTATAATGTATATGAACTTTGGTCCTCTAAGTCGCGAGGGCGGTTATCGTCGCCTTAATGTGGCTATCACACGAGCCAAACATAATGTAAAATTAGTTGGCTCTATTGTGCCTACCGACATTGATTTGGAGAAAGTTTCTTCGGAAGGTGTAAAGATGTTGCGTTCATATATTGAGTTTGCTCAACAGGGAATCGTAGCGTTAGAAAAAGAACTTACCTTTAACTACGATTTGGACTTTGACTCACCATTTGAAGAGGCTGTATATGATTTCTTACAATCTAAGGGTTACAATGTGGTAACGCAGGTCGGTTGTTCTGGTTTCCGTATTGATATGGCTGTTAAACATCCAACACAAAGCGGTAAATTTGCTATCGGTATAGAATGTGATGGCGCAGCATATCACAGTTCTCGAACAGCTCGTGAACGAGATCGTTTGCGTCAGGCAGTGCTTGAGGATATGGGGTGGACTATTTATCGAATCTGGTCAACAGATTGGATAAAAGATCAGAAAACAGAAGAGGAAAAACTCATAAATGCGGTTGAAAAGGCACTTGGTCGCGCAGTTATTGAATCTGAGGATAACGATGTTTCCGATAGTAGCGACAGCAATGCAGATGCAGTAATACCAATTATCGAAATTGAGGAGAAGATTGAACCATCAGAGATTGCTGATAAAGGTTATGGGTTTGATTTGTATAAGCGTGCATATCCCCTAAACATTATTGATGAAGACGGAAACACAAGAGAGGGATATGACATAGCTTGGGACATCATATCATTGGAACAACCTATTCATTTTGAAGAGTTGTGTAGGCGTATTGCTCCTGCGTATGGTCGTCAAAAAGCCACCTCTGTTGTTCGTGATGAAGTCAAACATATCTTCCGCTATCACCTAAAAGGAATGATAACAGAGGATAAAAATGAGTTCGTGAGGATAAAAGACTTTGCAGATGTAAAGGTGCGTGTCCCTAATCCAGATGATGATTATTTGCGTCCTATCAATTACATTTGTAATGAAGAGTTGGCGTTAGCAATGAAGACTATTGCACAGCATAGTTTTGGCATTACGCTAGACGATTTATTTATCGTTACAACTCGTGAGTTTGGCTTTAAGCGTACAGGTGAGAATATCATCTATTCGCTTCGCAAAGTGTACCAGCAAATGCTAAAGAATGGAGAAGTTTCTGAGGTAGATGGTAAAGTGCAGGTTATATCATAATATAATGATGAAAGTATGTGTGCGCTAAGGAATAATAAAGTTGATGAGGTCGGGAAAGCACTGATGAAGTGTTTAACAATGCAAGTTCATCTACAAAAGAAAGTTTACAAGTATCTCACTTATGAAAGTGGTAGGCTTATGCTTGAAAACTCAAACATTCAATTTACAAGAGCGAGTAAGTTAAATGATTCTATTGATTGTCACATAGATAAGGTTGATTATAGTGATATATATAAATCTGCACAAGGTTTTATCGATATTGATATCATAAATAAAAAGAAAGAACAAGAAAGGGATTTATTTAACAGCATTGGTATTTGTAGTTTAGGTAAAACCTCTAATAATGAAACTCTCTGGGAAAGATATACAAGAGTCGATGGCAAAGAGTCTGGCATGTGTATCGAATTAGATACGCAAGCAACTATTAAACATTTTATACAGGAATATAAGCCTAAAAAAGGCTTTATCGTACTACCCGTTAATTATGTAAAAAAAGTAGAACAATCTATTAATCGGGGATATTTATCTGCTGGGGGTAATTATAACTTACTTTTCTGGAGTAAATTACTAGCAACGAAATATGCTCCAAAATGGGAAGACGAGCAAGAAATGCGTTTTGTTTTAGTAGATGGTATAGGAAATAACGATTATTTTCGGGAAATTATCCCGACATCTTGCATAACAAAAATTACATTAGGGAAAGATATTAATAGTGAGCAGATTGAAACAATAAAACAGATTGTTCGTAGTAAATATAACAATACTCCTGTAGAATACCGAAAATAGTAATTGCTAATTGAGATAATACCAATTGATCGTTTCTTTGATTAATAATAAAGTTTACTATATGGGAAATAATGCACATTATAAAATGCAAGGTGTTAAAATATTTAGTTAAAATCCTTCGACAAATTGTATCGTTATATGGTCATGTGGCACTCTCATTGAAAGTAATGAAAAAGCTCTTGAGATACTAAAAGGAGGAATATTATTAAGTCTAGACACGTGTTTTCGTCCGATATAAGTAAATATATATATAGGAGATTTGATGTTTTATATTATAATCCAAAAAAAAATAGCGGATTACACCTCGCTATGTGAGATTTTGTTACTATCTTTGTACATTAAACTATGTCGTAGGATTGTCTGGGCGTAGATATGATATAATACATTTACTAACAAGTGGATAAAATAAAATTTAACCAAGCATTGGACTTGTGGAGCGAGTCCTTGTCAAAGCAAATCAGATTTGGCGTAAGTTCAGGAAAGAAAGTGTATGTAATCGCTCTCTCTCGAAAAATGCCACGTTTCTTTGATTGGCTGCAAAAGTCAGTAAAAAAACAAACTATCAAATCGCCCCAAGTTGTAGAATTATGTAAGCTGTTGTCTTCCGAAGAAGTGGAAGTGACAACAGAATATGCTATCCCTTTGATATTAGGTGGCTATTCAGAGTTTCCTAAAGATAAGATTGCAGGTATAATAGCAGATGATGTTATTATATGGGGGGCAACATTGCAAAGAATTAGTATGCAATGGTGGGCTTTTTCTGGAGAAGTACCTTATGTTATCGCTTTATTTAGAGGGATGAACGGTGTAATAGCCTCTATACTTGAATCTGATTCTACTATCGCAATGCCTCTTTTAGACAACGAAGAACTTGAGGCAGTTGCGCATACAATTTCAGAGAACATTCATTCTACTTCATTGCCCATAGACATTGAATATCCTTTGATATACTCCAATGAGTCATATGAGACTATAAAAAAATTTATTACCAATAATTGTCCATCTTGGATACAATATGAGGTCAAGTCGGAGTCTTATAAAGATTCTTCAGAATCTTTTTCTGTACTTCTTGTAGATAGTAGGAATGATGGCTATACAAATGATCACGCGAAAATAAGGCTATTTAAGAAAGCAACAGGATGTTGTATTGAAATGATTGCTCCAAGTTATGTAAATATTTTGAACCTTAAAGATGGGAAATTGTTTGATGGCGACGACAATGCTAATGGTGGCTTATATGCTAAAGCGTGGCTGTCTGTTTTCAATGTATTACATATTAGTGAAGAAGATGGAAATAAGATTTTTACAACAATAGTTCAAAACGATCAGATAAATCAAGCGAAACTATCTTTATTGATTGTATGGGCTGAATATCTCTATTGTTTGTCTGCATTTGTAAGAAACTGTCATAAATTCTTCCCCAAAGAAGCAAATTTCAATATCCGCAAAGAAGATTTGGCCATAATATTAGGAAAAGGTATGGCTAATATTGTATTTAACGAAATAACAAATATAATATCTGAGAAAATAATTAATAAGCCTGCATTTGAGCCAATTGTATTACAGGAATATGTGAATCCTGAAGAACTCAGAGATATTTATTACAGAAAGTTGGCTACTGAACTTAAAGATAGTGTTTCTGTAGATGATAATCTGGATGCTTTGTATAAAGTTTTACATTTTTCAAGTGACATATATAGGTCAATGAATATGAAGAATGTAACTGGTCATCATTGTATAGGTGAATCATTTGAATCTTTAATGCGCCGAATTGAGCATAAGCACAAAAACCTTAGCAATAATGATCTTTTTACAGAGATTAACAAGTGGGTTGATGTTAGGATTGATGAATGTAAGTTGGCTCCGAAATATGAAATTGTTATGGGAAGTGATAATCAGAGATATTTTAGACGTTTCTTTTTGTGTGGTTCAAACAAAATTTAGTATCATTATCTAAACCTTTTTTGAAAATTGAAAAATCTTCTTGAAGATAAGTTATTAGAATGGGTCTGTGAAGGTACTCTAAAGGGAAATAGACTTGCTTCCGTGTTGCTTGATATTGTGAGCACAGGAAAGTTCTTTAGTGCCTCACGAAGTTTGCTAGTAGCAGACTTGCTATATAGGCCTATGCCTGAAAAGTTTATTGATGGTAACATTGATAAGCCAACAATTGAGAATGTCAGTTTCTCTGATCTTCGTTTTCTAAGAGTGACTCTTGCTGGCATAAAAAAATATCCAGCCAGAGAAGACTCCCTTAAATACGGACTGTCTTTTTCAAAAAATGATAAGCCTGTTAATAGCATATTTGTTGGAGCAAATGGAGTTGGGAAAACATCAATTTATTCCGCTTTGGAATATGCTGGTATGCGGAAAATCAATTCTGCATTAATGCGTGGATATGAAAGAAAAATTGGGCAGGGAACTGATAAGTTCAAAGATATTGATGAGGATCAATCTAAATTTCTTGTACATTCAGGAACAGAACAAAAAAATGTATCACTTTGCGTATTTACCAAATCGAAAATAATCAGACTTGAAGGTGACGATATATTTAATCAATCAGGAAACCCGGAAATCACAGATGCTTTTTACTGTTCTGACTATGATGTGCGTGAACTTGAAACTAATAAAGATTACACAAGATTTATGCTTAGACAAATTGGATTGAACCATTTTTATCAAGCATTACAATTGTTGTATTATTTAGGCGTTTATGTAAGAAGCGAACAAAAAAAAGCAGAACAAAACATATGGCAGGAAAGTTCAGAAAGAATAAGTGAGCCAATTTGTCGCATTATGCTTGGTATCGCATTAAAACATTCGAAGAAAAGAATCTCTTTTGATATGAAAGACGAAACTCTACTTCTTTTAAAAAATGTAATAGATAAGAATCAGGACTTTCATCTAATCAAAAATTATACAGACCTTATTGTCAAGTCAATAAAAGATGAACAAGCAATGTATAGTAAAAACGATTGGTTCTCTGCCGGTGTAGTTGATCAATATCAAAACATATTTGAACAACTACAGAACTTTCAGAACAATAGTTATTCTTTCGAAGATCAAAAAAAGAATGATTTATTGCAAAGTATAGACAAATTTATTAGTTTCAGGAAGTTGCTAGCAACACAGATAAGTCAGTTAAAAAAACGATTGAACGAAAAAAATAATACAAAAATAATCGCGGAACTTGCCCAAAAGCATATAGCTGCACACAAGTCTCTTAATGGAATTGATGAAGATGACGAATTTGAAAGTTTGTTCGAATCAGAAGAAATTGCAAGCCAATTTGAGAAAGAATACTGTGAGCTGATAACCTACCTTGAAGATTATTTAGAGAGGATCATTCAGAATTGGGAAGGCAAGATAAAGTCATCAATAGAGACATTATTGTCGGATTATTTTGATATTGACAATGACAAACTTGTAGTAAACTTGGGTATCAATCGCTCAAAAGGAGTTCTTGAACTAATCAATGGGGTAACGGATGAAATGGAGTATGTGGATATACATCAGTTTGTCAAGTTTGATGTAAATATAATGACTGCGTGCGGTGATTTAACTTCTGACAAGAGATTTCCGATAAAACCAAGACTATATCTTAATACATTCAGATTTAAATTGTTTTGTGTTGCTATCAAAATAGCTTTGGGGTGTTTTGTAAAAGAAACATATGCTATCAACTATCCATTTATAATTGATGATGTCTTCGATTCTAGTGATTTTGATAGTAGAATACAATTAAAACAATTTATAGAGAAGATTATTAAATGTCATGACGGATTGCTAAAAGATAAAAAATACGCAATACAACTCTTATTCTTTTCCCAGGATGACCTTATAACAAATCAGTTATATAAAGGGCTAATTGCAAGTAAAGGGGTGGAAAATGTAAAATTCGGAAGGCTCTATGACTACCACGAAACTGATGATTCTGAAATTAAGGCATTGGTTTGTCGTAATAGTGACAACATTATAAATAATAATATATATATATCCCTAGAGGATAACATCAGATAACTGATATGTGTTGGAAAGTTAAGAAAATAGATAAGAAGGATGTATATGAATCTGATATAGATAATAACAATCCTGAATCAAAGTCTACTCATAATCGTCTGGTAGATATTATTTTTATAGGGGTAATGGTAGTTATACTACTAATTATTGGCAGTAGTATGTGGATGTTTTTTGAAGCATGCAGGTATGAAACAAAATATTTTAATTTGCAAGATGAGTGGATGAAGAAGCGAGATTCTATGTATTTAGAAGTCGTTCCAACAGATAGCGTTTTGTCGAATATTATTCTGGCAAAGGAGAAACAAGAATTTGAAGGAAAAGAAAACAAGATTGACTCTTTAACCACAAAAAAGGAGGTTGATAAATATCTGATACCTTTGTCGGATATTTTAAAAGTTAGAGAGTCTCAGAAACTGCTTATAATGCGTCAAGATCAGCTTATAGATGATGTGCGTCAAGAAACCAACAATATCATAAATAAAATGAATGGTTGGTTGGGATTCTGGATGGGAGTAATGGCAATTCTTGGAGTTTTTGTTCCTATCGCATTACAGTTAAAGTTATATAGAGAGAATCGCGACACTGAAGAACGACTCCGCAAAGAATGTAAAGAAGAACTTACACACCTCCGAAAAGAAAGCACACTTTATGAAAAGAAATGCGAGATAACTCAAAGAATCTCGCAGGCAGAAATTAAGGCAGAACTCTTAAATATGGAAATTGAAATAGACCAAAGATTTAAAAGAATACAAAACAACTACCAACGGGATATGCAAATTATACGATTTACTGCTACAATAAGGTGTTTTCATAATATAATAGAATCTCCAGAAATCAGAACTAATGAATTGAGGGATCAATTACTTGTAAAGAACTGGAAAGATATTGTAACTTATTTAAAAAAGTTTATAGAATATTATAATCAAACCACAGACAATGGAAACTCATACCTTATGTCAGTCATTATTGTACAGGTGGCATCTGTACTTACATCACTAAGAATTCTTATACCATGGCGGAAACGTCAATTTGAATCTCTTGCTACTGAATCAAACAATATAATAGAAGCCCTCAACACTGTTCCACTAGATAAGAAAACCATAATATCTAGACTTAACTCTTATCAAGAGACTTTATCCAATCTTCATCTTGTGTGATTCAGAGAGAGATAAGGATAAGAGGAGTACGTGTGTTTAGCAAATATGTGGTAATGTGAAAGAGATATAGTTTATCTTGCACTACTTCTTGCGCTATCAATAAGTCTGTGTCCAATAATTTTGTGTAAATGAGAAAAACAGGATTCTGTTGTAATACTTATATTTGGATTCCGTTTTCAAATCAATAACCAAACTATAGACTAAACTATTATATTCGGTTACTCTCAGTAATACTTGGGCAACCGACCTTTATTTTGTATCTGCTTTGCTTGTCTCTCGTGAATTCATATGATAACACTTTACATTTTTTTGAGATAGGGATTCTATTTTGGGAGTGTATATAAGAAACTCGAAGGATTCACCATTGTAATCTATGTCCATATCAGTCTTTATCGAGTACTATTATGCCATATAATAATTAAATATTTGTCATTTAAGAAATTTTCACTATCTTCGCATACAGAGTATAGCGTTCTTTTCAATAATGCAGAATAAGACAGATAAGGGAACTTCGCTCGTTTCTAAATCGTTACCTGTCGCAAATTTAGATTCTGCAAATAGTTTGTTTTCAGCGAGAAAGAAGAAATACTATGTCTCAGTACATGAAGGAGGATGTGCTGCAAGGCTATATGGATGAGTTTTCAAATTTACAATTGAGTTGTTTGGTGATTACTCGATTTCAAAATAGACCTTGGATTCGCTATGATATGGAGAGAGTGCGTAGAGAGTTGTCAAAAAATCAGGCTTTATCTGTGAAAGAACAGGAAGAAGAACGACTGTCGAGTGAGGATGTGGAAGAATTGTTGTATAGATGGATTGGGACTTTAGTGTGTGAATGTAAGCGTGTGAATAGGCCTGTTAAGAATGTTTTTAATGATTGGAACTCAGAAAAATATGATGTAAGAAATGCTGTCGGAGTGAGTCAGATTATATGTTTAATGCAGTCTCTAAAACATTGGAATTTGATGGTAAATTTTAATAAATGGGCTGACCGAGTGGTACATCAATATAAAGAAATTGCTACATTGGATGTACAAAAGAATTGGACTAATTTCTTACAAGTGATAACGGAGGAGTTTCCTGTGTGGTGCCAAAATTATGTGTGCCCTGAGTATTATGATTACTCAACTCCTGCACAACTTAATCTAACACAAATAATACAAACTAACCCTAATGTGGGAAAACTTGTAGATGCTTTAAAACTTAAATCTCCTTCGGAAGACTAAAAGGATAGGGCATTGTGGGAAACATAAAGCAATGTAACTTATTGTAACTTATCGTAACGGAAAGCCCGAAATGTAATGGAATGTAAAGGAGGGCTTTCCGATTGTCGTATCTTTGCTTCGACTCAGATGATAATTGGTGATTTCTTTTTCTTGCTCAAAGTTGACTGAACGAGAGGGCAATCTGTCATCTGTAGAGAAGCGCTCTTTGACTTATTGGTGTAAGCATACAAAAAAAGCGTGCATCAAAAATGAATGATACACGCTTTAGGGTTGAAAAAATGATTTTATTTATTGACGTTTTTCAGTCTGTTCTTATCACCCCACAATCCATATACTTCACTGACATTGCCGGCTGTGATGAATGCATTAATCTCGTTCTCGTTGATGTATTTCATCAAATCGGAAAACTCATCGGTAGAGAGGAGTACTACAAGTTCTACTTTGTCTTCTCCGGTGTAGCCGCCTCTAACATTATACATGGTCACACCACGTGAAATGTCGTTGATGATGAATTGTTTGATTCTTTCATGCTCTGGGGAAATGATGCAAACTCTTTTCTTCCTATTGAAACTTGCTGTGAAGTAGTCAACCACAAGACCATTAATCCAGGTACCAATCAAGCCGATGATAACTAAGCGGGCATCATTGATGGCAAATGCAGTGCAGCATATAATCCAACCGGCTACTGATACGGATGTTCCGATGTCGAAGTGGAGATATTTGTTGACAATCTTAGCCAGAATGTCAAGACCTCCGGTGGAAGCATTGATCTTAAACAAAACGGCTTGAGCCAAACTCAATAGAACAACGAAGCAGCAGAGGTCAAGCCAAAGGTCACCCATGATGGATGGGATTTCTGAGTTCTGGGAAATGAACTTTTCGTAAGGAAGGTATTTTTCCAATACACCAATCATTGGACCCAAGATGAGGGCTGTATAAACGGTTTTAATGCCAAATTCCTTGTCAATCAATATGTAAGCCAAAATAAGAAGAATGGCATTGATAACAAAGATAACAGTGGATACGTTAAGCGGAAAGCCGAAAAATTGTTGGCAGATTCCACTGATAACGATCGAGAGACCTGAAATGGTACCGATGATGAGTTTACTTGGTACGAGGAAGTAGTAAACGGCACATGCGGTAACTACCATCCCTAAGGTCATGATAATTAATTCAACCCAGAACTTCTTAGTTCCTAAATAGCTGATAATGTCTTTAAGGTTCATCATATTTATTATGTGTTTTTTTGGGTGTGCAAAGGTACAATATTTTTTTGTCTTTAGAACGCTTTTCTTGTTTATTCTAAGACTTTTTACATTGTTTCTTGTTACGGCGCTTGACGTACAGAGGAATGCCAATTATGAGAGCAAGAATCCAGAACGGCCATAAACGAATGCAAAACATGAGGAAGGAAACGAAGTTGTCTAATCCTGCTCTCAATGCATTGAGCATCACAGAGCCATTGTGTATGTTAGATGGTAAAATCTTGTAAAAACTAATACGACAACTGCTGTAATCTATTTGTTGATTGAGATAAGCAAGTTGCTGTGTGGTGGACTCAATGTCACTGCGTATCTGGTTGAGCTCGCGCTCAATGGAGAGAATCTCGTTGATATTGTTCGCCTTGGTGAGCAACTGCAAGTACTTCTTTTCTAATTCCTGCTTGTTGAGAAGACGCGTGGATAAGTCAATGTGTTGTGTTGTTACATCTTCTTGTGAAATCTCTTTATAATCAACCTTCATGGCGCCAGCCTCAATGCGTAACAAAAAACTGTCTAAGTGCTGTGCTGGAATGTGTACATGGAGATTGTGAGTCGTACGCCTGTCATTATTGTTAATATCCTCATTTATTACAATGCCACCACATTCAACAATACATTCATCAACGAGCAACTTCGTCTTTTCAGTATTTTGCGTCTGAAAGTTTATATAAGCAGTACGCCTGATTTTAGCTTCTACATTGGAAGAACCGGAGTGGTTAGAGACCTTACTGCGTTTGCTCAATTGAGGCGCAGTTGTTTCTACTTCATAGTCGTACCCATCAGTAAAGTCTTCAGAGTAGTTGGTTGTTTGTGAAGGGTTGCATGCCCACATTGTGAGCATGCAACCTATAAGATAAAGTGTTTTTTTCATTTTATTGCTTATTGGGTAATTCTAAGCCATAACCATACTTCTTATCAACTCGTTTGAGAATGATGCCGATAATAAGGGCGGCAATTCCTAAACAAGCTAACATAACCAAAGGCCATGTGTAATTGAGCTGAGTAGGATCGGTGACACCTGGATTGGTCTTGTCAAGGACTTTTCCGATAAGCAATGGGAACAACCATAAGCCAATGTTTTGAATCCAGAAGATGAGTGCATAGGCTGAACCGATAATCTTTTCATCCACCAATTTAGGAACACTTGGCCACAAAGAGGCAGGAACAAGAGAAAAAGAGGCTCCTAATACAAGGATGGTGATGTAAGCAATGATGGTACCTCCAATGGCGCTACCTTTGAACATCGGAAGAATGAATGCGAAAGTGAGGTGGCATGCAATCAAAAGAAGAGAACCTATCATGAGCATAGAGGCTGCTTTACCTTTATTGTCAACATAACTGCCAAGGATAGGTGTAATAGCAACTGCTAATAGTGGGAAAACAGCAAAGATGGTCTCGGCTGTACCACGCATATAACCCATAACGCAATAACCAACAAGGGCAATAATTGCAATACCCATGAAACTAACTTTAAGATTGGTTTTCTTCATGAAATTGCTGATAAAGGCAAAGACTGCTACAACCAACATGATGACATATTGAATGATGGTAACTACATCACCAGCCCAGAATGAATCTGCTGAAGGTAATTTCAAGGTGAGATTACACTGAAGCATGTTCACGGCATATTTCTGGAAGGGGAAAATGGCTGAATAGTATAATACGCACAATAATGCTACCAGCCAAAAACCTCTACTGGAGAGAATCTTGCCAAGGTCACTGATTTTAAATGGATCGTCTTTTTCTTCGGCTTCACCGGTTTGTTCATCTAATTTCTTATCCATGAAAAAATATACGATAAACATAATGAGGGCAATGATAAGTAAAATGACACCAAATGCCACAGAACGTGATACATCAATGTTTCCTCCTAATTTGGCAAAGAATGGAGAAAATATCATACATGTAGCAACGCCTAAACGAGCAAGTGCCATCTCTGAACCCATAGCCATGGCTGTCTCACGGCCCTTAAACCATTTGACAATCCCGCGTGATACAGTGATACCTGCCATCTCAACTCCACAACCAAAAATCATAAAACCGATGGTGGCAAATTTAGCGGATGCTGGCATACCTTCATAGAATGGTGAAACTCCTAATTCTTCAAAAACGGGTATGTAATTGAGGTGGGTGTTAAACCAGTGTTCTAAATTGCTTCCTTGAAACATCTCAGTGACTGCATACCAGTTGATGGAAGCACCCACTAACATCACAATGCCTGATAGTACAGCAGTGAAGCGTACACCCATTTTGTCGAGAATAATTCCGGCGAAGATGAGGAAGAAAATGAATACGTTAAGGAAAGTTTCTGAACCTTGCATTGTACCAAATGCTGTGGAGTCCCATCCTCGTTCGGATTGCATGAGGTCTTTAATTGGAGAGAGAATGTCCATGAAAATGTAGGAACAGAACATGGCAAGTGCCAATAGCAACAAGGCAGTCCAACGAATGGCAGCATTGTCACGTAGGAGTTTCTGAGTAGTGTTCATTGTTGTGTTGTTTAGTGAATGAATTATTTATCGGACAAAGGTAGTGTAATTTTATAGTATGACCAAGATTGAAGGCTGTTGTGTGTGCTTTTGCAGTGTTTTTTATACTTCTTATGGGAAAATACCCGATGATATGATTGACTTTGTGAAGGTATGTATCCCCTAAATTGTGGTGAAGGTAAGAAAAAAACAAGTCTCAAGTGTTGTTATTTCTTGAGACTTGTTATGGGATGTTTCAAACTGAACTATTGAAACATGTTTTTAAAATTACGGAAGAAGTTGCTCTTGCTGGAGGTAGATGGTTCCATATTGTCTGATTTAGCTAACTCTTCCATGAGTTTCTTTTCTTCTTTATTGAGTTTTTCAGGAATATATACACCGATGTTGATGAGCAAATCGCCGGTTCCGTAGGAGTTTAATCCAGGGAGACCTTTTCCTCTCAAGCGAAGTACTTTTCCGGGTTGTGTTCCCGGAGATATAGTAACTTTTACTTTACCATCAATAGTGGGCACTTCCACTTGTCCCCCAAGAGCAGCTGTTGGTACGCTGAGAAGAAGATTGTATATAAGGTCGTTTTCATCGCGTATAAGTTCTGGATGAGCTTCTTCTTCGATGAGGATGAGCAAATCGCCATTAACGCCTCCGCGACGAGCAGCATTACCTTTACCTCCCATTTTGAGTTGCATTCCTTCTGATACGCCTGCCGGTATCTTAATGGAGATAACATCTTCGCCTCTAATAATACCTTCGCCGGAGCAATGTGGACACTTGTGCTTGATGATTTTACCATCTCCGCCACATGTGGGACATTCAGCCTGCGTTTGCATGTCACCGAGTATGGTGCGTTGGATGCGTGTTATTCTTCCTGTTCCATGGCATTGTGTACAGGTTTCTGTGCCGGAGTTGTTTTCAGCACCTGTTCCTTGACACTCAGAACATGGTATGAGTTTTTTGACCTTAATCTTCTTTTCTACTCCATTAGCTACTTCGGATAATGTGAGTTTAACTTTTACACGTAGGTCAGAGCCTCGTCTTACTCTTGGTCCGCGTTGTCCACCGCCAAAACCTCCAAAGCCACCGAATCCGCCAAAGTGTCCTCCAAATATATCACCAAAGTGAGCAAATATATCCTCCATGTTCATTCCACCACCGGAGAATCCACCAGCTCCGCCCATTCCGGCATGTCCGAATTGGTCATAGCGTTGTTTCTTTTGTGGATCGCTAAGCACTTCGTAAGCCTCTGCGGCTTCTTTAAATTTTTCTTCAGCTTCTGCATCTCCGGGATTCTTGTCCGGGTGGTATTGTATAGCCTTTTTTCTGTAGGCTTTTTTGATTTCTTCAGGAGAGGCTGTCTTGGCTACTCCAAGAACTTCGTAATAATCTCTTTTTTCCATTGTATTGTTGCGTTATTCTCCTACTACAACTTTAGCGAAGCGTATAACTTTTTCATTGAGTGTATATCCCTTGGTTGTGCAATCAATGATTTTTCCTTTCATTGATTCTTCGGGTGCAGGAATGGTGGTGATTGCTTCGTGAAACTCTACGTCAAAAACTTTGTTTTCTGTGTCGATGGCTTTTACTCCGTTTTGTCCCAAGAAGTTTATGAATTTGTTGTAGATGATTTCTACTCCTTCTCTAAGTGATGCGTTTTCTGGGGTTGGTTGGATGGAGGTAAGTGCTCGTTCAAAATCGTCAACTAATGGAAGCATGTCTTTGAAAATGTTTTCTCCGGCATTCTTGATGATGTCAGACTTCTCTTTCAGAGTTCTTCGTCTATAGTTGTCAAATTCTGCCATCAAACGTAGATTTTTGTCAGTCAGTTCTGCACATTTTTCAGTGAGTTGACTGATTTGTTCTTGATGAGCGATTTCTTGGTCTATATCTTGGTTGTCAGAAACACATTCTTGTGTATTTTGTTCGTTTTGAGGTGTTTCTTGATTGATGACTTGTTCTTGTGCAGTGTTTTTGTCGTCTTTTTCTTGTTTCATGTCTATGCTTATCTATGTTTTCTTCTGTTGTTATTCTCAATTACTTTGCCAAAGTTGTGATTATGTCAAAATGTCAGAGTTGCTTCATTCTAATCATAATGGCAGTGAAGACTTTTTTTGTGTAAAGTGGAAAATCACTTTGCATAATCCATCCATAATAACCACTGTCTTTCTTGAGGACTTCTTCTGCAATCTGACCTTTGTATTTGCCAAAGTTGATTACTTCTTGTCCATTGTTGTTGTAGATGATGCGTCCGGCATAGTCAGCATTGTTGCTATGTGTAGTGAATTTTGATAGAAAATCCACATCATTTTGCAACTCAGGATAACGCTCAAGTTGTGCTTGTAACACTTCGTAGGTAGCAGCTGTATCAGCATTGGCAGAGTGTGCATTTTCTAGTGTTTTTCCACAATAGAATTTATAGGCAGCAGATAGAGTGCGTTGTTCCATTTTATGGAAAATGACTTGTACGTCTATAAATTTTCTTTTCTTGAGGTCAATGTCAATGTTTGCTCTGAGTAGTTCTTCTACAAGTATTGGTACATCAAATTTATTGGAATTATAGCCGGCAATATCACATCCGGTAATATCTTGCATGATTTCTTTGGCAACTTCCTTAAAAGTGGGGCATTGAGCAACATCTTCATCATATATACCATGAATTGCTGAGGCCTCTTCGGGTATATGGCATTCAGGGTTGATGCGTATTGTCTTGGATTCCTCTCTTCCATTGGGATAGACCCTAAGGTAGGAAATCTCAACGATTCTATCTGTGCAAATGTTAATACCTGTTGTTTCAAGGTCAAAAAAGACTATGGGGTTTCTGAGATTCAGTTTCATAAATGAAAGTTGCTTTTATAAATTTCAAGAGACTGTGCCAATACACTGACACAGCCTCATGATAAATTTGTTTATTGAAGTTTAAACTTATTCGTTCAGTAACATCGGCATGAGCAACATGAGAAGATCTCTGTTTTCTTGATTTTCCAATGGAAGAATCAATCCTGCACGTGAAGGATCAGAAAGTTCTAATATCACTTCATTAGAAGGAGTGTTGCTGATGAGGTCTATCAGGAATGGAGCTTTGAATCCGATGTTCATTGCCGTGTCTGCGTATTGACATGCGATGGTTTCTTCTGCTGATGTAGAGAAGTCAATATCTTGTGCTGATACTTTGATTCTATTTTCTGTAAGCTCTAACTTGACGAGGTTGCTACCTTGGTTAGCATATACAGCTACACGTTTGAGAGCATTGATGAAGGTAGTTTTATCAATGATGACCTTTCTTGGATTTGATTGTGGTATTACAGCTTCGTAATTAGGGAAACGACCTTCTATTTGAAGACACACCATAGTGTAGTTAGCCAAAGTGAAACGCATGTTTTTGTTATCAAATTGGATTTCTACATTGCCTTCTTCTTTTGCTAATATGTTTTTAAGGAGATTAGCCGGTTTTTTAGGGAGGATGAACCCTGTCTTTTGAGTGCCTGCCACATCTAATACTTTGTAGCGTACAAGTTTGTGCGCATCAGTAGCCACTGCAGTTAAATCATTGGTGTCGATATCAAAGTAGATACCATTCATAACTGGTCTTAAATCATCATCAGCAGAACAGAACAAAGTTTTGTTGATGGTGTCAAGAAGTGATTGTGCGCTGATGGTTAATGTGTTGGTGTCTTCTTTTAATGCAGGAAGTTCGGGAAACTCATCTGCATTCTTACCAATGAAATTATAGGTACCATTTTCAGAAGTCATAACAAGTTCTAAGTTCTCGTTGTTAATCTCAAAATGGAGAGGTTGTTCTGAAAACTCTTTTAAGGTGTCAATGAGAAGTTTAGTTGCAATAGCGACCTTTCCGTTTTCTTCGCCTTGTTCTACTTCAAACGAACTAATCACTGTGGTTTCTATGTCTGAGGCGGTTAGTTGCAATGTTGTTCCGTTGAGTTCGAATACTACATTGTCCAAAATAGCCATTGTGTTTTTAGTGCTAATAACTCGGCTAATGGTTTGTAGATGGCCGAGTAATTTTGTGCTGGATACTATAAATTTCATGATAAATGTAGTTTGTGATTTCTATCGTACAAATGTATGTAAAAAAATAGAAATAGGCAAATACTCAGAGTAAATAATGTGTTACTTACTTATCGTCCTAACTCAATGACTTCCAGATTGTCTATTTTTCCCTCATGGATGTCAAATCGTATTAATGTGGGAATTAATTGGGCACCATATCTTCCGGCTGCTCCAGGATTGATGTAAAGGGTGCGAAATGTGTGGTCGTATTGTACTCTAAGTATATGAGAATGACCGCAAATAAATAACTCTGGTCGGTGAGTGATAAGCTGTTGAGTAATCTTGGGTGGATATTTTTGAGGACGTCCTCCTATGTGGGTGAGTATCACCTTCATGCCTTCACATTCAAAAAGTAGCATTTGAGAGGTTTTGATTTTTATGTCATAACTATCAATGTTTCCCCAAACAGCTCTTGTTGGTTTGAAGGCTTCTAATGTATCTAACACCTCGGATGAACCTATGTCACCTGCATGCCAAATTTCGTCGCATTCTTGAAAATGTTCTAAAATGCGGGGATGTAAATAACCATGCGTATCTGATAGCAGACCAATTCGTCTCATGGGTTATTTTCTGAATTTGATTCCTAATGAAACATTAAATGTGTTCAGCGGGTCTTTGTATTGGGTGGATATAACCGAACCAATTTCATTAAGTGTGGTGGTTTTACGTATGTCGCTAATCAGATTATAACGAACTTCTAAATTGATTAATCCAAATAACTCCACGCCAAGTCCGGTGTCTAACCCTATGGCAATAGGGTATAGTTCGTCAATATAGTTTTCGTTTATATACCATGAACCATCGGTCGCGGCATATTTAGTAGAACTATTGATGTTGAAACGAAATTTGGGTCCGATAGTGAAACGCATGTTAAAACCATCTCCTATGCGAAACATTCTCCATCCAAATAGAAATGGGACATCACAAGTGCTAATGGTGGATAACTGTTTGATATTGCCGACTTCATTTACCATAAATGTATACTCATTTATTTCTCGATTATAGAGAAGTTCAGGTTGAAAATACACTTTGTTCCCTATGCGAGCAAATAGTCCAACATGTAAGCCTTGAGCATTTTGGGGATTGATGGTGGCCCATCCTGCATTGCCTAATGTGGAGAAACTCAAGGTGGTTGTATATCCTCCTTTTACACCAAGATTAAATCCGGCAAATGTAGTTGATGTGCATGTGAGTGCTATAATAAGTAGTACTAGTCTTGTTTTCATTGATGTTTGGGTTGATGTGGTATGTCTTATTGATTACAAATTTGGTGCCACTGCTACTCAGTAAGAGAGGGCTTTCTGTGTATGGCTTCCTCCCACGTGAGTAGTTGACCGGATTTTTCGGTTTCTTGAATCTTTAATTGTAAGTCACTATTGGCAACAATGTATGCTTCTCTACTTTCGGCATGTCGGAGTTGCTCTGCGATTTGAACATTGTAAGCTGCGTCTTTACTGTGGAACACTGCACCGGAATAGAGTGGAGCAATCTTGAGTGCTGTGTGTTTTTCGGAGGTTGTCGCTCCGCCAATAATAAGGGGTATGTTTGCTTGCCTTTGTTCTAATAATCGTGCAACTTCACACATTTCTTCCAAAGAAGGTGTGATGAGGCCACTTAGTCCTATAATGTCGACATTTTCTTTAATAGCTGTACTGACAATTAATTCTGCAGGGGTCATCACTCCAAGGTCGATGATATCATAGTTGTTGCATGCCAGTATGACGCTTACGATGTTTTTACCAATGTCATGCACATCTCCGTTTACTGTAGCGAGGAGGATTTTTCCATTCTTTTGTCCGCCTTGTTGTGCATTATTCTGTTCGATGGAAGGTTGTAGAATAGCAACTGCATTTTTCATTGTGCGTGCAGTTTTCACCACTTGTGGCAAAAACATTTTTCCTTCACCAAATAACCGGCCTACTTTTCTCATTCCATTCATGAGTGGTTGTTCTATGATGTCTATCGGACTGGAGTATAGTGTAAGAGCTTCTTGTAGGTCTTCCTCTAAGTGTGTAGAAATGCCTTTGATGAGTGCATGTTCGAGTCGTTCGTCTACCGGTTTATTCCTCCATTCGTCTTGCTTAGCCTGCTTGTTGACTTCGTCAGCTTGATTGATGTGTTGTGCCATCTCTACTAATTTTTCAGCAGCATGAGGTGTGGTGTTTAGAATCACATCCTCTACTGCCTCTAATAGTTTGGGCTCAATGTCTTGGTAGAGTGGGAGTGAACCTGCATTAACTATTCCCATGTCCATGCCGGCAGAAATGGCGTGGTGTAGAAATACAACGTGCATGGCTTCCCTTACCTTGTTGTTTCCCCTAAAGGCAAAAGACAGGTTGCTCACTCCTCCACTAACCTTTGCGTGTGGAAGGTTTTGTTTGATCCATTTTGTTGCCTTAATGAAATCAGCTGCATAACTATTGTGTTCTTCTATGCCTGTGGCTACAGCCAATATATTGGGGTCAAAGATAATATCTTGTGGAGGAAAGCCATTTTCAATGAGGAGTTTGTATGCTCTTTCACATACTTCTATTTTGCGTTCGTAGGTGTCAGCTTGACCTTTCTCGTCAAAGGCCATCACTACAGTGGCTGCTCCTAATTCTCGAATGCGTTGTGCACGTTCTAAAAATAACTGTTCGCCTTCTTTGAGGCTGATTGAATTAACAATAGATTTACCTTGTGTGCACTTTAGGCCGGCTTCGATTACATCAAAGTTTGATGAATCAAGCATTAAAGGTACTTTTGCTATTTCGGGTTCGGAGGCTAACAAACGGACGAAATGACTCATCTCATCACGTGCGTTTAGGAGTCCGTCATCAAAGTTTATGTCTAGGATTAATGCTCCGTTCTCTACTTGAGTACGGGCTATTTCGATTGCTTCGGTGTAGTTTTTCTCGTTTATCAGTCGCAAAAACTTCCGTGAACCGGCTACATTACAACGTTCACCTACATTGATAAAAGCACTACCTCTAGATTTTGATTCCATGTCTTACAATCTTTTTTCTATACGTTTGGTGGTGAGCAATACAAAAATGGCACTTACCGACAGGAAATACACAATGTCGCGTGTGTCGAGAATTCCTCGACTGATAGATTTGTAGTGGGCGTCAAATCCACACCACTCAATGGCACTGACAAGTTCTCCGTTGCTAAAGAAACTGCCTACTATATCAAATCCGTAAAACAATAAGAAGCAGATAATAAGTCCTAAAATAAATGCCACAATCTGGTTGTGCGTGAGCGAAGAAGCAAATGTGCCCACAGAAGTGTTGATGCCCACAAGGAATATTAATCCTATAAATGACCCCCAGAATGCACCACTATCTACATTGCCCATTGGCTCTGCAATATAACTTACTGTGAAATAATAAATACAACAGGGTAGTAAAGCAATGATGGCTAATAGCCAACTCGCTAAATACTTACCCAATACGATTTTCCAACGTTTAATGGGTGCGGTTTGTAATAAGTCCCATGTGCGATTTTGCTTTTCTTCTGCAAATAAACGCATTGTGATAGCCGGACATAAGAAGAGAAATAACCATGGAGCTAACATAAATAAACCATCTACTTGTGCGTAGCCTGATTCTAAAATATTGTATGGTCCGGGGATAACCCATAACAGTAAGGAAGTGGCAAGTAAAAACAACCCAATTACAATATATCCGGTAGCGTTACTGAAAAAATAGCGCAATTCTTTCTTAAAGATTGTGTACATTAAACTTTAAAGATTTAGTGGTAATAAAAATTATTGCTTGAATCAAGCACTATGCGCACACAAAGGTACAACAAATCTTTTTAACTATCACTGATGTAGTAAAAAATATTCACCTGTTGAATCGTTGTTGTTCGATAAAATTGACTAAGTTATTTTGATCCTATCTTTAGTTAAGATAGGATGCTCCTCAGCATAAAAAAATAAAATGGCTTTTATTATGTTCTTCTTAGCATCTCACTTGCCTTTTACAATCTTTGACTATCGGCTGACCGTCGGGGATGTTAAGTGAGTGATAGGATGCTTTGTTGGAGTTTTTTTGATGGTGGATGGGGAGTGCTTCTTGGGGAAAGTTTTTATTGGATAGTACTCATTGCCAAAGGGCAAGCAAAAATGAATTATAACAAGGTGTTGTTATACAGAAGCAGTAAATCAGAATCCTAAATGGTTTGATTTCTTACGTTTTTAATAGATTGCGTGTGAAACATGGCATGTGATTTGCTCAATATGATATTGATGATGAAAAAAAACAAATTCTTCATAGGGATTTTTCTTACTGCTTGTTTAAGCCTTGTGGTTATTCCTAAAGGAGTATGTGCTAAGCATAACAAATCGGTACCCGATTCACTGCAAACTCTCTGTTTTGATGTGAATGGTCTATCTTTCGCTATGCAACGTGTAGAAGGTGGTGTGTTTTTTATGGGTGGAACGCGCGAACAACATAAGGAGTCAGCTTCCATTGACAAGCCAGTGCATACTGTGGCATTAGATGCCTATTATGTTGCCACTACTGAAGTGACTCAAGCGTTGTGGAAAGCAGTGATGCCGGAGTGGGAATTTGTAGAGCCTTTATACCTTCCTGAATTTCCGGTTTGTTATGTAACGTGGGATGATTGTCAAGAATTTATTCGTAGATTGTGTGTTATTACAAATATGCCTTTTCGGCTTCCTACTGAGGCGGAATGGGAGTTTGCAGCACGAGGTGGTAATATGAGTAGTGGTTATAAATTTGCAGGAGGAAACGAAATAGATAGTGTGTCATGGAGTCTTTCTAATTCAAATTTCAGAAGGCATGAAGTGGCGCAGAAAAAACCGAATGAATTGGGCTTGTTTGATATGACGGGTAATGTGAGTGAATGGTGTAGCGATTGGTATGCTTCTTATCATTTGGGCACAGAGCCTAACCCTAAAGGTCCGCAAGAAGGAACGTTGAAAATTGTGAGAGGAAGTAGTTTTGATGATTGTGTGGAAAATAGTTATCTCTCGCGTCGTGATTCGGATAACCCCAAAAGTTCGACAACTTACTGTGGATTGCGATTGGCTTTGACCTTACCGGATGAGCCAACCCTGCAAGTGAGGGAGGAAATGGCGATAACTCGACGGGTTAAGGTTGGTAATGTGCGATTGAAAATGCTCTATGTTCCCAATGAACATTTTTATTACATATTAGAGAATGCTATTACATGGCGAGTGTGGAGCCGGATTATGAAAGAAGAAATGCAAGGTAAGGGGTCACATGCAGTGACGGGAAAAACTTCAAAAGAGTGGGCGTCGTTTTTGGAAATGTGCCGACAGAAAAGTATGATTCCATTTGATTGGGCTACAAAGGAAGAGGTGCAACATGCCTTGACGGAAAAAATTATACCTGAACCTAAAATAACTCAGCCCCGACAACATCGTTGGGAGAAAGATGTGCTTAGTATTCAGCGTCATCGCAGATTCATAAAGAAACTCCAACCATGGGCAGAGATGGTCTCCCCCAATATAAAATTAAAAGTTCCGGATGACCCGATCTTGCTGACATACAATGATTCTGAAAAAGATGACCAACCTAAATGGTTGGTGATTAGAGGACAAATTCATAATCGATGAGAGGATAAAATGTTGTATCTTTATAGAGGATATTCGGCACTCGCTGTGAAAAATATTCAAGCAAGCTTGATATTTCTCGCTCGTTTCTGTGTATCTTTGCAACAGAAATGGCTGATAGTTTTAAATATATGAGAATAAAAGCTTTGCTTTGTTGTCTGTGTTGTTGGTGTGCGATGCAGGCATCTGTTCCTGTAAAATGGAAAGCGGAATACTTGGTGGGTAGCATTATGCAGGGTTCGCGCATCGATCCCTTGATTGATAAACCCGTCATGGGTGCTGAAGTGGCTGCTGAGTTTATGCCAACTTTGCAAATGCCTTGGTCAGTGTCTTATAACGGAGCTTCGGTGGGGGTTGCGGCTGCATATCTCAATTTGGGTAATAATGCTAAGTTAGGTAGTGCGGTGGCTCTCTATTCGTATCTGAATATTCCGTTGGTCAACACACGACATTTCATTCTTTCGTTGAAACCCGGAGTAGGGATGAGTTTTGTGAATAAACGTTATGCTAATACAAGCGAAAATGGTGTTTTGGGCATATCTAATCCGGATAATCCTCAGCAAATAGCCAATTCTGCTTTTGGGTCTGTATTGAATGCATATTTTGCTGGTATGCTCTCAATGGAGTTTCCTATTTCTCATGGTGTAAGCCTTGCGGCTTCCGGGGGATGGAATCACATCAGCAATGGTAGTTTTATACAGCCTAATGGGGGTGTAAATATGTTTAATTTGCAAGTAGGCTTGAAATATTTTCCGCAACACGATTTCTATCAAAGTCCGGTTGTTGAAACGAATGGAATCGAACAGCCTTGGTCTTTTGATGTGATTGCTTCAGGTGGGTGTCGGCAGTTGTACTATCGCGACAATCGCTTTTTCCCAATTGCTTCTCTGCAGGTGGGTGTCTTCTATCGTTGTGCTCGTATTTTTCGTATAGGTTTTGGGGGTGATGTGTTCTACGATGGTGTGTATGCTTCAGTTAATTCCTCGTCAGATCCATCTGAGAATGTTTCATCATATAAGTTTACCTACTTGACGGATGATCGTTGGCAGAATCGCTTTCGTGCAGGTGTTTCGTTGCAACCAGAATTTATAATTGGAAAACTCACAGCGGGTTTTCATTTCGGAGTCTATTTGTATGACCCGATTAAGAACTTAGAGCCTTATGCCACGGCTCAATCTGCTCCACAATCCAAGGGTATCTTCTATAAATATAACATCAATAAAGAGGATGGCTGGTTCTACACGCGTGCGTCCCTGAAATATGAGGTGACACCTCATTTCCTTCTATCGTTAGGCTTAAAGACTCACCTTCATCGTGCTGAGTTTATTGAATGGGGTGTGGGTTATAGATTCTAAATTCTAAATATTAGTCTTGTAGTAGATCTAAAAATAGATTTAATTCACTCTGACTAAGATGTTTACTTTGTGCTTTTTGCATAAACTGTTTGAGTTTTATGCAGATGGATTCTCTCTGTCTGGTATTAAACTTATTCAGTTCGTTGTGTAGCAACTCATGTGCTTTTGTGCGTTGCCCTACAGCCCATAGTCCCGCTCCTATATGCAGTATCTTTTCTGTAGTGATATCTGCTAATGTTAGGCTTAAATCCCAATATTTGAGTGCTTGTTCGGTGTTGCCGGTTTGGTGTGATAAGTCGCCTATGGCGATGGTGGCAAGGCTATTGTCGGGTTGTTCCCAATGTATTTTGAATGCTGTTTGTAAAGCTTTTTCTATGAGTCCCAGCGCTTCTTGGCAATAACACAATTTGAGTGCAATGCGTGGGTCGTTTGGATTTAAACGATGTAGCTCTTCATACAGATATAATGCGGTTTCATGGTTGCCAGCAGCATATTCAATGCCTGCCATGCGCTTGAGGGTCCATTTGTCATTAGGCTGTATGAGGTCGGCTTTCTTGTAGAATGTTAATGCCTGTGTTGTATCTCTGGATGTCTTCTCTATGGCATATCCCATTCGCTGATATATGCCGGCATCACCCATCTCGTCTGCCCAATGTTCATAGATTTCGATTGCTTCCTTGTAATGTTCTTCGGAAAATAGTTTGTCGGCCAATGCAATTTGTTGGTTCATGCTCAAAATGCCATTGGTGAACAAGGGAGTTTGGCTCCATGTTAATGCGAGTCGGAATGGATTTTTATGTTCTTTAGCAAATGTAGGGAATAACTCAAAAAAACGATATAAATCTTGAATGTATTGATTGGCTGTGCGCATCCATCTGTCTTCTTTGCTCAATTTCTGGATGCCTTCAGCCAATTGCTCCTCCATCTCTTGGCCTAATTGTCCATGGATTAGTTGCCTTTGTTCTTCTGGCATTTGCTTAATGCTCAGGCAGAAGGAGTATTTATCTGAATTGCACAATGTTCCGTTCTCTATAAACACGTCCAATACACTTTTTCCATTGGTGTTAAATAGGTCGGCAATGCTAGAGTGTTGTTTGTCGAATGGAAAGAACCACGCATAGGGAAGTTGGAAAAAACTCAAACGTTTGAGTTCTGCGAAATTGGCAAAATACACATCGGCTCCACTCATTTGTAGTTCTCCAAAGGCTCTGATCTTGGCTTCAATCTCACTATCATATCCCACGTCCTTCCAGTTTGGATTATGTTCTTCGTCTTTGGGCAATTCGTCTAACTTGTCTTGCATTTTTTGCCCGGCTTTCATTAAGTCAGGTAGAAATTCGGTGCGTAATCTTTCGCTGAGTTTCTGAGTGCCGGCAGTGCGTATGATGAGGCGGATGAAGATGTCTATGCGCCGATTAAGAGTAGGGTGCTCCATGAGCATCACATAGAGGTCTTCTGCAGTGTATTTATTGGGGTGAAGTAAGATGCTGAGACATATTCCACACAATGCTCTCATGCCGGGTTCTTCTTCGTTGTTGAGGCTTTCCAGTAGTAACATACACTTTGTCTTGTCCCATTTTCTCCATAGGTTAAGACTCACCGCTGTTGCGGCTAAGCATTTTTCATTGTTGCCAAATTCAGTGCCGTTGAGGATAGTCTTATAGAGGGTTATCTCTGTGTTAGAGTAAGTTGTGGTTGTTAATAACACATCAAACACTCGTTTGAGCATTTGCTCGTAGGCTACTCGTTCGCAGAGTCCTTCATGGTAGTCTTGTAATAAGTTGATTGACACCGCTTCTCGCTGTGTACGTGCATTTCTGATTTGGGAATAAGGAAATCCAACTTCTTGGATGATGTGTAGTTCTTCTTCTATCTCTTCCCACACGCTGATGGCTTCTTGCTGAATCTTCTGAAGCATCTTTTCCCGCTCCGGATCGTCCACTCCTGCTAAGTAATATTTTACCAATAACTCATAGTGTGTCAATAGATTTTCTATTTGCACACTCCACTGACCAAGCTTGTGCTCAGTGCTTATGTTTAACATTAGGTGGAGAGCTTTTTTAAGTCGCCCTTGTTTCAAATAGTGAGTAAAACTAGGTACATTCATTGTTGTAGGCAACGTTTTACGCTATCCCATACGACTGATTTTCATCAGGCGGTCGTTGTCTAGAATTTTGATTTTTCGACCGTCAATGCTGATTACTTCTTCAGATGCAAAATTGGAGAGTGTACGTATGGCATTGGAAGCAGTCATATTAGATAGATTGGCTAAGTCTTCTCTTGACATATACATGCTGATGGTAGCTCCGTCGGCTTCCACTCCGTAACTATTTTTGAGTGACAAAAGCGCTTCTGCAAGTCGACCACGTATGTGCTTTTGAGTGAGGTTTACCGAGCGTTTGTCGGCGGCACCTAAGTCTGTGGCTAATTCCACGAGGAAGTGATAACAAAAGTCTCGGTTACTTTTAAGCAGGCTGAGAAATATTTCTTTGGGAAGCATGTACACTGTGGATGGCTCAAAAGCACATACATTGGTGTTATACTGTTCGCCGGCTATGATGGCGCGGTAGCCGAAATGTTCATAGGGTTTAAGCATGCGCACAATTTGATTGCGGTTGCCCACACCTTCTTTATACACTTTTACCTTTCCTTTCACCAAGACCATCATGTGTGTAGGCTCATCTCCTTCGTAGTGAATGAGTTGATTTTTTTTGAATTGGTGAATGCTGATGTGCAAATCTACTAAGTTACGTTCTGTCGCGGTTAATACATTCCATGCAGGAGAAAGATCCCATAAATGTTCGTGTTCTGTAGCTAGTCTTCGTGTTGCCATAGCTTGGAAGATGTTTTATTACATTACGTGTTGCCAAGTATAATATGAAACTTTGGCTGTCATTTTGTTAGTGTGACTTGTTATTGTAAAAAGAAAGCAACTGCGATTACTTTCTTTTTGTTAGTGGCAAAGGTAAATGAAAATCTGCAATCCGCAAAGCATAAGTATGGAAAAGTGTTCTTAGTTACTGTTTTTTTTATTCTTTGTGTGGATAAATTCAGTGATGATAGGGAAGAATGTAAATTTGCTATAAGAGAATTTGCAATAGATTAGGACCAGATGACCGATTAGTGCTTAACAAATTGCTCAATAATAATAAAAACGACTGCATCAATCGGTGCAGTCGTTTTTTATTTTGATTACTCTTTAGATTAGTTGTAAGTAGGAAGTACTGAATAGTCCTTGCTGTAGCGCAAGTGTTGTTCTGCATATCCTTCTGTGTAGTCCAGAGTTACATTTATAATGTTGCCTTCTGCGTCGTATTCCGGGATATATACAGGGTTTACAAATCCTTTGTATGGTGCCAAGTTGAGTTTTGCATAACGTTCCAACACTTCTTTGTGGAGGTCTTGGTTCACTTGCACGGCATATTGTTCCACGATTTGCTTGCCGGCTTCATAGTCTCCGGTTGATTTGATGCGTTGAATTTCGCGCAAGAGTTCGCCGAATAAGTCTCGAAGTTTTTCGTAGTCGTTCACAACAACATAGGTCTTTCCATCTCTTTCTTTAAATTCCACTACCTTTTCTGCTGCGCCATGCTCCATCACCCAGTTGGCAATCAACTGACGGTTACGCATGTGGGCTTCTTCAATGGTTTTGCCTGGTTCTATTCGCATCAATTGGGTCATTGCTCCATTCATCATGAATTGATAGTATTCTGCTTTATAAGCATCTGCATTAGGTAAAATACCCAATTCTACGATTTTTGGATCGGCAATGTAATACAAACCAAACAAGTCAGCACGTGTTTCTTCAATAGCTGAACCATATTCTTTCATTGCATCAGGATCAACGCCCGGGAGCAACTTACCAGAGCCGTGTCCTAAACATTCGTGAAGGTCTGTGTGTAGGTTGTTGGTTAGCGAACCATATTCTTTTGCACGGTTCATTTCTTCTTCGCTCCACATAAATTCTTGTGAGAATCCATTGCCCATAGCTGCTTTGTCATAGGCTTCGGTGAGGTTCTCGATGGTCACAGATTTTGAACCATGTTGTTGGCGAATCCAGTTGGAGTTAGGTAGGTTGATTCCAATCGGAGTAGTTGGATAGCAATCACCTCCGAGCATAGCGGCTGTAATCACTTTTGCGCTTACTCCTTTCACGGTTTCTTTCTTGAATTGATCATCCACTGGTGAGTTGTCTTCAAACCATTGTGCGTTTTGGCTAATTAATTCAGTGCGCTTAGTGGCTTCAAGGTCTTTGAAGTTGATGAGTGATTCCCAGCTTGCTTTCATTCCAAGTGGATCTCCATAGGTTTCAGTAAATCCGTTCACAAAGTCGATTTGTGATTCCAAGTCATGCACCCACAAGATGCAGAACTCGTCAAATTCTTTCAAACAACCGGTTCTGTTGTATGAAATCAATTTCTCAATCACTTCGCGTTGTTTGTCATTTTCTGCTACGGCAGCTGCTTTTTCAAGCCAACCTACTACGCGTTCTAATGCAGCTGAATACATACCTCCCACTTTGTAGGTCTTTTCCACTAACACTCCGTCTTCTTTCATCAACTTGGAGTTGAGACCATATGACACAGGAGTCAAGTCGTTGGTGTCTTTCATGGCAGCGTAGAATGCTTCAGCTTCAGCTTGTGTTACACCTTCATAGTAGTTTCCTGCTGATGTGGCCACCAAGTCTTCTCCGGCTGCTTGATTAACGCGTTTTGCCATAACGCTTGGATCAAAAATCACAGGAGTCAATTTTTCTACCAAGGCATCCACTGTTTCACCTTCGCTCAAGGGTAATAAAGTGGGGTCAATGGATTTCACGGCTTCGGCAAAGAATGTTTGTGAGAAAGCTGGGATAAATTTATCTCCGGAATAGTGGTGGTGAATACCGTTAGCTACCCACACTCTCTTTAGATAGAGTTCGAATGCTTGAAAATCTGCTGAAGTCTTGTCACCTGCATAATTCACATATACAGCTTCCATAGTACGGCGAATACACAAATTGTGTTTACCATTTTGGTCAAACAGAATGTCACGTCCTTCCAATGCAGCTTGTGAAAGGTAGTAAAGCATTTCTTTTTGTTTAGGTTGCAATTGGTCAAATCCATGCACTTTGTAACGCAGAATTTCCATGTCGGCAAATTGCTCCACGGTGTAGCTGAAGTCTTCTGCTACTTGCTCTTTTTCTTGTTTCGGGCCACATGCAGTTAGTGTTGCGGCGGCCATGCATACATACATTAGTTTTTTCATTTTTTTGTTAATTAGTCTTTTTGTGTTTTTCTTGATATGTGTTGTTGATTATATGCGGTCTAAAACGGTTTCCACTAATTTCTTTACAAAGGGTTTATAGTCGGTGTTGGCGGCTTCTATACGACGTTGTGCAATCACGCAACACACAGTCATGGCTTTGTGTCCCATTAGTAATGCTAATCCGGCTATGGCTGACCCTTCCATCTCATAGTTGGTAATGCGCTGACCTTCATAGCGGAACGATTCTATCAAGTCGTTAATCTCCGGATTGTGTATGTCGCAACGCAACACCCTTCCTTGTGGCCCATAAAATCCATTGGCAGAGATGGTACATCCTCGGTACATATCATCTCGGGCAATGCGATCCACCAGTTCATTGTTTGCACTCACCACATAAGGTGATGCTGCCTTCGGATTCCAATTTAAGTGCTTCTTTAGCGCTTCTTCAAAGCCTAATTCGCTCACCTCATCTCGGCCGGCATAAAAGGCTAATAAGCCGTCAAAGCCAATCGACTTTTCTGATACTAAGAAACTGCCTAATGGAATGTCGGCCTGCATTCCGCCACATGTGCCAATGCGCACCAACTCCAGTGTGCGGTGTTCGGCTTTCTCCGTGCGAGTGGAAAAGTCAATGTTGGCCAACGCGTCCAACTCGTTCACCACAATGTCAATGTTGTCTGTCCCAATTCCGGTAGAAATGCAACTGATGCGTTTCCCTTTGTACATTCCGGTCACAGTTCTAAACTCACGACTTTCTATGCGACATTCAATAGAGCCCTCGTCAAAAAACGAAGCCACCATATCCACACGTCCGGGATCGCCCACCAAGATAACCTTGTCAGCCAATTGTTCCGGCTTTAAGTGTAAGTGAAAAATACTTCCGTCTTCATTAATAATGAGCTCGGAGGGAGCAAAGTGTTTACTCATAGTTCTCCTAATTTCGTGTTGTTATTCTTTACCCTACTTGAAAGTATACGATTGCAGAGCATACTTTATGGTGTAATGTTTCTTGTACTGTTTATCGTAACTATCGGTGGTTTTGTAATAGGCATAGTCTGAGGAACCGTACCCCGTATAGTCATTAGCACGTGACATTTGAGGATCAATTTCTTCTCTAAAGGTGAAATCTTCATAGTCTAACATGGTGCCTTTCATGTCATAATACATAATGCGATATGTGTACATGGAAATGACTTGGTCAGTGTTGTTTTTTACTGTTACATGGTCAAACATGTCAGCCGTATATGAGGTGAGGGTCAATGCTTGGGCATCAAACCCTTCATCGCCTTCGTTGAAGGTTTGGCTGGTGGATGTTGTGCCTCTTACTACTGTTTCAGTGTCAGTGGAATATACTTGTTCCATTCTGCACAATGCATAACCTAACCACAAGCCGAATACGAAAGCTAATAAATAACTGAGAAATTTTATCATGTGTTTTATTGTTATTGTTGTTGTCCAATCTCTTTTTCCTTTTGCATGTCGCGTAAGATTTTCTCAGTGCTATTACCCACAATCAGCAGAAGAATGCAGGCTAAAAATGGGGTGGTAATATATGATAATAACACCCATCCTAGCGCACTTCGCCCGCGATTCTTGGCTAATTTAGCAGGAAGGTATATAAATAGGAGAATATGTAAAATCACACCAATAATAATGATTGCAATAAACCCGATTGTATAAGGTAAATTGGAATTGGAAAATAAATCCATAGTTTACAATATTATTATGATTATACCTTAATGCAAAATTATTTCACTCTAAACCAGTCCATCGTACGTCCGAGTATGCCGCGTTTATCCAACGAACCTCTCACTTTCAGTGTATTACCTTCCACCTTCATGGAGCAATTATAAGTCTTTCCGTTACCCGGGTCATAAATGCTTCCGTTGCCATACTCATTGCCTCCTTTGTGCTTCAATCCGCTCAACATGTTCAGGCCTATCAACTGACGTGTACGCAACTTCTCATCTGGATTATTGTTGTCTTTTGCAGGTGTACCATCTGGATCGTTCGGCTCTTCCAGCCAAACAATACGTCCGTTAAAATTATCTCCCTCTTGATACACTTCCACAATAGCTGTGCCATCATCCAACTTCCATTTTCCAATAACACTCTGAGCAAGTGATATACAAACTGATGTGATTGCCAAGGTAATAACTAAAAAATACTTTTTCATGTTTCTACAAATGTTAAGGGTTGTTTCTTATGTTTGTTTTATGTGTGAAAGGCATCTCATGCCTCACAAGTTACAAATATACAACATATTTGCCAATTATCCTCATTTCTGAGAAAAAAATGCCATTTATGCTCGATAAAAACATCCAAATACTCCTCTCTCTGCGGAGTAACCTACCGCAGGCACACGCCATTTGCGTCAGCAAATCACATCTATATATTATAAATCCAATAGGGCAACGAGTATCCTGTTATCCTCGGGACCACTCCGGGACCACTCCGGGACCACTCCGGGACCATTAGGTAGGAATTAGGTAGAATCAAGGTGGCTTTTAGGGCACTCTGTACATCTGCTACTTCACCTCCTTACGCATCCCATAATTGTTCTATGCTAGCAATAATGAGAATGTCAGTAAAATTGTCCAACTATATGCCAAATTTCTTAGAACGCAGTTGAATGTGTTAAAAAAAACATGTAAATTTGCCACATAATTCCCTAACCATGAAGTGTGGAAAAATATAAAAAAATATATATACACGACGCTTGCCCTTTTGAAACAATCAGAGAGTCATTGCTTGTGCTTACATATGTATGAGTAAATAATCTGATAATCAGAAAAAATGAACTTGAATTTTGATTTCTTGATATTGGCTGTGATTTCACACTTATTGCTTAATGTGTAATAAGTAAAACACTATGAGAAAGAAAATAGATTGTCATACTGAAACAATAGAGAGTGTCGAACTGATACGAACAAGCACTAGTTGGAATGGAACTTCTCTGCCTGACTACCCACAGGGAAAGCCGGAATTGGTGGCTGTGAAGTATATAATTCCACCGGGGCAAAAACTCGGATGGCATCACCATATAGCAATGAACCACGGAGTTCTCATCCAAGGCGAACTCACTGTCGTAGGATTAGACGGACAGACCAAAGTGTTTCGTGAAGGTGATGTGATAGTAGAAATGGTGGAAGATATCCATCATGGGGAAAATCAAGGAGCTACTACGGTTATTCTCTATATGTTCTACTTGGCTCAAGAGAATATGCCTCTATCGGTACAACATCCTGAAATACCCATAAAGTAATGAATGCCTTAGGAGATTTCAGAAAATAAAGAAATAGTATCACGGATACTATAATGATAGTATCTAAAAACGATTGTTCTGATGGAAGAAATAGAGCAAAATATATCGAACTAGCGTTATGGTAATTTTATAATAGCATGTTTAATAGTATCTAATATATATTGTAACACTTGATATGAAAAGAAAATTATTTATTCTCTCGCTCTGTATCTTGGCGGCGCTAACGGGTTATGCGCAAAACTCTTCTGATGTGGAAACAAAAGTTAAGGAGATTGTAAGCAAATATGAGAATGTAAAAGGGGTAAATTGCATGACTGTTGCCAAGGGAAGTGGATTGGGGTTGGTCAAGGCAATGTTCAAGGATGAGTTCGGTAAGGACTTTATGAAGGGGGTGACATCAATCACAATCATTGAATATACCAATGCTTCACATGATGTCTGCCTGCAATTACGCAAAGAACTTGATGGGTTAGCTCAAATCCTGGAAGAAATTGATGTTAATAGGGAAGATGGGGCTGATGATTCTATCTATGCGAGAAGTTTTGCCCTTACACTTGAAGATAATGCTATGTCTGACTTTGTGATTGCTATGGAAAACAAAGAGTCGAAGATGATTATGTACATGGCTGGTAAAATAAAAGTGGAATAAAGGGTGAAAACATCATAACAACAGTAAAGGCTATAATGATAAGTGACATTACAATGAAAAAACTATTATGCATAATTCTCTTAGTGTGTGGACTACTCAGCACGCATGCACAAGAGAAAACTGGCTACCCATACTCTGAATGGGATTATGCAAAAGAGATATTGATGCACACACCGGGCGAAGAACTGTTTGATGGAGTAATTCATCCATATGCGGGTCTTTTTGAGTATTATTTTGATGTAGATGCTGCGGCTGAAGAACATAGAGGGTATATCAGAGCCCTCGAAAATAATGGAATCAAAGTGCACACGGTAAAGGAATTGCTCAATCAAGTTCCTATCAAAAAATTGCGTCAATGTGCAATGAAAGCCTTAAAATATGACGCAAAAAATATGACTGACATAAGCAGTGAGAAATCGGAAAAATATCGACAATTTGTCATTGCTCAAATGTCACGTGCTGACCTTATTAGATGCATATTGCTGCGCCCTACTGTAAGTTTATACAAATCGGACTTGAACACTGGTTTTGAAGCGGTATATACGCATTCGCCACTCATGAATCTATATTTCACACGCGACCAAAGTATCACTACGCCACGTGGACATATAATCAGCTTCATGAATTCTACACAGCGTGCATGCGAAACAGAAATAATATCACTCTGCTATGAACAACTTGGCGTAAAACCCATCCTCTCTATTACAGGTGACGGAAGATTGGAAGGTGGAGACTATTTGAGAGGAGGTACTATATCTTACATTGGTTGCGGTATGCGCACCAATATGGAGGCTATTAAGCAAATAATGGAGGCGGATGCGTTTGGCCATGATACCATTGCGGTGGTAAATGACCATAAATGGTGGCAGATGCAGATGCACCTAGACACTTATTTTAACATAATAGATAAGGATTTGTGTACATTGGTAGAGAGTCGATACTATGCCAAACAGGGAGATCCTGAATGGGTCACTGTAGATATTTATACGCGAAAAAAGGGTGAAAAAGAATACCACCTCACAAGGAAAGGGCTGTCTTTCTTGGACTTCTTGAAAGAAAGGGGATTTAAGATTATACCTATATCACAAAAGGATGAGTTGCATTATGCGAATAATTTCTTGACAATTGCTCCTCGTCATATTCTGGCTGTGGGTAATCAGTCTAAACAACTGCAACAACTGTTTGATAAGCATGGAGTTAAAGTGGAATGGATACCACTTGAAACACTGATTAAAGGCTATGGAGCAGCACACTGCATGACTCAAGTGATGAAGGTGAAATTGACAAAATAAATAATTGGGGATTTTAGAAAATAATAACCATAAGAAAAGTAGGAATGATTGCTCGTTGAGCGATGTCAGCGCACGAATCTACTAATATTAACAATAAACAAAAACTTCTGATGGTGAGTCTTATTTGCGCTGGTTGGACTTATCTGAGGAAAAATCAATAAATCTTTATAAAAATAAAAGGTATGAAACGTGTTTTATTGTTAGCATTCTGTTGTTTATCTCTCTTGGGATGTGAGCCTAAGCCAGAACAACAGTACAATGAATTATTAGGTGATTGGTATCTATATGCAGCTTATAAAGAGGGTAGTGATACGGATTTACTACCTATGGCTGAGTTTGTTGGATTTGGATGTATGAAAACATCGGTGCTGCATGTCACTGAAGGCGAATTTATACTTGATAGTGATTGTGATTGGTTGGCATGCACGGGTACATATGTGCAAGAAGACTCAGTCATTAATGGAGTTAAAGAGGATGGAGAAAAACTGGTGTTTTATTTCAAACAAGGTGTACTTTCTACGATAAAAAACATTCCGACAATCGGAAATGTGGAAATGCGCTTCCAAAAGTTAGAGGAAAATATACAATAAACATAGAAGAAAAATGAAACAAATATTTTTAACTTTAGCTTTATGTCTATGTGCAGGCATACAAGCTCAAGTCTCAAAGGCTTGGGTGGCTGACCAAGGTGATGGTACATATAAAAACCCCATACTCTATGCTGATTATTCAGACCCTGATGTCTGTAGAGTGGGAGATGACTACTATATGACATCATCTAGTTTTGGTTGTGTGCCGGCTTTACAAATCCTACACTCTAAAGACCTCGTTAATTGGACTATCATAGGTGCTGCTATTCCTCATGCCTTGCCACCTGTCTCTGATACTAAACCCATGCATGGAATGCGTGTTTGGGCTCCTTGTATTCGTCATCACAACGGAATTTTTTATATATTCTGGGGAGACCCGGATCAAGGTATCTTTATGGTCAAGACCGAAGATGTAAAAGGTACTTGGTCTGAACCTGTATTAGTGAAACAGGGTAAAGGACTGATTGATTCATCACCGCTATGGGATGATGATGGAAGGGTTTACTTGGTGCATGCCTATGCAGGAAGCAGAGCAGGCCTGAAGAGTGTAATCGCTATTTGTGAACTAAATGCTGAGGCTACCAAAGCAATCACTCCTTCGCGTATCATATTTGACGGACACGAAGCACACGAAACTTGTGAAGGACCGAAGTTCTACAAAAGAAATGGTTATTACTACATCTTCCATCCGGCAGGGGGTGTGCCCACAGGATGGCAGGTTGTACAACGTTCCAAGAATATCTATGGACCTTATGAGTGGAGAAAAGTCTTGGAGCAAGGCACAACATCCGTCAATGGACCCCATCAAGGAGCATGGGTAGATACACCCGAAGGAGAAGACTGGTTCTTCCATTTCCAAGACGTGGGAGCTATGGGTCGCTTGGTTCATCTACAACCTATGCATTGGCACAACGACTGGCCTGTAATGGGACTGGATAAAGATGGTGACGGATGTGGCGAACCAGTGTTGCAATATCGCAAACCCAAAGTGACAGCAAAAACCACTCTGCTCACTCCGCAAGATAGCGATGAATTTGATGAAGGTGTATTGGGATGGCAATGGCAGTGGCATGCAAATGTAGATGAACGTTGGTATTTTGCAGATACAGCAAACAGCAAACTACGTCTATATTCATTCCCAGTAGTGAGCGGATACAAGAGTTTGTGGGATGTGCCTAATCTCTTGTTACAAAAACTGAATGCGCCAAGTCTCACGGCAACAGCTAAAATAAACTTCTCTCCGATACATAAATATAAAGGTGAACGTGCAGGTATGGTCTTGATGGGAATGGACTATTCGGCTCTTGTCTTAGTTAATACGGCAGATGGACTGCAGTTGCAACAGGTAGAATGTATGAAAGCGGACAAAGGCACTACTGAAACTGTTGTAGCATCAATACCTGCCGAATCTTCTACAATATACCTGAGATTAAAAGTGCAGACAACTCCATACAAAATCAAACAAAGTGAAGGGGGACACGATCATCTGGTTAAAGCTCACTGGAACTATAGTTATGATGGTAAAAAATTCCATAAGATAGGCAACGAATTTACAGTGAAAGAAGGTAAATGGATAGGTGCTAAAATGGGACTGTTCTGTACAAGACCTGCCATCGTAACAAATGATGGAGGATGGATGGATGTTGATTGGTTTAGAGTGGATAAATAAATATATCACTACACACAAAAGCGTTTGACTTGGTAAACTTACTAAAAAGTACTACCTTTGCAGGAAGATATAAGAAAGATATGAAAGTACGTATAGAACAATTACTCCAACAAATTAAGGAGTTAAAAGCTAATAATGTGGAAGAACTTGAAGCTCTTCGCATTAAGTATTTAAGCAAGAAAGGGGAAATTACTGCCTTGTTTGCTGACTTCCGCAATGTTCCTAACGAAGAAAAAAGAGAAATAGGACAGTTGCTTAATGAATTGAAAAATACAGCACAAGAACGTATTAACCAACTGCGTGAAGCGTTTGACAGTCAAGTTGCAACAGATGATTCTTTAGACTTGACTCGTACACCGGATAGTATTATGTTGGGAACGCGTCATCCGCTCTCATTGGTGCGTAATGAGATTATTGATATATTCTCTCACATCGGATTTACCATTGCTGAAGGACCGGAAGTGGAAGATGATTGGCATGTGTTTGGAGCGCTTAACTTCCCGCCTGAACATCCGGCACGTGACATGCAAGATACTTTCTTCATAGAGAAAAATCCGGATGTGTTATTACGTACACATACTTCAAGTGTACAATCAAGAGTGATGGAATGTACGCAACCTCCTATTCGTGTATTATGTCCCGGACGTGTGTATCGTAATGAGGCAATCTCAGCTCGTGCACACTGTTTCTTCCATCAAATTGAAGGACTCTACGTGGATAAGAATGTTTCTTTTGCTGACTTAAAACAAGCATTGCTTTATTTCGCAAAAGAAATGTTTGGTGCTGAAACTAAGATTCGTTTGCGTCCGTCTTATTTCCCATTCACCGAACCTAGTGCTGAGATGGATATTTCATGTAATCTCTGTGGAGGAAAGGGATGTTCATTCTGTAAGCACACCGGATGGGTGGAGATATTAGGTTGTGGTATGGTGGATCCTGCGGTGCTTGAAGCTAATGGCATTGATAGTAAAATCTATTCAGGATATGCATTCGGTTTCGGAGTTGAACGTATCACTAACTTGAAGTACCAAGTGAAAGACTTACGTATGTTCTCTGAAAACGATGTGCGTTTCTTGCGACAATTTGAGAATGCCTAAAAGGCTACACTCGTACGCTGAGATAGGTATTACATGATAGTAAAATAAAGAGGAAACTTCCAATAGGAGTTTCCTCTTTTGTATTTGAATCGAATCTATGACTCTTTTGTTTCTATAACGATATTGTAATACTTGCTTTTAAATATTCGTCGTTACTTATGACTTACAGGTCTTACTTGTCAACTTTGGCTGATTCTTTTTCTGATGTTATTTTCTGTTGCGTGCAGCCTGAAGCGTGTTGCGTAGGAGCGAGATGATAGTCATTGGACCTACGCCACCCGGCACAGGTGTGATGTAACTACATTTAGGTGCAACATTCTTGAAGTCAACGTCACCACATAGTCGGTAGCCGGATTTGGTCTCTGTTGAAGGAATACGTGTAGTGCCCACGTCAATGATGACTGCTCCTTCTTTAACCATATCTTCTTTTACAAATTCAGGAGAGCCGATAGCGGCAATGATGATGTCTGCTTGTCGAGTGATTTCTGCTAGGTTTTGGGTGTGACTGTGGCACACTGTTACGGTAGCATCGCCAGGGTAGCCTTTGAGCATCATCAGTGTTGCGATAGGTTTTCCTACGATGTTGGAACGCCCGATAATTACGCAATTCTTACCTTTGGTTGGGATTTCATAACGACGTAGTAATTCAATGATACCGGAAGGTGTTGCTGATACGAAACATGGGAGTCCGATAGTCATTCTACCGACATTACTTGGATGAAAACCGTCGACATCTTTACGATAGTCAATGGATTCTATAATCTTTTGCTCGTCAATATGTTTTGGTAATGGTAGTTGTACTATAAGTCCGTCTAATTCAGGGTCTGCATTTAGGCGAGCAATTTCTTGTAGGAGTTCTTCTTCTGTAACATCTTCTTCAAGTGCTATGTGAGTGGATTTGAATCCCACTTGTGCACATGATTTTACCTTGTTGGCAACGTAGGCTTCACTACCGCCATCGTGTCCTACAATGATGACTGCCAAGTGTGGTGGACGTTGTCCATTGGCCACCATTTGTTGTACTTCTTCTGCAATCTCTGTCTTGATTTGTTCTGCTATTTTTTTACCGTCTATTAGTTGCATAGGATGTATTTGTCTTAAGTGTTGTGTTATTTTCTTCTTTTGAATTTACCGGAAGATGCCATCTTCATCATTTTACACATCTGGTCAAATTGTTTAAGGAGACGGTTGACTTCTACAATGGATGTACCACTTCCTTGTGCAATTCTATTTTTGCGACTACCATTCAAAATGGAAGGGTTTTGTCTTTCTTTAGGTGTCATGGAGTGTATGATTGCTTCCACACTCTTAAAGGCGTTGTCATCAATGTCAACGTCTTTAAGTGCTTTGCTCATACCAGGAAGCATACCCAATAGATCTTTTACGTTACCCATCTTCTTGATTTGTTGTATCTGTGCCAGGAAGTCGTCAAAGTCAAATTGATTTTTTGCTAATTTTTTGGATATGCGTCTTGCTTCTTCTTCGTCGTATTGCGCTTCTGCTCGTTCTACCAATGATACGATGTCACCCATGCCCAGGATACGGTCGGCCATACGTTCGGGGTGGAATACGTCAATGGCATCCATTTTTTCTCCTGTTCCTATAAATTTGATGGGTTTATCTACTACAGAGCGTATGGATAGGGCAGCTCCACCACGTGCGTCACCGTCTAATTTGGTGAGGATGACTCCGTCAAAGTCTAATCTGTCGTTAAAGGTTTTTGCTGTATTGACTGCGTCTTGTCCGGTCATGGCATCTACCACAAAAAGTATTTCTTGTGGTTGGATGGCTTGCTTGATGGCTGCAATTTCATTCATCATTTGCTCATCTACAGCTAAGCGTCCTGCGGTGTCTATGATTACTACATCGTGTCCGTAGGTTTTAGCGTGTTTGATGGCGTTTTGGGCAATTTGTACGGGGTTAGTGTTGCCTTCTTCTTTGTAAACGTTGACTGCGAGTTGTTCGCCTAATACGCTTAACTGCTCGATTGCAGCCGGACGATATACGTCGCATGCAACTAACAAAGGTTTTTTGCCTTTTTTGTTTTTAAGCATGTTGGCGAGTTTGCCGGAGAAGGTGGTTTTACCGGAACCTTGTAAACCAGACATGAGTATGACTGCAGGTGAGCCTTTTAGATTGATATCTACGCTTGTACCGCCCATCAATGATGCTAATTCGTCATGGACGATCTTCACCATTAATTGGCTTGGCTTGATTGAGGTGAGTACGTTTTGTCCTAAGGCTTTTTGTTTTACAGTATCTGTAAACGTCTTGGCTGTTTTGAAGTTGACGTCGGCTTCGAGTAATGCTTTTCTGACGTCTTTTAGGGTTTCCGCAACGTTGATTTCTGTGATTTTTCCTTCTCCTTTCAATATCTTGAAAGAGCGTTCGAGTCGTTCACTAAGATTTTCAAACATATTATTTCTTGTGTGTGTTATTTAGAAAGGGATGTGCCCCCTTTGGCTTACAAAAACTTTTTTGCAAAGATAGTGCAAACGTACTGAAGACGCAAACATAAGTTTGCTTAATTTTGCTTTGCTGTTACTTTCTTTGTCTTCTTAGTGATCTTATTATTGGTGTGCGGTAAATGTAATATTTAGGTGTCTTGATTTGGTGTTGTTCTTATCTTCTTCCTATCTTCTTCCTATCTAGTTCCTATCTAGTTCCTATCTGTTTTGTATCTATATCCTACGTAGTGGTCCCGAGGTGGTCGCGAGATGGTCCCGGTGATGCTTGCTGTTTTGTTGGTTTAGAATGTGATGATAAATCCTCCGTGTAGATTGATTCCGGCTTGTGTGTAATACCATGGTGAATAGTATTTGCTTCCGTCTGTAAACATGCACATGTAGTTTCCTCCGTTTGCTTCGTATTTTGCGTTGAACAGGTTGTTGATTTGACAGCGTAGGGCAATTGATGGCCAGTTGTTGGGGAGTGGGAGTTCATATTGTATGTTGAGGTTGGTGGTGCTATATGCTTTGAGGCTTGCTTCTTCTGACATGGTGTTGTCGAGGTATTGTTTGCTTACGAAGTTGGTTTGCAGGGTGGTGGTGAGTCCTGCAAGGTCGAGTGTGAATATGGATGTTGCTGTGATGGAGGGCGAAAATGCTATGTTTACGTTGCCGAAGTTGATTTCTTCTTGTCGTAGCCATTCCCAGTTTTCATTGTTGAGGTCGATCCAGTCTGTGTAGTTGAGTATGCGATTGCGTGAGAGTGTGATGTTTCCTTCCCAGTCAAATTTGATGTGGTGGGTGTTTTTGATGGGTTTATTGATGATGTGTATGCCGGCTGTGATTTCTGCTCCTGTTCGATAGGAGTCTTTTACGTTTCGTGTGAGGTAGGCTCCTGTGTCACTGTATTTTCCTGTAAGTACTAATTGGTTGTCGTAGTCCATGTAGTAGAGGTTGATTCCAATGTGGAAGCGTGGGTGTGTGTAGGTGTATCCTAACTCATAGTCATAGAGTCGTTCGGATTGTGGTATGTCGTTGATTCCGGCTTCTGTGTAGTTTTGTCGTGATGGTTCTCGGTTGGCTATAGCGAAGTTAAAGTATGTTTGGTGTTCTTGGTTGCGATAAGATAATCCAGCTTTTGGGTTGAAGAAGTGGAATGTCTCGTTCACGGGTATGGGTTGTAGGTCTTCGTCGTTGATTCCGTCAATGATGTAGTTGACGTGTCTGTATTGCATGTCGGCGTAGAGTGTGAGTTTTTCTTCTGCTCTGTGTATGATTCGCCAGTTGGTTTTGGCGTATATGTTGGCATCTATTTTTTTTCCTATCGAGCGGTAGTATTCGTAGTTGTGGGGGAGGTTGTAGGGATAGAGTGAGTCGCGTAGGTATATGATTGTGCCGTAGTGGTGTCCGATGTAATGATTGGCTGCTCCTCCTATTTGTAGGTCAATGGGTTCGGATATGTATTTGGCTGATATAACTGTTCCGTAGAAGTGGTTATAGAGGTGTTTTTGTCGGATGAAGTCGGATTTTTTGATTGTTTCTCCTTGTTGGTTTGTGTAGGAGGATAGTCCGTAATCGGAGAATTTTTTGTCGGCTTTGTATTGCTCATAGTATCCGTTTCCGTGTGTGTAGTGTAGTGCTGCATTTAGCCACCATTGTTTTGTGATGCGTTGTGTGAGGTGTAGTTGTGTGTGTAGTTGTGTGTAGTTGTCTGTTTGGTTGTCATAGTAGGCAGTGTTGCCATTGTCGTCGGTGTATTCTCCGGCGGGGTTGTATCTTCTGTTTTCTTTTAATTGTTCGTGTGTTACTCCGTCCCATGCCATGTAGGTTTTTTCTTTTCCTCCAAAGAGGCTAAGGTTTAGTTTTGTTTTTTTTCCGTTGTATCCTAACGCTGTGTGGTAGGAGTATAGGTCGGAGAATGCGCGTTCGAGGTATCCGTCTGAGTTGACTTTTGAAAATCGTGCTTGGAAGTACATGTTTTGCGGGAGTGTGATGTCAGCGTTTATCATTTCTCTGAAGGTGTTGTACATGCCTCCGTTGAATGCGATTTGTACTTTGTTGTTGGTGGGTGTTTGATTGGTTTGTAGTGTTTGCATGTTGACAGATGCTCCGAAGGATGCTGATCCATTGGTGGAGGTTCCCACTCCTCGTTGTACGTCTAAACTACTCATGGATGAGGCCATGTCTGTCATGTTTACCCAGAAAACTGTTTGGGATTCTGAGTCGTTGAGCGGCACATCGTTGATGGTCATGTTGATGCGTGTGTGGTCTGTTCCTCTGATTCTGAAGTAGGTGTAACCGATGCCTAAACCATCATCTGACATGACAACAAGTGATGGTGTGGCTGATAGAAGGTAGGGTAGGTTTTGCCCTGTGTTGTTTTCGTTGAGTGATTCTTGAGTTAGTTTGACGTGGTTGTCTGTTGGCTGTTTGAGTGTGGCTGTTACGTTGATTTCTTCAATAGTTGAAAGTATTGTCAGTGTATCGGTAGTTTGAGCAGTCAGATTAGTTGCTACTGCTAATAAAAAAAAGAGGTAGTACTTTTTCATTTTTTTCATCGAAATTGGCGATGGGAAAAATGCGTACTAACTTTCCAATATCCCTTGGCAGCATTACCTGCCCAGGTTCTTAGGGTTTGTTCTCAGCCTTCCGGCACCCCCATCGATGTTATACATAAATTTCGCAGACAAAGGTAAGTGTATTTTTCTTTTCTGCAATACTTGTGAGTGTTAAAAAAACGAAATGAATGTATTCTGTTTTTTAGTGTTTTTGTTTTTCTGTATAGTCGTTTTCTCTCTTTGGATTTTTAGGAAACCACCCTCTGAGTACGCGTTTGCGTTGTTCGAATAATTCACCTATGCTCCACAGACTAGATGCTCCGGTCACTCCCAGTATAGAACTGAGGAGTATGTTTTTGATGAATAGTGCGATTGTGATGGTGCAAATACCCACCAAGAGGAAAATCCACCATGGTTTTGTTCCGAAGTGGTACTCACATTTAATGACGATGGGGTGAAAGATTCCTATGATAATAAATGTACAGATTGCGATAATAATGCCAGTGAAGTACATAGCGTATTTGGGTTGGTGTGGTAGAGATGAAAATAATTTATGTTGATATTTTAATGAAAGAAGGTGCCCCAATTGTGTCAGGCGCACCTTCTTTATTATTGTGATTGTTTTTTAGTCAATCATTAGATGTCCCATTTTTCACAACTGTTTACGAGGTCGTCAAAGTTGTGAATCTTTGTTTTGGCTTGTACATCTGCGATTTGGTTGTGTACTGCTTCTTCGTATGTCTCAGCTTCTACATCGCGAATTACACCCATTGCAATAGGCATGTCGGGACCTGTCATCATGGCTAATTTGTAATGAAGGGTAGGGTCTTCTTCTTTTGCATTATGTACCAGGATGTCTTTTTCTGTGATTCCGTTTTCTCCGATTGTCACAACTTTTAAGTTCCATCCGTCTAACACGAGACCTTTGTCGTTGTTTTTACCGAAAATCATTGGTTTTCCGTGTTCAAGTACGATGATTCTGTCTGCTCTGTTTTCTTTGTCAGAGATCCAGTTGTGAGCTCCGTTGTTGAAGATAACGCAGTTTACTAAACATTCTACAATGGATGTTCCTTTGTGTTTAGCAGCAGCCACCATGCAGTTTTGTGTTGTCTTTAAATCTACGTCTAAGGTTCGTGCAAAGAATGTAGCTCTTGCTCCTAAAGCCAATTCGGCCGGACGGAAAGGACGTTCAACTGTGCCATAAGGAGATGATTTGGTGATAGCTCCTTTCTTGCTGGTAGGTGAGTATTGTCCTTTTGTTAAGCCATATATTTGGTTATTGAAAAGTACTACGTTTAAGTCTATGTTGCGTCGTACACTATGAATGAAGTGGTTACCTCCAATAGCAAGGCAGTCGCCATCACCAGTCATTTGCCAAACTGTGAGTTCCGGATGTGATGTTTTAACTCCGGTTGCTATTGCAGCTCCACGTCCGTGAATGGTGTGGAAGCCATATGTGTTTAAGTAGTAAGGCATACGTGATGAACATCCGATACCTGAGATAACTACAGTTTCCCATGGTGCTACACCAACTTCGGCCATTGCCTTTTGTAGTGAGTTTACAATGGCGTGGTCGCCACATCCCGGACACCAACGTACGTATTGGTCGCTTTTATAATCTGCAGGGGTAAACATATATCTTGTGTTTTATGGTTCGTAATGAATTTATTTTATATGGTTTTCAAAGCATTCTTCTAATTCGGCAGTTGTGAATGGTTGTCCTTCCACTTTGTTGTATTGGTGGAAATGTACACCCTCTACCTTTGTGCGAAGATAAGTAGCAAATTGTCCGCTATTTAATTCGCAAACAACAGCTTTTGGATATTGTTTAATGATTTCCTCCGTGTTTTTAGGTAATGGGTTGATGTAGTTGAAGTGAGCCAAAGCAATACGGTGTCCTTTTTGGTTCATGTTTTCCACTGCGCTCAACAAGTGTCCGTATGTACTTCCCCATCCAATAACTAAGAGTTCCGCATTATCTTTACATCCTTCTACTGTGAGTTGAGGAATGCTATTAGCAACGCCTTCTACCTTTTCAGCGCGTGCATCTACCATGCGTTGGTGGTTTTCAGGGTTAGTAGAAATAGCTCCACGTTCATAGTCTTTTTCAAGACCACCATTACGGTGTGTGAATCCTTCTCTTCCCGGTATAGCCCAATAGTGAATTTTGGTAGCTTCATCGCGTGAAGTAGCTTTCATTTGTCCTTTTAAGCTTTCAGGTGCATAGAAAGGCTTGATTTCTTCGAGTTCAGCTAATTTAGGAAGTTTCCAGAGTGAAGTACCATTAGCAAGGAATGTGTCGGTCAAAAGGATAACCGGTGTCATGTGTTCCAAAGCAATCTTTCCTGCCATATATGCGTAGTGGAAACAGTCGCTTGGTTTGCTTGCTGCGATTACGACGCAAGGGCTTTCTCCGTTACGTCCGTAGAGCGCTTGGAGTAGGTCTGTTTGTTCTGTTTTGGTTGGTAATCCAGTAGAAGGTCCTCCACGCATTACGTCAATAACCACTAATGGGAGTTCAGCCATTACCGCTAATCCGAGAGCTTCTGATTTTAGAGCAAGTCCCGGTCCAGATGTGCTGGTCGCTGCTAAATCACCTGCAAAGGAAGCTCCAATTGCTGTACAGATACCGGATATTTCATCTTCAGCTTGCACTACTTTTACTCCCACATCTTTGCGGAGTGCCAATTCGTGCATGATGTCAGTAGCCGGAGTAATTGGATAACTACCCAAGAATAGTTCTAATCCCGCTTTTTCTGCAGCTGCGATAAGTCCCCATGAGGTCGCCTTGTTACCATTGATACTTGTATATGTGCCGTGTTCTAGCTCTTGTGTTCTGTCAATGTGGAAAGTGCTGATGTTTAGGTGTAGGTTATTAGCATAATTGTAACCATCAGTGAGCACTTTTACGTTGGCTTTTAACAGGTCAGGTTTCTTTCCGAATTTATTGCCAAGGAAGTGTATGGCTTGGTCAATAGGACGGTTGAAAAGCCAGCATACTACTCCAAGAGCGAACATGTTCTTGCAACGAATAACTGATTTGTTGTCCATTCCAAAGTCAGCCAAACTATCTTTTGTAAGGCTTGTCAGTGGAATAGGAATGATTTGTATGGTGTCAGACAAGTCAAGTTCTTCATAAGGATTGTCAGTCTTGAACTCGGCTTTTTCTAAGTCTTTTTTCTCAAATGAGTCAGCATCTACGATGAGTACCCCCATTTTTTTGATGCCCTTAGCATTTACTTTGAGTGCAGCAGGATTCATAGCTACAAGAACGTCAGCCATGTCGCCAGGGGTGTAAACTTTTTGAGAACCTAGATGTACTTGGAACCCAGAAACACCTCCGATAGTTCCTTGTGGTGCGCGAATTTCAGCCGGGAAGTCAGGGAATGTAGAGATTTCATTACCCAGGATGGCTGATAAGTTGGAGAATAAGGTACCGGTTAACTGCATACCATCTCCAGAGTCACCCGAAAAACGAATCACAACGTTTTCGTTGTTCGTAACCTTTACTGTTTGTTTGTCCATAGTATTATTTTAATTCTTTTTGTCCTTCTATGCTTCACTCATTCGTCTTGTTCGTTTCATTGGTCAAGCATATTCGGGAGCAAGTTAGTGTTTTGTGTTTTCTATTTCGTTATACCAGTTTTTTGTATCTGACGCGTTTAGGCGTGCAGGCATCTTCACCGAGTCTCATGCGTTTGTTGGCTTCATACTCAGAGTAGCTTCCTTCAAATACAAAGACTTGAGAGTTGCCTTCAAAGGCGATGATGTGTGTACAGATACGGTCTAGGAACCATCTGTCGTGGCTAATGACAACTGCGCATCCGGCAAATCCTTCTAATCCTTCTTCTAATGCGCGCAGTGTGTTGACGTCAATGTCGTTGGTAGGTTCGTCGAGTAGTAGCACATTTGCTTCCGATTTGAGTGTAAGTGCCAGGTGTAGTCGGTTTCTTTCTCCTCCTGACAACACTCCACAAAGTTTTTCTTGGTCACCTCCCGTGAAGTTAAATCGTGCCAAGTAAGCTCTTGCATTGATTTCTCTTCCTCCGACACGGATGAATTCAGTTCCCCCAGATACTGTCTGGAATACTGTTTTCTCCGGATCTATGTCTGTGTGTGTTTGGTCAACGTAGCCTATTTTGACTGTTTCTCCGACTGAGAATGTTCCTGCATCAGCTTGTTCCATGCCCATAATCATGCGGAACAGTGTTGTTTTTCCTGCTCCGTTAGGTCCGATTACTCCCACAATTCCGTTGGGAGGTAGCATGAAATTGAGGTTCTCAAAGAGTAGTTTATCACCGAATGATTTGGCTACTCCGTTGGCTTCAATTACTTTATTTCCTAATCTTGGTCCGTTAGGGATGTATAATTCGAGTTTTTCTTCTCGTTCTTTTTGGTCCTCATTCAAGAGTTTGTCATAGGCTTCAAGACGTGCTTTTCCTTTGGCTTGTCGAGCTTTAGGTGCCATTCTTACCCATTCTAATTCTCGTTCGAGTGTTTTTCTTCTTTTGCTGGCTTGCTTTTCTTCCATGGCAAGACGTGCTGTCTTTTGTTCAAGCCATGAGCTATAGTTTCCTTTCCATGGAATACCTTCTCCACGGTCAAGTTCTAAAATCCATCCTGCTACATTGTCAAGGAAGTATCTGTCGTGTGTTACAGCAATGACAGTACCTTCGTATTGGTGCAGATGTTGTTCCAACCATTCCACTGACTCTGCGTCTAAGTGGTTGGTAGGCTCGTCAAGCAGAAGTATATCGGGTTTTTGAAGTAAGAGTCGGCAGAGTGCTACACGACGTCTTTCACCTCCTGAGAGGTTTTTTACTATTGCGTTTTCGTCCGGACAACGGAGTGCATCCATTGCCCTTTCGAGACGGTTGTCTATGTTCCAAGCGTCGGCATGGTCAAGTAGTTCTTGTAATTCGCCTTGTCGTGCAATGAGCTTGTCGAAATCTGCCTCCGGGTCAGCAAATTGTTCGTTTACCTTATCAAATTCGGCAAGTAAGTCCATGATGGGTTGTACTCCTTCTTGTACAACTTCTTTGACTGTCTTTTCCGGGTCCAGTTGTGGTTCTTGTTCGAGGTATCCCACTGAATATCCCGGAGAGAATACGACTTCTCCTTGGTATGATTTGTCAATGCCTGCAATGATTTTCAGCAGTGTAGACTTACCGGAGCCGTTTAAACCGATGATACCAATCTTAGCTCCGTAGAAGAATGATAAGTAGATATTATTGAGTACCTTCTTTTGTTGGTTGAATGTTTTGCTTACACCCACCATTGAGAAGATTATTTTTTTGTCGTCTGCCATATATTTCTTTCTTAACTATAGTTATCCTTGTTGGGCGCAAATGTATAAAAAAACTTTGATATGCAAGCCTTATTTAACAACTTTTACTTTAAATCTCGTAGCTTGTTTCTGAGTAATTCAATTAATCGAGGTACGGGGTAGGTGTTTTCTTGCTCTTTTGTTGTCTTTATAAATTTATTCAAGTGCTCGTTGGGATGTTTAATTTGAATGTGTATCATCTTGGCATACAGGTGTTGGTGGCTCAGTATATGCTTGGTTTTTACTTCGTTGATGATTTCGACAATACCGCTGTTATGGGTTAGTGTTGTGAATGTTGGGTGTTGCAGTAGTTCCGGCATTTGCATTTCATGGTTGTTTTCAATGAGTGGAGGCTCGTACAGATGTTGCCAGATGTCTTTTTTTGTGCGTTTCTGCAGGAATGTCTCTTGTGGAGTTTCAATGTATAGGTAATGCAAATAACGTTGTTTGATTTTGGTTTTCTTTTCTTTGAGAGGTAATTCTTCTGCTGTTCCAGCATGAGTGGCTTGGCAAACAGTTATTAGCGGACATGTTGTGCAGTCGGGATTTGCCGGTGTGCATTGTATGGCTCCCAGTTCCATCATTGCTTGATTGTGTATGCGTGGTGCTACGTGGTCTAGTAGGGTAGTGGCTATCTGTGTGAATAGTTTTTTTCCTGCTGTGCTGTCAATGGGTGTTGCATTGTTGGTGAGTCTGGATAGTACTCTATATACGTTGCCATCCACAACGGCGTAGGGTTGGTTAAATGCAATGGAGCAGATGGCAGCAGCTGTGTAGTCGCCCACGCCTTTTAGTCGTCGTATGTCTTCATATTTTGTGGGAAATGCTCCATTGTGTTCTTGCATGATTTGTTTGGCAGCGTTGTGTAGGTTGCGTGCTCTGCTGTAGTAGCCCAATCCCTGCCATAGACGTAATACATCTTCTTCTTCGGCAGATGCTAATGCTGCTACTGACGGGAACTGAGATATGAAACGTTTGTAGTATTCAAGTCCTTGCACTACGCGTGTTTGTTGTAGTATGATTTCGGAGATCCATATGTAGTATGGGTTGTTGGTTTCTCTCCAAGGCAAATGTCTTTGGTTTTGTTCGTACCATTCGCGTAGTGTTTTTCTTGTGTATTCAAGATTCATGTGTAGGGTTCATTAATTTTGTCACGAAGGTAGTTAAAGTTCGTCTAATAATCAAAGATTTTTTGATGTATGTTGGGGTGAGTGTGTAAATGCTTGTGTGTTGGGAGTGTTGTTGTTTTATCCTGTATAGTTCTTATGTATGTCCTATCTTTATCCTATCTTTATCCTACGAGTATCCTACGTGTATCCTACGTGTATCCTACGTGTATCCTACGTGTATCCTACGTGTGTGTTATGTGTGTTGGATGGTGTGTAATAGGGTTTGGTGTATAGTTTTTTCTGTTTCTCTTGTGTGATTGTAAAAAAACTTATATCTTTGCAGTCCGTTAAGATATGATGGTTCCGTAGCTCAGCTGGATAGAGCAACGCCCTTCTAAGGCGTGGGTCGAGCGTTCGAATCGCTCCGGGATCACAGAAGAGAGAAGTCATGCGATTTCTCTCTTTTGTTTTTTGTGGGTTATTTTTGTATTATTGCGGATAATATTCTACCTTTGCTACATCCTAGATTATGGGGTGCTAATTGTGTGGATTGATGGGATGGAATCTACAGAAGGAACACTAACTATTTATAAAATTATAATTTGGCTTATGAAACGAATTTTACTGTTTGTTTGGAGCGTGTGTAGTGTGGCTACTATGATGGCTGCTACCTTATCCGGAAGTATTGAAAACACAAAGTTGACTTGGAGTTTTGACACCGAAACAGCAACATTGACTGTGGATGGAGATGATTACCTTTGTCTTGGTAGTACCACAGAGACTTACTTTTTTGATCAGTTTGAGGATGATGTCAGATATCTTGTGATAGGTAAACAAGTAAAACGTCTGGATGAGGCAGGGGCAAGTGAGTTAGCCGCTCGCTTTAAACTGAATGAAATGCTTGCCGAGACAGACAACTTGCTGGGTGAGATGCAGGTGTTTGCTTATTCTTTGCCTTTAACCCATATGGATTACCTGGAGACGATAGAGGTGGAAGCAAGCAATGCCACTTTAGCCTCCGCATTTGATGGACTTTATAATAAGAATTTGACAACTTTACTTTTTTATCCGCTGAGCGCATGCCGCTATGAAGAAGGTGAGGATATTGTGGTGGATGATTTTTCTGATGATTTAACTACGATTAGTACAGGCGCATTTAGAGAAGTTTTTGGACTGGAGAATGACATTGTGATGAAAGAAGTGAAACTCTGGTTGCCGGAAACTGTGACAAAACTTGAGAAGAGCGCCGTGTATATTCTGAATGAGAATATTGATAAATTTACTATTTATATAGAACCGCAGTTGCCTCCAATGATGGAAGAAGATGCATTTGTGGTTAGTGGATTGACCCTTGCTGTGGACTATGAATACTACTCTACGTGGATGAATGCATTGGCAGATGTGAATGTGCCGGTAGTGGTGTTTGAATACTCATATGCCCAAAGTGTGGATTTGGAGGAGGGCGTACATTGTGGGAATTTTGAGTTAGAAAATGGGTTTAGTGGCGACATTCTTTGTGAATTGAAGGATGGAAAAAAAATAAAGGGTGCAATGATAACCCAGATTCCTTATGACCAAGAGGTGGTGTATATTCCGGAGAAAGTGCCTTTTGAACAAGAAAGATGGGAGAGTGTATATAATGAAGAATATGACTACTGGGAAGATGTATTGGTGACAGAAACAGTGTATATAGAGGTTATTTCTGTGCGGGCTTCCAGTGATAATATGAGGGAAATTCATATACCGGCTACACTGCAAAGAATATACTCTTTGAGAGGAAACAATTTGCAGAACATCCATGTGGCTGCCGGAAATGCTAATTATAGCAGTGAGGATGGTTTGTTGTTGTCAAAAGACAAGACCACCTTGTTGATGTATCCTCAAGGACGCACTGCCACTACTTATACTATGCCGAATTGTGTGAAACGCCTTGCGAGAGAAGCAGTGAACAACAATTCTTCTCTAAAGGAGTTGTATTTGACCAATGTGGAAGAAATGGAACAATATGCGATAGGGTCTTGCACTTCTTTGGAAACCATGCATGTGGGTAGCAATATGAGGGATGTGCGCTATGGTAACTTTGATGCCCCTAACTTGCTGAATATCTATGTTGATGGAAAGAACAAGAAGTATCAATCAGTGGAAGGTGTCTTGGTGGAGAATAATTCAGTGTTGCTGAAGTATCCCGCCGGTAGAACAGCTACCACCTATGTGGTGCCTGAAGGATTGACAGAAATTGGTGAGAATGCCATTGAACGGAATGAGTATTTGACAGAAGTGGTGTTGCCTTCCACACTCAAAAGACTTCAAATAGAGTCAATTCTTCTTGAAAACTTGACCAAGATAAGTTTACCGGAATCTTTGGAACAATTGGACGGTTCTGCGATTGGTTCGGGAAAGTTAAAAACGATACATATTCCTGCTAAGGTGAAAATTATAGGCTCGGGAGTCTTTATGAACTGTGAAGTGCTGGAAAGTATCACTGTGGATGAAAATAATCCGTATTATACAGCTGTGGATGGTGTTCTTTATACCAAGTCAATGAATTGCCTTGTGCAATATCCGAATGCGAAGAAGGATACAGAATTTACAGTTCCTGCTAAAGTAAAATCGTTGGGCTTGTGGGCGTTCTTGGAAGTGCCGGCATTAAAAGAGTTGGTGTTGCAAGAAGGGTTAGTTTTAGTGGAAGAATGTTTAAATGAATTAGATAATCTGGAACGCATTGTATGTAACACGGTCACACCTCCCTACGTGGATGAAGAAAACGAATATATGTTAAGAGGATTTTGGGAAGATGTCATCCTTTGTATTCCTCGTGAGGCGCATGACGCTTATGTGAATCATCCTGTGTGGGGTAATTTTGTACATATGGAGTATATCACAGCAGAAGGCGCTGAAATGGAAAAAGAAGAAGTGGAAATTGTGGAAGATGAAACATCTGTGGAAATCACTTGGCCAAAGGTGGATGGTGCGGATAATTATACTATTGTCATCACTTATCAAGGAATGCCAATTTGCACGCTGACTTTCAATGCGCTTGGACAGTTAGTGAATATAAACTTTGAGCGCAATGGTGCTCCACGTGCTGCAACAGAAGGATTTAAGTTTACAGTGACCGGATTAGACTCCGGTACGCAGTATGCTTATAGTGTGGTGGCCACAACTCAAGGTGAAGAAGTTAAGACCTATACCGGCGAATTTACCACTCTTGGAGAGGCAACCGGCATAGAGGAAGGTGTAAGCAAGAATGTGATTAGTGTGGTGGATGGAACCATTGTGAGTGAAAGAGGAGCTGTGACCATCTATAATGTCACAGGAAATGATGTGACAGCCCAGAATGGAAACCTCGCCACCGGCGTGTATGTGGTGAGAGTGGGAGGAGATGTGATGAAGGTGATGGTGAGATAGCACTCTCTCGGACAGATAAGATAAGAAAGGTTGGCTTTTGTGTGAAGCCAACCTTTTTTATTATGTGTAAGAGTCTTTGCAGGAACAGCAATAATATCTTATCTTTGCTCAGTAGAAATATAATACTTGTACAAATATGAAAAAATCATTCTTTTTGATGGCAGCGGTTTTATTGTTGGCTGCATGTAATAAACCTCAAACACAATCACTTAATGAGCGCTATAAGGCTCTGGAAACAGCAGTGTATAAAGCCTTAGACGAACTGCCGACTACGGAGCAACGTGATTCGGCTATTCAAGTGTATGTGGAGGAATCGTATGCATTGTTGACGGAAAACTTGAATCAACCTTATTCGGATACCTTGTTTGTTAGTTTGTATCAACTCTTGGATAACGAACAACGTAAGTTTATATTTGAGTCGTTGGAAGGGGAATATCTGCAAATGCCCGAAATTCAACAAATGAAACAACTTTTTGATGCAGAGCAGGCTACAGCTATTGGTGCTACTTATATTGATGTGACTGCAGAGGATGTGAATGGTGGTGTTCATTCGTTGAGTGAATGGGTAGGCAAGACAGATTATCTCTTAGTGGACTTCTGGGCTTCTTGGTGTGGACCTTGCAAACGACTTATACCTCATCTAAAAGCTGTGTATGAGCAATATAATCCAGTGGGCAAACTTGAAATTGTGGGTATCAGTTGTGACAGAGATTCAGCTCAATGGCAAACATTGGTGAATAATCAACAATTAGCATGGCCACAATTGGTAGATAAATCAGGTGCTGCCGATGGCGCTTATAGTAAGTATGGCGTTGTGACTATCCCGACAACTCTGCTGATAGATTCTGAGGGTGTGATAGTGTTGCGCAATCCTTCACATGAGGAATTGGAAGAGTTTTTAGGTCAAAGTAACTAGTGTGATTCTGTGGGTATGAGCAAAAGAATTGGCTTTGTGTTGGTGTGTTGCTTGCTGTTGTGTGTAGGGTGTGGGGAGAAAATGACAGAGCGATGCTTGGTGAAGTATCCCGGTAGGACATTTGATTATCATCAGAAGTTTAACGATCTGCAGACTAGTCAGTTGAAGGCCGCTAAAGCCAAAGGATTGGAAACAGTTCCTGAGAGCAGACAGCAAGTGACGGCTATGCGGAGACAGTTGCGCAAAGTGGAGAGTAACAGCAACTATGTAGTGGACCATTTGACCCACTCAGTTCCGTATCTCACACCGACTGCCGCTGCGGAATTAGATTCTATTGGCGAAGAATTTGCTCATATTTTAGAACGTAATGGTTTGCCTCACTATCGTTTTTATGTGACCAGTGTGTTGCGGACCAAACAAGATGTGGAGAGTTTGCGCAAGAGTGGTAATATCAATGCTTCGCCCAATTCTTGCCATTGTTATGGCACTACATTTGACCTTGCCTATACGCGTTTTGATAAAGCAAGGTGGGGTGGAAACTATATGAATGAAGATAATCTAAAATTAGTGTTAGGGCAAGTTCTCCTGAATCGTCAACGTCGTGGTCGTATATATGTCAAATACGAGAAGAAGCAGTCATGCTTTCACATCACATGCCGTCTGTGATGTGAAGTTGTAAAGGGTTTACTTTCACTATTATTTTATACGGACCCCTTTCGCTATGGTAATTTCTCTAATTATCTTTTGACAGAACTCTCTGTTTGATTAGAGTGAGAAGGTGTAGGCAATGCACACAGCAAGGTAATGATTTGTTTGCATGGTGATTGGCATAGTGAGTTGTGGGTTGGGGTTGTTGCTTGCAGTGATGTCTTTGTCTTGTAGTAGGTCGTAGATTAGATAGAAGTCTAATGCGTTGTGGTCGGTTACTTGCCATTCTGTACCAAGCGAGAATCTATAACGATTGAAATAAGCATCTTGGTGTCCGACAAAGGAGGCAGTCTCAAAGGAGTTTTTTGTGTTCCATAATGCGCCGTTCATCAATAGGCGTGGCTCAAAATAGATGTATGGCTCAATGGGGTGTCGGCGTGGTTTGTAGGCCGCTTTTAAGCGACTGCGTAGTACCCAAGTGGTTTGTGGTTGTTCGAGGAGATTGACAGAAGTTGTGCGATAAGTGGCTTGTATTCTTTCTCTAAGTGAAAATTTCCATTGGTTTGCTTTCATGGAGAAAGTGAGGTCGAATGTTCCTCGATGGCGCAGGTCGGTGGTGTAGTTGGTGTTATGAAGGGGTAGGTCGGTGTCTCCTTTGAAATTGGTAATCGCTGTGTAAGACAAGCCCACTTGCATGAATGATAATGGCTTGTAAGCAATACCGATTTCGCTATAGAGACAATCCAGGATGTCATAATCCGCCAAACGCAGTTCTTCGGATAGAGATATTTGTAGGTCTTTTATAGGCTCATATTCAAATGTTGCAGCAAAACGCGCTCCCCATAGTTCGGCTATGGGTGTGGTGGCTTTGAGGGGTAAATAACTCATCATGCATATACAGAGGAAGAGTAATTTGTTTGTGCCTATGTTTTTTTTCATACTCTGGTTTGTGTGTTATGAGGGTTGTGAGTTAAGAATCTTGATGCAGCGTTCTAAGGCATTTATCCAATAAGGAATTTCTATGTTGAAGGTGTGCTTTATTTTTCCTTTGTTGAGAACACTGTAGTGTGGTCGAGGAGTTCTGACAGGGTAGGCAGAAGACTCAATGGGGAATACTTTGCATGTGTTGTTGCCTGCTTTTTCAAGTATCACCTTGCAGAAGTCGTACCAACTGCAGACTCCCTCGTTGGAGAAGTGGTAGATGCCTGCTTTCCATTCGTTTTGGTCAATGATGGTTAAGATGGCTTCAGCCAAATCAGCGGCATAAGTAGGTGTTCCAACTTGGTCGAAGATGACGTTTAACGAATCACGTTCGGAGCTCAAGCGCAACATGGTCTTGACAAAGTTGTTTCCAAAAGAAGAGTAAAGCCATGATGTGCGAATGATGACACTATCCGGAGCTACCATCAGTAATTCTTTCTCACCTTGTAATTTGGTGTTACCATAGACATTCGTGGGACATACGGGCATGTCTTCAGTGTAGGGGATGTGAGAAGTGCCATCAAATACATAATCGGTAGATATGTGAATCACACGCGCATTGTGTTTACGGGCAACCACACCGATGTTCTTGACAGCTTCGGTGTTGATGAGAGCACATCTATCTTGGTCATCTTCAGCCTTGTCAACTGCTGTGTATGCGGCACAATTGACTAATATGTCAGGTGAGTGTTGGCTGAAGTAGGCGTCTAATTGGTCAAGGTTGCATATGTCGAGCGTGTCGGCATCTGTGAACAAATATGTGTGGTTTGCGTGGTGAGCAGATGCTACTCTTAGTTCATTTCCGAGTTGTCCGTAAGCTCCAGTGATTAAAATCTTCATTGTATGGTTTCTTTATTGTATCCAACAGGATGATTTAATAAGGGTACTTGGTTTTCGTTGAGATTTAATGCTTCCTTAAGCGCGTCAGTGCTCATTGTGCCGCGAGCTACTGTAGCTAAATTGGCTATTGTGCAGTAGAGATAAATGTTCTGTGATACATATCCTGCATCCATACAGCCTAATTGCAATGCTTTTTCCTTGTTGTCAAACGGGAAACGGCTTAAGTCGCTCACGAGGACTAGTGAGATGGGAGCCTCTTGTGCAAACTCTTGTGTATGCGCAATTTCCTTTCGAAGGTCTTGGGTAGAGACTTGTTGTAGTGAGTGTGCTTCGTGATTGTAAATAAAGGCACCTTGCTCCATGCATACATAAATCAGTATGTCTTGCGCATTAACAGCAGATGGTGCGGTGCGTTTAGCAGACTCCTCTCTATTGATTCCATTAGCAGCCCAAAGGAGATCAGATAGTGTCTCAAGGTCCAGTGCTTTTGTGTCGAATGTGCGCACAGAGCATCTGTTTTTCAGTGCATTCATTAGTTCTCCCCGGACTTGAAGGTCGGGTTGTGTTAATTTGATTTCATTATTGTCAACACTAATGGGAGTACTTGTGCGGGTTGGTAGAGTATTACATGATGTGAGCATAAACAATACGCTTAAGAAAATAAAAGTTTTCATGGTGTGTTAGATGAGGAAGTTTTGTGGTATTTTACCTTTTATGTCTTTGTAGAAAAGCTTGATTTTTTGCATGTCGGCTTCGACATCTCCAGTGATGTGGAAATTAGTAGCGATACCGACTTCTTTCTTTGTGTAGTCAATGTAGGCTAATTGGATGGGTACGGCTGCTTTTTGTGCGATGTAGTAGAATCCTTTTTTCCATTCAGCATTAGGTTTGCGTGTTCCCTCTGGTGTGATGGCCAGATGAAACTCTTCAGAATTTACAAATCGTTGTGCTAATTGGTCGGTGATGGAGTTCTTTTTGTTTCTATCAATAGGTACTCCTCCAATAGCCTTGAAGAAATAGCCCAATGGAAAGAAAAACCACTCTTTTTTCATGAAGAAACTTGCTTTTCTGCCAACAGCAGAGTAATAGAGTTTTCCGATGATAAAGTCCCAATTACTGGTGTGAGGAGCAACGCAGATGACGCATTTTTTTTCTTTTGGTGCGCTATCTATGAGTGTCCATCCAGCGGCTTTTAGAATCCATTGGCTTATTTTCTTCATATTTGACAATTATTGTGGGTTATTTTTTGTTTTTACCGGTTGTTCCTGCCGCAGGTTTAGCTATAGCGTCGCGCATGTTTGTATCGGCTTCTATATTGCGCATTTTATAGTAATCCATAATGCCTAAATTACCACTTCTAAACGCTTCAGCCATTGCTTGTGGCACTTCAGCTTCGGCTTCAATCACTTTTGCTCTAGCTTCTTGTGCTCTAGCTTTCATTTCTTGTTCTAAAGCAACCGCCATAGCTCTTCTTTCTTCCGCCTTTGCTTGAGCGATATTCTTATCAGCTTCGGCTTGGTCAATTTGTAGTTGCGCTCCGATGTTTCTACCTATGTCGATGTCTGCAATATCAATGGATAGAATTTCAAATGCTGTTCCGGCATCTAATCCTTTTCGTAATACCAGTTTGGAGATAGAATCAGGGTTTTCTAATACAGATTTGTGTGAATCGCTTGAACCAATGGATGAGACGATACCTTCTCCAACGCGTGCAAGGATGGTGTCTTCACCGGCACCTCCCACTAATTGTTTAATGTTAGCGCGCACTGTGACACGTGCTTTAGCGATTAATTGGATACCATCTTTGGCTACTGCTGTTACCGGTGGTGTGTCAATCACTTTTGGGTTGACAGACATCTGTACGGCTTCAAATACGTCACGTCCAGCTAAATCGATAGCTGTTGCCATGTGGAAACTGAGATCAATATTAGCTTTGTTAGCCGAGACTAATGCATGAACAACGCGTTCGATGTTTCCGCCGGCTAAGTAATGCGCTTCTAATCCATCTCGCTTTACATCGTTCAGTCCAGCTTTGTGTGCCTCAATCATACATGCAACAATCTTGTGTGGAGGGACCTTACGGATACGCATCAAGAATAATTGAATCAATGAAATGCTCACTCCAGATACTTTTGCTGATACCCATAATAGGAAGGGTACATAATAGAAGAACACGATGAGTGCGATTGCAAGAAGTGCAAAAAGGATGATTTCAAATACTAACATAATGAATTGGTTTTATTGTGATTATTCAATGTTGGTTACTTGTAGAACGTTACCTTCAATTCCGATAACTTTTACACGAGTGGCTTCTTCAATAAATCCACTCATGGACTTACATTCGTAGTTGGTGTTGGCTATTCTCACGTTTCCCATAGGAGCAAGTCGTGAGGTGGTGATACCTTCTGTGCCTATTTCCACTTGGTTGTTAATAAGGTTGACTTGAGAGTCAATGTTGGTGGTGAGTGACATTCGGTCAAGTGTGCGTGCTTTTAGGAAATAATAAATACCTAATGCTACAATGGCCAATGCTATGAACAATGTTATGTGTCCTGCTAATGCTCCTAAGAATGTGTAAGCTGCATAAACAGCTCCTCCTAATGATAGAAATCCGCATATTCCAGCAATGGATAGCCCCGGGATGAGGAATAGTTCAAGAAGAATAAGCGCTAATCCGGCAACTAATAGTAATATGATAACTGCAATGTTCATATTGTTTGTGAGTTTAACTAATGAGTATTATTAATTTGCTTTCTACTTACAAAGATAAGTTATTTGTTGCTAACAAGCAAGAGTTGAGTAGGCGTGTGGCTGTTGTCTCTATTACTTGCTGTATGTTAAGGATTTTAATTGGAACTTTACTTTGTATTTTCTTTCGGGGTTTGCAACGGATGCTTCGCTCTTATAGTAAGCGTACCAATCTTTAGTTCCATAACCTGCTAATTTGAAACTTTTGACCATATCAGGTTCAATAGTAATGTGTTTTGTGAAATCTTGATAATCAAGCATGTTGCCTTTCATATCATAATATAGTAAGCGACCAGTGATACTATTAATGGTGTGAGTTGTGTTGTTTTTTAGGGATATGCTGGCTTCGGATTGGTAGGAATCGTGTGTGTAGTGAGTTAATGTTACGTCGTTTTCGTTGATGGATGTGTTTACCTTTGATGTGGCTATGGCATCAGATTGCTCGGTGGTGCTTGAGCCGGTGTTGGTGCTTGCGGTAGTGACACTTGCTTTGTAGCTCGTAGTGGAGGTTTGTTGTCTGACAGCCGTTTGACTGCTACTCATGCTGCTTTGCGATGCAACTGTTTTCTGACTGCTATAAGAAGATTTGGCAACAGTCTTTTTTAATTGATAGAACTCGCTTTTCAGGGTGGTGATTTCTGCTTGCATGGTGTGGACTGTTGCTTTGAGTGTTGCAACTTCTTTTTGATGTTTGTTCCACTCGGCAGTTGTCATTGTAATTTGTCCTGTTGCTTGTGTTTCGTTTGTGGGCTCAGTGATTTCTACCTCCGTGAGATATTCTTCAGGAGTAGTAACAGTATCTGTTGCGAGGTTTTCTTCAGTGGTAACAGAGCGGACTGACCGGCGTTGAGAGAAATATTTATACGCAAATATGCCGAGCGATGCTATTATGACAACTATAATGAGGATACTTAATAGATCCTGCAAATGACTTTTTGACTTGTTTTCTTCCATATCTTTTGTGTATTTGTATCGGTGATTTGAGGATTTAATGATAATTTGAGCGCAAGTTACTATTTTTTTTCTAAATGGACGATAGAATGTGCTAAATAAATTCGTTTTGCTGTGTGTAAAAAATATATTGGCGTCTGATAATAATTGGAGTCGGTATATAAGTGTGTCTTCATCGCAGTATTTATGCGATGGAGTTTTCTTTTTTTAAATTTAAACTTCCTTATAAAGAAATAGGTTAGTTGTGAGGTGAATGTTGCGTCTAAGATTATTCTATTTTCTTTGTCTTAATAATTAATCTTATGCTTATCCTTGCTGAATAGCCTACTAATAGCCTACTAATAACCTACTAGGGTCAGGAGGTTTGCGTGTGTGAGAAGTTTGTGAAATCCGTTGTGAGATGCGGAGGCGCAGGTTGTGAAATGTAGATTAGTAGTGGTTAGAAGTTGTTTTGTGGGATAGTAATATGTTTTTTTATATGAGTTCTTTTAAGAATTCTCCGGTGATACTGTTGGGGTTGTTGGCTATTTCGGAGGGTGTTCCTGTGGCGATGATTTGTCCACCGTTTTTTCCACCTTCCGGTCCCATGTCAATGATGTGGTCGGCGCATTTAATGACATCGAGGTTGTGCTCGATGATGAGTATGGTGTTTCCTTTGTCGGCAAGTTTGTGGAGCACGTCGAGTAGCACTCTGATGTCTTCAAAATGTAGTCCTGTGGTTGGTTCGTCGAGTATGTATAATGTTTTTCCGGTGTCTCTTTTGGATAGTTCTGTGGCTAATTTTACTCGTTGGCTTTCGCCGCCGGAGAGGGTTGTGCTAGGTTGTCCGAGTTTGATGTATCCTAATCCTACTTCCTGCAGTGTTTTTATTTTTCGGATGATTGTGGGTTGGTTTTCAAAGAATTCTACTGCTTGATTGATGGTCATGTCGAGTACATCAGCAATGCTTTTTCCTTTGAAACGCACTTCGAGTGTTTCTCGGTTGTATCTTTTTCCTGCACATATTTCGCATGGTACGTAAACGTCGGGCAGGAAGTTCATTTCAATGGTTTTGTATCCGTTTCCACCGCATGTTTCGCATCTTCCTCCTGCTGTGTTGAATGAGAATCGTCCGGGTTTGTATCCTCTGATTTTGGCTTCGGGTAGTGATGTGAAAAGGTTTCTTATTTCGTTGAATACTCCTGTGTAGGTTGCGGGATTGGAGCGTGGTGTTCGTCCGATGGGGCTTTGGTCCATTTGTACTACCTTGTCGATGTGTTCGATGCCTTCTATGCGTTCGTAGGGTAGTGGTTGTTGTGTAGAACGATAGAAATGTTGGCTCAGAATTGGGTGGAGTGTGGAGTTGATGAGTGTGGATTTTCCGCTACCTGACACTCCTGTGACGCATATTATTTTTCCTAAGGGAATTTCTAAATCTACGTGTTTGAGGTTGTTGCCTGTGGCTCCGTATAGGTGTATTGTGTGCCCGTTTCCTATTCGTGTGTTTGTTTTGGGTTGTATCTTGATTTGTTGGTTTAGATATTTGGCAGTGAGTGTGTTGCTCTGTAGCATCTGGGTGGGAGTGCCTGCAAATACAACTTCTCCGCCTAATCTTCCTGCGTGTGGACCAAGGTCGATGACGTAGTCGGCTTCTCTCATCATGCTTTCGTCGTGTTCAACGACGATTACTGTGTTGCCAGCGTCTCGCAGGTTTTTTAGAGAATGTATAAGCTTGATGTTGTCACGTTGGTGTAGTCCGATGCTCGGTTCGTCGAGTATGTAGAGTACATTAACGAGGTCGGAACCGATTTGTGTAGCGAGTCTAATTCGTTGGCTTTCACCTCCTGATAGGCTTTGCGAGCTTCGGTTGAGTGAAAGGTATTGTAGTCCAACGTTGAGCATGAATTGGAGGCGACTTCGTATTTCTTTGAGTATTTCGGCTGCGATTTTTTGTTGCCTTGCGTTTAGTGTTGGTTCTACTTGGTCGATATATTCCATGAGGTCAGTGATGTCCATGGATGCCATTTCGGCTATATTTTTTGTTCCGATTCGGAAGTGTAGGGCTTCTTTTCTGAGTCTTGCTCCTTGACATTCGGGACATGTGACTTCGTGCGCGTATTGGCTGAATTGTTTGATTTCCATTGCACTTCCGGCATTTTCTTGTTCGGCTTTGAGGTGGTTGATGATGCCTTCGTAGCGCACGAAATAGTTGGAGTTACCTAAGGCGGCATTTTTTATGTGAATTGATTCTCCTGTTCCGTATAGAATGGCTTGTAGTGCTTCTTCGGGTAGGTCGCAGATGGGTGTTTTTATGTTGCATCCGTGTTGTTCGAGTATGCTTTCGATTTGCCAGAATATGGTTGTGTTACGATATTTTCCGAGGGGTTCAATGCCACCACTGTATATGCTGATTTTTTTATCAGGGATGACTTTGTTGATGTCAATTTGGTCGATTAGACCAAGTCCTTGACAATGTGGACATGCGCCTTGTGGCGAATTGAATGAGAAATTGTGTGGTGCGGGTTCGTTGTAGGATATGCCAGATGTGGGGCACATGAGTGATCGACTAAAGAAGCGTGTTTCTTCTTGTCCGTGTTCAATGATCATGATGATGCCATTTCCTTGTTGCATGGCTTTCGCTACGGATTCTTTGAGTCGTTTTCTGTCTTTTTCATTGACTTGCAACTTGTCTATAACGACTTCTATATCGTGGTTTTTATATCTGTCGACACGCATGCCGAATGTGAGTTCGTGTATTTCACCGTCAACCCTGACATTCATGTATCCTTTTTTTCGTATTTGTTCGAAAAGTTCTTTGTAGTGTCCTTTTCTGTTGCGCACGAGTGGTGCGAGCAGGTATATGCGTTTTCCTTCGTAGTCTTTGATTATGAGGTCAATGATTTGTTCTTCGCTGTATTTTATCATGGGTTCGCCAGTGATGTAGGAATAGGCAACTCCGGCTCGTGCGAAGAGTAGGCGCAAATAGTCGTATATTTCAGTGGTGGTTCCTACGGTGGAACGTGGGTTTTTGTTGGTTGTTTTTTGTTCGATTGATATGACAGGGCTTAGTCCGCTGATTTTGTCAACGTCAGGGCGTTCTAATGCACCGAGAAATCCTCTGGCGTATGCGGAGAATGTTTCTATGTAGCGTCTTTGTCCTTCTGCGTAGATTGTGTCAAAAGCGAGTGATGATTTTCCACTTCCGCTGAGACCTGTGATAACAGTGAGTGAGTTGCGTGGGATGCTTACATCAATGTTTTTTAGGTTGTGTACGCGTGCTCCTATAACGTCAATTTGTTCGGTTTCTATTATTGGTGTATTGGATAGTTCTGACATGTGATATGAGTCTATGGTGGCGTTGAGTTAAAGGTTGTTTTTTTCGTAGGCTTCCACGATGCGTTGTACTAATTTGTGGCGCACAATATCTTCTTTTGCGAAGACTACTTTTGCTATTCCTTTGACCTCTTTGAGCACCTCGAACGCTTCGGCTAATCCTGAGCGTTGGTGTTGTGGTAGGTCAATTTGTGTCATGTCGCCAGTGACAATAATCTTTGAGTTTAGTCCCATTCTTGTGAGGAACATTTTGATTTGTTGTGTTGTGGTGTTTTGTGCTTCGTCAAGAATTACTACAGCGTCGCTCAATGTTCTACCTCGCATGAAGGCTAATGGTGCTATTTGTATGGTTCCGTTTGTGAGGTAGTCTTGGAGTTTTGCTCCAGGAATCATGTCTTGTAGTGCGTCGTATAGGGGTTGTAAGTAGGGGTCAATTTTTTCTTTCATGTCACCCGGCAGAAAACCTAATTTTTCTCCGGCTTCAACTGCCGGTCTGCTGAGTATTATTCTCCTTATTTCCTTGTTTTTTAATGCTTTGACAGCGAGTGCGATGGCTGTGTATGTTTTTCCGGAACCGGCAGGTCCGATAGCGAACAGGAGGTCGTTGCGGGTGAATTCTTTGACTAATTTTTGTTGATTTGCGGTGCGTGCGATGATGGATTTACCGTTGACACCATGAAGAATAAGGTTGTCAATGACGCGGTTGCCTTCTGTGTTGTCACCGGTGAAGAATGCTCTGATGGTGTCTTCGTTGAGAGTGTTGTAGTGTAGGCAATGTTGTTCTATTTTTTGCAGGTGTTTTACGCAGCGTGTTATATCAGCTTCATTGCCGCTGATTTTTAACATCACTCCTCTTCCGATGAGTTTGACTGCAGGATGTAATGCTTTTATTAATAGTATATTTGCGTTGTTTACACCATAAAAAAGAGTGGTGTCAGTGTTGTCTGATAATTCGTAAATCGATTCCATATACCCCTTGTTTTGAGTTAGCTGACAAAGTTACGGCTTTATTTTTGAATAAGCTATAAAGTGATTGGAATGTTCTCTGTCTCTTCCGTAAAAACGAGAAAAAAGCAGTGATGAAGTAAAAAAAATGTGTAAAAGTTTTCTAATCAGAAATTAAAGCCGTATATTTGCAACCCATTTTCGGATAAGCAAATAGGTAATAAAAAAATAATTTAGTAATTAACTTAATTTACACAACAATGACAAAAGCTGAAATTGTAAATGAAATTGCCAGAAATACTGGAGTTGACAAAGCAACAGTTCTTACTACTGTTGAAGCTTTTATGGAAGCAGTGAAGGATTCTTTGGCAAAGAATGAGAATGTTTATTTGAGAGGATTTGGTAGCTTTATTGTGAAAACCAGAGCTAAAAAAACTGCTCGTAACATTTCAAAGAACACTACAATCATTATTCCAGAGCACAACATTCCTGCTTTTAAGCCAGCGAAGACTTTCCTTTCACAAGTGAAATAATGAATTAAGAAACAACTATTTAAAAACTATCAATATTATGCCAAACGGAAAGAAACATAAGAGACATAAAATGTCCACGCACAAGCGTAAAAAAAGATTACGTAAGAACAGACATAAGAAAAAATAATTCTTACGAATTCTAAATGGAAAATTGGCAAAAACAAGCTTATGAACCGAGCAAATGTTTGTAAGTTTGTTTTTTCCGTATTTAATAATCACGTTGCTTTGTGATGACTCTGCTTGAGTAGGCGTAAGGGCGGAGTTAATAAAGTGACATTAAAGAGAAAGAATAGTGAATAGCGAATTAGTGGTTGATGTTCAACCGAAAGAGGTTTCTATTGCGCTGCTCGAGAATGATAGGCTTGCGGAGATTAATAAGGAGACACGTGAGCAGATCTACGCCGTTGGTAATATCTATTACGGAAGAGTTAAGAAGATAATGCCCGGATTGAACGCAGCGTTTGTGGACATTGGCTATGGGAAAGACGCTTTTTTACACTATCTCGATTTAGGTTCAACATTTAATACGCTGAATGGGTATGTACAGCATGCGATGGAAGATAAGAAGAAAGTTCCTTCCATGGTACGTACTAAGCAACATGCAGATTTGCCCAAAGAGGGTATGATCTCAGATGTGTTGCAGGTGGGTCAGCAAATATTGGTTCAAGTAGCAAAAGAGCCGATATCCACCAAGGGCCCTCGTTTGACAGCAGAGATATCCATCGCGGGTCGTTACTTGGTGCTGATTCCTTTTGCTGATAAGGTGTCAGTTTCAGCCAAGATAGAGAGCGTGCAAGAACGAACTCGTCTGAAACAACTGATTCAGAGTGTGAAGCCCAAGGGTTATGGGGTGATCGTCAGAACAGTAGCTGAAGATAAAAAAGTAGCCGAGCTCAATAATGAATTACGAGTGTTGGTGAAAAGATGGGAAGACTCTGTGAGTAAATTACAGAAATCGAGTGGTATATCATTGATTACTGAGGAAATTGGACGTACTATTGGTATTATACGTGATATTTTTAATCCTACCTTTCAACATATTCACGTTAATGACCAAGAGGTCTATGAAGAAATCAGGGATTACATTCGTTTGATTGCCCCAGAAAGCGAGGGGATTGTATCGCTTTATGAAGGAGAATTGCCTATATTTGATAAGTTTGCCATTACCAAGCAACTTAAGTCGGGTTTAGGCAGAACAGTATCCTTTAAAAATGGAGCTTATCTGATTATAGAACATACAGAAGCTCTGCATGTGATTGATGTAAATAGTGGAAACAGGTCGAAGGCGGGAAATGATCAAGAAGCAAATGCTTTTGAAGTGAATATGGCTGCTGCAGACGAAATAGTACATCAGTTACGATTGAGAGATATGGGGGGGATAGTTGTGATTGATTTTATAGATATGCATACTGCTGAACACAAGCAAGAACTCTATGAACGTGTGAGGGAATTGATGTCTAATGATAGAGCTAAACACAATATTCTTCCTTTGAGTAAATTTGGATTGATGCAAATTACGCGTCAACGTGTGAGGCCGGTTATAGATGTTGATGTGACAGAAGTGTGTCCTGTGTGTCAAGGTAAAGGGAAAACACAATCTACACTTTTGTTTGTGGATGAAGTGGAGCATATTTTAGCTTCCTATATACAACAATTTGGTAAAGGTATTACCATGTATGTCCATCCTTATGTGTGCGCCTACATTACTAAAGGATGGTGGAATTCCCTTAAACGACAGTGGAGAAGGAAGTATGGTAAGTTTAAGATACTTCCATCTGAAGAATTGGGACTTTTTTCCTATAAGTTGTATGACAAGAAAAAAAATGAATTGAAATTGTTGAACCAATAAACATGAGAGGAGAGTAGAAAAGTACTTCTCTGACAGTCAATAAAAAAAGAGGTCATTCTTGAAAGAATGGCCTCCTTTTTTTTGTTGTGTGTTTATTTGTTGCTTACTACACTACGCGAGCTAAGATTTGTTTGTCACGAATTTTTACATAGAATTCATTTCCAGCTTTCGCTAATGCTGTAGGTACATATCCCATACCGATACCGGTTTTTGTTCCTGGAAGCATAATACCTGAAGTGACAACACCAATTTTTTCTCCTTCAGCATTTACAATGTCATAACCATGACGTGGAATACCTCTTTCTACTAATTCAAAACGAACTAAGCGACGAGTTGTTCCTTCTTGTTTTTGTTTCCATAGTAAGTCTCTATCGATGAAGTTTTTGCCTTCTGCAAACTTGGTAATCCATCCTAAACCAGCTTCAATAGGTGATGTGGTGTCGTCAATGTCGTTGCCATACAAGCAGAATCCTTTTTCAAGACGCAAGCTATCGCGAGCTCCGAGTCCGATAGGTTTTAATCCGTATTCTTCGCCTACTTCAAAGAGGGCATCCCAAATTTGTTTTCCGTCTTCTGGGTTGAAATAAAGTTCAAAACCACCAGCTCCAGTGTATCCGGTGTTACTGATGATAACAGGGCGAGCTCCTGCAAATGTCCATTCTCTAAATGAATAGTATGGGATTTCGAAGAGATCAATGTCAGTTAATTTTTGCAACATTTCGGTTGCCTTAGGTCCTTGAACAGCTAATTGTGCCATGCGGTCAGAAGCGTTTTCAAGTGTTACACCTTCTGTGTTGTGTTCAACGCACCATTTCCAGTCTTTTTCAATGTTAGCTGCGTTGACTACTAATAAGAATTTAGTAGTTGAATATTGATAAAGCAGGAAGTCGTCGATGATACCGCCTTTTCCGTTAGGGAAGCAAGTGTATTGTACTTTGCCAGGAGTGAGTTTAGATACGTCATTTGAGGTGATTTTTTGGAGATATTCCATGGCTCTTTCGCCTTTTACCCAAAATTCTCCCATGTGAGATACGTCAAACACACCAACACCATTGCGTACGATAAGGTGTTCGTTGTTGATTCCCGTGGGATATTCAATAGGCATGTTATAGCCTGCAAATTCATGCATCTTTGCTCCTAAAGCAATGTGGATGTCAGTAAATGGAGTAGTTTTCATTTTTTATAAATTTGTTTGGTTAAGTAATTTATTCGTATGTGTTTTTATGTGTTAGGCTTGTGCCACCATTTCTATGATTATCACTACTACAGCCATGGCTTTTTCCATGCTTTGTACAGGAATATATTCAAAGCGTCCATGGAAGTTGTGTCCTCCGGTGAAGATATTGGGGCAGGGGAGTCCTTCAAATGACAATCTTGCTCCGTCAGTACCCCCTCTGATAGGTTTTACAGATGGTGTCACGCCAACTGCTTTCATGGCATCTGCAGCTAAATCGATAATGTGCATTACAGGCTCGATTTTTTCGCGCATATTGTAGTATTGGTCTTTAATTTCAATAGTGGCTGTATCTGTGCCGTATTCGTTATTGATTCTCTCTACAATAGTAGCCATTTCAGCTTTTCGTGCTTCAAATTTTTGGCGATCGTGGTCGCGTATGATGTAGCTTAAAGTGGTTTCTTCTACACTACCTTGCATGTGAATTAGGTGATAGAATCCTTCATAACCTGTGGTGTGTTCAGGCACTTCATTGGTTGGGAGCATGGCTGTCAGTTGGTTTGCAATACGCATGGAATTGCGCATTTTATCTTTTGCGTATCCAGGGTGTACGTTTACTCCTTTGATGGTAATTTTAGCAGATGCGGCATTGAAGTTTTCATATTCAAGTTCTCCAATTTCGCCTCCGTCTATTGTGTATGCCCAGTTAGCACCAAATTTAGCAACGTCAAAGTGGTCAGCACCTTCTCCAATTTCTTCATCAGGAGTAAAGCCAACTCGGATTTTGCCATGTTTGATTTCAGGGTGTGCTATCAAATATTCCATAGCAGTGATAATCTCAGCAATACCGGCTTTGTCGTCTGCGCCAAGTAGGGTTTTACCATTGGTTACAATGATGTCTTGTCCTATGTATTGTAAGATTTCAGGGTATTTTTCTGTTTCTAATACAATTCCTTCTTCCTTGTTCAGCACGATGTCGCCACCTTGGTAGTTTTCTACAATGCGAGGTTGTACGTGTTTTCCGCTCATTTCTGGACTTGTGTCTAAATGAGCAATAAATCCGATGGTTGGAAGGGGTTGGTCGCAATTAGCAGGAAGTGTTGCCATTAAATAACCATTTTGGTCGAGCTCAATGTCAACTAATCCAATTGATTGAAGTTCTTCAGCCAGGTAGCGGGCAAATACAATTTGTCCCGGTGTGCTGGGATTCATACGAGTGTTCTCATCAGAAGTAGTGAGAAAACCTACATACTTAAGAAAGCGTGATGTAATATCCATATCTACATGTATTATTAGATGTTTTGCAAAGATAGTGCAAGGTGAGCGAAATAGCAAATAAGCTTGCTTAAATTTACTTATTTTGCGCCTCTGATATCTTATTAAAAGACAATGCAAGGTGAGCGCATAGGAAATAGTTTGTTGTGGACTAACTATAGTTTTGATTATTTAGATTTATTTAAGCAATTTACTTAGTTGTAAGCTATCTTAATTGTATGCAATAGAAGTTTAATGTATAATAGAGGTGTGTTTATTCTTTGGTATTTTGTAAGTCTATTTTTCCGAGTTTGGGCATTAGTTTAAGAATTTGTGTTTGCCTTTTTCTTACGTAGGATGATGGGTGTTCTGGTGACATGCGTCTTGGATTGGGTAGACACACGGCTATCAGTGCTGACTGTGATGATGTGAGTTGTTTGGGTGTTGTGTGAAAGTAGATCTCACTAGCTGCAGCTACACCATATATTCCGTCACCCATTTCAATGATGTTTAGGTAGACTTCCATGATTCTTTCTTTTCCCCATATAATTTCTATTAATATGGTGAAATAGGCTTCGAGGGCTTTCCGAAGATAAGTTTTACTTGGTGTGAGAAACGCATTCTTGGCCGTTTGTTGCGAGATTGTACTGCCTCCTCTAATGCGTTTTCCACTTTGTTTCTCTTTTATTGCGAGTTGTATCTGCTTGAAAGAAAATCCTTTGTGTTGCAAGAATAGATTGTCTTCAGATGCTATGACAGCGCGCACCATGTTAGGTGAAATCTGTTCGATGGGCGTCCATTGGTGGTGTCGTTCAACTTTTTTACCGTTCTTGAGTGCTTCGCATGAGCGAATGAGCATAAGGGGTGTATAGTGAATGGGTACAAATTTATAGAGCACAACCGTACCTATGCTCAGCATAAAGCATGTGAGCAGTGTAAAACCTATTCCTCGCAAGCAGCGTTGTTTCCAAGTGATTGGTGTGTTATTTGTTTTGTGTGCTGTCAATTTTTCTCTCTTTATTAGATTCTACGTTCTATGGTGAATGTGAACTCTTTTTGATTCTGCGCTTCAATTAGGGCTTCGTATTGCTCATTGTTGAGTTCTACTTGGTCAAGTTGACACAATGCATCTAAACGGATGTGTTCTTGGTTTTGGTCATATAGTTGTAGCCATACGGGTATTGTTCCCTTTTCTTTGTTGTTTTTTATGATGGCCATAAGATTGTCAATCATGATACCATCCACATTTTGGTAGGGTAGTTGCAGGGTTACTTGTTTGACAAATGTAGTTAGGTTTGTTTCTGATAGTGGATATATTTTATTTACTTTTATTAGGTATTCTACCGGTTCTCCAGGCTTAGGTTTGTAGTATTTCCAGTCTTCTCCCTTTTTCTGCACAGTGGCAACAATAAGCAGGTATAGATTTTTTGCTAAGTATTTATTGAAATCTATATAGTCTTTGCCAAAGAATGCGAGTTCATATGAACCTGTATAGTCATTCAATACCATCTTTCCAAATGGTTTTCCTGTTTTTGAACTTACCGCATCCCACGCGTCAGTTACCATTCCTCCAAAGATTATTTTCTTTCCATAGAATGATTCTAAGCCTGATGAGAGCTGAACTGTGGTAGTGTTACATACTTGCTGAAACACGACTTTGTATTCATCTAATGGGTGAGAAGAAATGTACATTCCTATACATTCTTTTTCTTTGTTAAGACGCTCTACTATTGACCATTTTTCTGTTTTTGGTAGTTCGGGTTTGGTAATGGCAGCTCCCATACCAATATCTCCAAAGAGTGTGTTTTGCTTCATGCTTTGGTCTTGTTGGTATCTGTTGCCATATCTAACGATCAACTCTAAAACGCTTTCATCTTTTGCATTGAGTTCAAACATTTGCTCTCTTTCAAAGTTGTCAAAGCAATCGAATGCTCCGGAAAGAATAAGACTTTCAAGCGTTTTCTTGTTGCATGCAGAGAGGTTAACACGTTCTACGAAGTCATAGATACTTAAGAACTTTCCGTTTTTCTTACGTTCGTTCACAATGGCTTCCACAGCACCTTCACCTACTCCCTTGATGCCGCCGAGTCCAAAACGAATGTTACCTTGTGTGTTTACAGTAAAGTTCAATTCACTTTCGTTGACGTCAGGTTCTAGTACTTTTATGCCCATTTTGCTACATTCGTTCATGAATTTGCTAACTTCGGTGATGTCATCCTTGTTACGTGTCAAGTTGGCAGCCATGAATTCAGCAGGATAGTGTGCTTTCAAATAGGCAGTCTGGTATGCTACCCATGAGTAGCATGTGGCGTGCGATTTATTGAATGCATAGGAGGCAAATTTCTCCCAGTCTTTCCATATTTTGTCTAAGATGATTGGGTCGTGACCTTTTGCAGAGCCTCGTGAGATGAAGTCTGGCTTCATCTGATCAAGTTTGTCACGTAGCTTTTTACCCATTGCTTTTCGCAGGTTGTCTGATTCACCTCGGGTGAAGTCAGCCAATAGTCTTGAGAGCAACATGACCTGTTCTTGATACACAGTAATTCCATAAGTGTCTTTCAGATATACCTCCATGTCGGGTATGTCATACTCAATGGGTTCTTTGCCGTGTTTGCGTGCGATAAATTGTGGAATGTAGTCCATGGGCCCCGGTCTGTAGAGGGCATTCATCGCAATGAGGTCTTCAAAGGTAGTGGGTTTAAGTTCTTTCAGGTGTTTCTGCATTCCTGGTGATTCAAACTGGAATGTACCAATAGTTTTTCCTTCTCCGAAGAGTTGATAGGTGAGTGCATCGTCTTTAGGGATAGCATCAATATTTAGTTCTTCGTTTCTTGACTTGCGAATATTAGAGAGTGCTTCTTTGATGATAGATAGGGTCTTAAGTCCTAGAAAGTCCATCTTGATAAGCCCCACCGACTCTATCACTGAACCTTCATATTGTGTAACCAATAAGTCTTCATCCGTTCCTTTTTCTTTGGCTGTGCTCAATGGAGCAAATTTAGTGAGGTCATCGGCTCCGATGATTACTCCACATGCATGTACACCTGTCTGTCGTACGGTTCCTTCCAACATTTCGGCGTATTTGAGTGTGTCTGACACGGCTTTGTCACTAGAGAATCGTTTTTCGCGTAACTCAGGTACATATTTGAAGCAATTAGTCAGATTTACTTTAGGAATTTTCTGTGTGGCTTTATCCATTTCTTTTTCACCAAACTTGTCGGGTACCATTTTTGTGAGTTCTATTACCTCTTTTAATGGAACTCCTTGCACACGACCCACGTCTTTAATAGATGATTTTGTCGCCATGGTTCCATAAGTAATGATGTGTGCCACTTTTTCTTTCCCATATTTTTCTGTTACCCATTGCAGAACAGATGCTCTCCCATCGTCATCAAAGTCAATGTCAATATCAGGTAATGAGATACGGTCGGGGTTCAGAAAACGTTCAAACAGAAGGTCATATTCCAGTGGATTGATATCTGTAATTTTTAGGCAGTAAGCTACAACAGAACCCGCAGCCGAGCCACGTCCGGGTCCTACTGACACTCCCATGTTGCGTGCAGCTTGGATAAAATCTTGTACAATCAAGAAGTAGCCAGGAAAACCCATTGTCTTCATGATGTAGAGCTCGAAGTTGATTCGTTCACGTATTTCCTCAGTAATCTCCCCATATCGTTTTGCAGCCCCTTCCCATGCTAATTTGGCAAGATAATCCGCTTCAAGCTTGATGCGATATAATTTGTCATATCCTCCCAATGTTTCTACTTTTTTCTCGGCTTTCTCTTGTGAGAGTACAACATTGCCTTTTTCATCTTGTGTAAACTCGTCAAAAAGTTGTTGTTCTGTGTATTTTTGTCGATATTCTTCCTCTGTTCCAAATTCAGCAGGGATATCAAACTTGGGCATGAGGGGAGGGGAGTCTATGCTATACACTTCCACCTTCTGAGCGATTTCCAGTGTGTTGGTGAGTATCTCCGGATGGTCGGAGAATATCTCAGCCATCTGTTCGGGTGTTTTAAGCCATTCTTGTTTGGTGTAGCGCATGCGTTTGGAATCGTGCAAGTCGGCCGATGTGCTCAGACAGATCAAATGGTCGTGTGCTTCAGCATGTTCCTCTTCCACAAAGTGTACGTCGTTCGTAGCAATGACTTTTGTATTCGTTTTTTCTGCTAAGTGAAAAATGACTTCATTTACCGCCTTTTGTTTTTCATACGTTGTTTGGTCGGCATTCGGCTTATAAGTTTCGTGGCGTTGTACTTCCAGATAAAAATCATCCCCCCATATGTTCTTAAACCACATGATTGCCTCTTCGGCAGCTTGTATGTTTCCTTGCATGATTTTTTGTGGAACTTCTCCCCCTAAACAGGCAGATGAAATGATAAGTCCTTCGCTGTATTGTTCAAGTAATTCCTTGTCAATACGCGGACGATAATAATAGCCGTCAATCCATGATTTAGAGACAAGTTTACAGAGGTTTTGATATCCTTTTTTGTTTTTTGCAAGCAAAACAAGGTGCCATCCACTACCATCTTCTTTCAGTTCTTTTTTTGTTAACGACCTACGTGCGCAATATGCCTCGACACCCACAATAGGCTTGAAACATTTTTGTTGCAATTCCTCAATTTGTTGAGTCAATTGTTTCACCTCTTCTTCTTGTTCAGGAGTGGCTTCTTCTTTACTTTTTTCCTTTAAAGTTTCTTTCAGCTTTTTGATTTCTCCCTTGTATCCACCATTTTTCTTATCCACATAATCCAAAAATTCTTTGATACCAAACATGGAACCATGGTCAGTAATAGCAATCGCCGGCATGTTGTTTTGTAAACATTTGTCGACTAAGGCTGATATCTTAGACATTCCGTCAAGAATAGAATAGTGAGTGTGAACGTGTAGGTGTACAAAACTCATAGAATTTATTAATTTACTCGTTATTAGGTGATTATACTGTGGATTGACTATTATATCTCTCTTTTGCAAAGATAGTACAAACCGAAAGCAGAACAAAATAAATTCATTTATTTTTTATGCTGAGGTGCAGCCTATATTGGCCGTAGGCAAAGATAGTGCAAGGTGCAAACCGAACGCAGAATATAGGGTTATTAAAATAACTCCCATTTCTCCCGATTAACAACTATTGCGCTCGTAACAACACAACGAGCGCTCAGAAGAAATAATTAGCCTATCGAACGAGCGATTTTTTGCTTGGTTTGTGTGAACTCCAGTAGTATACCTAATAATCTAGCCTTCACCAACTCTTGTGTTGGCTCCAAAGATTGACAATCCTTCCAGTAAATTAATTGTTTGCACAAGGTAACACCTAATTTGCATTCCCCAATTTTTTTACTAATCTTGGAGAATGCAAATTAGAAATCATAAGAATGTGTGACTATTGGTGTAACTATGAAGGCATCACTTTACATAATAACGAAGTGCGAATCCTACGCTCCAGTCGAACATATGAAATTCAGTTTTTACTCCATAAGGAACACCAATCATATATGCATAACCAGGTCTAAAATCAGCACTAATGGAAAATGGTATTCCTTCAAATACATATTCCATGCCAGCAATAGCATTTGTCCCTATCTTACCGAATACGGGGGCATCATATTCCATAGCCAAACCACCACTTATACCCATACCTGCAAAATAGTTCAACCATCCTACTTTGACATCGCAAATAGGAGCTTGATACATCACATTGGGGTTAAGGGCAAAATCCCAATGCCCTTCTGTGATTGCGCCATAATCTATATCTTCGAAAAATAGTTTACCTGCTACTTTGTGTAATCCTACATAGAGATCTGTTTGAAAAACAATGTTATCCGAACAATACATTTTATAACTTCCTCCATAGAGAGAGCCTACAATAGGACCAGAAGCATAACGATACTGTGCATTAGCAGTAATTGTGCATGCGATTGCAACAATAGCAATAATAAAAAACTTTTTCATAAGAATAAATTTTTAAAGATTGTTTATTTATTGTCAAATACCAACATGCGAACGGAATACTGTCCATTTGTTGTTTTGGGGTTAATCAGGCGCACTACGCGTAGATAATTAGAAGTAATGGCTTCTACATTGAGTTCTACTTGATTGGAGACGACTTCTGTTCCTAATTGCAGATTTCTGCCGTAAATGATGACCTTATTCCCATTCCTTCTCCAAGTAAGTTGCTGCCCATTACTTCCGTATAGCCCCGATTCGTAGCATGTATGATTGGAATAAAATTGAATCCACTGTTTTCTATAATAGTTCTTTGCCTCATTTGTTGTGGTGGATAGAAACTGACCATTTCTATAATAATGAGTAGAGGTTTCTCCATAAGTCAACTCCCAACGCCGGGAGCAGAGAAGCTGGTCTGAAGTATAAATATATTCAGAGGAACTTGAACTGCTTGTAGAGGATGATTTAGAACCGGAACTTGCAGAGGAAAGAAAGAAGCAACCTGTTTGTCCCATGCACAATAACATAAAGATAAGAATTTTGAATACATTTTTCATTTTGATCTGTTATTAAGTTGTTGAACAATTAAAGTGTATAATTTTTTGTTGAGGAAAATAAATGAATGAGGCGAGAGTTTTATACATTTCGTCTGTACATTTTGATAAATAAGGAAGGTGGATCATTGTTTTCTTGCTGGGGCACCTGCCGTACCTCCTTGAGGCTTGTTGGTGGGTGGCTTTAGATAAGTCTCTTCTGTCCATGTTCCATTTATGGCATCTCCCATATATAGCACTAATGTAGAACTTTTAATTGTTACATAGTAATTATTGCTAACTTCACCATGTGATAGGGTTAACATTTTGTTACCGTCGTACATCCAAATGCCATTTTCATAGCGACCTGATGCGTGCCAATACTTTATATATTGACCGGATTTTTCAAGTGTTAACGTAATGTGAGGTGCAGAACTTTCTGTTCCGTTGTTGGTCTTGAGTTTGCTTAATTCCCATGCACCAAATAACTGTTGGGTTTTATCCACATTTGTTTGGGATAAGTCGCAGCTTGGCAGCATGATTAACACTACCAGTGCACAAAATAATAGTTTTAAGAATTTCATAATGTTAATGTTTTTATTTAGTTTGTAAATAATTATCTTATTTTTCTTGCTTCTAAAGTAGCTTCGACATTTGAACAATATATTTCACTACCATCTGAACATGTTACTTCAACCCATGCATATTTTCCGCTTTCTATAGTAAATTCTTTCATATTATATTTTACAGGAATATTGTTCCAAGCACAATACGCTTCATATTGTTTACCCTGTTCTGACCATTCAAAACTATCGTCTGTAAATCCGAGTCGTGGTTCACCATACATTTCAAAAAAGTCATCAACAACTCCATCAAAATATGAATTTTCAATATCCCCCTCTAGATATCCATGTAAATTCTCATCCCAAGTGAAAGTACCTGTAAACTTCTTTGTCCCAGATACAGATGGATCTGTGTTATTAGTCCCTTTAAAGGAGATTTCAATAGTATATTCCCATTTTCCAGCTAATGATTTTTCAATTGCTTCTTCGCGTTCACATGAAGTAGCGAATATTGCTAATGCAATAAGAACTAAAGATTTAATAATAGATTTCATAATGTTAATATTTAATTGATTTATAATTTGTTGTTATTTATTTTACATCTTGAACAAGGCGGACAAACCCCCTTTTTGAAGTGCTATTGAACATACCACACCCAGCGTAACTCGCATCAAATTCGAAGTAATAAGCATATACATGTGGAGAATATTTTCCTTTTAAAGTTGATGACCAATAATATCCCTCCGAGTTTTCATTTACATAACTATACATATTATCTTCTGTAACTGGTAAAAAGATTGCACCCGATTCCTCTAACACAAGCCAATTTTCTAATGTTATTATTTGATGCTCTGCATAATCTTCTTCACTATGCCCAACAGCAACCCCACGTTTGAATGATACATCACTTGGACAAGTCCAATTATCTGGTAATAGGATAAATCCATTCATTCCATCTATTTGTGCCACAGAACACAGACTATCTGCATTTTTGCGTCCCTCTTTACCATCTGTTAGATAATTCCATTCTTCATTTGTCAATGTACGCCATGTGTTAGGTTTATCATTACCAATCTGATTGATTCCCCAATCTACAAAGTTAACAAATGCGGTGTCTGGACTAAAAATATCAGTAGAAACTTTAGTAGGACAATTTCCTGTTCCCCAACAGAACAAATCTATCCAACCATCGTATGTGGCGGATAGACTATCTTCTGGCACTTCCTTCATACGCTCTAACTGACTTTCTGCAAAACGCCATTCATTATTTAGAGGATGATATTGCAAATTTCCATTTGAGAAAAGAATTTTCTTATGTTTAGAAACACTAAATGCCTTTGTCCTTTTTAAATCTGGATTGTTTAAATCTGGATTGTTCTGACTATCTGAACAACCCGCAAATACAAACGCCATTAATAGGATGGCTAAATTATAAAACTTTTTCATTGTTTATAAAGTTTTGTGGGAAGTCGGCTCCAAACGGCCCGTTAGTATAAAAAGAAAGCGTGGAACCTTATCTTTGCTTATCCTTAGATTCGAGGTTCCTGCAAGACCCTACCAACAAGAATAAGCAATTAACGCCCACGCCGAATATGGAATGCCACCAAACAGAGCAATCCAACAAAGGATGCTCTGTGGCAGGATATACATATCCCAAAAGGGCGTTTACTGCAATCTTGCTTTGGGTTGGTGAAATTTTGCAGGATTTCGAATCTCCAAAACAAGCGCTAATAAACGCTTTTAATCATTATGTCTGCTTCTCCTGCCTCTTGGACATAGCCATCGGCGTAGAGTTGCCTGACAAAGATAATGTATATCTTTGAAAAATGCAAACTCATCCACACTCTGCGCATAACGCGTCCGCGAAACCGTCTTGTGGCGAGTATAAGGAACTCCTATTTCTCACTTATCATCCCCGACAGTCAGAGATAGGAGTAAGCAAAGAAACACCAAGCCCAATCGTTACCACACCGTTACCATACCGTTACCATTAGATACAAAACAGATACCAACTAGATAGGAACTAGATAGGAACTAGGTGGGAACTAGATAGGAACTGGATAGGAACTAGGTAGGAACTAGATACCTTTCAGTACTTTTATTTACACAAAGAGCCCGGCATTTTGCCGAGCTCTTTGTGGTTATGTTTTGTAGTGTGTTATGCTCCGAAGTTGTCGTACATAAGGTTTTCCTTTGGAACTCCAAGACTGTCAAGCATGTTTTCTACTGCTTTACTCATCGGACCAGGACCGCACATGTAGTATTCGATGTCTTCAGGTGCATCGTGGTCTTTTAAGTATGTTTCGTAAATCACATTGTGCACAAAGCCCGGGGTGTATTTCACGCCTGCTGCATCAGCCACAGGGTCTGGTCGGTCGAGCGCCAAGTGGAATGAGAAGTTAGGGAAATCTTTTTCTATTTGTAAGAAGTCTTCCAAATAGAATACTTCGTTCAAAGCGCGAGCTCCATAGAAGTAAGACATTTTTCTGTCAGTAGTTTTCAATGTCTTAGTTAAGTGCATGATTTGAGCACGTAAGGGAGCCATACCAGCACCACCACCAATCCACATCATTTCGTTTTTAGAATCAAAGATAGGGTGGAAGTCGCCATAAGGACCACTCATTGTTACTTTATCGCCCGGTTTGAGGGTGAAGATGTAGGAAGAAGCGATACCCGGCATTACGTCTTGGAATCCACCGCCTTGTTCTTTTGGTTTGAATGGAGGAGTAGCAATACGCACGGTAAGCATAATACGATCTCCTTCAGCAGGGTAGTTAGCCATAGAGTATGCACGTATGGTTTCTTCTGTATTTTCGCATTTTAAACCAAAGAGTCCGAAGTTTTGCCAAGCAGGAAGATATTCGTCACCAATGAGTGATTTGTCAATATCTTTGTCATAGTCCATTTTGTATTTAGGAATCTTGATTTGTGCATATGAACCCGGCACGAAATCCATGTGTTCTCCCGGAGGAAGCGCCACGATGAATTCTTTGATGAAGGTAGCAACGTTTTTGTTGCTGATTACTTCGCATTCCCATTCTTTAACGCCTAAAACAGATTCGTCAACTTTCAATGATAAGTCACCTTTTACTTTTACTTGGCAACCCAAACGCCAGTGGTCTTTTACTTGTTTGCGACTGAAGTGTACCATTTCTGTTGGGAGGATTTCTCCACCTCCTTCAAGGACTTGGCATTTGCATTGTGCGCATGAACCTTTACCACCGCAAGCTGAAGGCAAGAATACGCCGGCATTAGCCATTGCGCTAAGTAATGAACCTCCTGCGCCAACCTCCATTTCTTTCTCTCCATTGAGAAGGACTTTTACGTTGCCGGATGCTACTAAATATTTTTTAGCGACGAGCAGTATGACTACCAACAGCAAGATTACCACTAAGAAGACAATCAAGCTGGATAGTATGCTCAATGAATTAATTTCTAATAACATATTTTTGTGATTTTATGTTTACAGATAGTTTATTTTATTAGATTTCTAAGCCTGAGAAGCAGAGGAATGCCATTGCCATGAGGCCAACAACGATAAATGTGATTCCGAGTCCTTTGAGGGGTGCCGGAACATCGTTGTATTCCATTTTTTCACGTATAGCAGCAAGTCCTACAATTGCCAGCATCCATCCGATTCCAGAACCGAGTGCGTAAGCCATAACGTCCAGCATACTTGTGAGTGCTTTAGGGTCGGTTGGTTCAAGTCCCACGCGTTGTTGCATGAACAATGCTCCACCCATGATTGCGCAGTTTACAGCAATCAATGGCAGGAAGATACCTAATGAAGCATATAATGATGGAGAGAATTTTTCTACAATCATTTCCACTAATTGTACAATAGCAGCAATCACGGCGATGAAGAGGATGAAACTTAGATAGCTGAGGTCTAATGTAGCAAAGTCTTCGCTTATCCATTTAAGTGCACCTGCGCTTAATACTTTGGTTTCTAATAAATAGTTGACCGGAAGGGTGATCATCAATACAAATGTTACTGCAACCCCTAATCCCAATGATGTTTTAACATTCTTGGATACGGCCAAGTAAGAACACATTCCAAGGAAGAATGCGAAAATCATGTTGTCCACAAAGATGGATCGAACAAATAATGTTAATGCGTGTTCCATATATCAATCCTCCTTATTTTTCTTGTAAATCTTTATTTAATGAACGATGAACCCAGATGATGCAGGCCACCAAGATAAGTGCCATAGAAGGCATCATCATTAAACCATTGTTGCTGTATCCGGCTTCGTAGAAGCAGTTAGGAATGACTTGGAAACCAAATAGTTTTCCACTTCCTAATAATTCGCGGAAGAATGCCACTGCGATTAAAATCCAAGCATAACCAATACCATTACCAATACCATCCAAGAAAGAATCCCATGGTTTGTTGCTCATAGCAAATGCTTCCAAACGTCCCATGAGGATACAGTTGGTAATAATTAATCCGATGTATACGGATAATTGTACGCTTACATCATAGGCGAAAGCTTTTAGGACTTCGCTCACAATGGTAACTACAGTCGCAACCACCACTAATTGTACAATGATACGCACACTGTTAGGAATGGTGTTGCGGAGTAAAGAAATAATTACGTTTGCCAATGCAACGATGATGGTAACGGAAAGTCCCATCACGATAGCCGGCTTTAATTCAACGGTTACCGCCAATGCAGAACAGATACCTAACACTTGCAGGATAACCGGATTATTCTTGTTCAATGGACCTAATAAAGTCTCTTTGAATTTGTCATTTTTCATATTTTTAGTCTCCTTTTCTTATTCTTCGGTAATTACCAATTCTTCAGTGGCTTCTATTGTTGCATTTTCAGCTTCTTGCGCAACTGATTTTACTAAAAATGGTTCGTATGGAGCGATGCTTGTTTGTAGCATGCTTTCTACACCTTTACTTGTGATGGTGCCACCTGAGATAGCATCAACTTGGTCTTGTCCTTCTGCTGATTGTCCCGCTTTCATAATGGCAATAGAAGCAAATTTACCATTTTGCATAATGTGTTTTCCAATGAATGGTTTACGGAATGCAGGCATAACAATATTTGCTCCCAAACCCGGTGTTTCACTTGCGTGTGAGAAGTACACTCCATTGATGGTGTTTCTGTCGTCATCAAGGGCAATGTATCCCCAGATGGCTCCCCAAAGACCTTTTCCGTATAAAGGAATGATCCATTTGGTAGTTTGTTCAACTTCAGCCATGTAGATTACATATTCTCCCGCTTGTGGAGCATAGTTGAAGTCACTGACAGGGTCAAGGTCTTTGATGATTTCACCTGTTTCGTCCAAGATGTAGATGTGCTTGATGTTGTCAGCAAATAGTTGTGCTGCATCAGCTCCTTCTAATACGACAGCAGGAAGAGAAGAAAGTATTTGTTTCTTCTTGTCAAGTTCGATGTTAGCATTTTGTCTGCTTTTAAGGGCACCTGATGTGATAGATAAGAGCAATGCCACAATTACAACAATGATGGTGGTGTAAACCATGATGTAGGCATTTGAATTTTTATTGATGCCTTTTTTCTTTTGTTCGCCACCTTCTATGAGTTCAAACTCAGATGCAGGTGCTTGGCAAACCGGACATTTCTCCGGAGCAGTAGCTCCTTCATGAATATATCCGCAAACTTTACATTTATATTTATTTGTAGCCATAATATTCTTTCTTTTATTTAGTTGCGCGTTTCAGTCTTCGTTTAATGTTGGCTTGTACTACATAGTAGTCAATGAGGCATGCGAAGATATTCATTAATAGGATAGCCAACATCATACCTTCCGGATATCCTGGATTCAATACTCTGACCACGACTGCGATTACACCAATCAAGAAGCCATAAATCCATTTTCCTGTTTCAGTACGTGCAGCGGTTACTGGGTCAGTAGCCATGAATACTGCACCAAATGCAAAACCACCTAATACTAAATGGTTGTACCAAGGCAGGTTAGCAATGGCAGTTTCAGGTCCCCAGAGGTTGAATGCTAATGCTGTGAGTGCACCTCCGGCAAATACAGAAAGAGTGATTTTCCAACTTGAGATACCAGTGACCATTAATAACATTCCTCCAAGAAGGATTGCCAATGTACATGTTTCTCCTACAGAACCAGGAATCAGTCCAAGGAATCCGTCTATGAATCCGATGTTATTGCCCAGTATGTCTGTGAATAGTGGTGTGCTCTCAGTGGCAGTTCCAACTTGTCCGAGTGGGGTAGCACCGGTGAATGTGTCAACTGTAGCATGTCCGTTGCTCCATCCCCATGTTCCTTGAGTTCTTACCCATACTTGGTCGCCTGACATAGCTGTCGGGTAAGCAAAGAAAAGGAATGCACGTGTGATTAATGCTACATTGAATATATTGTAGCCAGTTCCTCCAAATACTTCTTTAGCGAAGATTACAGCGAATGCTGTAGCCACTGCAACCATCCATAATGGAGTGTTGATAGGCACGATAAGCGGAATAAGAATACCGGTTACAAGAAAGCCTTCTGCAATTTCGTGTCCTTTGATTTGTGCTACTGTGAATTCAATTCCAAGCCCTACTACATAAGCTACGACTATGTATGGCAAGACAGCCAGTGCTCCGAAGAAGAATGTGCTCCAGAAAGAGGCATCTTGTCCTATTGCAAGGAAGTGTTGATAACCTACGTTGTACATACCGAACAATAAGGCAGGGATCAAGGCAAGTACTACCATAATCATCGTGCGCTTAGAGTCGATGGCATCATGAATTTGTGTTCCTATGCGTTTGCTTGTGCTGTTAGGAACGAATAAGAATGTTTCAAATCCGTCAAATACGGAATGGAACATACTCAATTTTCCGCCTTCTGAGAAGGTGGGCTTGAGCTTATCTACTATGTCTTTTAAAAATTTCATATATCGTTCAATATTTGTCGTTATTCTAATTCAGATTTCATGTTGTCCAACGCTTTGCGAACTATGGCTTGTAATGGTAGTTTTGATGTGCAAACAAATTCACAAAGAGCTACATCTTCAGGAGCAATTTCATAAGCACCCAATGCTTCCATCTTGTCTATGTTACCCGCGATCATGGCTTTGATGAGGTATTCTACATAGATGTCCATAGGCAATACTTTTTCATATTCACCTGACATAATCATAGCGCGTTGTCCTCCTAATATACGTGCGTCAAAGTTGAATGTCATTTTTGGGCATACTTTGCGAAGTATTTTTGTTAGAAAGGTGTTGCTGTTGCTGAACTTGTCGAAGCGAGGCATAATCCAACCGAATAACTCATGTGTGTCGGCTCCTTCTTCCAATACGGTGATTTGATTGGTGTAAGGTGATAAGACTTCGTCTTCGTTGATTTGGTGTCCTGACAAGACATTGCCACATACTAAGCGTAAGGCTATTTCTTTGTGAATGTTACCGCGCAGAATGTTGCTAGCTGTGCTACCATATTTTACGCGATAGTATTGTGGTTCGTGCACTTCAGGTCCTGTTAATGCAACTACTTTGGTCATATCAACAATGCCTTCGCAGAGGAATTTACCGATAATAAGCATGTCTTGCAGGTTGATGGTCCACACAACTTCGCCTTTGTTGACTGCGTCTATATGGTGGATTTGCACGCCTACGTTTCCTGCAGGGTGTGCTCCTTCGAATTCGGTGAAGTGTGCATGTTGCAACATTCTGAATTCGGTAGATGTGCTTCCTGCACGTAATCCTATTTCTACGTCTTTACCGCTGATGATGCTAAATGCTTTTACAGCTGCTTGTAGGTAGTTAGCCTTTCCTTGTGCTACAAACTCGTAGTTAGGTGCAAGAGGTGCTGTGTCGAATGTGGAAACAAAGACTTTCTTAGGTGCAATAGCCGGATTGGCAATTACGTCATAAGGGCGTTGTTTTACACACCACCACAGACCACTCTCTAACAGGGCTTGTTTGAGATTGTCTGCGCTTGCGTTTGCAAGGTTGATTTTTTCAAATGTTTTGTACACTTGTTCTTTGTCTGCACGGATATCGATGCTGAGCACTTTACGGCGTTCTCCGCGATTGACAGCAATGATTTCCCCGCTTACAGGGGCAACAAATTGCATTTCAGAACATTGTTTATTGTAAAATACGGGTGAACCTGCTTCTACTCGTTCACCTTCTTTCACCACCACTTTGGGGGTGATGCCCGCAAAATGATCAGGCACTACGGAAAAGATTTCGCTCTGAGGATTACTTCCGATGACTTCGGCAGCTTTTCCGTTGATGGCAATGTCTAATCCGCGTTTAAGTTTAATTTTTTGGATCATAGTGATTAATTAATCTTATGCTGAATTCTATTGTTTTTGTGCTTTTCTCGGTGTTAGTTTTTTGCTTTATATTTCGTTTCTTTTTTTTGATGGTAATCCTTATTGTGGGTTCCTATTGAACGTAATTCTCGCAATAAACTTAACTTTGCAAAAGTACATCATTTATTTCTAATAAAGAAATCTATCTTTAATAATTTGTATTTTTTTGTTATTGCTGTTCGGTGAAAGAGCTATTGTGGTATCTTCTTCCTATCTAGTTCCTATCTGTTTTGTATCTTTATCCTACGTGTATCCTACGTGTATCCTACGTGTATCCTACGTGTATCCTACGTGTATCCTACGTGTATCCTACGTGTATCCTACGTGTCTGGTAGGTAAAAATTTACAAAGTTAGGGAATTTTGGGGATAGGATGCTCACGGAGTGAGGTGGAGGCACGGGTGCAGATGTGTTTGTCGGTGCAAAGGGTGTGTGCCTGCGGCAGGGTGTGTCGCGGGGCGAGGTGGAAGGGTTATGGGTTAAAGGGATTTTTTGTGGTGTATCATGTATTTAGAGAAGATGATTTGTTTTTTTTAAAAATATAAATTATATTTGCAATGTGAATCCACGTCGGGGATATGTCTATTATAAACGGGGTGGGTGAGCGGACATAATGAAAGGCGTTTATTGACGCTCTGTTCTGATGCTCTGAAACTTCGCAACTTTCATATTTGTATTCAGGACTTAGCAACGGTAGATGTCCTACGGGATATAGGATTATCCCTCTTGTGCTCATTCGGGTACGCATGTTACGTATATAGATACGTGCATGTTTTGTGTGTAAGCATAAGAGAATATTTTATATTCGGCGTGGGCTTCGCGTTGTCGGTCTAATACAAAGGGCAATGCGAAGGCCTAAGAGCATGGAACGACAACAGTCGGACTCCACGCTTTTTTTATGTGTATATGTGAAAACTAATAAGTTATAATCAACCATTAAACAAATTAATCGTATGAAAAAGGTATTATTCGTGGCGATGGCATTGCTGGTAGCATGCAGCGCAAGTTTTGCACAAGATGCAAAAGAAATTATGAAAGAGCGTCAAGTAACTGCTAAATTAGCTAAAAAAGAACTTAATGCTAAAGTAGATAAAACAACAAAGAAGGAGGCAAAACGCCTTAAAAGAGAAGGTTGGGTAGTCAGCCCCGGTGCATTGCCATTAGAGAAACAGTTGGAGCGTTCGTATTTGATGGAGTTTGAGTATGACGAAAATCTCTTCCCAAAATACATTATGGCAAACGCTCAATCTATCGGCGAGAATTATGATGCAGCCAAGACTGCAGTAACTTCATTGGCTATTACTAACCTTGCAGGTCAAATTCAAACAGAAGTAACTGCTCTCATTGAAAATACGGTGGCAAACAGACAATTAGCAGCAGAAGATGCAGCAAGTATCACAGAGACCGTCATGGCTAGCAAAAACTTAATCAGCCAATCTATCGGCCGGGTGATTACCGTAGTAGAGTGCTACCGCATTTTGGATAACAAGAACCGCGAAGTAATGGTCCGCATTGCTTATAATGGCGAAATGGCAAAAGAAGCAGCAAAGAAAGCTGTACGTCAAGAATTAGAGAAGAAGGGCGATAAATTGCACGAACAATTGGATCAAATACTTGGTCTCTAATGAAACGCACTTTGTTGATTATATGTGCATTACTGATATGCTTGGTGTCGTTTGCCGGCGACATTATGCATATCAGTATTACCTATGACTATATCTCTGATAACCCTAACGAAACACCCGAACAGGCAGAGCAAACGGCCATTCAAATGGCACAACAAAAGGCATTGGAGGAGCATTTTGGATTGGATGTAGTAGGTATTACGAGTACGATACAACGCAATCGCCAAGAGGGTCGGCAAGTTTCTTCTACATCGGATGTCTTTTCGTTGCGCGAAACATCGGTACGTGGCGAGTGGATAGAAACAACTTCACAGAAGGTTCTTGAGCAGACCTTTAAAAATGGCTTCTGGCATGTGAAGGTATATGTTGTAGGACGTGCGCGTAATCATTCTACGGATAAGCCAGCAATACAGTATGCGTTTATCAATAACGCCCATGACAAGCAAAGTCGGGATCAGTATTATGATGGTGATGACATATTCTTGCGCTTTACTTCACCTGTAAGTGGCGCATTGTGTGTTTATCTTGTTGACGCTGAGCAAAATGCTTATTGTTTATTGCCTTATCAATCAAGTATTGTTGGGTATCAATCTATATATGCAAATCATGAATATATTTTCTTCTCCACATCTACTGACCTTAATGCTGATGAATATACCTTGAATACGAAGCAGAGTAGTGAACAGAATGCGTTGTATGTAGTTTTCTCTCCTAATACTTTTACCAAAGCAATAGACAAACAAGTAGGTAAGAACTGGCGCGATGAGCAATTGCCTCGCCAATTGACTTATGAGGAATTGATGAAATGGCTCGCAAAAAATCAAACCCGCGATGAAAATATGGTAGTACGTCGCGAGGTGATAACAATTCGAAAATAAATATTGAAAGTCTAATATATTTCTATTGTTAAATATATGAGTAGATTCATTTTTCTTTTGAGTTTCATCTTTGCGACAATAGCGCTCTTGGCGGAAAATGTCACCAATGTTTATGTATGGCAGGAAGGTACAGAGATAATTATTACTTACGACTTGGATAAGGAAGCAGATATTACATTGTCTTACACAGTACAAGGAAGGACAATGCCAGAGCCTTATTCTGTATATGGTGATGTGGGAACTAATATAGCACCTGGTTCTAAAGAAATTGTATGGAAAGTATTGGAAGATTTTGAAAGTTTTGAATACGAGGATGTTGTTTTTTATGTTAATGCTACGAAATCAACAAAACGGAAACTCCGTGAACCTAAAAAATATTACATAGACCCATGGGGAGGAGCAGATTTTGGTATTGGAATAGCAGGAGATAAAGCATTTGGAGCTTTTGTTACTGGGTATATACCATTAGGAGTAAATCGTTTAAGTCTTGTCACAAATCTTCGTTTAACATACCCAGCCCCCAATGCGCCTGAAGCAGATATGTTAATTGCCTGTAATGTTGGACTTTCTGTAATGTTACGTCCAGGTATATGTGTATCTGTAGCTCCAGGAGTTGGAGTTGCCAAAGAACTTGACCCTTATAATTACGACTACTCATGGGGTGCTTGTTTCTCAATTGACATGGGTGTCGGACTTCTCATGAATGTGGTTAGTTTAACGATGCATTTGGCTTATCCGATTTTTTTTGGTCTTGGGTTGGGGTTTGGGATGTAGTGTTGTGAGAATGTGTATAAATTATTATGGGTAAAATATATAAAATAAAAAGTGATTATTCCCCCTGTCGTGGTAATTAGATGATATCATAATAAGTGTTTTTAACGTTGTTTATTCTTAGCATTGTTATATTTTTATATATGCCAATACTTTTGAGTGAAGAATAATGAAACATAACTTTTGATGCGCATTTAATCGTGTTCCTTAGTTGGATTGTAATGTAATAGATATAAAAAGGAAAATAAAAGAATGTAATTTATTAATATTAAACGTGATGCCGGAAGAAAAGTTTATATGTACAGACAAACTATATCACTATACAACATTTAATAGTGCCCTTAAGATTTTAATAACTCAAACACTTCAATTTAGTTATTTGGCTAATATGAACGACATATATGAACAATCAAAACTTTTCTTTTACGCAGAGGATGCTCATCACAATGTAAGCAATTTTTTTGTCAAGGAAATAGCAAAGTATAAACAAATTAGTTTGACAGAAGATTCTCCACTAGATAATGGTAGAAAAGGTTTTGATATTCCTGCGATGTGGGCACATTATGCAGATAAAGGAAATGGTGTTTGCTTAGTGTTTGATAAAAAGAAATTGCTACGTCATGTTAGGTCTAATTGGTTAAACGGTCAAGTAAAATACATTAGAGAATTTGATAATAATATAGTTGCCTCGGAGGTTAAAACTAAACAAGATGTAGTTAATTTTATAAAAAATAAATCTAATGAAATTTTCCTTTGTAAATCTGAAGATTGGGCATACGAGCAAGAATTTCGAATAGTAGCTAAAACTTCAGTCAGAGCATTAGATGTGTCGGACTGTATAATGTGCGTATTAATCATGGAGAGAACATTTGAAGAATTAGAACAACGTAAAAACATTTTTTCAAAAGTAGGCTATAGTGCATATCAATGTTCAAATTTTTTAGGAAACATTTTGATTAAGGATGGAGAAAATCAAATCTATCCTAACCATAATATAGAAATTGATTTGTCAGAAACCCCCAATACTAATAATTATGACTAGGATTTACCTTATTTTAACTTGTATATTTAATGTGGTTGTTTTATTAGCACAGTCAAATGCAAGTCAACCGATGAATTTTTATATTGTAAAAGAAATTATCCCTGCTGTTTTGGATGTAATTCCGGGTACTTTAGAATTTGTAGATCAAGACAACAACAATGTGATTGATGCCAATGAGACTTGTAAAATTCGTTTTCAAATATCGAATACAGGTCGTGGAGAAGGCTATGGATGCGTGGCACGCACGACTTTCACCGGTACTACTCAAGGTGTTTCCATTTCTGATGTTAATCTTCCTATAATTCCTGTGGGTGGTAAACAATGGGTGGAAGTTCCAATTAGAACAAATTCATTCACTCAAACCGGAGAGATAGCATTGACAATCGTAGTTGATGAACCTAACGGTTTTGGTACAGATCCAATAAAATCTACCATAGGCACACATGAACTAAAAACCCCTTACATAAGTATTGTCAGCCACCATTTATCTGGAGTCCAATCAGGAATAGTTGAAAAAAGAAAACCATTTAACTTGCAGATAATTGTGCAAAACACAGATCAAGGTTTAGGAGAAGATATAAATGTTAATATTAAATTACCAGAAACGATTAAACGTTATGGTGGTGCAGGAGAAAATATCGTTATTCCAAGTTTAAAAGCAGGTGAAAGTCGTACTTTTGAATATGAACTTATCGCTAACCAAGAAGCGGCTGAACAAATGAATATACAAATTGCACTATCCGAGAAACATGGTAGATATGCCAAAAGTGCTGATATTCCACTTAAATTTGGTCAGCACATTGGTGGTAACATAGTGATGAATGTGGAGAGAAATGACCATGAGGTTGAAATTCAAGAAGTGTCGTTAATCTCCAAGGTTGATAAAGATATACCCGTTACCAATAAGAAGAACTCCAATACTTTTGCTGTAATTATTGCTAATGAAGATTATCAATCGGTGGCAGATGTTCCATTTGCACTCAATGATGGTAATATATTCCGTGAGTATTGTTTAAAAACACTGGGCATACCAGAAAAACAGATAAAATATATACCTAACGCTACCGGCAATCAAATCAAAGCGCAAGTAGGGTGGCTGAAAACTATTTGTGAAGTGTTTGGAGAAGATGCACAAATCATTTTCTACTATTCCGGACATGGTATCCCTGACGAAAGAAATAAAACCGCATATTTATTACCTGTAGATGGTATAGGTACTGATGTTACAACAGGATATAAGTTGGATGACCTTTATACAGCATTAGGAAATATACCATCTAAGAATGTGACGGTATTTATGGATGCATGTTTCTCCGGAAATACACGTAAAGACGGAAAGGAGATGTTGGTAGCAGCCAAAGGTGTAGCAATAAAGACACGTAGCGGCATGCCCCAGGGTAACATGGTTGTGTTCTCCGCTGCACAAGGTGATGAGACCGCATATCCAGATTACGAAGAGAAGCATGGTATGTTTACATATTATCTTCTTAAGAAATTGCAAGAGACTGAGGGATATGTTACTCTACAAGAACTTGGAGAGTTTATCATTGAGAATGTTCGTAAAAAGTCAGTGGTCAATGGTAAACTTCAGACTCCATGCGTTACACCATCGGCTTCATTGGATGCTTCATGGAGAGGGTGGAAGTTGAAATAGATAAAAAATCATTAATACTTCATTTTATGCGGAAGATATATGTTTTAATTTTGTTGCTTTTCTCAACATTATTTGTGATGGCTCAAGAATATGTCACAAATGTTCGTGCATTGCAAGAGGGTCAGAAAATAGTGCTATTGTACGATTTGACTAAAGATACTTATATCCGTCAAGTAAATATGAGGGTGGATGGAACGCAAAGGTGTATTCCTATGTATAGTCTAAAAGGTGATGTGGATAAACTGATTAGTGCCGGAAAGAATAAGCGTATCGAATATGATGTGTTGTTAGATTATGCAGGCGGTTTTCGTGCAGAGAATGTAGTTTTTGAAATACAATCTATATTGTCAGACTATGTTGATTTAGGCTTACCGAGTGGTACATTGTGGAAAAACGCCAATGAAGGTGGAGATAATGCTCGTTATACTTATGATGAAGCGGTAAGTGAATTTGGTAATAAATTGCCGACTAAGCGACAGTTACAAGAACTTATAAATAAATGTACTTGGAAATGGACACAAAATGGGGTAAAGGGATATAAGGTGACGGGACCCAATGGGAATAGCATCTTTTTGCCGGCTGTGGGTTACCGCGATTGCGAGGTCGGTGTGCGCTACATAGGTACGTACGGCTACTATTTGTCGTCCACTCCTCGCGCTTATGAATCCGCGTGGAGCCTCTACTTCGATTCGAGTGGGGTCGACATGGACTACGGCGAGCGCTGCGACGGGCTCTCCGTGCGTTTAGTCCAGAATTAATAAAATTTCGCAAGGCGCGTATGCGCTCAGTGAAATTTGTGAGCATAAATCTTCTCGATTTTGTCCGAGGCTTTGCCGTGACAAAAGCAAGTTGTTTTTTTAGGAGGATAAGTGGTGGGTGTGGGAGGCACGGGTGCGGATGTGTTTGCTGGCGCAAAGGGTGTGTGCCTGCGGCAGGGTGTGTCGCGGAGCGAGGTGGAGATCGTTCGTTTCACTCACTGTAGAACGCTGCGCTGGAGGATGTTCATTGTAGATACATAGACGGACCCCCTCCGCTTCACTTCGTTTTGCTTTGCCCTCCGTCGCAACGAGGACGTTGCTCCCCTCGCTCGGCACGAATTGACATTTAGTCAATTCTATAAATACCTCGCTACGCCCCCTAACCCAGGGCGACAGTGTGGTTAGTATTTGTGTGAGGGAGTTACGCTAAATTCAACCCAAATTTCTGCGTTTGCTTAATCGCAATTCTAAATAAGACATACCCCCTCCGTTCCATTCTGCTCCGCTACATTCCACTCGTCCCCCTTGAAGTGGGGACAGTGCTTTTTAGTTAGTTTTTGTATGAGGAAGCCATGCGAATAGATCCTGATCTTACAAGTACCTCGCTACGTCCACTACTCAGGGGGATAGTGTTATTTAGTTGGTTTTGGATTGTTTTGTTGTTGGGTGTTGGAGGTGTTGTAGTAGGATATTTCCTATTTTAGGGCTGTGCCAGATGTAAGAGCCGTGATCTTCATTGGGAATGATGAGTAATTCTCCTTTGGGTATGCTTTCTGCAATGAGTCGGGTGTGTGCTTCGCTGATTAGGTCGTGTTCGCCTGCACATACCAGTACTGGGCATTGAATGGTGCTTAGTTGTTCAATGGTGATGTTTGGTTCGTAGAGCATCATTCGGGTGAGTGGGTTGGTGGTGTCGGCTGTTGCGATAAAGTGTGCATGGAAGTCTTCTTTGAGCCCGTTTGGGTTGAGATTGGCTCCGCAGATGATGAGTTGGGAAGCTGTTCCGGGATGCATGATTTCGAGTTCTAAAGCTATGATTCCTCCATCGCTCCATCCATAGATGATAGGTTTTTGGATGTGTAGTTCGTGGCAGAATTGATAGACGTCTTCAGCCATGTCTTTATAGTGGTATTCGGCGAGGGGTGGGTTGGCGCCTTGTCCTCTGGAATCGAGTGAGAATACTCTGTATCCGGCTTGGTATAGTTGTGTGTGGAGTGTGTCTAAGTCGTGGTGTGAGCCTCCGTTTCCGTGTAAAAGGATGATGGGGTGGCCTGTTCCGCTTACTTTATAGAGGATGGATGTGTTGTTGACTGTGATGGTGAGTTCTTGTGCTTGTTGTTTTTGGGTGCAGGCAGTCAGTGTGAGTAGGCAGATGAGGAGGAAGAAGTGTGTCAGGGTGGTGTAGTGATTTTTTGTCATGGATGTTTTTAGTGTGAATAAGGGCTGTAGCAAATGTGATGTTTGTTACAGCCCTTTGTTGTGTTTAGTTGATTTGTTTTATTTCTTTTCTTTTTTTTCTTTTCGAGCTCGTGTTGCTTTGAGTTCTTTTTCCAAGCGTTCTATTTCTTTTTCTTGGTTGTTGATGGTTTTCAGCAACTCGTTGAGTTCTTCATTGTCAATGGTTGTTGGGTATTGTTCGTCAACGCGTTGGAGGAAGTCGGCCAAAATGTTCATGTAGTTCATGAAAGCTTCGTATGGTGAGTCATAATTGGTGTCGAATGCATCAGTGTGACTCATGTATCTGAAGTGGTCAGCGCTTTGTAGGATTGTCCAATCGTGTTGTAATGATTTGTCGGAGCACAAGCGTACTCGTTCGGCAACAGCATATAATTTTTGGAGTGCTTCTTGTTGCAGGTCATTTCCAACCCATGCTGTGGTGTTTTTTGTTTCTCCTGACCATGAGATTGGTGTGGGTGCTGTGAGCATGTCTGCGCTTGCGAGTTTTTTGCCAGCTTCTTTTGGTAGTATGAATCCCATTTCTTGTTCCATGGCGTAGTAGGGCAATGCTTTGAGGAATTCAAATATGCCTGTGTAAGCTTGTTGTCTCATTCCGAATGTTTCGTATCCCATCCATAGGTTTACGATGGGTTCTTCTGCCGGTATGTTTTTAATCCATTCAATGAATTTTTCTGCGTTGAGTGGGTAGTTTTCCCATGTGTGGTCGTTGAATCGGAATGAAAGGTCATCGCTTAATTTTGGATTGCGTACCAGGAGTTTGAGTTTTGAGTGGCTGATGTGATTGTAGAGGTAGTTAGGACTCTTCCATCCCAGTACATTTTTAGCTCCAGGTATCATCATGGTGCGATAGCCTAATTGGTATGCTTTTTCTCCGATTTCATCGGAATATATCAGTTCTGAGTTGCACAGAGTGGTGGGCTTTACTCCGAATAGTTGTTCTATTTTTGCAGCATGTTCTTTGAGTTGTCCTTCCCATTCGTTTTCGTCCATCAATGATGCCAAACTATGTGAGTAGGGTTCTGCTACAAATTCCACGCATCCGGTTTCGGCTAAGTCTTTAAAAGAATCAATTACTTCCGGTGAGTATTGTTCTAACAGTTCCAGTGTAACTCCAGAAACAGCGATGGCGCATTTGAATTTACCATTAGAGCTTCTAATCATTTCTAAGAGTGTGCAGTTGGTAGGCAAGTAAGACAATGTTGCCAAAGAGCGAATCTTGCTTTCTGTTTGGAAGTCATCGTAGTAGTAATGGTCTTGACCAATTTCAAAGAAACGATAACGTTTGAGTCGATAAGGGGCGTGCAACTGTAGGCACATGCAAATATTTCTCATATTGTATAGATAGATATTTTTGTTTCTAATTAGCGTTGTTTGTAGTGTTGAGGTGCTTTGGTGTTAATAGCGATTGATAACTTGGTTGTAGATGTTGCGTACTTTTAGTCCGGCGTCGTACCAACGTATGTTGTTTACCTCGTGTTGTCCTAATTCGCGCAGACTCTTGTACATGGCGGGGTATTTTACGATGGCGTAAATGGCGTCGGCCATTGCATCTATGTCCCAATAGTCGGTTTTTATGGCGTGTGAGAGGATTTCTGCACATCCTGATTGGTAGGATATGATTGAAGGTGTTCCGACTTGCATTGCTTCTAATGGTGATATTCCAAATGGTTCGGAAACGGATGGCATGATGTATACATCGCTTTCAGCCAGCATTTCTTGTACTTGTCGTCCGCGTAGGAATCCTGTGAAGTGGAATTTGTCGGCAATGCCTTTTGCTGCGGCAAGGTGAATCATTTGGTTCATCATGTCTCCACTTCCAGCCATAACAAAGCGCACTCCATCTGTTTTTTGCAGCACTCGTGCGGCGGCTTCTACAAAATATTCCGGTCCTTTTTGCATGGTGATACGTCCAAGGAAAGTCACTACTTTGTCTTTACGAGGTGTTTTGGTGAAAGATTGTACGTCTTGTAATGGTTCTACGGCATTGTGTACTGTGGTGACTTTTGCCGGGTCGATGTGGTATTTTTCTATTACAGTGTTGCGTGTGAGGTTGCTCACTGTGATGATGTGGTCAGCTTCCTCCATACCTCTTTTTTCGATGCTGTACACTGTGGGGTTTACATTTCCTCTGGAGCGGTCGAAGTCGGTAGCATGTACGTGTATTACCAGTGGTTTTCCTGATATTTGTTTTGCAAACACTCCGGCAGGGTAAGTGAGCCAATCGTGTGAATGTATGATGTCAAAGTCAAGCTGGTGAGCTAATACACTTGCCACTGCTTCGTAGTTGCCAATTTCTTCGATGAGATTGTCGGGGTATCTTCCGGAAAAATCCACACATCCTAATTCGTTGGTACCAATGCGTCGGAAGTCGTATTTGATTCCGTCTCTGAGTCGGTAGTATTCATCGGGGTGCATGAATTGTCCGAGTCGTTCTTGTACGTGGTGCCAGTCGCAGTCTTTCCATACGATGGGTACATTGCATGCTCCAATGATTCGCAGAAAAGACTGGTCTTCGTCTCCCCATGGTTTTGGGATAACAAATGTTATCTCCATGTCTTCTTGTTGTGCCATGCCTCTTGTTAGTCCGAAGCTTGCTGTTCCCAATCCTCCTAATATGTGGGGTGGGAACTCCCAACCAAACATTAATGCTTTCATGTGTATATTAGCCTATAAGATTTCTTCCGATTCTTTAATCATTTCAATAATAGCAGCCACGCTTTGTGCGAACGACATGCCTCCGTGTCCTCTGAATGGTGGATTACCATCGTAGAGTTCGTTAAGACTTCCGATGCATAGTTCGCTCATTTCAGCCTCAAATCCTAACAACATTCTGTTGACAAAGGATTGTCCGCTTCGTTGGTATATTTTCAAATATGCAGTTGCATATGCTCCCATTGTGCTAGGCCACACAGGTCCGTTGTGATAGTTTCTGTCGCGTTCTAATTGTCCTCCGATGTATTCCGGACGATAGTATCCGCTTTTAGGGCTGAGTGTTCGTAGTCCTTTAGGTGTGAGCAGTTCTTTGGTGCATATATCCACAATGGCTTTTTGTTGTTGTTTGCCGAGTGGGGAATAGGGTAGTGAAACTGCGTAAATCATGTTGGGGCGCACCTCTTTGTCTTGGTAATTATCTGTGACGTAGTCGTAGAGGTAGAGTCCATTCCAGAAGGTGTTGTTGAACGATTCACGTGTGATTTCTGCTTGATAATCCAATAAATCAGCTGCGTGTTCTTTGCCATTTGCACGTGTGATGCTTGCGGTGAATCTTAGTGCATTGTACCACAAAGCATTGATTTCCACTACATAACCAGTTCGAGGAGTGATGGGGCGATTGTTTTCTACCGCATTCATCCATGTGGCAGGAGTTTCTGTTCCATCTACATAGAGCAGTCCGTTGTTTTGTAGGATGATGCGTGGGTGTTGTTGTTTTCGAATGAAACTGATGATGTCTTGTGCCAAATCGCCATATTGTTGGGCAGTCTGATTGAAATCGTGATACTTGGCATACATTTGCAGTGCGCGAATAAACCACAATAGAGCATCCGGTGCGTCAAGGTCTTTGAGTTCATTTTGCTGATGTTTTCCTTCCATGAAATTGCGGATTTCAGTAACGGCTGTGTTGTCAACAATCAGTTTCCAATAGTCTTCACGGTCGGATAAGAATGTGCATGCCGGTAGTGCCATAAATTCGTCTCTTGCTACGGCCTTAAACCATGGATAGCCTGCAATCAGGTGGCATTTCTCACCATTACGTTTGTAGAATTGTTGCGCGGAGTTTTTTAGGCAAGCGAACATGTCAACTCTTGCGTGTCGTCTTTCTAATTCTTTGTCCCATAGTGACTTCAGACTACGTGTTTTTACCTCAGTGATACCAGCAGAGAAGATGATTTCTTCCCCTTTCTTAATTGGCATTTCAAAATAGCCGGGTACAAGTTGATCTTCTTTATATTCAAATCCTCGTTCTTGTTCTTTGTAGTATTCTATATCTTTGTACCAATTCGGAGTGTGTTCATATACATTCTTTTTAGAGAATTGCATGTGTAATTGTGGGAATTGAGGATATAGTCGCATTGCAACGCCGTTTTCCACTTGTTCATAGTTTGTGTCAGCAGAATCGTTGGCATGGGTGAGTTCGTTTACACTGCGGAATGCTAAGAACGGACGGAAGCGGATAGTGGTGGGTGAGTGTGCTTCAATGAGTTTGTAGCGAATCAGCACTCGGGGTTCAAAGGATACAAGCATACGCTCTTTTGACAATACGACTCCACCGACTCTATAGATGGTGCGTGATACTACTTCGCAGTCGAATTGGCGAATGTATTTATGTCCGTTTGGATTATATTGGTTGTTGTATTTGTGAATACCCAAATTAAATTCAGCCCCGTGTTGAATTACGGTTTCATCTAAAGATGATAATAATACATAATTGTCTTCTCCCAGTTCAGGTATAGGCAATACCAATTGTCCGTGATATTTGCGTGTGTTGCAATCAATGAGTGTGGTGCTATTGTAGGCACCGGCACGGTTTGTGCGAATCATTTCTTTTGTTAACGAACGTTCCAAGTTGGTTAACAGAGATTTGTCAAAATTCAGGTAGCTCATATATGTCTGTTGATATACTTAAGGTTATCGCTATTGTCTGTGCTCCAATGCAATGTGTTAGAAAAACGCTGCAAGTTACTCTGTTTTTGTGAATAAAGCAAACAAAAAGCGAATTAAATTTATTTTGTTTGTGTTTTTGCAGTTAAATCCCCATCAGATGTCTGATGTGGGTGTTAATTGTTCACGATTTTGCATGTTTGACTATAATAGTCGTTGATAGGCAATTCGTGGCGAATGATTACGTGTGTAGATGATTCCGCAACGCCGAAAACCATGCTTATCTATCAGGTGTTGCATGATGAGGTTGTCCTGATGTGTGTCAATGCGTAGATTGTTCCAATGTAGGTCACACCAGTTGATGATGTGTGTAAATATTCCTTTTTGTGAGCCATCCGATGCAATTCTGTGGAGGGTGGTGTAGGGTAGTGTGTTGTCTATCCATTCTCCGTCTTCAATGTGGGAGTATGTATTGTCTATTCCGGTAATAGCCGCAAATGCCCCCACTATTTTGTTTTTAGAAATCATCACCCAGCAATGTTTCGATGTAATGTCAGATTGTATCAGAGATAAAGAAGGGTAATCCTTTCCCCATTGAGAAGGATTACCCGATGAAATCATGTAATTTTGTGCAACATCATATAACCTTTCCAAGTGGTCAATGTCTTCATGAGTTGCTAAACGAATCAGCATTTTATTTGCTTCTTTTGCCCCATAATTGGTTCATTTCTTCCAGAGTTTTATTTTTAGTTTCTGGTACAAGTTTCCATACGAAAACAGCCGCAATGATGCATATAGCTCCATAGAGCGCATACACAAATATGTGGCCAAATTCAGTACCACCCTCTCCAATTTTAATATTGTAGAGAGGTATGAATGTAGAAGAGACAATGAAGTTGAATATCCATTGAAATGCAACCGCTACCGCTACAGCCGCACCTCTGATTGTGTTGGGGAATATTTCCGATATAAGAACCCAGCAAATAGGTCCCCATGACCACATAAATGAGGCGCTATAGACCATAATACTTACAACAGGGATAATAGGCGGGAGTGTGCATAAATTGGAAAGTGCAACTCCAAATGCTCCGATAGCCATTCCGATAGATCCACTGATTAGTAATGGTTTTCTTCCTAATTTTTCTACGGTGAAAACGGCAACCAATGTGAAAGTGATATTTACGACACCCATGATTACAGTTTGCACCATAGGGTTGCCCATGTTCATGCTTTCAAAGATTCGCGGTGCAAAATACAATACGGCGTTAATGCCCACTGTTTGTTGGAATACGCTCAACATAATACCGACGAAAATTACCAGTATGCCATAGGTGAATAATCGTTCTTTTTTCTCTTGAATGGTGTCTTTGATTTCTGCTAATATAGCTTGTGCGCGATCTGAACCATTGATGCGACTGAGTACGTGTAGCGCTTGTGCATCTTTAGAACACATGGCTAAATAGCGTGGAGATTCCGGGATAAAAAGTACCAATATGGTGAATAAACCAGCAGGGAATGCTTCGCTGACAAACATTAAGCGCCAGCCGGTTTCAGTACTCCATAATGATTCTTGTGGGTTGATGACCTGGTTTACCCCATCCACCAATTCAATGACAGGATTGATGTGGCTGCCCAATATTAAAAAGTTGACAAAGTACACTACTAATTGTCCGAATACGATGGCAAATTGATTCCATGAAACCAACGTACCCCTTAAATTACTCGGTGCGATTTCAGCTATGTACATAGGACAAACTGCAGAAGCCAATCCAACACCTATACCCCCTAAAATGCGATAACAATTAAACGCAATCAATAAAGAGAAACTTGCATCTCCCTTTGTGAAGAATAGAAATTCCGGATAATAGGACCCTAATGCAGATAGAAAAAACAAAACACCTGCGGTGAAAAGGGACTTTTTTCTTCCTAAGTAAGAAGCAAATAGTCCGGATAGTGCGCTACCTATTACGCATCCAATCAGTGCGCTACTGCATGTGATTCCATGAATGGCATCTGTGTATATAAAGTCCTTTGCATTCATGAAGAAAGCTTGCAGTCCTTTTTCAGCACCGGATATTACGGCAGTGTCATAGCCAAAAAGCAAACCACCTATTACCGCGACTAATACGGTGGAAAATAAATAAATTTTGCTAGCTTGTGAAGTTGTCATAACCTTGTTTTTAACAATACATATTTAGGATTGCTTCGTAGAGTTCTTGCTTACCGCTGGTTTGCTTGGGTTCTCCTACTTTTTTACCGTAGTCATATAGTTGTTCAAGCGTGAGTTTTCCCTCTTCAAACTCTCTACCAATGCCCTTATCAAACGAAGCATATCTGTCGGCTAACATTTGCTTGTAAGGCGATTCTTCCAGGAGTTGTGCTGCACTTTCTAATGCGCGTGCCATAGCATCCATTCCAGCAATATGAGCAATGAATATGTCTTCTAGGTCAGTGGAATTGCGACGTGTTTTTGCGTCAAAGTTTGTACCACCATTTCCGAATCCACCATTTCGTATGATGTGTATCATGGCTTGCGTGAGTTCGTAAGTGTCAATGGGGAATTGGTCGGTGTCCCAACCATTCTGATAATCTCCGCGGTTTGCGTCAATAGAGCCGAGCATGTTATTGTCCACAGCAACAGCCAATTCATGTTCAAATGTGTGTCCAGCCAATGTAGCGTGATTAACTTCGATATTAACTTTGAAATCTTGCTCTAAATTGTGAGCTTTCAAGAATCCAATGACCGTTTCAGTATCCACGTCGTATTGATGTTTGGTTGGTTCCATCGGTTTAGGTTCAATGAGGAAGGTGCCTGTGAAGCCTTTGCTACGTGCATAATCGCGTGCCATGGTGAGCATTTGCGCCAAGTGTTCTTTTTCTCTCTTTTGGTCTGTGTTGAGTAAGCTCATATAGCCTTCTCGTCCTCCCCAGAAAACGTAGTTAGTACCGCCCAATTCAATGGTAGCATCGATGGCGTTTTTGATTTGTACAGCAGCTCTGGCAACTACGTCAAAGTCGGGGTTAGTAGCCGCGCCATTCATGTAGCGTTTGTGTCCAAATACATTAGCAGTTCCCCATAAGAGTTTAATTCCGGTTTCTTCCTGTTTTTGTTTGGCATATGCAACGATTTCCTTTAAGTTGGCTTCGTATTCTTCGATGCAGTTGCCTTCCTCAATTAAATCAACATCATGGAAACAGTAGTATTCGATGCCCATTTTCTGCATGAATTCAAATCCTGCATCCATTTTATTTTTTGCTCTTTCGAGTGGAGAAGTACCTTCGTTCCACGGAAACGATTTTGTGCTGCCTCCAAATTGGTCGCCTCCTTCAGCGCACAATGTGTGCCACCATGCCATGGAGAATTTGAGCCAGTCTTTCATTTTTTTACCCAAGATTAGTTTGTCGGCATCATAGTAGCGGAATGCCATGGGGTTTCTACTCTCTTTACCTTCAAATTGAATTTTGTTGATTCCAACGAAATATTCTCTATTCATAATCTATCATTTAGTAAGTTGTTGTTATTAGGAGTTTTCATTATTGAAGTTGTAATTGTTTGTTTAGGTATGCTTTCCATCTTGTGTAGGCATCTTGGTATTGCTCTTGTTTTTGTGTGTCAGGTTCTATGCTCATCAAACATTTGAGAGAACCAAAAGCTTCTTGAGTATTTTTGTATATTCCAGCTCCGATGGCCGCTCCTTTGGCTGCTCCGGTTGCGCTATCAGTGTCGTACAATTTGATGGTAGCTCCGGTGATGTTGGCCAGAGTAGTTCTGAATAATGGGCTCATGAACATATTGGAATTGCTAGCATGAATCTGGTGGATTGGCATACCCATTTCTTTCATGATGTCTATGCCGTATTTAAAGGCAAATACGATGCCCTCTTGCGCAGCCCGTAGGATGTGTTCCTTTCTGTGGATATTGAAGTTTACACCATGAATAGAACAGCCAATATCTTTATTTCCCAATACCCTTTCAGCACCATTTCCGAAGGGCAATATGCAAACTCCCTGACTTCCAATAGGTGCTGTGGCAGCCATTCGGTTGATGGCATCGTATGTGGTGTCAGGATTAACAATGTTGCGTTTACACCATGAGTTGAGAATACCAGTTCCGTTGATGCATAGTAGAACGCCCAGACGTGGATTGTCAGCCCGATGATTGACGTGTGCGAAACTGTTGACGCGTGAAAGAGTGTCGTAATTGATGGTGTTGTTTATGCCATATATTACCCCAGATGTTCCAGCGTTAGCGGCGAATTCACCAGGTTCAAACACATTGAGCGATAGTGCATTGTTAGGTTGGTCGCCCGCCCGATAGGTTACCGGAGTTCCAGCAGTGAGATGTAACTGTTCGGCAGCTTCCTTTGTGAGTCTTCCTTGTTCTCCAAATGTGGGGCATAAAGCAGGGATGTGTGAGGGGTTGATTTGAAAGTGTTGCAGGAGTTTGTGGGCTATTGAGTTGTTTTTGAAGTCCCATAGTATACCTTCAGATAATCCAGAAGTGGTGGTGTGTATTTCTCCTGTCATTTTCATGGCTATGTAGTCGCCGGGTAGCATAAAAAAGTCGATTTGGTCGTACGACTTTGTTTCGTGCTCTTTGACCCATGCCAATTTTGCAGCTGTGAAATTTCCCGGTGAATTGAGGAAATGCTTTAAGCAGTAATCCTCTCCGATAGACCGGAAAGCATTTTCTCCATAAGAGATGGCGCGTGAGTCGCACCAGATGATGGAGGGTCGTATGACCTTTTGTTGTTTGTCAACACATACTAATCCGTGCATCTGATATGTGATGCCAATGGCTTTGATGGCAGATGAGTCAATGTTGGTTTGTTTGAAGACCGATGTGATGGCATGTTGTAGGTATGTCCACCAATCTTCCGGGTGTTGTTCTGCCCATCCGGCATGGTGGGAGATGATGGGCGCTTCTGTTTGTGGATAATGAGCCGATGCTACGCATTGACCATTGTTAACTTCAACTAAAGCAACTTTTACGGATGAACTTCCGATGTCAACTCCTAATGTGTACATGATGTATGAATGTGTGATTTGCCTACAAAGTTATATTATTTTGTTGATTAAAGTGATATTATTTATGGAGAAAATTTATAAATATTAACAATTGCTATAGGGTGCGTGTGGATGGGAGTTGTGAAAATAAAGCCAAGATATCTTGGTTTTTGCTGAATAGCCTACTAATAGCCTACTAATAGCCTACTAATAACCTACTAATGTAAAGACTTTCTTTGTGCTTGTTGTGTGAGTCGGAGGATGCTAAGGAGTAGGAGGGTAGGGAAGTGGATTTTTTTCTAAGTTCGGTTGGTATTCATTTAAAATGTGTAACTTTGCCCCAATAACTCTTTTATTTATGCGGAGAAATGTCTTTTTTGCAGTGTTGTCTTGGGTGTGTCTATTGACGCCATCCGTGGTGTTTGGTGCGCGTGTTGTGGATTCTGTGGATGTAGCCATGAAGCCTCGTTTTCTCTATAATGTTGATTTTTCCACTTATTTTGACAATAGGGAGTATCGTGGTCCGTATCAAAGCCCTCGCACGCTGTTTGCTTTTCGCCTTTCACCGGAGGTTGGTGTAGGCTTGACAGATGCATTAGGAGGTAAGCATCGTTTGATGGCCGGAGTTCATTATACACAGCCATTAGGAGCGGGCTGGAATCAAGTGCGTTTTTCACCTACGGCATATTATGATTATGATTATCGTGGTTTTTCTGTAGCTTTGGGTTCTATTCCTTTTGTGCATAGAATGGAGGCATTGCCGGAGTGGCTGCAGTATGATTCCATCGCCTATGCACGTCCGAACATACAAGGGGCATTGATGTCATATAGTTCTCAGTGGGGATTTGCGGAGTTTATGTGTGATTGGCGTGGAGCTCAGTTGCCCGAACAGAGGGAGATGTTTCGACTGGTGTTGAATGGAGAGTTTCGATGGAAGTGGTTGACGGCGGGAGGATATTTCACATTAAACCATAAAGCTAATTATGCGCCTCCAACACCGCGCGAAGGCGTGTGTGATGATATTTTGATTCATCCCCGTGTCGGGGTGAATTTATCGAGGTATTTGCCTCTTGATTCATTGGCTTTGAGGGTAGGGTATATAGCGGGAATGGAGAATCATCGAGATGCACATCTTTCTGAAAATCCGCAAGGTTTGTTGTTGGAGTGTTTTGTGAATTGGCGATTTTTGGGTTTGCGTAATGTTTTTTATTATGGAGGCAATTTGATGCCTTATTATGCAGAGTTTGGTGCAGACCTTCATCAGGGTGATCCATTCTATCAATCCAGGTTGTATAATCGTACCGATTTATTTGCCTATTTATATAGAAATAATTTTGTGAACTGTTGTTTTGCATGGAATCTGCATTATGATGGTTATCATTTGCAGCACCAACAGCAGTTGATTGTATATTTTTCGCTTGATGGATTGAAGCGAAATAAGGATGTGAAGTTGAGAGGTTTTTGGGGTAAATGATAGTTGCTTCTGCACTTGCCTTGCACTATCTTTGCTTTCAGCCAAGATAGGCTGCGGTTCGGCATAAAAACAAGTAAACTTGCTTTCTGCACTCACCTTGCACTATCTTTTGATAAAATTCTTGACTGAATCAAGCGAACAAGTTCGAGCGGGCTTCGGCTTGGAAATGCTCAAATAAATTTACCCTTTGGTTTTATTTGCTCCTGCTCGGCATAAAAAGTAAACTTTTTCTGCTCTTACTTAATCGCAAATTTGGCATTTCTCTCACCTTGCACTATCTTTAAATAAGATAGGCTGCGGTTCGGCAATATCAAAAATTAAGTAAACTTATTTTTGTTATTTCACTCACCTTGCACTATCTTTGCAAAATCAATGTGCGAGCATTGGTTGTTGAGAAATGAAATAATAACCTTAAAAATAAGAATTAAATGGAACACTTGTCACAACGCTTGATGTCTCTAGCTCCCTCCGAGACATTAGCTATGTCGCAAAAGAGCGCAGAGTTGAGGGAAAAAGGAATTGATGTGATTAATCTTAGTGTGGGTGAGCCAGACTTTCATACTCCGGAACACATCAAGGAAGCAGCAAAGAAGGCTGTTGATGAAAACTTTTCGTTTTATTCACCTGTGCCCGGTTATCTTTCACTCCGCAAGGCAATATGTGAGAAGTTGAAACGTGAGAATGGTTTGGATTATACTCCAGAACAAATAGTTTGCTCTAATGGTGCAAAACAATCGGTGTGTAATGTGATTATGGCCTTAGCAGGTCCTGGTGATGAGGTGATTGTTCCGGCACCTTACTGGGTGAGTTATCCGCAAATGGTGACTTTGGCTGATGCTAAAACCGTGATTGTCAGTGCAGGTATTGAACAAGATTTCAAGATTACTCCACAACAATTGGAAGAAACTATTACTCCAAACACACGTATTCTTGTGTTGTGCTCTCCTTCCAATCCAACAGGTAGTGTGTACACTAAAGAAGAGTTGGCGGCCTTGGCAGAAGTAGTTGCTAAGCATGAAAATCTCTATGTGGTGGCAGACGAAATTTATGAACACATCAATTATATAGGTCATCATGAAAGCATTGCCCAATTTGATGCTATCAAAGACAGAGTAGTGATTGTGAATGGAGTGTCTAAGGGATATGCAATGACCGGATGGCGTATTGGATGGATTGCGGCTCCGCTGTGGATTGCTAAGGCATGCAATAAACTGCAAGGACAATATACCTCAGGTCCAAGCTCAATCGCTCAAAAGGCAGCAGAAGCAGCCTATTTGGGAGATCAAGCATGTGTGGGTCAGATGCGTGAAGCCTTCCAACGTCGTCGTGACTTAGTTGTGGCGTTGACCAAAGATATAGAAGGTCTGAAAGTGAATGAACCTACAGGTGCGTTCTATGTGTTCCCACAATGTTCATCATTCTTTGGCAAGCGTAATGGCGACAGAGTGATAAACAATGCTGCAGATTTGGCTATGTACCTATTGGAAGAAGGTCATGTGGCATGTGTTGGTGGTGGAGCATTTGGTGCTCCAGATTGCATCCGCATGTCTTATGCCACTTCAGATGAAAACCTGCGCGAAGCATTCCGTCGTATTAAGGATGCTTTAGCTAAACTGGTTTAGTAATTAAGTATAAAACTTTTAAAATCAAGTAAAAACAATTGAGATGAGAAAACTAACAACTTTCTTGATGTTGTGTGTGGCGATGTTATTGTCTGCACAAGAAGTGGATAAAGCCACTGTAACGGCTCAAGCTGATGTTGCAAAAGCAGCTGTGGGCGATTTAAGTAAACTATCTGTTGGCGAAGAAAGCTCATGGAAGTGTACCGGGGTGATTGGATTAAATGCTTCAGCCACCGGATTAGTAAATTGGGCTGCAGGGGGTAAGAATAACGTAAATGGAGTAGCATTTGCCAATATTCGTCTTCTTTACAAAAAGAACAGAATGGCGTGGGATACTAACCTTGATACAGATTTAGGCTATTCATGGATTGACCAAGATGAAGACCCATTGCAAAAAACCAATGACAAGATTGTTTTTACTACCAAGTTTGGATATGAATTTGCAAAATCTTGGTATGCAACAGCAGTGGGTAGTTTTCGCTCATCTTACCTTTATGGTTATGAATATGCTACGGGAGACAATCCTGTAATGTCTAAATGGTTGGCACCATCATACACCGATTTGTCTGTCGGTATTGATTGGAAGCCTAATGATATATTCTCAGTGTATCTCTCTCCGGTGGCAGGACGTATTACTACGGCTTATGTAGCGAATAATGACTCCTTGGCAAATGTGCTCAAAGTGAAATATGGGGTGACAGATGCAGAAGGAAATCCTGCTACTTCCAACTTTAGAGCAGAGATGGGTATGACATTCAAGGGCTCTGTGAACTACACTTTGGTGAAGAATCTGAAGATACTTTCTACAGTGTCATTGTTTACGCCTTATAGCCAAAAGTTTGGTAACTTTGATGTGGATTGGGATGTGTCTATTTCCTATCAATTTTTGAAAGTGCTTAATGTGAGTCTTGGTACATCATTGAAATACTATGACTCAGTGATGATTGCCGATAAAAACGGTGAAAATGCAAAGCAACGAGTGCAGTTCAAGAGTGTGTTAGGATTGGGAATAGGATATAGTTTCTAATCATACAATCTAATACAAAAGAACACGACACTGCTGAAAATGGTCATTGTCGTTTTTTTTGTTTGTTAGTGTTGTGAAGAGTTATGTGAGAGGATGTTCTTCAGTGTGTTCACTGATGTGTTGTGCAGGCGTGGATGCTCGGATGAATTCTAAGAAGAAGCATGTGCCTTGTTCAGACGATGTGAAGTGAATCATACCTCCAGAGTCCTCTACAATCTTTTTTGTAATCACTAGTCCCATTCCCATACCGGTGGTTTTGGTGGTGAAGTTAGGAATGAAAACCTGGTCTTTAATTTCATCGGGTATGCCGGGTCCGTTGTCGGCAACCTTAATAAGGATGGTTTCCGGGTGCTCTTCTATAGTAATATCAATTTGTCCATTCGTTTTTTTGTTGAGTGCTTGAATGGCGTTTTTAATCAGGTTGTTGAATACTTGCAAGATGAGTTTTTCGTCGCTCATTGCCCAAGCGTCCGATGGTTTTCCATGATAGTTGATTTGTATTCTGTTTTCCACTTCCGGAAGGAATAATTCAATGCTGGCCTGTGCTTTTGCAGCCATGTCCACTTCTTCTACTTGTGTGGAAGGCATTTTTGCAAAGTAGGAGAACTCGTTGGCTATGAGAGTAAGGTTGTCAATTTGTTCGATTAATAGATGAGTCGCCTTTTGGAAGTGTTCTTCAAAATTGTCGGGGTGTATTTTTTGCATGCGTTGTAGTTGCTGAATGGAAAGTTTCATGGGAGTGAGTGGGTTTTTGATTTCGTGTGCCACTTGTCGTGCCATTGTTTTCCAAGCTTCTTCGCGCTCTTGCTGTGCAAGTAAGGCGGTACTTTGCTCTACTTCGTCCACCATTTGGTTATATTGTTCTACCAGCAAACCAATTTCATCTTGTTGATGGTAAATAATCTTTTCGTTGTGTTGGTCAATTTTGAGTTTTCTGAGTTTTTCCCCCATGGTGATAATGGGATTGGTGATTTTCTTACTGATAAAGAAAGTTAAGAGTATGCTCACCACCATAATGGTCATGTAGATGGGTATTAAAATCGCCAGAAGACTATTGATTTGCGCTTTGATGAGATTGCTACTAATAAAGAATGGCACTGCTATGTAGCCAATCACACTGTAGTCGCCATTCACTAAATCAGAATAGGCCGAGATGTAGTGTAACTGTCCGATGGTTTCTTCTTGAATGATGTTGGGATCTTTGCTAAAAAACGGACGAGGAGATATGCGATGACTCAGCAAACCCAAATCAAAGAGTGCAGGTTGTGAACTACCAATCAAATGCCCATATATATCATAAACGTGTATGTCGGTTTTATAGGTGTATGAAAGGTCTTTGAGATACACATTGAGTGAAGATGTGTTGTGTCGGCTCAAATGAGTGTTCCAGAAATACGTGTCTTGTAGGGCTTTTTGAATATAGAGTGCTTTTTCTTGCAACAAGAAACGCTGTCTTCTTTCGTAGTTTTTACGGATGTAGTCCATGGTGACCAGCAATACAATGAAAAAACCAACAAAGATGATAAACGAAAAGACGATCTGAAACTTGTAGTTAATGCGTAAGTTGGCAAACCCTTTATGTTTATACAACATGTATATAAACCATCCTAAATAGATGATGAGAGGAATGAGAAACAAATAGGCGTAGAATCGTATCGTGTTGTGGGATATGTGCGAGATCCTTTCGATTGTGTTATTTTCAGTCTCTAATAAAGGAGTGTAACTGAAAGTTTGTACAGCCTTTGTGTTAATGTGGGTTGTTGTTTTCTTTTTCTTTTGTTTGATGATAGAAAAAAGGTAGTTGCCTTCTTTGTTGTAGAATTTGTGTCCTGTTTTTTCTGTGGGGCGATAAGTTAAGTCCCATTTAGTGTCCAGTTTCAGGTAGTCGGCAAAGTTGTTTTGTAGGTATTTGTTTTCAATGATATAGGTGTATTTGATTGGCATGATGGCAAAGATGTCAAATACACCCACTCCTTGCCATTTCACAATACAGTGAGCATTCTCAAACTCTTGATAATGCCAATCTCCACAAGGTAGTTTGTGAAGGTCGTTGACTACCAACCAATTGTCAGACCAAAAGAATAGTTCTCCATTGCCAAATACCAAGTATAAAGCTTCAGATGGAGTGTAGGACTGATGAGGGAGCGAGTCTAATTTTCCCTCCATAAGTAGTTGGGCAATGCGCTGTGTAGTCTGTTCGGCTTCAGTTTGTGCTTTGTGCAGTCGTTCTTCAAAGGTTTTTAACTCTTTGGAGTAGGCTATTAGTGCGCATCCCCAAGCGATTATGACTAAAATGAGCTTTCGGCTTATCATGGTAATTTCAATTTTTCTGAAACAAGATACTTTGACGATATTTTTGCGTCATAGTTCCACAAAAGTACTTCTTTTTATTCATATCTTACAAAAATAGTGCTGAAAACAATTTAGAAAACATAAAAACAAAAAATAATCTGCAAAATACTTGCCCATATCATAAAACTTGCGTATCATTGCAGTGTTTTTCGGAGACGTCTGTGGCGTGAAGAAAAAACAAGTGAATATTACTAACTTTTTAATAATAATCTAATAAAAAACACACCATGAATGTAGAACAAATTATGCAGTCATTGGCTGCAAAGCATCCAGGCGAAAACGAGTACTTACAAGCAGTACAAGAAGTGTTGGAATCAATTGAAGAAGTGTACAACCAACACCCTGAATTTGAAAAAGCTAAGATTGTTGAACGTATGGTTGAACCAGACCGTATTTTCACTTTCCGTGTTACTTGGGTAGATGATAATGGTGAAGTACAATCTAACCTTGGTTATCGTGTACAATTCAACGGCGCAATCGGACCTTACAAAGGCGGTCTTCGTTTCCACCCAGCTGTTAACTTGTCAATGTTGAAATTCTTAGGTTTTGAACAAACATTCAAAAACGCTTTGACTACTTTGCCTATGGGCGGTGGTAAAGGTGGTGCTGACTTCAACCCAGTTGGAAAATCAGACGCTGAAATCATGCGTTTCTGCCAAGCATTCATGCTTGAATTGTGGCAACACCTTGGTCCTGACACTGACGTTCCTGCAGGTGACGTAGGTGTAGGTGGACGTGAAATCGGTTACATGTACGGTATGTACAAAAAATTGGCTCGTGAATACAACACTGGAGTATTGACCGGTAAAGGTATGACTTGGGGTGGATCTATCCTTCGTCCAGAAGCTACTGGTTTTGGTGCATTGTATTTCACAGAACACCTTCTCGCAACTGCTGGAACTGACATTAAAGGCAAAACTGTTGCATTGTCTGGTTTCGGTAACGTAGCATGGGGTGCAGCAACTAAAGCTACTGAACTCGGTGCTAAAGTTGTGGCTATCTCTGGTCCTGACGGAGTTTGCGAAATCCCTGATGGTATCACTAAAGAAATGATTGACTATATGCTCGAAATGCGTGCTTCTAACCGCAATAAAGTAGAAGATATGGCTACTAAATTCCCAGCAGCTGCTAAATTTACTGCAGGTAAGAAAGCATGGAGCGTAAAATGTGATATCGCATTGCCTTGCGCATTCCAAAACGAATTGAATGGTGACGACGCTAAAGAATTGATCGCTAACGGTACTAAATACTGCTGCGAAGTTTCTAACATGGGTTGTACTCCAGAAGCTATCCACACTTTCCAAACTAACGGCGTAATCTTCGCTCCTGGTAAAGCTGTGAACGCTGGTGGTGTTGCTACTTCAGGTCTTGAAATGACTCAAAATGCTGCTCACCTTTCTTGGGCTCCTGCTGAAGTTGATGCTAAATTGCACTTCATCATGGAAAGCATCCACGAAGCATGTGTTAAATTTGGTAAGAAAGAAGATGGCACTATTGACTATGTTAAGGGTGCTAACATCGCAGGCTTCATGAAAGTGGCTCAAGCTATGCTCGAACAAGGTATTATCTAATACACATAGCAACATAACACGAAAAGCGGGTAAGTATTTGCCCGCTTTTTTTATTGCCCCTATCTTGATACTATCTCAATAATTTACATTATCTTCGCATCGAAAAACTTTTTTACACCAAAGAATATCTATAGACAATGAAGAAGAACATTATGATAGCACTATTTGCAATGATAGTGGCTACAATTTCAGCACAGGTTACAACAACGTGGAGAATTGAAGCAGGGTATGTACAACCCTATCAATTCGGAAACGGATATAGAACCACTTACTTTCATGGAGGAAAATTAGGAACGTTGGTAGATGTGAATTTTAAATACAACCTCTCCTTGCAAACCGGACTTTCCTATTCTTTGGCATACGGACTAAATCAGCAGAATTATCCCTATTTAGGCGAATATGTGCGCTATTCAACACAATTACACCAACTGGAACTCCCCGTAAGAGCCATGTATAAAATCCAACTCCCAAAGAAATTTGCACTCTTTGCATTCGCCGGACCAACATTTCAACTAGGTGTATATGCTCCGGAAAAAGCAGACGCACATCTTTCTGAGGTTACCGCCGCTACTACGGGTATTGAATCTGGTGTTACTAATCTTTATGCAGAGCGCGTTTTGCCATTCAACTTTATGTTAGGAGTTGGCGGAGGTTTAGAGTGGAGTGACTATCGCCTGCAAGCTGGTTATGATTTTGGTCTGCACAATCTATATCGCAATGATTTAGGATGTAAAATGTATCAACGTAATTGGTTCGTGTCATTCTCATATGCATTTTAAGCAAAAATTTCGTTACTGTCCGGCTTGTGCGGCCCTTTTCTCTGACCACAACTTCAAGGCCAAGACATGCCGACAATGTGGCTTTACATACTATCATAATCCCTCTGCGGCTGTAGCGGCTTTTGTGCTAAATCCTCAGAGAGAATTACTCGTATGCCGTCGTGCAAAAGAACCAGCCAAAGGTACACTCGATTTACCCGGTGGATTCGTTGATTATGATGAAACAGCAGAACAAGCAGCTTGTAGGGAAGTAAAAGAAGAAACAGGACTGACCCTGCATGACTTGAACTACCTTTTTTCCATTCCTAATCATTACCTCTATTCTGATTTGGATGTTCCTACATTAGATCTGTTTTTTCTTGCACACCTCGAAGATGATACGCTTATACAAGCAGCGGATGATGTGTCGGAGTGTTTCTTTCTCCCTGTCTCAAGCCTTAATCCTCAGCAATTCGGTTTGGACTCTATTCGCGAAGCAGTGCGTAGATTTCAAGTAATTTCTCACGGATAATCCTCGATTAAATGGGGAAAAATCATTAGTGCTCTCCTATAAAAAACTAAAAAACACCTCCCCTTGATTGGGCATCATCGGGACCATTTCGGGACCACCTCGCGACCACTAGGTAGAAAACAGATAGGAACTAGATAGGAACGATATACAATCAAGATACTTTAATATATCTTTTACCATACACCAATAATAATAAATTAACTCCGCTATCAATAGATGGTAGCGGAGTTTAATATTGTTTGATTTATTGTTTGGGTTTACTTGCCCGTTTGTGTTGATTTATAACTCAAATTCATCACCGGGAGCCGGTGTGCTAATGTTTCTCCAGCCGGCTTCGTGTAGTTGTATCTTGTAGTGGCTTTCGGCTTCGTAGTCGCCATGTACAAGGAATGTGCGTTTAATGTTTTCTTTAGGTTGACAACTGATGTATTGCATCATTTCTTGATAATCGCCATGTCCTGATAGTCCGTCAATTTTAACTATTTTGGCTTTAACTCGATGTGGAATGCCAAAGATGGATACCTCTTTTAATCCCTTGCGTTGTAGGCGTGCCCCGAGTGATGTAGGTGTACAATAGCCCACAATGAGAATAGTATTACGTGGATCGCTGATGTTGTTAGATACATGATGTTTCACTCGACCGGCTTCTAACATCCCTGAAGCAGAGATGATAATACAAGGTTTGTTATGACTATTCAACGCTTTAGATTCGGCTTGATCCTTGATATAGTGAAGAGAGTTAAAGCCAAAAGGGTCTTTGTCAGTGATCATTGTTTTCTTTACGTCTTCATTCATGCTGTCAGCATACAAACGGAAAATCTCTGTAGCGTTGACAGATAATGGACTATCTACAAAAACATCGATGGATTCGGGTAAATCGCCTTGGTTGTAGAGTTTGTTTAGGATATAAACAATCTCTTGTGTCCGACCAATGGAGAAGGATGGTATGATGAGTTTCCCACGGCGTTGAATACATGTGTCGCGCACTACGTGTAGGAGCTCTTGCTCTGTAGCTTCTGTGGCCTCATGGGTGCGATTGCCATATGTAGATTCTGTGATGAGGTAATCGCAGGGAAGGAATGGTTCTGGTGCTTTCAGAATGCGGTTATGTGGTCGTCCAATATCACCGGTGTATGTGATACGCTTGATTTCATCGCCTTCTTTTACCTGTAGATTAATAGCGGCACTACCGAGCATGTGACCGGTGTTGGTGAACTTAACACTGATCTCATCGTTAATATAGAAACGTCTTCCATAAGGTACGCTAATAAACAACTCCATGCATTGTTCTGCGTGAACCACATTGTAAATGGGCTGTATGAATGGCAGTCCTTTACGTGCTGCCTTTTTGTTATACCACTTGGCATCTAATTCTTGAATATATGCACTATCAGCAAGCATGATAGAACATAGGTCGCGTGTGGCATGTGTGCAAATGACAGAACCTCTAAATCCTTTTTTGTAGAGGTAAGGTATGAGTCCGGAATGATCAATGTGTGCATGCGAGAGTAGGACATAGTCTAATTCTCGTGGGTCAAATCGTAGGTCACGGTTGAGTTGGTCGGTCTCTAATCCTTTACCTTGAAACATTCCGCAGTCTAGCAAAATGCGTTTACCTTTGTTGGTGGTGATGAGATGTTTACTTCCAGTCACTTCTTGAGCGGCTCCAATAAATGTGATTTTCATGCGTATACATGTTTTTATGGGTTTTACGGTGCTAAGATAGTGATAAAAATAAAAACGACCACTGATTAGAGCGGTCGTTTTATATGAATTAACAATTTGATTAGAAGAATTTATCAAAAAAACCTTTCTTTTGGGGCTTTTCTTCTACTTCTTCTTCGTTTTTCAATACAGGTTCTTGTGTTTCAGTTGCATTGGCGCGTTCGGCATATTCGGAACGTGGTATGATAGGTGTTCCTAACTCGCGTTTGATGAAGCTGATAACGTCTTCCAAACCTTCCGTGAATTCACCAAAGTCTTCCTTGTAGAGGAAGATTTTGTGTTTCTCGTAAGATACTTGTGCATCGTCACTTCCCATGACCCGTTTCTTGCTCTCTGTAATCGATAAATACAAATCATCGTTACGACTTTTCTTCACATCTAAGTAATAAATCCTTTTGCCTGCTTTAATGGCTTTGGAATAGATGATGTCATTCTCTTTCTTTTCCATCTCTAATCTCTTTTCCTTTTCCAAAATTAATACAATAAATCTACTATTATCATGCGACTGCATGCGTTTCGGCTACAAATGTAGCAATCTTTTGTGGAAAACCAATTTTTTCACCTTCTTTTTTTATCTAAAAGAATAAAATTTGTGCTGTGGTGTGTTGGTGTAGCCAAAAAATAACCGTAACTTTGCACCATAGAAACAAAGAGTTTATTTCACATCCTATGATTAATCGAACAATGCTTCGTATTCGCATCGTGCAAATGATGTTTGCATATCTAAAATCAGATGCGGACAGTGCAAGGGCAGTAGAAAAACAATTACTGCAGAGTTTTCAAGATACCTATGATTTATATTTCCAACTTCTATTGTTGCCTGTGGAGATTACACGTTTTGCGCAGCAACGGATAGAAAATGCGAAGTCTAAATACCTTCCGACAGATGCAGAGAGGAATCCTAATATGCGTTTTGTGGAAAATACATTTGTGGCTCAACTTGAGAAAAATGTTGACCTTAATTTCCGCATGAAGGAGAATAAGCGTATTTCATGGAATGATAATGTAGAAGTGATAGCGGAGTTGTATGCTTTGATACAAGAATCAGATATCTATAAGGAATATATGGCTAAGCCGGTGGTTTCTTATGATGATGATAAACAAATGTGGCGTAAGTTGCTCACGGATGTTATAATTCCTAACGAGGCTTTTTGCGATGCATTGGAGTCAATGAGCATTTATTGGATAGGCGACTTGGATTCAGTGGCAAGTTTTGTAGTGAAGACCATCAGACGATTCCAAGCTGAAAATGAGTATGCACAAGAACTCTTGCCGATGTTTGCCGATGATGAGGATAGAGAGTTTGCTATGACAGTGTTGCGCGATGCCATCAAGCATTTGGATCAGTATAGAAAATTGATTGATGAACATGCTAATAATTGGGATGTAGAGCGCTTGGCATATATGGATATTGTGATTATGCTGGTAGCTGTGGCAGAGATAATGTCTGTGCCAACTATTCCGGTGTCGGTGACCTTGAATGAGTATATGGAAATTGCCAAGGAATATAGTACAGAGAAGAGCGCTTCGTTTATTAACGGTGTGTTGGATAATATTGTGAAGAAATTAAAAAGCGAAAAGAAATTGATTAAAGTGGCATTGGTATAGTGTTTGCATAAGCACATGAAGCAAGCCTTTCTAAATTAATAAAACGATAGAACAATGAACTTATTAAATGTATTTTTACAAGCACAACCTCAACAGAATGGTTGGATGTCCATCTTAATGATGGTGCTTATCTTTGTGGTGTTTTACTTCTTTATGATTCGTCCACAAACTAAGAAACAAAAAGAAATTCAAAAACAACGTGCAGCTATGAAAGCAGGTGATAAAGTGGTGACTGCCGGTGGTATTTATGGCAAAATCAAAGAAGTAAATGAAACTACTATTTTGATGGAAATAGCAGATAATGTGAGAATCAAAGTAGATAAGAGTTCTGTATATGTGGCAGTAGAAGACGCTCAACAAGCTACTACCACTAAATAATTTGAAAAGATATGTCCGCATCTCATAGGATATGGGTTCGGAAGCAACTGAAAAAAGTTAAGGCGTTTTTCTTCACAAAGGACGTCTTGACTTTTTTAGTCTTCTTATTCATATCAACATCCTTTTGGTTTGTACACGCTTTGGATCGTCCGCGTGAAACAAAAGTAAATATTCCTTTTGTTGTTGAGGGGGTGCCTGCTGACGTGCAGTTGCTTAATAAATTGCCTGAAACTCTAGAGGTGAAGGTAAGGGATAAGGGTAAGAATTTATTCCGTTACAGCAAAAAGAAAATTACGCCCATACGGTTGGAATTAACGGAAGAATTTAAGCAAGATGAAGGCATTGTGCGCTTGTCTAAAGAGTTGTTGCAGCAAAAGGTTTTAGCTACCCTGAATGCAACATCGGAGTTGTTGAAATTTTCTCCGGATACCATGTTGTTGCTTTACACGCATCAACATCAGAAAGAGGTTCCTGTGGCAATGAGTGCAGTGTTGCAACCTCTGAGGCAATATCAATTACGAAGTGTGGATTTCTATCCTAAGACTGTGTTGGTTTATGGTACAAAAGAAAAGTTGAAAACTTTGGATTCAGTTTACACAGAGAAAACTATTGTAGTAAACCTCAAAGATAGTGTGGATGTAAGCGTACCTTTGTTGCAAATGGAGGATGTTACCATACCCATAAAAGATGTGATGGTGCATGTTGTGGCTGAGCGATTTACAGAGAAGAAGATGATAGTTCCAATAGAACCTGTCAATTTTCCGGATCAATATGCTGTGAAAGTTTTTCCTGCTGAAGTGGAGCTTTCCTTTAATGTACCTTTGAGTGAGTTTGCTTTTGTTTCGCCACAAGATGTGAAAGTGCTCTTGGATTATCGCTCCGTTCAGCCTAATCTAGCTGCCCAAAAGCTTGTATTTGAATGTAATTTAGATTATATCACCAATGTAAAAGTAAAACCCCAAGAAGTGGAGTTTTTGTTGGAAAATAAAGTGGAGGAATGATGATGAGAAAAATTCAAATGGTTGATTTACGCACCCAGTATGAGGCCATCAGGCAAGAAGTGAACGCTGAAATGCAAGAAGTCTTGGATACAGCTACCTATGTAAAGGGTGGTAAGGTGGTGCAATTTCAGCAACATTTGCAGGATTATTTAGGTGTTAAACACGTAATTCCTGTTGCTAATGGTACGGATGCCTTGCAGATTGCTTTGATGTCTTTGGGACTTGTTCCCGGAGATGAGGTAATAACGCCTACTTTTACGTTTGCAGCAACAGTGGAAGTGGTTGCTCTTTTAGGACTTAAACCGGTGATGGTAGATGTTGATTATGATACATTTACCCTCTCTATGGAGAGTTTAAGAAAGTCTATTACGCCTAAAACCAAAGCCATTATACCTGTGCATCTCTATGGACAAAATGCTTACATGGACGGGGTGTTACAGATAGCCAAAGAATATGGCTTATATGTAGTGGAGGATGCATGTCAATCCATCGGAACAAATTATTATTTTGCAGATGGAACTATAGGACGCTCTGGATGTATGGGTCACATTGGATGTACATCCTTTTTCCCATCGAAGAATCTAGGTTGTTATGGAGATGGAGGTGCATTATTTACTAATGACGATGAGTTGGCTGCCAAAATTACAGCTATAGCTAATCATGGAATGTCAGTGCGCTATCATCATGATGTGATTGGAGTTAATTCGCGTCTTGATAGTTTGCAGGCTGCTGTGTTAGATGTGAAATTAAAGTATCTCGATACCTATTTACAACGTCGTCAGCAGGCTGCTGCTTATTATGATGCTCAATTAGCAGGAAATCCAAATATTGTATTACCTGCTCGTGCTAATTATTCTGATCATACCTTTCATCAATACACAGTTAAATTGATAGGGGTGGACCGTAACAAGGTGCAACAGAAACTGGCAGAACAAGATGTTCCGGCAATGATTTATTACCCCATTCCGTTGCACATGCAGAAGGCTTATTACTCACCACGTTATAGCCAAGGGGATTTTCCTGTGGCAGAATCATTGGCTCAAACTGTTTTGAGCCTGCCTATGCATACCGAATTGGATGAAGAACAACTGAACTATATTACTTCTAGATTGTTGGAAGTAGTACATTTATAAAAGTCTCTAAATAAGTTAATCTCAGTATGCTGAAGTTAGAACAACAACAAAAATTACAACAAAAGTTATCACCTGCTCAAATACAGGTGATAAGAATGTTGGAATTGCCTACGTTGGAGTTTGAAGAGCGTATCCAGCATGAGTTGGAAGAAAACCCGGTTCTTGAAGAGGCTTCGTCTAAAGATGAATTTCAGAATGAGGAGGATGAATACAATGATCCGGAAGGAAGAAATGAATTGGAAAATGAAGACTTTAATTTGGATGAATACATCAGTGATGATGAAGTCCCAGATTATAGGCTGCATGCCAATAATTATTCCAGAGATGACAAACAAGAGGATATACCTTTCTCCTCGGGAATGACTTTCCATGAATATCTGATTGACCAATTAGGACTACAGAATATTAATGAACAGGAAAAACAAATAGCCGAATTTATCATTGGTAATATTGACGAAGATGGCTATCTGCGTCGTTCTGTGGAATCAATTACCGATGATTTGGCATTTCAAGTTGGGTTGGAAATTACCGATGATGAGGTGTTGCAGTTGGTGCGCATTATTCAGCAGTTCGATCCTCCGGGAGTTGGGGCTGTTTCCTTGCAAGACTGTTTGCTCATGCAATTACAGCGCAAAGAGAAGCAAACAGAAGATATCACATATGCCATCAGAATCCTGACTGATTATTTCGAAGAGTTTTCTAAAAAACACTATGAAAAAATCAAACATAAGTTGTCTTTGACCGAAGAACAACTCAAAAGGGTAATTGCTGAGATTGTTAAACTGAATCCTAAGCCTGGAAGTGCATGGAGTGGAAATATTTATGAAAAGAACATGACGGCATTGGTCCCTGATTTCATGGTGGAAAATCACAATGGAACATTACACTTGTCATTAAATAACCTGCATATTCCGGAATTGAGAATCAGTAGAGAATATTCTGAACTATTAGAAGACTATTCCTCCAATAAAGCCAATCGCACAAGGGAAATGAAGGATGCTGTGACTTTTGTTAAGCAAAAAATAGATTCGGCAAGGTGGTTTATTGATGCTGTCAAACAAAGAAATGAAACTCTGCTGAAAACAATGACCGCCATATTGGATTTTCAGAAAGATTTCTTTGTAGAGGGTGATGAAACATATTTGAAACCAATGATATTGAAGGACATTGCCGATATGACAGGGTTTGACATCTCTACAATATCACGTGTGAGCAATAGTAAATATGTCCAAACCGAATATGGTATCTTTTCTTTAAAATTCTTTTTCTCGGAGGCTATGACCAACGATGCCGGAGAAGAAGTCTCTACACGTGAAATAAAAAAGATTCTGCAAGAAGCTATTGATGCAGAGAATAAAAAGCGTCCGCTTACTGATGATCAGCTCAAGGAAGTACTGAAAATTCAAGGCTATATAATTGCTCGCAGAACAGTGGCAAAATATCGTGAACAGTTAAATATTCCAGTTGCGCGATTGAGAAAAGAAGTATAAACTTACGTATCCGAGAATGACAAGATTAGCTAGAGTTATATCCGTTCTTTTTCATCCTACACTCATTCCTTTGTATGGAATCTTGTGTTTCTTCTTTTATTCTCCTTTTGCGTGGATTCCGGTCTCTGCATCATACAGATGGTTCGTCATTTCCTCAACACTTTTGTACACAATTGTTTTTCCGGCATTGGTGGTGTGGTGGATGAAAAGGGTAGGGGCTGTTTCTGATATCTTTGTCCGAGAGAGGAAAGAGCGTACGGCGCTTTATGTTGCCACCATCATTCTCTATTTTGCATGGTTTTATTCTCTTTGGCGTTTGGCCAGAATGTCTCACATGGCTGTTGCTGCTACGCTTGCAATTGTGGTGATTAATATCTTGGTAATGCTCATTAATTTACGCTGGAAGGTTAGTGCGCATGCGGCTGCATGTGGTGGCGTAGTGGGTGTTCTCACAGCTATTTCTTATTTATTATACTTCAATCCGGTATGGTTGGTGTGTTTATCGCTAGTCTATTCGCTGCTTGTTATGCTGGCGCGTCTTATATTGGATGAACACACGCCTTTGCAACTCATTGTAGGCTTCTATGTTGGAGTTGGTGGTGCATGGATGGCTTATGTAATTTCTTATACCTTCTTGTTTGCCTAACACATGTCTGCTGTAGTTGTTTCCATATCACTTGAGGAACTCATCCCCTACATCAATTGGACCTATTTCTTTAATGCATGGCACATTCCAGGCAATTATGAGGGGATTACATCGCTTTGCACGTGTGAAGCTTGTCGTCAGCAGTGGCTTTCTCGTTTTTTTGCCGCTGAACGTCCAAAGGCTCAGGAAGCCTTACAACTTTATTTGGATGCACAAGTGCAACTTAAAGAGTGGAACGAACAGCACACGCTCACCATTCAGGTGAAATACGGCTTCTATGATGCTACCTCTTCTGAACAAGTTATCACGTTATGCAATGATTCGGAATGTCTCAAAATCCCCACTTTACGTCAACAGCGTCCTCGTCCGGATGGAACGTGTTGGGCATTGGCTGATTTTATTGCAGCAGAAGCAGACACTGTTGGGCTCTTTGCTGTGGCTGTTCATGGCGTGAATGAGGTGAATGATGATGAATATATATCCCTGCTTCGACGTACCTTGGCTGATAGGCTTGCAGAAGCAACATCTGAATTCATGCAACGCAAGCTTCTCTCTCAAAATGCCATCCGACCTGCATTTGGCTATCCTTCTCTGCCTGATTTGTCTTTACTTTTTGATGTGGAGCGTTTTTTTACTTTGTCTGAAATCGGCATTCACCTCACCCATCATGCAGCCATGAAGCCCACATCCTCTATTTGTGGTTTATATATACAGCATCCACAAGTGCGCTATTTTATGGTGGGTGATATCTCAATGCAACAATTCACGTGGTATGCAAAACAACGTAATATGTCGCTCCAAGCCCTAAAACCCTTCTTAAATCTGAATGTCTTACCCTAATACGTAAACCTTTCCTGCTTTTTACTTGTTTTATGTATAGGCTATGTGAAACAAAATCACTAACTTTGCACCATTGAAATTAAGTAAGGTATGAAAAGATTTGTGTTTATATGCGCTTGTTGCGTGGCGTTGGCTGCACAAGCAAAGTCTCTTAGCCTTTATGTCTCTAATCCTGCAGAATTTGAGCAAACGGATGTTCCTGTAGTACTCACACTAGACGAATATGCTGAGTTTTCAATTTCCGACAGAGCTAAATTAGCCGTTCTTGTCAACGGACAGCAAATTCCTTCTCAATTAGATGATCTTAATGCTGATAAAGTGCCTGATGAATTGGTATTTCAGCTTTCTATGTCTGCACACTCCACACAGAAGGTGGTGTTAAAAACGCTTCCTGAAAAGCAACGCAAATGCTTTACTAAGGAAATGAATGCACAAATGTGGCGTAAAGACAAGGAGAACAACACCATGTATGAGGTTACAGAAGCATCATCCACGCAAAATGATATGTACAATCAGATGCACCATCATGGAGTGGCTTGGGAATCTTCTCTCATGGCCTATCGCATCTACTTTGATAATAAGCAAACCATTGATATTTACGGAAAGAAAACCCCACAATTAGAACTTGAGCGAAGCTTGTGGTATCCTACAGACGAACAACTTGCACAAGGTTTTGGCGATGATGTGCTGAGAGTGAGCGGTAGCGTGGGTGTGGGAACTGTCAAACCATGGAATGGGAAAAAGGCGGTACATATTACCGATTTTGAAAAACGTACACAGCGTATTGTTGCTGAAGGTAATTTGCGCACCATCTGTGAGATAGAAGTAGAAGGGTGGAAGTATGAAGGAAAAACCATCAATATGATAGTACGCTACACCATGTATGCACGCCATCGTGATTGTCAAGTTACTGTTCTCACAAGCACAGATGTTGATACACTTGTTACCGGAGTGCAAAAAGTGAAAGGAGGAATCTTGCTTGAAGAACCTGAGTTGGTGGGATGTTGGGGTACAGACTGGCCAGTTAATGACACAGTTAAGTATGCCAAAGAAACAGTAGGTCTTGGTGTGGTTCTACCGCAACAAACTGCTTATCTGCAAAAGCAAGACAAGGCAAACAACCTTTTGTTCTTCACTACAAAGGCCAACCAACCATTCTCTTTTTACATCACGGCTGTATCCATGAAGGAAATTAACAGTCCGATTTCCTCTGCTGAAACATTCTTCGCCCATCTTCATCAGTGGCAGAAGGCAATGTCAGTTCCACTCATAGTAAATAAAAATAAACCATCAAATAAATAATTGTCAATCAATAAAATCGATAAAACAATGAAAAAAAGTCCATTGCAAGCAGCGCGGGCATCTTATCAACCAAAATTGCCTGCTGTACTTAGAGAACATGTTTCTTTAGTAGAAGGTACACCAACCCAATCTGTAGCCGATCAAGACGATATTAAGACCCTCTTCCCTAATACCTATGGAATGCCAATCATTGGTTTCGAAAAAGGTGAACAAAAACAATATGCACCTGTAAACGTCGGAGTAATCCTTTCTGGCGGACAAGCTCCCGGCGGACACAATGTAATCTCCGGTCTTTTCGATGGATTGAAAAAACTAAATCCGGATAGCCGTCTGTATGGATTCTTGGGAGGACCAAGCGGATTGGTTGACCATAAATACATCGAACTTACCGCTTCTATCATCGATGACTACAGAAACACCGGAGGATTCGACATCATAGGTTCAGGAAGAACTAAGTTGGAAGAAACAGAACAATTCGACAAAGGCCTCGAAATCTGTAAAAAACTCAATATCAATGCCATTGTTATCATCGGTGGTGACGACTCTAACACCAATGCATGTGTTTTGGCTGAATACTACGCAAAAAACAATAGTGGAGTACAAGTAATCGGATGTCCTAAAACGATTGACGGGGACCTGAAAAACGAGATGATTGAAACTTCATTCGGTTTCGACACGGCATGTAAAATCTACTCTGAGCTCATCGGTAACATCCAACGTGATGTTAGTTCTTCTAAAAAATACTGGCACTTTATGCGCCTCATGGGACGATCTGCATCACACATCACACTTGAATGTGCTTTGCAGAGCCAACCAAACATCTGCCTTATCTCAGAAGAAGTGGAAGCCAATAATATGACCCTTAGCGATGTTGTGAATTCTATCGTAGAAGTTGTCGTTGAGAGAGCCAGCAGAGGACTTAACTACGGAACTGTGTTGGTGCCGGAAGGATTGATTGAATTCATCCCGGCTATGAAAAAACTCATTGCAGAACTCAATGACTTGCTCGCACACAATGAAGAATTCAACGGACTAGAAACTGATGACGAAAAACGTCAATACGTTAAGGCTAAACTCTCGCCAGAAAGTCGTGCAGTATATTCAGACCTGCCAAAAGGTATTGCGAAACAACTCACCTTGGACCGCGACCCACACGGAAACGTACAAGTATCGCTCATCGAAACAGAAAAACTGCTCATTGAAATGGTGGCGAAAAAACTTGCACTCCTCAAAGGAGAAGGAAAGTACAAAGGTAAATTCTCCACTATCAACCACTTCTTTGGATATGAAGGACGTTGCGGTATTCCTTCTAACTTTGATGCCGACTACTGTTACTCTTTGGGTTACACAGCATCTGTGCTCATCGGTGAAGGAAAAACAGGATACATGTCGTCTGTTCGCAACCTTACTGCACCTGCGGCAGAATGGGTTCCAGGTGGTGTGCCCATCACAATGATGATGAACATGGAACGTCGTCACGGCGCAATGAAACCGGTAATACAAAAAGCACTCGTTAAACTTGATGGTGCACCTTTCCGATACCTTGTGGCGCATCGTGATGAGTGGGCAAGTTCATGCCAAACCTACATCTATCCGGGACCAATTCAATATTACGGACCAACAGAAGTATGTGATATGCCTACACGCACACTCCTCTTAGAACATGGTAAGATGAAATAAACACATACACACACTTACGCTTAAACAAATGTGGCTGATTCACCTAAAAGAGTCAGCCATTTTTGTTTTAACCCATATCCATCCTTCGATTTTCTAAATCTCATCATCTGACCTACCATATATGTAGGATACATGAAGGATACAGATAGGACGAAGATAGAAATAGTATATTGCTGCTTCCAATAATTTTTGTGACAAGGTCGGCAAGCATTTGATACTTTTTCTGTTAGCATATCCGTCACCATAAGGATAATCAACTGAACAAAATTTTTATGCGTAAGAAAATGAATAAAAAGGCGATTTTTTAACAATCAATACATTTTTACTACCTTTGTACGTATAATACTAACAAAGTAAAAATAAATTAAAAACTAAAACAGGAAAATAAAAGAAAACTAACAACGATAGAGCATACATCAGAAGGCGTTACGTATTTATTCTTGTCTTTGAAACTTAGGAACTTTCACATGCTACCAAGGGTAATACACGATAACGTTCACGTTATGGGCGTGGACTATATTCGTATATTTGGTAGTAAGGGTTTCCTAAGACCTCAAAGACAAATATTCCGGATAGAGTTCTCGCCTTCTTAATTCTTAGACAAGCCAACTCAACCACTAACCCAATCTAAATACTACCATCAATGAAACAAGGATTCCTCAACAATCATGCATGGATTGACCTTGGACTGTCGGTCAAATGGGCGACATGTAATATCGGAACTGATAAACCTGAACAAATCGGAAAACACTATGCATGGGGTGAAATGCAAGACAAGTCACCACATCTCTACACGCTTGACCACTATCAATATACAGGGGATGTGGTGAGCATGCTATGGGGAGAAGGCTGGAGACTGCCAACCCTCAAGGAACAAGAAGAACTGCTGAACAAATGTGAGTGGATATGGACACGTAATGAATACAGCTGTGGATTCACCATTATAGGACCTAATCACAACTCTATTTTCCTCCCGGCAGCAGGACTACACTGTGGAAAAGGACTGGTGGCACTCTCACAACAAGGCACTTACTGGAGCGAAACATTGCTGCAGGCAGATAATAGTTATGCCTACTACTTGCACTTCACACCCGGTGAGAGAAAATGGAAAATCAGCAGATACTTTTACGGAAGAAGCATCAGGCCCGTATGTGTCTGACTTATACATCAAAAGAGTAAACGCACAGAATGTATAGGCGCAATCAGCGCATCGCATACGACTGTTCCTTCACCCATTGAGCCCACTCAATAGGTTTGCGGCTCTTATCCTCAAAGGTTTGCCAAGGAATAGGCTTGCCAATGCGTAAGGTGAAGTGATTGTTGCGTTGCTTAAACATTTCGTCAGCAAGGTAAAACAACTCAATGTTAAACTTGATGCCCAAAGCAATGCGAATGCGTGATAGATTATAATAGAACTTGGAATTTTGACCCACAAAATACAATGGTACAATGTCACGCTGATGTTGAACAGACTTGCTGATAAAGTTTTTCTTCCATTCCCAATCTGCAATCACACCTCCTTTTTGCTTACGAGAACATGCACCGGCAGGGAAGGTCATCACATGGTTTTCCGACTCATAAGCTTCGTCCACGACACGCACATTCTTTTTTGATTGAGCGCCTGTCTTGTTCACCGGAACAAAGATGCCACGAAGTGGATGCAGGTTCATTAACAGGTCATTAATCAACACACGAAGTTTACCATGATAGTGACGTCCGAGAATTAATGCTATCACCATTCCGTCCATACCACCCAGAGGATGATTACTTGCAAAGATGTATTTACGACCATCTTGAGGAAGATTTTCTAAACCTTCTACCGACCAACTTACATTGAAGTAATCCAGCACAGCCTCCAGAAACTCAAAGTCAGTCAAACCGGGATGATTTTCAAAAAAGTCGTTTATCTCATCCTGATGAACAATACGCTTTACATAGTTCACAAGAAACTTAGGAACTTTCGTATTCGGAGCTTTAGCCTTGATCACCTTAGGAATATCTATACGAATAATGTCGTCACTCATAGCAATGTGTCTTAGTGTTAGTAATCTTTCAGCCACAAAGGTACAACAAATAATATCAACCGACAAAACTCTGTCATGGGAGGAAAGAAATCATTGAGGGGTGTACTAGCTTTAAATCAGATAGGCTATGGCTCGACATAATCAAAAATTAAACAAGTTTATTTTTGCTTCTTCGCTCGCCTTGCACTATCTCTTAATAAGATAAACTGCACTCGCTGTGAAAAATATTGAAGTAAACTTCATATTTCTCGCTCGTTTGTATTATCTTTGCATAATAGTTAAAAAGTAAACTTATGTTTGAATCGATATATTTTCTATGTGTGCGGATAGCGGCTTTGTTTAATAGGAAAGCACGTAGTTTGTCGCATGGAGAGAGGGGTGCGCTGAACCACTTGAAGGAACATATTCGGCAGAATGAGCGCTACATCTGGTTTCATGCTGCTTCGGTGGGTGAGTTTGAACAAGCAAGGCCTATCATGGAGCGAATCAGACAATGTCATCCGGAGAAAAAGATACTCCTAACCTTCTTTTCACCCTCGGGATATGAACTGCGAAAGAACTATTCCGGGGTGGATGTAGTGGCTTATTTGCCTTTTGCGACTAAGAGAAAGGTTCAACGCTTTTTGGATATTGTACATCCTGAAATGGCGGTGTTTGTAAAGTATGAGTTTTGGCCTAACTACCTGAAACAACTCCATAAACGAGCTATTCCTACTTATTTGATAGCGGGTATATTTCGCCCTTCACAAGTGTTTTTTAGTTGGTATGGAAGGGGGTATAGAAAGTGCTTGACGTATTTTACACACCTTTTCTTGCAAGACGAAGATTCTGCTAATTTGTTGGCTAAGTATGAAATTCACAATAGTACAGTGTGTGGCGATCCACGCTTTGATAGAGTGGTGGAGATAGCGCAAGAGGCTAAGCATCTACCTGTGTTGCAACAGTTTGCACAAGGTGCTCTTGTGATTGTGGCTGGTAGTACGTGGTTGCCAGATGAAGAACTCTTGGCGCGTTATTTCCAAGAGAATGAGGATGTGAAACTGGTGATTGTTCCTCATGAGATTGACAAACATCATTTGCATGCCATCTATCATCTTCTTCATGGACGTTATGTGCGCTATACGGAGGCTACGGCTCAAAACCTTGAGTTTGCACGTTGTCTGGTGGTGGACACTGTTGGTATTCTATCCAGCATCTATCGTTATGCAACAGTGGCTTATGTAGGTGGAGGATTTGGCGTGGGCATACATAATACGCTTGAGGCTGCTGTTTATGGCTGTCCGGTGGTGTTTGGACCGAACTATGAAAAGTTTAGAGAAGCACATGGATTGATAGCGTGTGGAGGTGCTTACTCGGTAAAGAATTATAAAATGTTTAAGAGTGTAATGGATGGATTGCTTCAAGATCCACAAAACAACAATTCAAGGCGTTATGTTGTGGAAAATTGTGGTGCGACAGAGGTAATCTATAAGGCAATAATGAAGTAACTATTAATTTTTAAGGTATATGCAAAAACCAAGTATTCCAAAGGGAACGCGTGATTTTACGCCAGAAGAAATGGCGAAACGCAACTATATTTTTGATACGATTAAATCGGTTTTTAAATTGTATGGTTATCAACAAATCGAGACTCCAGCCATGGAAAACCTTTCTACTTTGATGGGCAAGTATGGTGAAGAGGGTGATAAATTGTTGTTCAAGATACTTAACTCGGGTGATTTTATGGCCAATGTCTCTGAGCAAGAATGTGCCGACAAGAATAGTGTGAAGATTACTAAATTGATTTCCGAAAAGGGATTAAGATATGATCTTACTGTTCCTTTTGCACGTTTTGTGGTGCAAAACAGAGATAAACTCTCTTTCCCCTTTAAGCGTTATCAGATTCAACCGGTGTGGAGAGCCGACCGTCCTCAGAAAGGACGTTATCGTGAGTTTTATCAATGTGATGTTGATGTGGTGGGAAGTGATAGTCTGCTCAATGAGTTGGAACTGATTCAGATGGTGGATGAAGTGTATCGTCGTTTGAATGTGAGGGTGTGCCTGAAAATCAACAATCGTAAAATACTTAGCGGTATTGCAGAAATCATTGGCGAAGCCGACAGAATTATTGATATCACAGTGGCTATTGACAAATTGGATAAGATTGGTCTTGACAAGGTGAATGAGGAGTTGTTGGCAAAGGGTGTGAGTCGTGATGCTGTGGAAAAGTTACAACCTATACTACATCTTGCCGGAAGTAATCAAGATAAAATTCAGTCACTCAAAAGCATTCTTGCTGCATCAGAAGTGGGTATGAAGGGGGTAGAGGAGATGGAGACTATTTTTGCACTCTGTGAGAGAGTGACACTCACAACTCCTATAGAACTGGACCTTACTTTGGCACGTGGGCTCAACTACTACACGGGTGCTATCTTTGAAGTGAAAGCGCTTGATGTGCAGATTGGTAGCATTACAGGTGGAGGTAGGTATGATAATCTCACGGGAGTGTTTGGCATGGACGGCATGTCGGGTGTGGGTATTTCGTTTGGTGCGGACCGTATCTATGATGTGCTTAATCAATTGGATCTTTATCCGAAGACCAATACAGAAAACACAAAACTACTCTTCGTGTGCTTCGGACAAGAGGAACAACATTATGCTTTGCCTTGGATGCAGATGTTGAGGGCAAATGGTGTGAATGTGGAGATTTATCCTGAAGTGGCTAAGATGAAGAAGCAGATGAGTTATGCCGACAATAAGAAGATTCCTTTTGTGGCGATTGTGGGAGGTGATGAGATGGCTAACCACACTGTGATGCTTAAGAATATGATTACGGGTGAACAGGCACCTTGTAGTGCAGAGCAAATCTTGCAAATAGTGAGAGGATAACCTTGATGACTTAACCCTGATGACTTGTTGCTTGAAGATAAGGAGAGTGACAGCAGAAGTGGGGTCATGAGATATAAAGAAATCCGCAGTGCTTTCTAACGTGAAAGTGTTGCGGATTTTTGTTGCTTAATTAACATTGGTTGTGTGAGCAGTCAGTGGGGTGCATATCTCACCATACTATGCCCAATCGAATACTGAAACTCAAGGCTATGTTGTCGTTTTTCGTGTTAAACCAGTTCCATAGTTGAAATCCGTGATGATAGCCTGTCTCCGCGGGTGTGCCCAGTGCATATCCTCCTCCCACCCATGCGTCGGCAATGAAGTGTCCGAGGCATAATTGGTAGCCCACAGTGCCCAGCAGGGCTCCCATGCGGGCAGGGGTGCGTAGTTGGGTTTGTGAGTGTGTGTAGTTGTAGTGGGAATACATCAGTTCGGGGCGGAGGTAGAATCCCATGAGTGGTTTTTCCGGTGTGTATCCGGCAAGGAAGAATTTATGTCCGTAGCGTACTGTGAAACCTAAGGGTTTGTTGTGATACTTGTCGTATCCGGCACCTATGACACTACCGCATATCTCGCCACTCTGACGTGTGTTCTTAAATGCATGTTCGTAGGAGATTTTTGTACTGCCGCTTGTCCATGACAAGAAGGTGAGTTTAACAGCATTGCGTTTTGGATTCCCGGCTTTTACTTCGTGTGATGTGGAGCAGACCAGGAGAATGAGTAGCATCAGGCAGAGTGTTCGTTGCATATAATTTTAAGGTTATCTTAATAATGGTCATTTCATTGACAAAGATAAGATAAACCGAAATCAGTACAAAATAAAATTCATTTTATTATTGGTGTTCGGTGAAAGAAAAATTATTGTGGCTTGATGTTATCTAGTTCCTATCTAGTTCCTATCTGTTTTGTATCTGATTCCTATCTAGTGGTCCCGATGTGGTCGCGATGTGGTCGCGGAGATGGAGGGAGGACTAGGGGACGAGGGCTCTAGTGGGAATTGGTGAATAGGTGTGGGGGTATGATTATTGAATGTATTTATTGGGTAGTGGTATGAGAAATAAAAGAGCCCGACTTTTGTTGTCGGGCTCTTTGGTGTATGTGACTTATGGAGTTGTTTACTTACAGGTGCAACGTGGTTTGAGTTGCTTGAAGAAGTCGTTTCCTTTGTCGTCAACAAGGATGAATGCGGGGAAGTCTTCCACTTCAATTTTCCAGATGGCTTCCATTCCGAGTTCCGGATATTCTACGCATTCGATGCTCTTGATGTTGTTTTGTGCCAAGATTGCTGCCGGTCCTCCGATAGAGCCGAGGTAGAATCCTCCGTGTTTTTTACATGCGTCGGTTACATCTTGGCTACGGTTACCTTTTGCGAGCATAATCATGCTTCCTCCGTGGCTTTGGAACAGGTCAACGTAGGAGTCCATGCGTCCTGCTGTTGTAGGTCCCATTGATCCGCACGGCATTCCTTCCGGTGTTTTTGCCGGTCCGGCATAGTAGATTGGGTGGTCTTTGATGTATTGAGGCAATCCTTCTCCGTTGTCTATGCGTTCTTTGAGTTTCGCGTGTGCGATGTCACGTCCAACAATGATTGTACCGTTGAGGCTCAGGCGTGTGGCAACCGGATATTTTGTGAGTTGTTTGAGGATATCAGCCATTGGTTGATTGAGGTCGATTTTTACTGCATCTCCTTCACCTGCTTCGCGTAATTCAGCAGGGATGAGGTTGCCCGGATTATCGTCCATTTTTTCAATCCAGATACCGTCTTTGTTGATTTTACACTTGATGTTGCGGTCGGCAGAGCAGCTTACTCCGAGTCCGATTGGGCAGCTTGCTCCGTGGCGTGGCAGGCGCACAATGCGTACGTCGTGTGCCATGTATTTTCCTCCGAATTGTGCACCGAGTCCGATTTTATATGCTTCTTCGAGTACTTGTTTTTCGAGTTCGATGTCACGGAACGCTCTTCCGTGTTCGTTTCCTGTTGTTGGCAATGAGTCGTAGTAGTGTGTGGAAGCCAGCTTGACAGTGTGCAGGTTTTTTTCTGCAGATGTTCCTCCGATGACGAATGCGATGTGGTAGGGTGGGCATGCTGCTGTTCCGAGCGACTTCATTTTTTCCACAAGGAATGGTACGAGTGTTTTTGGATTGAGCACCGCCTTGGTTTCTTGATAGAGGTAGGTCTTATTTGCTGAACCGCCCCCCTTTGTGACGCAGAGGAATTTGTATTCCATTCCTTCTGTAGCTTCAAGGTCAATTTGTGCAGGGAGGTTACATTTTGTGTTTACCTCGTCGTACATGTTGAGTGGTGCGTTTTGTGAATAGCGCAGGTTTTCTTCTGTGTAGGTTTTGAACACTCCTAATGAGAGTGCTTCTTCATCACAGTAGCCAGTCCATACTTGTTGTCCTTTTTCTCCGTGTATGATGGCGGTACCTGTGTCTTGACAGAGTGGCAACTTACCTTTAGCTGATACTTCAGCATTGCGCAGGAATGTGAGTGCTACGTATTTGTCATTGTCGCTTGCTTCGGGGTCGTTGAGAATTTTTGCCACTTGCAAGTTGTGTTCACGACGGAGTAGGAATGATACATCACGGAAGGCAGCGTTTGCCATCTTTGTGAGTCCTTCTTTCTCGATTTTCAAGATGGGTTTTCCTTCAAATTCACTCACTGAGACATGGTCTTTGGTGAGCAAATAGTACTCGGTGGTGTCTTCTCCGAGCGGGAACATGTGTTGGTAATGAAATTCTGTTGCCATGGTTAGTATTGATTTATCATTTGGTTAATTTCGTTTGTTACTTGTGTTGCAAATTCTTCTACGCTCATGGTGCCTTGGTCTCCTTCGCCTTGTTTTCTGACGGCTACTTGACGGTTTTCAGCTTCTTTTTCGCCAACGATGAGCATGTAAGGGATGCGTTTTAATTCGTTGTCACGGATTTTTCGGCCGATTTTTTCGTTTCTGTCATCTACGATGGCTCTGATGTCTTGTCGTTTGAGCATCATGCGCACTTCTTGGGCGTAGTCGTTATATTTTTCTGATATAGGCAGGATGGCTACTTGGTCGGGTGTGAGCCAGAGTGGGAATTTTCCTGCTGTGTGTTCGATGAGTACGGCTACGAATCTTTCCATGGAACCGAATGGTGCGCGGTGAATCATCACAGGGCGGTGTTTTTGGTTGTCTTCTCCGGTGTATTCCAATTCGAAGCGTTCGGGCAGGTTGTAGTCCACTTGTATGGTTCCTAACTGCCAGCGACGTCCGATGGCGTCTTTTACCATGAAGTCGAGTTTAGGTCCGTAGAATGCTGCTTCTCCATATTCAATTTTAGCAGGCAGCCCTTTTTCTTGGCATGCTTCTACGATGGCTTGTTCTGCTTTTTCCCAGTTTTCGTCGCTACCGATGTATTTTTCTCTGTTCACTTTGTCGCGCAATGAGATTTGTGCTTCGAAGTTGGCAAAGTTCATTGATTTGAACACAATGGATATGATTTCCATTACGCGTATGAATTCATCTTTCACTTGGTCAGGACGGCAGAAGATGTGTGCGTCATCTTGGGTGAAGCTGCGCACGCGTGTCAGTCCGTGTAGTTCTCCGCTCTGCTCGTAGCGACACACGGTGCCGAATTCGGACAGACGCAAAGGTAATTCACGATAAGAACGTGGACTGTTCTTGTAAATCATGCAGTGGTGTGGGCAGTTCATCGGTTTGAGGAAGTATTCTTCGCCTTCTTCCGGTGTGTGGATAGGCTGATAAGCGTCCTTTCCGTATTTTGCATAGTGACCTGATGTGACATAAAGCAGTTTGTTGCCAATGGGCGGACACATCACTTCTTGATAGTCATAACGTGCTTGTATGCGGCGCATGAAGTCTTGCAGGCGCAGGCGCAGTGCGGTTCCTTTTGGTAACCACATGGGGAGTCCTTTACCAACGGTGTCGGAGAACATGAACAGGTCCATTTCTTTTCCGATCTTGCGGTGGTCGCGCTTTTTGGCTTCTTCAAGCATGACAAGGTATTCATCGAGCATTTTTTTCTTTGGGTAGGTGATGCCGTAGATACGTGTCAACATGGGACGATGTTCGTCGCCTCTCCAATATGCTCCAGCTACGCTGAGTAATTTGATAGCTTTGATGGCCCCGGTGTCAGGAAGGTGTGGTCCGCGACACAGGTCGGTGAATGATCCTTGTGTGTAGGTAGTGATGGTTCCGTCTTCAAGTTCAGAGATGAGTTCTGTCTTATAGTTTTCACCACGTTGTTGAAACATGTCGAGTGCGTCAGCCTTAGTGATGTCTTGACGTACAAGGGTTTCCTTGCGTGCTGCCAATTCAGCCATTTTAGCCTCAATGGCTGCCAGGTCGGCTTCTTTGATTACTGCTGTGCCCGGGTCAACGTCGTAGTAGAATCCGTTTTCAATAGCCGGTCCGATTCCAAACTTGATGCCGGGGTACAACTCCTGCAATGCTTCTGCCATAAGATGGGCAGATGTATGCCAGAAAGTGTGTTTACCTTCTGGGTCATCAAATTTGTGTAATTTTACTGTGCAGTCTTCTTCGATAGGGCGCATGAGGTCGCGCACTTGTTCGTTGACGCTGATAGCCAGCACTTCTTGTGCTAGTCTGCTGCTGATAGATTCAGCAATCTGCATGCCTGTAGTTCCTTTGGCATACTCACGGACGCTACCGTCCGGAAATGTTACTTTAATCATACTTTTTTTCTTTACCTTACAAATGGTTTTTTATCTCATGCAAAGATAGTGAAAGGCGCGCGAAATGCAAAATAAGTTTACTAAATTTACATTGCAATTCGTGTCGTATTTTATCAAAGGATAGTAAATGAATTTCTGTAACTCTTGCTTACTCGTACTTTGCAGTTTATACTTGGCTTTTGTGTGGTGGGTGTGAGGTTTGTGAAGGGTCACCATTTTGTGTTGTTCAAGAGGCCCGAACATGCTGCCATTATGATGTAGAAAGGGTAAAAAATGGAGAGAATAAGGGTGTGGAGCAGGAGGTTGTGGATTGTAAAAGTGTTTTGTGTGTGGCGAAGGAATGTGTAGTCAGCTAGCCATTTGCCAATGAATAAGATCAGTGCACACAGTCTGCATGCGGGGGAGAAGAATGCTCCAGCATAGAGGATGATTTGGGTGATGCAGATTGTGAATATTCCGCCTGCTACCCATAGGCTGTCTTTATCGGTGTAGGAAAGGGTTTTAGAGCCCCATCGTGAGCGTTGTCGCATGAAGGAGGAGATGGTGGTTGTAGGATGTGTGCTGACAATGAGGTCGGGGTGTGTGAGCACCTGAATTTTGCCGTGTTGTTGCTTGATGGCGTGTAGCAGAAAAACATCGTCACCGGAGATGAGTTGGTTGTGTAGTTTGTCTTGTGCTTGCAACCATGCTGAGCGTCGGAATGCAAGGTTGGCTCCGTTACACATGATGGGGTGGGAAATGCCGGCTAATGCCATGCCCGAGCTGACGAGACTGAGGAATTCTAATCGTGTGATTTGTGCTACGAGATTAGTGCCTTGTGACATTGTGACGGGCAGGATGAGGATGTCAAAGGGGTGGTGTGTGTAGGATTGGATGATGGTGTGTGCCCATTGTGAGGGGAGGATACAATCGGCGTCTGTGCATAGTATGAGTTCGCTTTGGGTGGAGAGGATGGCCTGTTGGAGCGCAGCTTTCTTTCCGCATTGTGTGGCTGTGAGTAGGTGAGCATTGTTGTGTTGGGTAGTCCAATCGTGTAGGATGGAATGGGTGTTATCGGTGGAATGGTCATCAATGAAGATAATTTCATCAATGGGATGTGTTTGTAGTGCGATGGATGCTAACAAAGCAGGCAGATTGGCTTCTTCGTTGTGGAATGCCACAACAAGGGTACAAGTAGGATAGGAGGTATGGTGATGGTTTTGGAATGTTGTGGGTGAAGTGATGTTTTTCCACCCCTTTTTTAGATTGTGTGTGAATAGTGCATAGGCTGTTAAACACACTGTTGTGATGAGTGATGCAAATATGGCAATTAACATAATTTGCTGTATTCTGTCCAGAAGTCAGGAAATGATTTACTGACAACTTCATGATTTTTTATTTGAAGATTGGGATATACCAATGATGCGGGAGCAAATGCCATGGCCATGCGGTGGTCGTTGTAGGTTTCGATTGTGGGACAGTTGTCGGGCAAACATCGTGTGCCGTCCCATGAGAGTGTCCCAATTTGCTCGCTGGTAAGAATGTAGCCTAATTTTCTCATTTCATTGATGAGGGCTGCTATGCGGTTGGTCTCTTTAATGTAGAGCGTCTGTAGTCCGTTTAATGTGAATGGGATGTTTTTCAGACAGCATGTTACGGCTATGGTTTGTGCTAAATCGGGTTGGTTGATGAGGTTTCTGACGTAACGTCGTGGGGACTTGTGTGAGTGGGAGGTGATGTACACTCCCTCTTTCTTATAGGATGTATTGACTCCTAATGATTGGAAGAACGTGGCACATTGTGCATCTCCTTGCAGACTGTTTTTGTGTAGGTTAGGCAGAAAGAGTTGTCCGTTTCCCTTGATGGCGAGATATTCGTAAAAATAGGATGCCGCTGTCCAATCGTTTTCTACTGTAATGGGTTGTGGGGTATATTCTTGTGGAGGAATGGTGATGTGAGGACCGTTGATTTCTACCTTGACTCCAAAATACTGCATTAACGAACGGGTCATGCGTATGTATTGTTCTGACACCGGCTGACCTTCTATGTGTAGTATTAATCCTTTTTCCATGTAAGGAGCCACCATCATGAGTGCTGAGATGTATTGACTGCTGATGCTTCCGTCAATGGTATATTCTCCTCCTTGTAGGGCTGAACCAAAGATGTGGAGTGGGGGAAAACCTTCTTTCCCGGTGTACTCTATTTTGGCTCCTAAATGGTTGAGCGCATCAACCAATACTTTGATGGGACGCTCTAACATACGCTCCGAGCCTGTGATGTGCCATTCACCATATGTTTTAGCCAAAAAGGCTGTGAGAAACCGCATGGCTGTACCTGCAGTTCCGATGTTAAATTGATTAGTGTCTGAATCCAGCACCTCAAGCAACACACGAGTATCATCACAGTCAGACAGATTGTTTATCTGATAGGGACTATATGACAAAGCATTCAGCAATAGGACTCTGTTGCAAATGCTTTTGGAAGATGGGAGATGGATGGTAATCATATCTGCTATAGGATAGCTTGCAGGCGTGTTAACATCTTGTCGCCCAATGCACCTTTTACTTCAATGTGTTTTTTAACGCTTAAGACGAATGGATTGTTTTCAAAACTACCCCTTACGCTTGTGAAGTCAAGGTGTTTCTGTGTTTCGTCTCCATCAATGCCAAAACCTGTTTGAGCGTTAAGATTAAATTCTTTTTGTGCGTCATCGTAGAGCATGTAATCGAGATCGATGACAGCCTTTTTCCATTGTTTGATGGTGGTGATTAGGTCTTCCATTTGAATGTCTTCATTGCTTTTCCCCCATCGTTGGAGTAGTTTTTCGTGTGCCCAAGTCCATTCATATTCATAGTAGGATTGATGGATTTGCTCAAATCGAGTCTGTATGTTGGCTAATGTGACTTGTCCGGCTTCTATTTGGTCTAGCAGGGTAGAAATAGCTTCTTTAGGTGCTATCATTCCTGATAGGTCAATCCATTCGCCCAAACCGATGGAGGTGGATGGCTGCAAGATGCGTCTTATATCTTCTAAACTGTTCCATGGGTGTTGCTCAAGTCGACTGATAAGCGAGTTGCCCAAGAATTTGTTGATACCCATCTCATAGAGTTGGATTCCATGTCGGAGTGATGAGTTTCTAATCTTACAATTTTGATATACATACACTTCAGATGTTTTTCCGGAGATGGCTTGCAATTTTCGCAATACGGCTTGTCCATGAAACATTTTTTGAATAGTGTATGGACTCAATAAGTTGAAGTTAATCTGGTCTAATTGATGTGGGTCTTTACGATTATCACGTTTAGGCCATTTTTGTGCATCGCGTACGGTTCCTACACTTCGCAAATTAACAGCAGGCACAAGGTAACTTTCTGTGGCATTTTCTATCATGTAGGAGAATGGCAGATCGCTTGTGTCGCTGTGTTTGGAGTGACGTCCCATCACTAATGTAAATGCTCCTACACGAGCAGGCCAGAGAATGTATGAGTCACTAGTGGTTTTGGCTCCTCGCTCGGCTATTCCTTGATGGATAGGGCCTAATTTATACATGTGGTTACTTTGATTGGAACCACTTCCGGCATTTAGGAATGAAAACATTCCGGCTATGAGCAAAGAGGATTTGTGGTGGGACACGGTGTATGGTCCGGCAAAGATGGCTGTGGCTTCTCCGTGCATGCCTTGACAGTTGGAGAAGAAGAGGGAGTCTAATGCGGAATAGTGTTTACCCATGATACATCCTTGGCCGATGAAACATTTGGAAACCAGTGTGGAGTCAGTGATTTCTACTCCGGAACAGAGAATAAAGTCATTACACTTCACTCCCGAACCTATCTTAACAGGAGCGTGTTGATTACTATTGATGGACCCGTTTTTCAGTAGTGATGCTCCATTAATCACAGCATGACTGCCTATATAGACATTTTTGATGGTTCCGCAATTCAGAATATGTACGTTTTTACCTATGTATCCTCGTTCGCTACGGTGGGTTTCAGCATATTTGTCAATGAGTTGCTGTAGGCGTTCGATGAGTTGCGGGCGGTGACGGTACAATGTCAATACATAGGCTAATTGAGCCGATAGTTCGTTGTAAATAGGGATTTCTCGTCCGCCCCCTTCGTTCATTACGGGCACTTTCACTCCATTGCCGAAGGTTGTGCTCCCGTCCACGAGTAGTGTGTTGATATTTTCTATGCACGTATCTTCGTCAATGTCATAGTTGGCCATGTAGTTTTGTACATTGAATATGCGCACGTTGTTGCCAATGGTACAATTATGAATGGTGGCATGGTGTATCCCCGATGTCACTTTTAGCCCTCCGGGAATAATATATTCTTTTTCAAAAACACCTAATCGCACTCTGCCGGAGAAATTGGCATAATGAATGTGATGTGGCTGAAAGTCGATAGCCACTTGTATGTTGTTCCAGTCGTCTGCATAACAATGTTGTTCTTGCAGTTGTTTTATTTCGTTCTGACTAAGGCTTCTGTATTCCATATATGCATCAATTAGGAGTGTTTTTTGTGATGTTTTTCGGAGGGAGAGAGTTAGAGCGTCATGCGCTTAGCTTCTTGCCAGAGTTGTTCCATCTCGGCAAGGGTCATTTCGCGTAAACTTCGTCCTTGTTGCTTGGCTTGTTGTTCGATATAATTAAAACGAGCGATGAACTTTTTATTGGTGAGTTCAAGTGCATTTTCCGGATTGATATTGTAGAGGCGTGCTGCATTAACAAGACTGAAGAATACATCTCCAAATTCTTTTTCCATTTCTGAAGCATCAAGTTTGTTCACCTCTGCTTGAAATTCGTTGATTTCTTCCTTTACTTTGTCCCACACTTGTGATTTCTCTTCCCAGTCAAATCCCACAGAACATGCTTTCTCTTGTATTCTGCATGCCTTGATTAGAGCGGGTAGAGATGATGGCACGCCACCTAACACGGTTTTGTTTCCTTCTTTTTCTTTTAATTTTAGGTCCTCCCAGTTTCTCACTACTTGTTCAGCATTGGCCACTTCTGTAGTTCCAAATACATGTGGATGACGATAGATTAGTTTTTCGCACAGACGATTGCACACATCTACAATGTCAAAATCTTTTGTCTCGCTGCCAATGCGGCTATAGAACACAATGTGTAACAATACATCACCAAGCTCTTTACATATATTCGACTTGTCATCATTAAGCAATGCTTCTGACAATTCGTAGGTTTCCTCTATTGTATTACAACGTAATGACTCAAAGGTTTGTTTTCTGTCCCAAGGACATTCTTCTCGAAGTCGGTCCATGATGTCCAACAATCGAGAAAATGCTTCTAATTTTTCTTCTTTACTATGCATGGTTATACTGTGTCCATAAAACTGCGTTGCACCTTATTGAAAACAACGATACCGAGTCCCAATAAAATCAACATAAATACAAAACTATAACTTAGGCCGATCCAACTGAATTCACCAACACCCAACATGCCATATTTGAATGCCTCGATGATGGAGGTGAGGGGATTGAGTGACATCACTAAGCGTAATTTTTCATTGGTGATGGTGCTCAGTGGGTAAATCACAGGTGTAGCATACATCCACAACTGAACAAAAAACGTCAGAAGCAGTGTTAGGTCTCTATATTTGGTAGTCATAGAGGAGAAAAGTATCCCAAATCCTAAGGATAATCCCGCCAACATGAGTACAAGCACCGGCAACAACAGAGCGTAGAGATTGGTGTGTATGCAGACCGGCGTGAACAAGGCATAATACAAATACACAATCGCAAAGAGTATAAATTGTATGCTAAAGCGAATCAGATTGGAGGTTACTGTTGACAAGGGAACTATCAAACGTGGAAAATACACCTTACCAAAAATACCTGCATTGGTAGTAAAAGTAGAGGAGGTCTTGTTCAAGCAATCGGCAAAATATTGCCACATGCAGATACCCGCAAGATAAAACAAAGGCTGAGGTAGTCCGTCTGTACTGATTTGGGCTATCCCTCCAAACACCACCATATACATGATTGTGGTCATCAAGGGCTGAATCACATACCACATGGGGCCCAGTATTGTTTGTTTGTATTGGGTGATAATATCACGTTTGACAAAGAGGCTCCACAAATCACGATATTGCCAAATCTCCTTAAGGTCAACTTGCAATAATTTGTTTTTGGGTTTAATCTCGGTTGTCCATTTTTCCATGTCCCTAAACTTTTGAATAATCAATTAAATAAATCCTTAAGTCAAATAGTGTTTATGCAAGGTCATCATCATGATAATACTTCACATACTGACTCGCATCTTTTTTTGGAGAACGATAATAGTGTCCATATGTGCCTCCATAATTATAATATCCGGGTTTGTCAATAGGCATATCGGCCAATATAGTGTAGAAAGATGCTTTGTCATTCTCAAGTTGTTCCAAGGTTGACTGACACATGCCCTTATGGGTTTTATGACTACGGACAATGAACAGGTTAATATCACTTATCTCCAACAATGGATAAGCATCTGACACTAATCCTAATGGACTCGTGTCTATTACGATGAAGTCATAACGTTGTTTCAATAAGTCAAACATCTCACGCACTTTTTGTGTACGAACCAATTCGCCTGGATTTGGAGGTACTGTGCCGGCAAGGAGTACGTCAAAGTTGGCTTCTTTATAAGGGTGAATCACTTCATCCAATGCCACTTCTCCAATCAAATAGTTGGTCACACCCTTGCCTCCGGTTATGCCCAACTTCTCATGAATGTTAGGCTTACGGATGTCCATGTCCACTAACAGTACTTTCTTTCCGGTCATGCCATAGATGGTGGCCATTGTGCTACAGAAGAATGTCTTACCATCACCTGATTCGGCTGATGATACCAAGAGAGTAATGTCACTCTTGCGTTGCACAACAAATTCAATACGTGTACGAATGCTGCGCAACATCTCCGAAAAGGACGAACGTGGACTCTTCGCAGGCAACACAGGGCTTTGTGAGCGTGTATGACGTATTACACCCAACAATGGATATGAAGTCAGTTTAGTCAGTTCCTTCACTCCTCTTACATACGGATTAAGCAATTCCTTCAACACTACAAACAGCAAAGGCAATATAAAGCCAATGAGCAAGAACGTAGTCAACGTACGTTTTTTGGCAGTTGTGTTTGTCACACTCAATGTGCGTGCCTTATCCAATATCTTGTTGTCAGGCGTATTAGAAGCCTTCTGAATCTCAGCTTCTGCTCTTTTCTGAAGGAAGAATGTGTAGTAGTTGTCATCAATGCGATAAGCACGTTCAATTGACACCATTTCCAGCTCCTTTTCAGGCAGTTGTGCTATCTCTCTCTTCACAACAGCATAACGTTCATTCAGGTCATTTTTCTCTATTTCCAGTGATGCACGCATGCTCTTCACTACCTCTTCGATGGTTTCCTTCACCTTGTCAATATCATTGCTATATTGCTCATAGAAGACATTCTTTTCTGATAGTTCGCTACGCTGCATGTTCAGGTCATTCAGTTGCTGAACAAGGGTCATCAGCATGGGCTCGTTTAGACCAAGGCTACTTGGGGCTACTACCGAACCATTTTCCATGTTCGTTTTCAAATAATTGGTCAAGTAGTCCAGGTAGGTCTCTTTTAAGCGTAAATCCGCCATACCTGCATCATACTGAGCGGCTTTGCCCAAAATGTCTCCGGCATGACTCGATACATCCACTATTTGGTTTTGTTGGCGGAAGTGAGTCATCGCACTTTCCGATACAGCCAACGACTTACTGATGTTCTCCAACTGTACATTGATAAATTTGATAGTGTTGTCGGCCACATCATTCTTTCGAGCCAAGTTGTCGGCTAGATACACCTCGCCAAGTTTATCAATAAAGTCTTTATCACGTCCCGGAGTGGTACTGATAAGCGAGATTGCCAACACAGAAGAACCTTCTGAAAGGAAATTCAAGGTGAGACGAGACGAGAAATCCGCTACCAATGACTCGCGAGAACGGAAGCAAAAATACATCTGCGCATTAGCCAACATGTTTTGAGTTGGATACACCGTAAAGTCAGCAAAAGGAGTCTCAACTACTTCACCATAACGACCACTCACTGAAAAATCTTTGTATTCATCATAGTCAGGTAGCGCAATCTTAAAACTACCATCTTCCTTCAAGATGATTTGAAAATCCAAACCATATGCATCAGGATGTATTCTGGTGCTCTCAATGATGATGGGAGTGGAGGTATATAAATTGCGAGTCTTAAAGCGGCCTATTGTCTTATAGTCCACATTCATAAACGGAAGACTATCCACAACACGACACAATAAATCATACGAACCCAACATAATAACCTGATTGTTGATGTTACGATAACCCGGGTCCACACCAAAACCTTGTAACAATGATTGTGAACCATATGGCATGCGATTACCACCATACTCTTCTATCAAAATCGTACCTGTGGTCTGATACGTGGGCAACCATGAGCGATTCTTTAAGTAAGAAGCACCAAGTGCCACAACTATACCAATCACAAACAAATACCAATAATGCAGGATCTTAAACAACCATTCCTTCCAATCAAATGAAGATTCCTCATCTCCAAACAGATTGTCATTCATTCCTCCTGACAAATACTTACCTCCATGCAAACGACCATATGCATTACCATAAGCACCTCCATAACCATAAGCGTTGCCGTATGGCTGTTCCCCGTAAGCATGTTTATTATCTTCTTTCTGACTCATAAACTCAGTGATTTATTGTTTTATTTAATGTAATACAATACCGTGATTAATAATGACAATGAGGATGTTATCAAACCAATAAAGGAACTATAAGTGTTCATCTTATAAAAACTTCCCTTACTGCGTTGAACATAGATAACATCATTAGGATATACATAATAATACTTAGATTCGATGATACTATTTGGACGAATATCAAATTCCAAAATCTCTGGCTTCCCATTCGTCTCACGAATAATGCGCACATGCTTACGATCTCCCGATAAAGCTAAATCCCCCGACATAGAGAGCGCTTGAAAAATGGTCAACTTGTCTTTATACACGTTGAACACTCCTGAACCTATATCACCAATAACCGTAAATGTTTTATTACCCAATGCTAATTTCACCTCTGCATCTGGAATCAACTCCCGATAGCGCCTACACACCTCTGCCTCTGCCTCACTGATGGTCTTGCCAACCACCTCAACAGAATCCAAAAATGGCAAATCAACCGTTCCGTCTGAATTCACCTTATACGAATTGGTATAATTCAAATTATAACTATTCCCACCGCTTGAAATCACCTTGGCTAAAGTCTCATCTTTCGTAATCAAACGGTAAATCAATTCATCATTAACGCGTATCTTATAGGGCACATACTCCGCTTGTTCATAAACAGGAAGACTCTTGTTCTTCTCCTGAAGAAGACCCGTGTTTCTGTAATTGTAACATGAAGACATACAACACACAAAGCACACTGTCACAAATATATATATCTTTCGCATACGGTTCATACTCTCCAAGATGATAACTATTTAAAAGGTTTAACAAGATAAGTATCAATAAAGGAATAAACAAAAATGCCAAACGACAATGTAGTAGCTATGGTGGACAATACTGAAGCAAAAGAACTCATACTGAAAAATTGCTCATTCAAGGTCTGAATATAAATCACATCGTTTGGCTCAACATAATAATACTCAGAATTAATTATCTCCTTGCTACGAATATCAAAACTCTTCACCTCCGTACCATCTTCTGATTCACGAATGATACGCACCTTGCTGCGGTCGCCAAAATTAGATATATCACCCGCCATGGCCAAAGCTTCAAAAATGGTCACTTTCTCTTTCGGAAGCATAAAACGACCCGACCGGTTGGCACCAATCACACTAAAATAACGCTGAACAACCCTCACTTCAACAGAAGAAGTATGAGTGATAGGCTGCAATGCCTTCTCTAGTTCACGTTTCACTTCCCGAACGGTCAAGCCACGCACAGATATTCCACCTATCAATGGAAAATGAATTTCTCCTTGGTCATCCACTAAGTAAGTATATAAATCCGAACCCGAATTCTGTTGACTACCAATCTGGTTCATATACTGACCGCTCATACCCCCATTCAGCATGGTGTTGGTTTTCTCATCAATCGTATAGACACGAATGTAAAGACGATCCCCCTTTTGGAGAATATAGTCCGTATAAGCCAATGTGTCCGAATAAGAAGGAATCGGACCACCGGGTTGCTGCATGTAATTAACACGTTGAGAGGTAATGCATGATGCAAAACACAAACACATCAACCCACTTATCAAGATAAATAACTTTCTTAACTGCATTAACTTGACGTTTTTTAACAAAAAAAATATACTTGAATAATCTCACAAAAGTAGTCATTTATTCTCATCCTTACAAATGCGACACGCAAATAATCTCCATTTGCTCCACAACCACCCCTGACTTAGCATCTCCGCGACCACTTCGGGACCACTAAATAGGAATTAGATACAAAACAGATAGGAACTAGATAGGAACTACATACTTTTCCTCTTCTTCATAAACCCCTAATAGAAAATTATCAAACCACAATATTTGTTAATAAAAAAACTATCATTATCTTTGCCAACAACTATTGAGTACCATGGAAAATCAGTCAATGCTATACCCATTTAAGTTTAATCCCATCTTTAAAACCAAAGTATGGGGAGGTTCTCGTCTCCCGATTATGGCAGGACAACCTCCAAAGGATGGAGTAGGAGAGAATTGGATTCTCTCAGCACATGGGGAAGATGATTCCTTGATTACCAACGGATTTCTTGCTGATAACACTTTGGAAGAACTCATAGAAGTCTATATGGATGAATTAGTGGGAGACAAAGTTTTTGAACAATATCAAAACGACTTCCCATTGTTGTTCAAGTTAATCGACGCCCATGACGATTTGTCCATACAAGTACATCCGAACGACGAAATAGCACGAAAAAATCACGGACCGCAAGCCAACGGTAAAGCGGAAATGTGGTATGTGATGCAAGCAGAACCCGGAGCAAAGTTAGTTGTAGGATTCAAAAATAATATCACACAACAAGAATATGACAGGGCGGTCAATGATGGCACCATAGAGCAAATGCTACAATGGGTAGAAGTGAAGCCGGGAGATGTGGTTTTCATTCCACCTGGAGTGGTACATGCCATCGGTAAAGGCATTCTGTTGGCTGAAATACAACAATCTAGCGACATCACGTATCGAATACACGATTACAACAGACGTGATAAAGACGGAAACTTACGACCTCTGCACATCAAAGAAGCCCAAGAAGTAGTCTTCCTCGAACTTGTGAATCAACCCACCATTCACTACTCCATGCGCCCTGATGAAGCAACACCATTGGTGCAATGCGAGTATTTTACAACCAACCTTTTGTCTGTGACATCACGCATGAGGAGAAACTATCAAGACTTAGATAGTTTCGTTGTTCTGCTCTGCACACAAGGTAAGGCTGAAATATCGGCAATGAACAAAACATACACACTCACTCAAGGAGAACTATTATTCATTCCGGCCTCACTCACAGAAGTCCTGATTCAGACGATGGAACAAAACACTGACACTAAACTATTAGAAACATACATACCATAAACATACAACACTTTACTCACTAATCTTAAATCAAATACACCAAATAGCATGAGAGTTTTTATTATTGAAGATGAAATTCCAACCCAAATCAATCTAAAACGAGCATTGCGTCAAAACTTCGATGACGTAGAGTTTGTAGGAACAGCTGATTCAATAGTATCTGCAGTAGAATGGCTTTCTGACCCGGACAATCAAACAGACATCGTTTTTATGGACGTGGAGTTGTCTGATGGTGTATGCTTTGAAATCTTCAATAGAGTGAAAATTGATGCTAAGGTTATCATCACAACAGCCTATGACAATTATGCTATCAAAGCTTTCAAATGTAATTGTGTGGATTATCTACTTAAACCAATTGACAATAGAGAACTCGTAGCGGCTGTAGAACGTTGTAGAGCAATGATAGACTCACAACCCATTGATGATGGTATTGAAATCAATCCCATGCCACTTGTCGGCATGACCAATAGAGAATACAAACAAAGATTTGTAGTAAAAATTGGTGATCACATCATTGTAATTCCAACAGAAGACATTGCATACTTCATTTCTAAAGAAAAAACCTCTTACATCATTACAAAAGACGCAAAGTCCTACATTGCCGACTATTCATTGGACACCATAGAAACACTGCTCGACCCAAAACACTTCTTCAGGGTATCAAGAGCATGCATCACACACATCTCTGCTATTGCCACAATAGCAAAGCATTTTAGCGGAAGAATACGCATCACGCTCAACCCCAAACAAACTGAAGATGTGTTCATTAGTAGAGTTCGAACAACTGATTTTATGCGGTGGATAAATGGTTGATAAGTTGTAAGAAGAAAACAAAGACATTTTCCTAAAAAATATGTAAATTTGCAACTCCATCATGAGAATGTGGGGTTGCATTTTATTTTGATGATTTGAATAAAACTAAAATACATGAAGACAGAGAACAACTTGCCGTTACTAGGAAAAAAAGTAGTATTTACCACACTGGGCTGCAAACTCAATTTTGCAGAAACATCCACCATTGGTAAAATGCTCATACAAATGGGGTGTGAGAGAGCAGGAAAAACGGATAAAGCTGACATCTGTTTCATTAACACATGTTCAGTCACAGAAGTAGCGAATAGAAAAGGGCGTCAAGCCATCAGTAAATTGAGAAAAAAACATCCCGAAGCGATAATCGTGGTTTCAGGATGTTATGCACAACTCAAGCCGGATGAAGTCTTACAATTAGACGGTGTTGACCTTGTGTTAGGCATGAACCATAAGTTTGACTTGCCGCAATTATTAACTCAAATAAAAGCCAAATTAGAACAACCTAAAAAAATCATAGCAGAAGACATTCGTAAAGTTATGGATTTCCATGGTTCATGTTCAGCAGATGACCGCACACGTCATTTCCTGAAAGTACAAGATGGTTGCGATTATTTCTGTACATATTGCACCATCCCATTGGCAAGAGGAAGAAGTAGAAACGGAAAAATTGAAGACATCCTCAAACAAGCCAAAATGGCTATTGATGAGGGAGCAAGAGAAATTGTCTTGTCTGGAGTGAATATAGGAGATTTTGGTAAAACAACAGGGGAAAACTTCTTCCAATTAGTGAAAGCATTAGATGCTGTTGAAGAAAACGTACGCTATCGCATATCAAGCATTGAGCCTAATTTATTGACGGATGAAATGATTGATTTTCTTGCCACATCTCAACGATTCACACCTCATTTCCATATACCATTACAGAGTGGCTCGGATGCTATGCTTGATATCATGCACAGAAGATACCACACAGACCTCTTCGCGCAAAAAGTAAAACGTATTAAGCAGTCTATGCCCCACGCTTTCATTGGAGTGGATGTTATTGTGGGAGCAAGAGGAGAGACTGAAGAATATTTTGAACAATGCAGAGCCTTCTTGGAAACCTTGGATGTGGCACAATTACACGTCTTTACATATTCCGAGAGAGAAGGTACACGCATGCTACAAATCCCCTATGTCGTACCTGACAAAGAAAAGAAAAAAAGGAGCGAAATATTACATCAACTCTCCGAGCAAAAGCTGCAAGCATTCTATCACTCACAGATAGGAACAAATGCAACAGTCTTGTGGGAAAGTAAGGCAATACATGGAAAAATGTATGGATTCACGGAAAACTATCTTAGGGTAATGACAGATTATGATGCTAAGAAAGTAAACCGTTTCGAACCCATCCTAATCACAGACCAAAACATAGCTCCTAATCCATCAGCAGAAGCATAATTAAAGCAGTAAAGGTTTAGAATTTAGTAATACAATTTTTAGAAATTATATATGGCTGAAGCAAGGCAAAATTACAGAAAGAAAAACGACAATAAGTATGTACCTGTCGGACCGAATGAAATGGGTAAACTTCCTCCTCAAGCATTAGAACTGGAAGAAGCTGTCCTTGGAGCAATCATGTTGGAAACGAGTGCTCACGCTTTAGTGGCTGGATTCCTCAGAGATGTTCATTTCTATAAGGAAGCACACCAAATGATTTATCGTGCTGTCACCAGCTTGGTGGCAAAGCAAGAACCGGTGGATATGCACACGGTTACCGAACAACTCCGCCGTGACGGAACACTCGAACAAGCAGGTGGCGCTTATTATATTGCATTGCTCACATCTAAAGTATCTTCGTCTGCGCACATAGAATTTCATGCACGCATTATTGTACAGAAGTACCTCGCACGCGAACTCATACGCATATCATCATCAGTACAAACCAAAGCGTTTGATGATGCTACCGATGTGGATACACTGATACAAGAATCAGGAGATATGATTTTCCACCTTTCACAGCAATCTATGCAACGAAGCATAGTGCAAATCGACCCGGTCATCTCTGAAGCTATCAATCGAATTAAAGATGCAAATACTAAAGAAGGATCCAGTGGAGTACCTACTGGTTTCAAAGACTTAGATAGAATGACATCTGGTTGGCAACGTTCTGACCTGATTATCATTGCGGCGCGTCCGGCAATGGGTAAAACAGCATTCGTCTTGTCTATGGCGAAAAACATGGCGGTCGATCATAAAAAAGCAGTGGCACTCTTCTCTTTGGAAATGTCAAACGTACAGTTAGTCAACCGTCTCTTGATGAATGTCTGTGAAATCGAAGGGGAGAAAATCAAGAATGGAAAACTCGATTCATACGAATGGGAACAACTCGAAAAAATGGTTCATAAACTTTATGGAGCGCCTATTTATGTGGACGATACACCTAACTTGTCTATCTTTGAATTGCGCAGTAAGGCTAAGCAACTTTATCGAGAGAAAAAGCTGGATTGTATCATCATTGACTATTTGCAGTTGATGAATGCCTCAGGAATGAATTTTGGTAGCCGTGAGCAAGAAGTAAGTATGATTTCTCGCTCCTTGAAAGGATTAGCCAAAGAGTTAGACATTCCTATCATTGCTCTTTCTCAGCTCAATCGTAACGTAGAAGGTCGTAGCGCAGGAAATGGAGTCGATGGTAAACGTCCACAGTTAAGTGACTTGCGTGAGTCAGGAGCAATTGAGCAAGATGCTGACATGGTGTGCTTCATTCACAGACCTGAGTACTATTATCCTAACGAACCGGATTATAAAGGTAAAGCAGTAGTCATTATTGCTAAACATCGTAATGGTCAAGTGGGAGATGTTAATTTAAGATTCCGAGCTAAATATACCAAGTTCCAAAATCTTAATGACGATGAGACCTCGATAATGAGCTCAAAACTGAATGCGGCCATAGACGAACAGGTAATTACAGAGGTAGATAATAATCCAATGAATAATGATGACCCATTGTATGGTGATGCTAATCCTCAAAATTATAATGCTTTCCAATTGTAATAAGTAGAGGAGGCTTTCTTTAAAAAACATTATCTTTGCAAACAAAATAGGAAAAATTGTGTTGTAATGGATGTGTACATTGCTACATTTTAAGGTATAAATAGTGTAATTTAATAATTAAGACAATAACCTTGTTTAATTTAAGAAAGGTATTGTCTCAGGAACGTAAATATGTCAAAATTTGTCATCTATCAAGTCTTGCCTCGTTTATTTGGCAATTATAATACTACCCGAAAAATGAATGGGGGAATTGAGGAAAACGGGTGTGGAAAATTTAATAGCTTTACACCTAAAGCCTTGAAAGCTATCAAAGATTTAGGCGTAACTCACATTTGGTACACCGGGGTAATAGAACACGCAACCCAAACGGATTATACAAAATATTCCATACCTCTTGATCATCCGGCTGTAGTGAAAGGAAAAGCCGGAAGTCCCTATGCTATAAAGGATTATTATGATGTAGATCCCGACTTGGCTGAAGATGTGCCTAATAGAATGACTGAATTTGAAGACATGATTAGAAGAACGCACAAAGAGGGAATGAAAGTTATTATAGATTTTGTGCCAAATCACGTAGCCAGACAATATCATTCGGATGCAAAACCGCAAGGAGTGGCCGACTTGGGGGAAAACGACCACCAAGAATGGGCATTCTCACCACTCAATAATTTCTATTACATACCCGGAGAACACTTTGCGCCTTCATTTGATGTTGCAGACTATCAAGAATCCCCGGCCAAAGCCACTGGTAACGATGTCTTTTCTGCACACCCTGATAAAAATGATTGGTATGAAACAGTCAAACTCAATTATGGAATATTCTACACGGGTGGGGGAGAAAAACAATTTAACCCCACACCTGATACATGGATTAAGATGCGTGATATTGTCATGTATTGGGCTGCTAAAGATATTGATGGATTCAGATGTGACATGGCAGAAATGGTACCGGTTGAATTCTGGGAATGGCTTATTCCTCAAGTAAAAAAAGCATACCCACACATCATCTTTATTGCAGAAGTTTACCAACCTGCCCTCTATTCAACCTACATAAAACAAGGACAATTTGACTATTTATACGACAAGGTAGGATTGTATGATACATTGCGTAATGTTACCAGTCGTAACTTCCCGGTGGCTGATATCACACATTGCTGGCAGAACTTAAATGATTTGCAAGACTCAATGCTTAATTTCCTCGAAAATCATGACGAACAACGAATCGCCTCTGGATTCTTCTCAGGAAGTGGCATGTGTGCTCAACCGGCTATGATTGTGGCTGCTACATTAACAAAAGCTCCTGTCATGATTTATGCAGGACAAGAGTTTGGAGAATTGGGAATGGATCATGAAGGATTCAGTGGAATGGATGGACGAACCACTATTTTTGATTATTGGTCAGTCCCTTCTATTGCTGCTTGGGCGAATGATGGTAAATTCGATGGCAAAAAACTTACACCTGAACAATCGGAGTTACGTCAATTCTACAAAAAACTGTTGCACATCACCTTGGAGCAAAAGGCAATCACTCAGGGAGTAATGTACGACTTGGAATACGCCCAAGATCCCATACACTTCAACTCTCACGAACATTTCGTTTATGTGAGAAAATATCAAGATGAAGTCTTGTTGTTTGTTCTTAATTTCGATGATAAATGTGCGAATATGCGCATCAGAATACCGCAAGAGGCATTCGACTTCCTCCAATGGAAACCAAATCAAAACTACAATTACATTGACCTCCTGCAAGAGGAAGACATGGGAACTGCAATATTCTCACCTGACAACGATTTTGCAGTAAAATTGCCCGCATGGAAAGGTAAAATATTCAAACTGACTTTAAATAATAAATAAACATACATACAACCCATATTGTAATACTTATGAAACACTATTTGGAACTGATACGTTGGAAAAATCTACTTATTCTGGCTCTCACATTATTCTTGATGCAATACGTTGTAGTCAATCCAACATTGGCTGTCTATGGATGGCAACCTATGCTCAATACCTATCAGGTACTTCTGATGATTCTGGCTGGAGTGATGATTGCAGCCGGAGGATATGCAGTCAACGATTACTTTGATGTGAAAATTGACGCAATCAACCGACCGCTAACACGCATAGTTGGACGTCTCATTGACCGTCAGCAAGCAATTTTGGCTCACCAGATATTAACGGCTGTTGGAGTCGTGGCTGGCCTGTCATTGGCCGTATGGTTGCGTAGTTTCACGCTGGGAGTACTCTATGTCTTTGTCCCTGGTCTTTTATGGTTCTATTCTGCAAGTTACAAGCGTCAGTTCTTTATCGGAAACATCATCGTAGCATTCAATGCAGCCCTCTCCATCATCATTGTTGGAATGGCTAATGTCACTCCTTTGGAAACTACATATGGAGAATTATTACACCACACTCCTGTGCTGCGACAACTCTATGCGTGGACACTCGGATATGCAATTTTCGCTTTCTTGTGCACGCTCCTACGTGAAATAATCAAAGATGTGGAGGATGAAACAGGAGATAGAGAAATGGAATGCCACACACTACCCATTAAATTAGGTATTAACAAGACCAAATATATCCTTTATTCACTCATTGTAGTGATTATTGCCTTGCTATGCTTGGTGAATTTTCTCTGGCTCCCATTTCCTATTAAGGGAAGTCTCTCCACGCGATATCTTATCTTTGGACTAATCATACCTTTCCTTGTGTTGGCATATTTGCTGTTTACTGCTAAACGTAAAAATGACTATAAATCTGCATCTTCTATGAGCAAGTTTATCATGCTCTTAGGGCTTCTTTATAGTTTTATTTACTATTTCCTTTTAGCAAAGCAATACGGCATTGCTCTCTTCGGACTATTTGTTCTGCAATCATAGTCACATTGTTGCGCCTACTAAGTCTTGCTAATCATTGGTCATGTCCAACAGCCTTTCAATCGCATTACTTTTGCTGCTCTATTTCGCAGTACTCATGCTTGTGTCTTTCTTCACAAGTAAAAAGGCTGATAACGACACCTTTTTCAGAGCAAGGCGCCGTTCGCCATGGATGATAGTCGCATTTGGCATGATTGGAGCCTCCATCTCTGGAGTCACTGTCGTATCAGTACCCGGGATGGTGCAATATCAAGGTTTCACTTACCTCCAAATGTGCATGGGATTCTTCTTGGGATATGTGTTGATTGCCCATCTCTTGCTTCCCCTATATTATCGCCGCAATTACACATCTATCTATACTTTCCTTGAGGAACGCTTTGGAACTACCTCACATCGTGCAGGAACAGTAGTTTTCTTGATTGGCAAACTCATTAGCGCAGCCACACGACTCTATCTGGCATGTCTCATTCTGCATCATTTGATATGTAAAGATTGGGGAATACCATTTGTTCTCACTGCGCTCAGCGTTGTACTTCTGGTTTGGTTATACACCCATTCAGGAGGCATTCGCACAATTGTCTGGACTGACGCACTACAAACATTGTGTTTGCTCATAGCATTAGGAGGAATGTTCTGCCAAGTATTGCATAATTTAGATATGAATCTCGGACAATTTATGAGTAACATCACTCAACGGGGCTACACCCAATGGTTCGTCTGGGAAGATTGGCTATCCCCTCAACACTTCTTAAAACAATTCTTAAGTGGAGCATTCATCACCATAGTCATGACAGGACTTGATCAAGACACAATGCAAAAAAACCTCACATGCCGCAATTTGCGTGCTGCACAAAAGAATATGTATTCCTATGGCATAACGTTCTTACCCATCAATTTCCTGTTCTTGCTTTTAGGTGCAGCACTCCTGTTGTGGGCAGAAATGAATGCACTCACCGTCCCGCAGCAAGGCGATCAATTACTGCTCACAATGGTCACATCGGGCGGATTGGGTAGGGGAATCCTCTTTTGTTTTGCACTGGGAATAGTCGCTGCCGCATTCTCCAGTGCCGACTCAGCAATGACAGCCCTCACCACGGGGGTTTGTGTTGACCTGCTCAATATACAACAAGCCGACCCCACAAAAGCAATCAAAATTCGTCGTTACACACACGCTGCAGTCGCATTCGCCATCTTCTTGTCTATATGCCTCCTCTCATGCTCCACATCAGGAACACTCCTCGATACGCTCTACACACTCGTTAGTTACACCTATGGCCCTCTGCTCGGACTCTATACATTCGGACTATGCACTAAACGCCAGATTAACGACAAACTCACACCCTATATCTGTATCACTGCACCCATCCTATGTGCTGTCATCTCCTTCCTGCTCTACCACTACCTACACTACCAAATGGGCTATGAACTACTCCTGCTCAATGGCATTCTGACCATCATAGCACTCAGCCTCTCCAACAACCGCACAACATAAAGGTTTAGTAGGATATTAGTAGGATATTAGTAGGTTATTATGCTCCAACCAACATACCCTAACACACCTAACATCGATCTCCTAACATCCATCTTGTAAATCAAGCACATTTCAGTATATTTGCACTCTGCTAACAATTCACAACATTATGCAACACTACAAAATAGTATTAGGCTCGCAATCTCCCAGAAGAAAAGAATTACTCGCCGGATTAGGCTATACATTCACCTGCCGTACAACAGACGCCGAAGAGATCTTCCCGGATTCACTTTCGGCGGAAGAAATACCCATCTTCTTATCAAGATTAAAAGCAGAAGACTTAATGCCAACACTCCAAGCCGATGAACTACTCATCACAGCCGACACAATCGTCTGGCACAATCAACGTGTTTTGGGAAAACCGCACGACGAAGCAGAAGCAAAAGAAATGTTGCGTTCGCTGTCAGCAGCCACACATGAAGTAATCACAGGAGTCACCCTCACCACACTCCAACGTCAACACTCATTTGCAGTAAACACAAAAGTACGATTCGCCTCCCTCACAGAAGAAGAAATCACACACTACATACAGCAATTCAAACCTATGGACAAAGCAGGAGCATATGGAATACAAGAATGGATTGGCTATATAGGAGTAGAACGCATAGAAGGATCCTATTTTAACGTGATGGGACTACCCGTACAACGACTATACAAAGAACTAAAACAATGGGAACTTGAACGATAAAAACTTGTATATTCCCCACTTTTTACTATCTTTGCCAACGATGATAACAAACCTTTAAAAATAAATATATCATGGAATCTAATGACATTCGCCAATTACAACCTACGGCAGTTTGGCAAAACTTTTACAACCTGTGTCAAGTACCTCACCCTTCTGGTAAAAGAAAAGAAGTAGGAGAGTTTGTGATGAATTTCGGTAAAGCACTTGGACTCGAAACTTTACAAGACGAAACAGGTAATGTGTTGATTCGTAAACCGGCCTCTCCGGGTATGGAAGACCACGACGGAGTAATCCTACAAGCACACCTTGACATGGTGCCGCAAAAAAACAACGATACAGTATTCGATTTCGAAACAGACGCTATTCGTGCCTATATTGATGGAGAATGGGTAACAGCTGATGGAACTACACTCGGTGCCGACAACGGTATAGGAGTAGCAGCCGCAATGGCAGTGTTGGCTGACAAATCATTAAAACACCCACCATTGGAAGCATTCTTTACTGTGGACGAAGAAACAGGTATGTTCGGAGCATTTGGATTGCAACCTAACTTCTTACAAGGAAAGATCCTTTTGAATATGGACTCTGAAGATGAAGGAGAATTATACATCGGTTGTGCAGGCGGTGTAGATGGAAATATCACATTCCGTTACTTTGAAACTGAAGTGCCTGAAGGCGATGTGGCTGTAAAAATCACACTCACAGGACTTAATGGTGGACACTCAGGACTCAACATCAACCTACAACGTGCTAACGCTAACAAACTCATTTTCCGCTTCCTCAAAGAAGCTGTCAGCAACTATGAAGCACGCCTTGCTTCTGTAGATGGTGGAAATATGCGCAACGCTATTCCACGTGAAGCTGTAGCTGTTGTTACTGTTCCTGCTGAAGGATTAGAAGATTTGATGGATTTGGTACATGATTACGAAACATTATTCCTCACAGAATACGCAGGCGTAGAAAAAACACTCTCTTTCACAGCTGAACAAGTAGCATTGCCTTCTGGATTAATCCCTGAAGAAGTACAAGATGACCTCATCAATGCTATCACAGCATGCCCTAACGGAATGATGCGTTACATCCAAGATATGCCTGACGTAGTGGAAACATCTACTAATCTATCTATCGTTAAGTCGGATGGAGAACAAATATATGTAGCCACACTCACCAGAAGCTCAGTAGAATCACGCAAAGAAGAATTGGCATCAATGATAGAAAGCGTATTCACAATGGCTGGTGCTAAAGTTGAGTTCTCAGGATCATATCCGGGATGGCAACCTAACCTCCAATCACGCATACTCAACACCATGTCTAAAGTATATCAAGATATGTATGGTGTGACGCCAAAAATCATGACAGTACACGCTGGATTGGAATGTGGTATTCTTGGACGCAACTACCCTGAAATGGACATGATTTCATTCGGACCTACTATGAGATTCCCACACTCACCGGATGAAAAAGTAAACATACCTACAGTGGCTAAATTCTGGGACTTCTTGGTAGCAACACTGGCTGCTTTATAAGAAAAACTCAAAGAATAAATAACATCAGACCACCGCACTATCGTAGTGTGGTGGTCTGTCTTTTAGGAGTATGAACTGATGCATTGTTGCGCCTAAAGAACAATGCAGAAAAACTCCTTCCTCAAATAAGTCCTCTTGCAGCATGGTAATAGCAATATTTTCTGTATCTTTGTTTCTGCTATGGATAAGTTTGTACCACACATGATAGATGCAGAAGAGTCATTTGAAACTCATCTGCTGGGTGATGTGAAAGCTGGATTCCCATCACCCGCTGAAGATATACACGAGAAATTAGACCTTGTAAGACTATTGGTAAAGCATAAAGCCTCTACATTCTTCTTTCGGGTGAGTGGAGTCTCTATGGTAGATGTCAATATGGACGAGGGCGATATAATTATTGTCGATCGTGCCATCGAACCCTACAACCTTTGCAAGGCAGTTTGCTATATTGATGGAGAATACACCGTCAAATGTGTAGAAATACACAAAGACAAAATATACCTACTTCCTGCTAATGAGAATAATAATACCTATAGAGCAATAGAAGTTACGCAAGACAATGACTTCCTTATCTGGGGAGTCGTGACTTACGTGATAAAAAAGATGTAAGATGAAGACCGTGGCAATATACACACTCATTCTCCTATCTATTTGCTACTAATTGGTATGACGCTCATACGCTAACATAACAAACAGAATAAACAAACCACCTGATAATGTTTGCCCTTGCTGATTGCAACAACTTCTTCGCCTCGTGTGAGAGAGTCTTTAGGCCTGACCTACAAGGAAAGCCCGTCATTGTGCTCTCGAGTAACGATGGCTGTGCCATAGCACGTAGCAATGAAGCAAAGGCACTCGGCATAAAGATGGGTGACCCGCTCTTTAAGATTAAGGACATAGTTCAGAAGCATAAAGTAGCAGTCTTTTCGGGCAATATGGCGCTCTATGGCGATATGTCACAAAGAGTAAGGTGGGTGTTACAAGAGTATGCACCTGCTATTGAGGTCTATTCAATAGACGAGGCTTTTGTAGACTTGAGAGGAATGGAGAATATAGACTTTGATGTATATGCCAAACATCTATCGGCTCAATGCTGGAAAATGGTATCTATTCCTGTCTCTGTTGGCATCGCACCAACCAAGACACTTGCAAAAATCGCGTCAAAATTATGTAAGCAATATCCAAAACTCAGAGGGGGATGCTACATGCATCGTCAACAAGACATAGAGAAAGTACTACGAACCTTCCCCATAGAGGATGTTTGGGGCATCGGGCGACGTTCGGTTGCCAAACTCAAACTAAAAGGGATTAACACGGCTTATCAGTTTACGCAACTGCAGGAAAAAAACGTGCAATCAATGATGGGAATCACAGGGCTTAGAACATGGAGAGAACTACGTGGTATGCCATGTATAGAGTTTGAAGATGGATTTGAAGCAAAACAATCAATCTGTGTATCTCGTAGTTTCTCTTCTGAAATATATGATGTAAAAGAATTGCAGGAACAAGTAGCTAATTTTGCATCAACAATGGCAGAGAAGGCACGTAAGCAGAGATCTGTTGTTGCTGAGATGCTTGTCTTTGCTTATACGAATCGCTTTAAGGAAAATCAAACGCAGGATTATGCAAATGAATTGGTGGTATTTATTACGCCTACCGCTGATCAACGTACAATCATCGCTCATGCTGTACAAGCTGTAAACAACCTCTGTAAGAAAAATTGTGGATACAAAAAAGCAGGCGTTATTGCCACAAAGATTATGGCAGAAACAGACGTAATGCGCTCCTTGTTTGAAAACACAGAGCTTGTCAAACGAGAAAATAATATAACTGCCGCTGTAGATGCAATCAATAATACATTTGGAAAGGGAACTATCAAGTTGGCTGTCCAAGGGAGTGGAAAAATAAAAACAACAAGTGAAAATCAATCCCCCCACTACACAACGAGATGGACAGACATTCCTAACGTAACTGTGAAACCCTAATATCCCACTAAATATTACACAAGAAATTCAATGAATGAAGATTGAAAAAACTCTTGTTGTCAACATTACACACATGACCTGCATTGGGAACAATAACCAGAGAGGTATTCTCACTTCCATTACGCACAGTCTGTTCCACTTCAGGTAAAAACATTTTATCATCTTCACCCATCATGTAGAGAGTGGGAATACTGGTGACCTCATTGAAGAGATGTATAATGCGAGTATTTAATTCTTCTACCACCTTTATCCAATTCAAAAAACTATCAAAAGAGAGTTTTTGGGAATTTTTCAGATAAAGTTTCTTAGACTCTTTATAGCGCTCTTGTGGAATCATATTTTTGGCAATCAGACGCCTTAACAGACCATAAGGTATGATAGAATTAAATCGGTTGATAAATCTAAAAAGCATTCTGGTCTTGGCACTGAGCTTGGTTACAGCTCCTGCTAATACCATGCTTAACACTACCTGTGGGTTGTGTTTGGCAATCATACGAACTACTATAGAACCAAGTGATAAACCGACAAAATGACTTTTCTGAATTTTAAGATGATTCACCACTTCCATAACTTGCTCAGCCGATTTGGAGAAACTGAAACTGTTCCCAAAGGATTCTTCAGATGAACCACCATGTCCTACTAAGTCAACAAGGAGAATATTAAAGTGACGAGCAAAGTCAGCCACCTGACGATACCACACCTCAATGCTACCACCGGCACCATGAATCATGACAACCCAATGTTTGAGGTGTGCATTTGTAATAGTTTTATAATGCAACATGTAAATGAGCTTCTCTGTTTGAGGATAACAAATTATTAATTATTTGGGTTAATGTTATGTTTTGAAAAAACCTTGCAAAGATACTAATAAACTTTGCTATATACACAAAAGGAATTATCTTTGTGGGGAATAAAAATAGGAAAATGATTATGAAAGCAACAACTAGAGTAATTTCCATAACCTCTGCACTCATGATAGTCGCATTGGTTGTATTTGTCTATGTAAAATTCTTTTTCGTCTTTGGAGAAGGTGTGAAAGCGGGAGAATTAAACTATGTAGTGCATAAAGGGTACATCTTTAAGACCTACGAAGGCAAAGCAATACAAGCTGGCTTTAATGCAAAACAAACAGGCACGGCAATACAGTCGTATGAATTTGAATTTTCAGTCGAAAACAAACTGATTGCTGACTCACTCATGCGATGCGGAGGAAAACAAGTCGAACTGCATTACAAGGAATATTTAGGTAAATTGCCATGGAGGGGAATGAGCCATTATGTGGTAGATAGTATCATTGCTGTCAGGTGATTACCGACTTCATTATTACACACTTTAGCACCAAAGTGTGCAGTTTATGATGTTAAAAACTGCACATTCTTTGTGGGTATGTGTATTTTTTAGTAATTTTGCACCCCGAAACAAGGAAAGTATTTTTTACGTAGTGAAAAATGACCCTGTTTCGGGAATTGTTGTTTTTAACAAACTAAATTATGATTAAAGAAAATTTTATAAGACTCTTTGAAGATTCATTCCGTGTCAATTGGGAATTGCCGGCGTTTACAAACTATGGAGAAAATCTGACATTCACCTACGAACAAGTGGCTAAAGAGGTTGCTAAACTACACATCTTGTTCGAACAATGTGGTATCCAAAAGGATGACAAAATTGCATTGGTGGGTAGAAACAATGCCTATTGGGCAATTACCTATATCGCAACAGTAACCTATGGAGCTGTTATCGTGCCTATTCTCCAAGACTTTAATGCAAATGACATTCACCACATCACAAATCACTCAGAGTCTAAACTGTTGTTTGCAAGTGATGCCAACTGGGAAAACTTGGAAGAAGAAAAACTCATCACGGTGGAAGCTGTATTCTCTTTGAATAAATTCAACTTGATTACAATTGTTGACCACACACAGCCTACCATGTTGGATGGACAGGCTGAGGATATGCCGGTGGTTCAACCACATGAGGCTCCTTTCACGTATGAACAAATCTCAAAAGACACCATCGAGCGTATCTTTAATGAGAGATACCCTGATGGATTCTATCCGGATTGTGTGCGCTATGTGGACAAACCAAACAATGAAATTGTTTCTATTAACTATACTTCTGGTACCACAGGATTTAGTAAAGGTGTATTGACAAGTGGTAATGCCTTGGCTGGTAACATCACGTATGGTATCGAAACTGGACTCTTGGCAAGAGGTAAACGACTCGTTGCATTCCTGCCTTTGGCTCATGCTTACGGATGTGCTTTTGACTTCTTAACTTCTGTGTGCTCTGGTTCTCACACCTACTTTATCGGAAAAACTCCTTCTCCTAAAATTCTCTTGAAGGCATTCGCTGAAGTAAAACCAAGCATTATTTTCTGCGTACCTCTTATCGTAGAAAAAATTTACAAGAAACAAATATTGCCGCTTCTCAGCAAACCTTCTATGCGTTGGGTTCTAAGAGTGCCATTCCTTGATCAGGCTGTCTTAAACCAAGTGCGTCAAAAGTTGGTGGATGCATTCGGTGGTGAGTTCTCTGAAATTATCATTGGGGGTGCACCTCTTAACGCGGAAGTGGAAGAATTCTTCCATAAAATCAAGTTTCCATACACCGTTGGATATGGTATGACTGAATGCGCTCCGTTGATTTCTGTTTCTCTAAAACACTTGGATACTTACGTGCCTTTCTCTGCGGGTAAGGTGTTGCCTAAAATGGATGTTCGCATCACAAATGCTGACCCTAACACAGGTATCGGTGAAATCGAAGTAAAGGGTGAAAATGTGATGTCTGGATATTACAAAAATGAAGAAGCAACAAAACTAATCTTCACGGAAGACGGATGGTTGCGCACTGGCGACTTGGGATACATCGATGCTGAAAAACGTATTTTTATACGTGGACGAAGCAAAACAATGATACTCGGACCTAGCGGACAAAACATTTATCCGGAAGAAATTGAAGCAAAACTCAACAATATGCCATTTGTGATGGAGAGCCTCGTTTTACAACAAGATGGTAAGTTGGTTGCATTGGTTTGCCCGGATTATGATGCGGTAGATGCTGAACACCTCACACAAAAAGAACTCCAAGAAAAAATGGAAGAAAACAGAAAAGCACTTAATTCAATGGTGGCTTCCTATGAAGGTGTGACACAAATTCAACTCTATCCGTATGAATTCGAAAAAACACCGAAAAAGAGCATCAAACGTTACCTTTACACTGCAAGCATGGGTAAATAATCCCGTGAAATGGTAATTTTCGCTTATTTTAGTTGTATTTTTTGACAAATTGCTAAAAAAATAAGTATAAATCATTTGCATGTGAAAAAAATGATTTACCTTTGCAAAGTTTTCGTGACACACGTTTTTATGTTTAATATTTTAAAGGCAAAAGAAATGAAAAAAGTATTATTGTTCGCTGCAGTTGTATTTGCTATGGCATCTTGCTGCAACAAAAAAGCTTGCAACGCTGAAGAAGCACCAGTTGCTGAACCAGTAGCAGAAGAAGTAGTAGTAGAAGAAGCAGTTGTTGCTGACTCTGTTGTTGCTGAAGTTGTTGACACTGTTGCAGCTGAAGTTGTAGAAGTTGTAGAAGAAGTTGTTGCTGAATAATCAGAACGAACGTACACACAACGATTAGTCGCCTATCTCTGTGAGGTAGGCGTTCTTTTTTTTATATAATAGTGAAAACAAAAACGGCATGCACTTTGTTAAAGTAAATATGCTAAGATAATCTCTTAAAGTAATCACTTCTTTTAAGTATTTGATTTATGCCTTTGTCTAAATTACTACATCGAAAACCTTATCAATATGGATTGGCCCTGAGTGGGGGAGGTATCAAAGGATTGTGCCATGCTGGAGTGCTAAAAGGACTGGAAGAAATTGGTTTCAGGCCAAATATCATTTCGGGGGTTAGTGCAGGAGCCATTGTAGGGGCGCTGTATGCGGATGGATATAAGCCGGATGAGATTGCAACGCTGTTTGAAAATGTGAGCTTTCGACAAATGGCGTCAATTCAGAGTCCTACAAGTGGAGGATTTTTTAAGGTTACTCCGTTTATGAAGTTTCTGGATGCCCATCTGCACACCAAACGTTTGGAAGACCTCCCAATCCCCATGAGAATTGTGGCTACTGATCTGGACCATGGTAAGAGTGTCATATTTACGTCGGGCAATTTGATTGATTGTATTGCTGCTTCTTGTAGTGTGCCGGTGTTGTTTACGCCGCATAATATTGAGGGTTGCAATTATGTCGATGGGGGAGTGTTTCAAAACTTTCCGGTGTCCACAATTCGTGAGGAATGTGATTATCTGATCGGAATCAATGCGAGTCCTCTTGTGGCAGATGAATATCAAATGAATGCGCTTTCTGTTGCCATGAGAGCCTATCATTTTATGTTTAAGGCTAATATTTTGCACGATAAAGAGCTGTGCGACCTGTTGATCGAACCAACTGATATGGGTGATTTTGATACCTTTGATGTGGAAAAATCACGTGAAATATTTCAATTAGGATATGAAGAATCCAAGAGAATAATTGCTCAGAGGTTGTCTGAATAGTGATTAGTGCTCGGCGCTATTAAGGATAAAAACAGATGAGGCGATGCATTGAGCATCGCCTCATCTGTTTAAAATGGTAACTATGAGTGGTTATTTTTTGCAACGTGTGTTAAGCAATTCCACTACATCATTGGTGATGTTGTATGCTTCGCTCGCATAGAGCAAATTGTCTCCCGAAGTGTTGCTGATGATGAGTTGATAACGATTATCCGCATTATACACTTTGAGGATATTGTTGATGCTGTCGCGGAGTTGAAGGCTCATGTTTTGTTGTTCCACCATCAGTTCCTCAGTGAGTTGAGCATCCAATTTTTGGAGTTCTTCTTGTTTTTGAAGCAAGCGGGTTTGTTCTTGTTCTGCTCTTGTTCTGCTCAAGAAAGCATTGTTTTCCAATTTACGTTGGAAGTCATTCATGTCCTCTTGCAAACGTTTTGCTTGAGTGTTAATGCGAAGACGAGCATCTTCTTGCTTGCGCATCAATGCATCATTAGCGTTGATGGCAAAGTCATATTGCAATAACAATGAATCTACATTGATGTAAGCCACAGGAAGATTGTTCATTTCCACGGTAGTAGAAGGATTGCATGCTTCTGCTTGTGCACATTTAGGCTTTTTAATTACTAATACAAACAATACAATTACTGCTGCAAGTAAAATGACAGTTAAGGCGTTAAAAATGGTAGTTGTCTTATTCATACCTATAAAGTTAGAGTTGTTCTACGTTTATTTTGTTTTTATTTATTTGTCTTGATTCGCGGTCTTGTGAACTAACACAGCCAATACCTCTCGTTTTCATCGCTTTGCTTCCTCCTACATGGGTGTTCGGAAATCTACCGCCCTTTACGAAGAAAATGCGCACCCCCAAAAGTAAGATGCCCATCAACAACAATACGCTTGTAACTAATATAAGTTGTGTCATGTTCTGTTTTCTATTTGCAAAGGTACATTAAAAAAATGACAATCTTGGGTTTTATGTCGCTTTTTTAAAAGAAAGTAATGTTTTTTATTATTTCGAGAGACTTGTTCTGGGGGTTCTTTCGGTTTATTACTTGTCCGGAAGGGTAGAAAAGTCCAAATAAGAGTGTGTGTTTCCTATGATTTGCAAGTAATGCTGAAAATGCTCTTGACTAATTACGATGGTTCCTCTGCAGTCGTTTGGATGAAAACTCAGGGATGTGGCTTCTTTTAAGCGTATGTCCATAAATAAATGAACATGATTATCCGTGTCATTAATTAGTCCGAAGGGTGACACGGAGCCGGGTTCTAAGCCCAAATAGCGCATCATGCGTTCGGCTGAAGCAAATGATAGCTTGCCTTGTTTTAACAAGTGCTCAAGGTTGTGAATGGGCAGGTCCATGTCCGATGGAAAACACACTAAATAGTGTCTGTTCCCCTTGTGATTGCGAAAAAATAGGTTTTTGCAGTGTAACGAACCGTCTTTCTTCCAATAAAGGGATGCTTCTGCAATGGTCGCACCGGCAGGGTGATGATAACAACTGTATTCTATCCCGTTGTCATCCAAATACCGACGTACAATCTCTTCTCTTTCGCTTTCCATAATGACTATAAATAAGGATTCATCTGTTTTTCGTCGCCAATTGAACTTACAGGACCATGACCACAATAGATTTGAGTGTCATCCGGAAGGGTCAGCAGACCTTGCTGTATGCTACGTATCAGAGTCACATAGTTACCTCCGGGCAAATCGGCGCGTCCTATTCCTCCGGCAAAAAGGGTGTCACCCGTAAAAAGCAATTTTAACTTGGGAAAATAAAAGCAAACTCCGCCGGGAGTGTGTCCGGGAGTCGCAATGATGTGACATTCCGCTCCACAAATACGCATCACATCACCATCCTTCAAGTAGCCGCCCAGCGCTTGTTCTCTTACCAAATCATCATTAAGACCAAAGGCGGCTGCATAGTGTCTCACAGTCCTCACCAAAGGCTCGTCTGCTTCTGCGGCCAAAGGCTTCACACCATAGCGCTCTGTTACAAATGCATTCCCAAACTGATGATCAAGGTGCAAGTGAGTGTTCAGAAGATAATTGACTTTTAGTCCCTTTTCATCAATGAATTTTGCCAATTCATTCTCTTCTTCTGCTCCCAAACAACCTGCATCAATAATGGCGCAGTCCAAACTGTCTGGGTCGTATAGCACATAGGTGTTTACCTGTATTGGGTTAAATATAAAGGTTTTGATTTGCATGTCTTTTGCTCTTGTCTTAATGCTACAAACTCAGTTGCTTACAATGGCATATAGATAGCACTTTTTGTGGTGAAAAACTCTTCTGAGAAGAATTCCGAAAGTTCATATTGAGTGGCAATATGTCTATACGGATGTAATTCGCCCGCCAGTTCTCCTCCTTTAAGGCATATAAGGCCGTTGGGAAGGGCGTTTTTGTGCTCTTTGCTCACATTCTTTCTGCTTAGTTTCACTAATTCACTCAATGGCATAACGGCTCGGCTGATGACAAAGTCAAATTTGCCTTTTTCTTCTTGCACACGCAAATGCTTGGCGGTTACATTCTTCAGTCCAATTTGGTCAGCAATGTCACTCAATACTTTTATCTTCTTGCCTATCGAATCAATCGCTGTAAAATGACATTCGGGAAACAATATCGCAAGAGGAATGGTTGGAAAACCTCCGCCCGTGCCCACATCAAGTAGGGTAGTCCCCATGGTGAAGGGTAACACCTTTCCAATACTCATTGAGTGAAGGATGTGGTGCATATACAGGTTTTGGATATCCTTGCGGGAAATAACATTGATTTTTTCGTTCCAATCTGTATAAAGCGCTCTCAGAGCTTCATATTGTTGCTGTTGCTCTTGGCTTAAATGGGGAAAGTAATGCAGAATTTTATCCATATTGCTCACTATTTTCTGCGAAGATACTATTATTTTGCCGATTAACAATAATCGCCACACAAGAAATACACACAACACACCCTCCTTTCTGTAATATCTCTCACTGCTATCAATCACCTATGACATACGTAGGATACACGTAGGATACACGTAGGATACACGTAGGATAAATATAGAAATAAGATACTTACTAAATACCTTCAAACTTCTACTTGGGATGAAGTTCTGAGAGAGCAAACTATCCCTGTTTGTGGCTTATGCATCACTTGCTCACGCTGTCTTAATCTCTTTTGCTATATCGCTCCTGTGGTTTCTTTCTGTAGGTGTGTGAGATTGCGGAAAATGCCTTGCTGACGTGATCCTGATGGGTGTTGATGGATGATAGCTTGATGTTCTGGGTTGAAGTGTATTTTGTTGGGTGATGTTATGTAAATATTTAAAATGGAAAACTTTTTAGATTTCTAAAAAATGTAAATAGGTGATATTTAAGTATATAGTATTTTATTTTGGAAAACTTTATTTTTTAGGAGCAATATTTTGTTGTCTATAATGGAAAATAATTTTATGTTATCCTTCATTTTGTTTGGACGTAAAAAAATATTTGTCTTTACTTACTTAATAATGAAATTGTTAGAATTAGAACAATTAAATATTGAATTTTTTTTCCTGTTTTTACTTTTCTATATCATAAAAAAGACGTAACATTGCAGTCCGATTACACGAACAATTATAAAAAACATAATCATCATATTATTAACAACTTATTTGTAATACCTTCTTAGCAGTGGACACAAAAACATTCTCTCAGGAAGAAATTCAAGAGGCTACATTGGCCTATTTTAAAGGTGACGAGTTAGCTACTAGAGTGTGGGCGAATAAATATGCCCTCAAAGACTCGTTTGGAAATGTGTTTGAAAAAACGCCGGATGATATGCATCGGCGATTGGCTAGAGAGTTCGCAAGAATTGAAGCCAAATATCCAAACGCATTGACGGAAGATCAAATATTTGAGCTGTTCAAAAACTTCCGCTTTATCGTACCACAAGGAAGCCCTATGACAGGAATCGGTAATCAATACCAAGTGGCTTCTCTCTCTAACTGCTTTGTGATCGGATTTGATGGAAAATCGGATAGTTATGGTGCTATCATCAAATTGGATGAAGAACAAGTACAGTTGATGAAAAGACGTGGAGGAGTAGGACACGACCTCTCACACATTCGACCTAAAGGTTCACCCGTGAAAAACTCTGCACTCACCTCTACAGGTATAGTGCCTTTCATGGAACGCTATTCTAACTCTACACGTGAAGTGGCTCAAGAAGGACGCCGTGGGGCTTTGATGCTCAGCATATCAATCAAACACCCTGACTCTGAGGCTTTCATTGATGCTAAGATGGTGCCAGGTAAAATCACAGGTGCTAATGTCTCTGTGAAAATTGACGACGCCTTTATGCAAGCAGCTATCAATAAAGTGCCCTACCGTCAACAATTCCCAATTGATGCAACTGACCCTAAGACAACGAAAGAAATTGATGCAAAGGCCTTGTGGGATAAAATCATACACAATGCATGGCAATCTGCAGAACCTGGAGTACTCTTCTGGGACACTATCACACGTGAATCTGTGCCTGACTGCTACGCTGATTTAGGATACAAAACTACTTCTACTAACCCTTGTGGTGAAATTCCTTTGTGCCCGTATGACAGCTGCCGTTTGCAAGCAATCAATTTGTATTCCTATGTCGTTGACCCATTCACTCCACAAGCGCGTTTTGATTTCGACTTGCTAAAAGCACACATTCGCGTTGCGCAAAGATTGATGGACGATATCATTGATCTTGAAATGGAGAAAATCGACCAAATATTGGCTAAGGTTGAACTTGACCCGGAAGCTGAAGATATCAAGCAGACTGAAAAATTACTCTGGAATAAAATCAAAGATAAAACTTTGCGCGGACGTCGCACGGGATTGGGTACAACTGCTGAAGGGGATATGTTAGCGGCTTTGGGATTAACCTATGGTACTGAAGAAGCTACTGCTTTCTCTGAAAAAGTACACGCTACAATAGCTGTTGAAGCTTATCGTTCTTCTGTTGAAATGGCGAAAGAACGCGGAGCATTCTTGGTGTATGACGCACAAAGAGAGAAAAATAATCCGTTCATTAATCGTATCAAATCTGTTGACCCGGAATTGTATGAGGAAATGTGCAAATACGGACGTCGTAACATTGCCTGCTTGACTATCGCACCTACTGGTACAACAAGTATCATGACACAAACCACCTCGGGTATTGAACCCGTCTTTATGCCGGTGTACAAACGTCGTCGTAAAGTGAATCCTAATGAACCGGGAGTGCGTGTTGACTATGTTGACCCAACAGGCGATAGCTTCGAAGAGTATATCGTATTCCACCACAAATTTGCTGTGTGGATGAAAGCTAATGGATATGACACAGACAAAAACTATACGCAAGAGGAAATTGATGCAATGGTAGCGGCTTCGCCTTACTACAAAGCTACTGCTAATGACGTCGACTGGCTGAAAAAGGTACAAATGCAGGGTAGAATACAAAAATGGGTTGACCATTCTATTTCTGTTACTATCAACTTGCCGGCTGATGTGTCTGAAGAATTGGTAGGACAACTCTACGAAGAAGCATGGCGCTGTGGATGTAAAGGGGTTACTGTCTATCGTGATGGATCTCGTTCCGGAGTATTGATTTCTACTGATGAAAAGAAACAAAAAGACGAAGAAAAGAAAGAGGAAAAGAAACGCTGTGTTTGCTACACGGAAGACATCGTTAGAAAACGTCCGGATGAACTGAAATGTGACGTAGTGCGCTTCCAAAATAATAAAGATAAATGGATCGCATTCGTAGGACTTATGGACGGACGCCCCTATGAAATCTTCACTGGACTTGCAGATGATGAAGAGGGTATCTTGTTGCCGAAATCTGTCACTGAAGGTAAAATCATTAAGACGATTGATGAAGAGGGCAATAAGCGTTATGACTTCCAATACAAGAACAATAGAGGATACAAAACTACAGTAGAAGGCCTTTCTCACAAGTTTGATAAGGAATTCTGGAACTATGCAAAACTAATTTCTGGAGTGCTACGTTATGGTATGCCGATTGATCAGGTAATAAAAATGGTGGCAAGCTTACAATTGGATAGCGAAACTATCAACTCCTGGAAAGTGGGTGTAGAACGTGCCTTGAAGAAATACATTGTAGATGGTACAAAAGTGGAAGGACAAAGCTGTCCTAACTGCGGACAAGATGCATTGGTGTACCAAGAGGGATGTTTGACATGTAAATCATGTGGCTATTCTCGCTGCGGATAGTAAGGAATGATTATAAAATAAGATATCATAAATGTGAGCGTAAGGATCTTGGGTGTGAAGTCTGACCTCAAGGTCCTTATGTTTTCACGGATAAACACCACCTGAAGGTTATGATGGAGGATAAAATTTGGTTGTTTGTGGCTGTTGCCTTGTTGATGTTGGCGGCAATTGGCGCATTGGCTTATTGGGCTGACAGACGCGAACGAAAAAAAGAAAAAGAAACGGGAAAAATAACGCCACCTAAAGAAGTGGACGATGAATGTTGTGGCGCACATGCTGTTTGTGAACGGGATAGCTTGCTCAACAAAACACTGCAAGTGGAATACTATGATGATGAAGAACTGGATGTGCTGGCTGGTATCAAGCATGAAGATTACACACTTCAACAAGTGGAACTCTTGGAGCATGTCTTCTACACCTTGAAAGAAAAGGATGTGGCAGGGTGGCTACGCAGCCTTCAGGCACGTAATATTCAGTTGCCTGATGATTTGCGAGAAGAGGCTTTGCTCATTGTGAGTGAACGACGCAAAGCATAAATCAACACAACCACTACCACACAACTCACTATCCCGAGCCATAAACTCTCCCCTGTACCAATGTTGTCTGCTAATGTGATGTCTATTCCTGAATGCTGACACACAAAATAGCTCAACACGGCAATGGCATTATTGGTGGCATGACCAATGATGGGAAGCCAAAGTGATCCTGACCATGCTACCATGTAGCCTAATGCTGCACCCATCACAAGGCGAGGTATAAATCCATAGAATTGCATATGGATGGCACTAAATAGAATAGCACAACTCCATATCGCTGTGTGCATGTGGCGTGTCTCGCCAAATAGGGATTGAAAAGTCCCCCTGAATAGAATCTCTTCCGACAATGCGGGAAGAATAGCCATTACGAGTAAATTAATCAATAAATCACTGTAAGTCATCCCGGATAGAAAACGCAATGTGAGCGAATGTGCGCTTTCTTCGCTCTGACGCATCCATTCTTCTATTGCCTGAAGTGATTCGGGCAATACAAATTGCTGGTTGCAATGACTTAATAGATTCACAAATGGTACTCCACACACAAATAATGCAATTGTGAGGAGGGTGGGGAGTAATGAGGGTAATTGGTCTAAACGTAACCAGTGTAACGGACGATCACTCCATAAAATCGCTCCAAAAATACAAGGAACTGTAAATATCAAAATGCTTTGCAATGATTGAAGAAAACGTAACGCCCCGATTGAACCTCCGTTACCACATAGGCTATATAATAATAGGGCTATCACGCTCCCTGCTAACATAATGAGTAGTAAACACAGGGCTTTAACTAAGGGTGTACTGTCTTTCAGTATGGCTTTCTTCATTTCAACTCAGTATTGTGTGACATACTGAATTCGCATCCGCAGTATGTCTGGTTATAAAATCCATGTTCTTTGATGAGTTCGTTTCTACGCTCTTGGAGGCCTCCTTTGCGCCAATTAGCACCCCAGAAATATAAGTCATTATATTGCTGGGAGGCTTCTTCTCCGGCTGTATTTATCTGCTGAAGGTTTTTCCAGCGCGAAGTGGAAAGCGTAGTGGCAAACACGCTGTAATCATGCGTGTGGGCATAGGCAGCTGTTTTGAGTAAACGCATTCTAAAACATTCTAAACATCTCTTCCCGCGCTCTGGTTCATGCTCTCGTCCTTGAATAGAGCATAACCATTGCTCGTGCTCGTATTCTGCATCTATATAATCAATACCCATCATGCCTGCATAGCGTATCACTTCTGACTTACGACGCATGTACTCCTCTGTTGGATATATGTTGGGGTTGTAGAAGTAGAGCGTAGGTCGTATCCCATGTTGTATGAGTGCTTCAATAATGGCAGAAGAGCAGGGGGCACAACAAGTGTGAAGTAATACGGATGAAGTTGCTATTGGAGGTACAATATGATTCATAGGGCAAAATTAATACTTTTTTGTGTAATGAATAAAATCTAAAAGGGAAACCTTACTATCTATATCCTGCATTTCCTATTGTGCTAACCTTAATAAAACAAACTTTATTCTGCGAATGCCGTCCATGGTAACATAAAAATACACAAATCGTGACAATTTTTACACAAACATGGTGTAAAAGGGGTGTAATTTAGCAAACTAAATTGAAAAAAGTGTATGTATTCTCTAAATCTTTGTTAAAAGATTGATAGTCAGGTTCAATAATTAAGGAAAAACGTAAAAAAATAAAATTATACAAACTCAAAAACAAAAACCATGAAAATCAAGCATTTTTTAGGTGGAAGTCTATCTCCGACTTCTTATGTAAGAGCATTCTTACCTTATGTTCTGGCTTGTGGTAGTTGGGCACGAGGCATTGCTCTGATGTGTGCCCTCGTCATTGCTATGACTCTTTCTGCACAACAGTATTGCTTAACTGAGCCTTTCGGTTATGGTCGTAACGCTACAGGAGGTGGTAATGCAACACCTACTTTGGTGGATACCGAGAGCGAATTAACAACTGCTCTTGGTAAAAATAGTAATCGTGTGATTATTATTACTGACAACATCACTGTCTCAAGTCAAATCAGTGTCAAATATGGCAATTTCACTTTGTTGGCTCTTCCTGGCAAAAGGTTGATTAACTTGACACAAAACAAAGATGGGTCAGGAATCATGAACGTCAAAGGTTGTTCAAATGTGATTATTCGTAATGTCACGTTTGAAGGTCCTGGAGCTTATGACTGTGATGGTAGAGATCTTCTACAATTTGAGGGCGTTACAAATGCTTGGGTTGACCATTGTGACTTCCAAGATGGATGCGATGGTAACTTCGATAACAAGAACGTTACTGACAATATCACAGTTTCATGGTGCCGTTTCCGCTATTTGAAAGCACCAAAATCAGGTGGATCGGGTGGAACGAATGACCATCGTTTTACAAACCTGATTGGTTCAAGTTCAAGCGACAAACCTTCTGATGGAAGATATAACATCACATGGGCATATTGCTGGTGGGATCAAGGTTGTGTGGAACGTATGACGCGTTGCCGGAATGCTGACCTCCACTTCTTGAACTGTTACTGGAATTCTTCTGTGGCTAAATGCTACATCGGACCGGAAAATGTTAAGTGCTACTTGGATGGCTGTACTATGGAGGGTTCATTGAAAACAGAAAGTCGCTTTAAGAGTTACGGCGGAACAAATGGACTAAAATCTGTCGGTTCGGTGGGAGTGCCAAGTAACACGGGTTCTGTGTCTGCACCCACTTATGCTTACACTGCTCTTTCTGCTGCGGAAGGAAAAGCGGCTGTTACGGATGCAACATGTGGAGCGGGAGCTACTTTGATGGTGACTGCTGCTGGGGATATTTACAGCACTTGTTCGTCTTCAATCACTACTTACACGGTTACCTTCAATGCAAACGGTGGTAGTGGATCAATGGCAGCGCAAACTGTAAAAGAAAGTCTTGCTACTCCGCTTAATGCAAATCAATTCACGCGTTCTGGATATGCATTCCAAGGATGGGCAACTTCTGCTGGTAGTTCTACGGTAGCATATGCTGATAAAGCATCTGTTACCTTGACTAACAACTTGACACTCTATGCTGTATGGAAAGAAGCAACTACCTACACTGTGACATTCAATGCTAACGGAGGTTCTTGCGCTACTTCTTCGCGTGTTTATACGGAAGGTGGAGAAGCATTGAAACTTCCGGTGCCAACTTATCCGGGCTATATATGCAAGGGTTGGTACACTGCAGCTACGGGTGGTACATTAGTGGGTACTGCTTCGGCTACATATACACCGACCAAGAACATCACTTTGTATGCTCAATGGGAAGTGGCTCCACCATGTACGCTCTATACTTATTTTGTTAATAATAGTGACTTACCATCGGGTATGACAAATACAGATAGATTCTCAGGAACGGCTGCTGCTGGTTCTGATTTAGCAGGGTCTATCACAATTGATGGTACTACCTTCTCAACTACTCGTCGCACAAGTAATGGAGCTCACGCTATTTCATTTACGGTGAATCCGGGCTATAAAGCTACTTTATACATGTTAGCCAACTCTTCGGGTAGTGGCGAACGTGAATTTAGATTGGCAAAAGATGGTGGTAGCGCAACGGATGCTAATCGTTCTGTGGCAGGAAGTGATGTGTCGACTGTTGTTGAGATTCCTGATTTGACCTCAGGAAACTATGTATTGACTGCAAGTGGAAATTGGGGATATAGTTTCTTAGGATTATATGAATGTGCAAATACGGCTGATGTGGCTGACACTTACACCATCACCTTCAATTCTAATGGTGGGTCTGGAAGTATGGATGAAATGCTTGTGACAGAAAATGTATCAACAAAACTCTCTGCGTGTGCCTTCACCCGCTCTGGATATGCATTCGCTGGATGGGCTACCTCAGCAAGTGGTGAAGTGGTTTATGTGGATAAAGCTTCTATCACTCCTAATGCCAACTTACAACTCTATGCAAAATGGACTCCAATTATAACGGGGGATGTGACTTACACTGCCGACAATTCTATCTTCCCTAATCCGGAACGTGGATTCTATGAACATATTGAACAAATTGTAAAAGAATCGGGTAATGAGTCTAACTTGTCTGACTCTTACTTCACGAACGGTACAAATGCAGGACGTTCGTTAATCTTACGTCTCTACTATTTGGACAACTTCCGCGACAAAGAACTTACTTCTGATGTGATGAACCTTATCAACACGGATATGCAAAAACTTCGTGACAAAGGATTTAAGTGTATCTTGCGTTTTGCTTATACAAACTCAGCATCAGACAACCCTTCTGAAAATAAAGATGCTAATCCGGCTATATGGCAAGCGCATCTGGCACAACTGAAATCTACTTTAGCGGCCAATGCTGATGTTATCTATGTTGTACAAGCGGGATTCCTCGGTGCTTGGGGTGAATGGTACTATTCAAGCCAAGGTAAAGGGGAAAGCATCCCAATGGATACAAAGACTAATCTCATTAACCAATTGTTGGATGCTGTGCCGGCTTCACGCGTGGTACAATTGCGTACTCCTAAATTCAAAACAGACTATTTGGGCTCTAATGCTGCATTGACTTCTGCCGAAGCTTATAAGACTACAGCAAAAGCTCGTCTCGGACATCATAATGATGCTTTCCTCAATGGAGATGAAAACCAAGGTACATACGAAAACGTAACTGCCGATAAGGCTTACATAGCTCAAGAATGTCTATATGTTCCGGTAGGTGGTGAAACAAATCATGATGATGACGCATCTACTATCAACACGCATGCAACGGGAGATAAAGCGGTTGCTGAAATGGCTAATCTGCATTATTCCTACCTCAATCAAGGATATAGTCATGCAGTGACGGATTTGTGGCGCTCTACTGGTCACTTCGATATCATGTCACGCAATCTGGGTTATCGCTTCCAACTTCAAGCGGGTACATTCTCGGATGAAGCAGTGGCTGGGGGTACAATGGCTGTGAACATGACACTCAAAAACGTTGGTTATGCACCGCTCTATTACGAACGACCGGCATACATTGTCTTGAAAAATGCTACCAATACTTATTCGCTCAAACTTTCAAGCGACCCACGTTCATGGCAACCGAATGGTGCTACTACCACAATCAATGAAAACCTAACTATTCCGGCTTCTGTGGCTCCGGGGACATACAACCTCTATCTACACCTGCCGGATGCAAGTGCTTCACTGGCTGCAAAACCTGCATTTGCTGTACGTTTCGCTAATACGGATATTTGGGAAAGTGCTACAGGATACAACAAACTGAATGCGCAAATCGTGGTGACTGGCAGTGGACTTCCTACTTATGTGGTTACGTTTGATGCTAATGGACACGGAACTGCACCTGCAGCGCAAACTGTTATTGAAAATGCTACAGCAGTTGAACCTGCTGCGCTTACTGCTGCTGGATACACATTCGGTGGATGGTACAAAGAGGCTGCTTGCAATAACAAGTTCGACTTCTCTACTCCAATCACAGCTAACACAACGCTCTATGCGAAGTGGACTGCAATACCAACCTACACAGTGACCTTGAACGGCATGACCAATGGTACTGTATCTGCAAGTAAAACCACTGGCATTAACGAAGGCGAAACAATCACACTCACAGTTACTCCGGCTTCTGGATACAAACTTGGAACTATCTCTGTTAAGGATGCGGCTGATAATAACATTACACTCACCGACAACAAATTCACAATGCCGGCTTCTAATGTAACAATCTCTGCAACATTCACAGAAATAAGCATCGGAGGAGGGGGATGTAATAAGATGGTTATTTTTGATGGTAGTACCATGACTAATGCTCCTTCCACTAGCGGAAATGTTACTGGTGCATCGTGGAATACAACTGGTACAGGAACGGAAATAGATAGTCAAGCTAAACCATACAATGAGGTTACATACAAAGGATGGAAGGCATTAACTAGTAAAACATCAAATACTAGATATATTAGTATAGTTATTGATGAAGGTTACAATGCAACTCTACATTTAAAAGCTTATGCAACTTCTACAGGTCGTAGTATTTTTGTGTCATCAGGAAGTGTTTCTTCTTCTACTGGTGATGCCTTGACAGGAACGGAATTAAAGTTTACAACGGGTAAGATTATTCAGGAAACAACTATTGAAGTAACAGCTGGAACCTATTTTATTTGTTCTACAAATGCAGTGCATATAGCAGAACTCTCAGTGGATGTTTGTTCTACTTCCTCTTCTCCTTGCACCACTCCAACTATCTCATGGACGACTGCTCCTGTGGATGGTGAAGTAGGGGATGCTGATATTACTTTAGGTGTAAACAAAGGTCTTAGCACAGGTGCTGTAACTTACACATCCAGCAATCCTGCTGTTGCTACTGTTGTGGATGGTAAGTTACATTATGTGGCTTCTGGTTCTACTACGATTACTGCTACTGTAGCGGCTGATGGTACATACTGCGAAGCTACGCTTACTGAAACAATTGATGTAACGTGTGCCACTCCATCTACACCTCTCACCATCACGGCCACCCCTACTGTCATTACAATGGGAGAAACGGCTAACATCGCAGTTACAGGTGGTAATGGTGGCGAAGTGACTTATTCTGTGGCTCCGGCTACTGCCTCTGTTAGCGGTGGTGTATTCAATGCATCGGCTGCGGGTACATACGTAATCACTGCTACTCAAGCTGAGTACAATGGTGAATGTGAAGGAACAGCTACGGCTACTATTCAAGTGAATGAAGTACTACTGCCTACTTACACACTCTCTTATGTCTTAAACGGACACGGAACTGCTATCTCAGATGCCACGGTAAGCGCATTGCCTAATCCATTACCCACACCTTCTGAATCAGGATGGACATTCGGTGGATGGTTCACTGACAATACACTGACAATACCGGCTACTCCGGGAGCAATCATTAATACCAACACAACCCTCTACGCTAAATGGACAGAAGTAGTGGCGGGTGGATGTGCAGAAACATACACTTACGCTTACAATGATGCGACTCGCTATGACGGAACTACTTACATGAATCCGCTAGGAAATCCGGCTGCTAGTGGTGATAATGTTGCTTTGACTACACCATGGACTATGCACTCTGGAACAGGCATTGCAAGTATTGTTCTCACGGGTGGACAGTATGATGGCAAAGGCAACCACATGAATGCATATATCAAGATGAATACTTCTGCATCATTGGTAATTACATTGGCTAATGACGCAGTTGGCACATTAACGATAAAAGCTGGTGGATATAGTGCAGAACGTACTTTGACCTTGTCTGCTGATGGACAAACTGCTCAATCTCAAACAACTACAGGGGTGGCTACTACAGAAAACGCCTTTGGAGAATTAACATTTACTTTATACCCGGGTGTGAATACCATTAAGGTAAATAATAATACATACATTTCTCATGTAGCTGTTTCAACAGAATGTTTAGCTCTCTACAATATCACTACCGACCCAACTATCGTCGGTGGTACGGTTAATGTCGTGGATGAAGCTGCTGCTGGAACGAATGTTACGCTCTCTGCTACACCGGCAACTGGATATGTTTTGGAATCATGGACAGTGAAAGATGCTTCTGATAATCTTATTACTGTGACCGACAACAAGTTCACCATGCCGGCAAGCAATGTCACAGTATCGGCTACTTTCCGTGCTTTGCGTGTATATACTGTAAACTTTGAATCGAATGGTGGAACAGGTTCGATGACGCCTCAAACAGGCATCCAAGAGGGTGTACCTACTGCCTTGACTGCAAATGCATTTACGAATGGTAGCAAAGTCTTCATGGGATGGAACACGCTCGCTGATGGTTCGGGTACGGCTTATGCAGACGGAGCTTCTGTAACACTTACTGATGCCAACACAACTCTCACACTCTATGCACAATGGAAAGACCCTGCTACTTATACTGTGTCATTCTCATTGAATGGTAAAACAGGTACGGCTCCTACTGCTGTAACGGTAACTGAAGGGGAAAAGATAACTAAACCTACTCCTGACCCTGAAGTGGCAAACTATACTTTCGTAGGATGGTACAAAGAACCTGCTTGCACCAACGCATGGAACTTTGAAACAGATGTTGTAACTACAACAACTACACTCTATGCGAAGTGGAACTTAACAAGTGGTTGCGAAACATTGTTTATGGGTACATCAACTACATCTTCTGCATTTACCCCTACAGTAGGAACCACTACCGGTAGTACAGGAATAACCGGAGGAGAATCATCTCCTTATGCGGTTAAATTAAATGGAGATAAAAGTTATATACAACTTAACGCTTTAAGTGGAATGACCTTTATTGAGGGTGATGTTCTTTCTGTTACCTTATATAATAAAGGTAGCGGCGATAAAGAATTGGGCTTTAAATTGAAAGGTACATCTCACGTCATTACTATTGCTGGTACAACTACAGATATAGTAGAATACACACTAAAAACTGCTGATATCGAATCTGATGGTACAATAAAGATATATCGTACTACTTCTGAAGACCGTTACGTATCTGTGCAAGTGGAACGTTGTGCACAATACACCATCACTTGCCTTGCTACTACTAATGGTGCTATCGTGGCTGATAAAACTTCTGCAGCAGCGGGTGCTACCATTACCCTCACCGCTACTCCGGATGCTGGCTATGTATTAGATAATGTTGATGTGTACAAATCTGATGATCCTACAGTGAAAGTAACTCCTACAGGCAACCAATTCACAATGCCGGCATACGATGTAACGGTTGCTCCTACTTTCAGAGCGGCTGAAGTTATCACGATTGCCTACGATGCTAATGGCGGTCAAGGAACTATGGCTAGCCAAACTGTTACCGAAGGACAAATCATCACACTCGCAACGAATACATTCACACACGCTGACCCAACTGCTACTTTTGCTGGATGGAACACCAAAGCGGATGGAACTGGTGTGGCTTACACGGATGGACAAGCTGTAGCATTGGTGGGTAACACTACACTCTATGCGCAATGGAATTTTGGTCCTTGTTTCTCAATGGAATTCTTGACAAGCGGTTCTATTACTTCTCAAACCTATTTAGGGGATGCACATGCGGTTATCAAGCAAGGTGTAGTCTTCTACGATAGAGTGGAGGAAGGTAAAACAATGGATATCAATGCGGATGGTGCGAAGTTTAACTCTAAAGATGATTACTTAAAAGTAACTCTGGGTGATAGAGTAGCCCTGGCTGCTGGCACTAAGATTACGGTTACAATTAATGTAGGGGGCAATAATAGAGGTGTTGCTATCTTAGCTTCTGATAAGACAACTAAAATAGCTGAATTGAATAAAACGGATGGTACAGGTGGTGAAGCTACGCTCACATACACGATTACTGATCCTACATTCAATGAAAACATATTCTACATCACGCGTTCTACGGATAATACTTCCTACTTGAAATCTATTATCATTGAAAATTGTGGTGACTACTGTCCTGAGTTTGTGCCAAATGTAACAATTGATTACACCAAGTTCTGTTCTACTTCACCACAAATGGTAGATATCAAAGTGGATGACTTCACAATGGGAGCAAAACTTAGATTATTTAAGTCAGGTGAAGCGCTTGCATTGGCTGAAGTTACAGTGGCAGGTAGTGAATATGTGTTTACAGATATTGAGGCTGTTGTGGGTGATGTGTATTATGTAGAGGCTGAACACACTTGTGTGGTTACCTCTGAATTGGTTACGATTTCTGAACAAGCGCTTACCATCACTCCTCTTGCTGAAGGATGGTACATTAAAGATGGACGTATTGCACCGGATATCGCTTTGTTCGAAGTGAAAGGGGTAGCTGACACATGGACAGTAACTACTTCTCCTGCATTATCTGGTGCTACTTATACATTAGGTACTGATGGAATTGTTCGTATGTCGGGTGTACTCGACATCAATGCTCCACAAGTATATGTATTCACTTTAACGGTAGATAATGGTTGCGTCTCTACGCCTGTTACTTCATCTTTAAGTATGAACGGACAAGTGGCGACTACCAAACCTACATTGGCTTTTGTAACTATTGGTACAAAGGATGCAGCTGATGCGACTGGAGAAAGTGGATTCACAGAAGGTATTGATCCTGACCAAAGCACTAATTTGGATTTGTATAAATACCTACTAAATCCTGATCCTTCTGATCCTAATTCTGGATTTAACATCACGGCTGTCAATGCTTATGCTACGGCTGATGAAGCTAAAATTCGTGCTTACTATTCGCAGTTCGACTTAGTGCTTGTCACTGACTATCCTGATACGAATGAAGATGGAGAAGCTGGTAAAAGCTACATCAATGCACTGGGTGCATTGCTCGACGTAATTCCTATCTTGTCTATGGAGACCTTCCTTGCTAAGCAACCGAACTGGCAAATCAATTCTACTCCTACTGACCCGGAAGTGAAACAAGATAAAATGACACTGCTATGTCCTTCGCATGACGTATTTGCTGACATCGGACTCGGAGCTGGAGATATTGTGCAAATGTTCACTACAATGGGTGAGAAAGGTATGCAAGGCTTTGTCCCACTCACAGCACCTGACTATATGTTCATCGCTACAATTGATGGTGGTAGTAAAGGGGATTTGATTACCTGTTGTGAAAGACAAGTGGAAGTGAAAGCGCGTATGATTATGTTGGGACTTAACTACACTTCTATGGAATCTATCACGAATGACGGAAAGAAAATTGTCAACCAAATGTTACATTATCTCTTGCGTAAAAATGCCGATGATGTGGCTGACTGTTCGATGACCTTCACCAATGGACAAAAAGATAATGGAACAACTGTTGCTGGTAGTGGTGACAACTTGTGGAGCAACCCTAAAAACTGGGGACCTACCTACAATATGATTCCTACTCCTTATCACAATGTTCGTATTGAAAAGAAATGTATCGTTGATGTGCCTAATGCGCATGCTTCTCTGATTAAATTGCGTAAAGATGCTACTACAGTACCTACTAATCCTAAAGATGGTAGTGTGATTATTAATGCGAATGGTGGTTTGACTGTAGTGGGTAAAATGGTGGAAGTAAGGGGTAAAAACTTCATCACTACTTATCCTACTCAAGCGAAAGACGTTTACATCAAGGCTGATGCTACTGGAAATGGTGCTTTGGCTATTGGTGGAAATGAAGGAGACGTTAACGCCACTGTTGACTTCTATTCTAAAGCTCGTGATGCCGGTGAAGAAAACCCTGTATGGCAATATGTGGGGGCGCCGTTCTCTGATATGAACAATGCTATCGACTACTATCGTTTGGCATGGATGTGCCGCTGGACGGAAGAAGTTCACGGTCTCGGAGCTAACTGGGAATGGGTGAGAAATGAAGATAATATGCAACCATTCCGTGGCTACTGTATCACGCATGTGGATAATACAAAAACATACACATTCACTGGTAAACTCAATGCTTCTACTAATAGAGTAATCCAACTCACTGCTAATGGTGACAGTGAATACAAAGGATGGAACCTTATAGCTAACTCATGGATGGCTCCTCTGCAAATTGATAAGATGAAAACGAGTGACTTCGGTGCTGGTGCTGATGCTGCACTCTATATTTACAACACAGGTTCTTATGCGGATTGGGAAGCACACAAAGGCGTGTATAAAGATCAACAATATGCACCGGCTGGACAATACACCACTGTCCCTGTAGGCGCAGTGAAGATTCTCAATGAAGCAGGAAATGCTGATCTTCCATCCACCATCGCTCCTATGCAGGCATTCTTCGTCTTGACTACAGCAAACACGGTGCTGCAACTCAATCATGACAACTTGTTGTTCAATGAAAACTACACGCAAACTACATCACCAATGCGTGCACCGCGTAGAGCAAAAGTACAAAATGAGGATGTTAATGTGTTGCGCATAGATGTTAAAGGTGAATACGCTGCCGATAAAATGTGGATTATGCAAGCTGATTCCTTCTCATTAGCTTATGACAACGGATACGATGGTAAGAAAATACTCGGTGACGCCTTCGTTCCTCAATTGGCTGTAGCTACTGAAGCTGGAGAAATGGCTATCGCAGCATTGCCACAATATGAAGGCACTCGATTGATGTTCCGTAAAGGTTCTGAAGATGAACTCTACACCCTCTCATTCCAATACGCAGGAACTCCTCTCTTACTTCGTGACCTCATCACAGGTGAAGAGGTGGAAATTATCACAGGTAACACCTATGCTTTCTATGCAACGAACGAACAACTCGCTGAACGATTTGAAATCGTGAAGAAGCCTGAATCACAGGGTGGGGTAACTACAGGACTCACTGCTGTCGTAGATGATGATGGATTGCACATTGGAAATGCGGCGGGCTTACCTCTGATGCTTAGTGTTTATACACCGGATGGTAGATTGATCCAACAACATCAAATCAGTGATATGCACTATACCCTTAGCTTGCCGATGACGGGAGCTTATATTGTGCGCCTGCAATCTGAACATGAGTCTAAAATAGTAAAAGTAATTCGTTAATAAAGGGAGGAAACAAGTTATGAAAAAGAACATTATAGTATTGATTTTCGGATTACTGGCTATCATCACTCCTAATGTGTGGGCTAATGATTGGGGACAATGGAACGAACTGCCTACATTGCACCAAAATGCCATAGTGGTAAGACAAATAGCACTACCTTACCAAAATGTGAGCAAACAAAATAGAATGACACAACAAACCGTGATTACAGAATTTAATAGCGAAAAAGAAGTCTATTCTACCGCCTATCGTCGTGCTGTTAATATTAATGAATACAGAAACTTCATCTCTGTATCTACGTATAACAACATAGGACAAGATGCAATCGGACGTTCTGCTGCACCGGCTATGCACAAAATAGCTATTGCGCCTCCTCCACCAAGCCTCCCGGATGTGGAAGAAGGAAATCCAACAGACAGATTGCCACTCGGAGACGGAATCATACCATTACTCATTATGGCACTGGCATACGCAGTATTCCGACTCAGAAAATTCTAAACTCGGACACACAAAAACAATTACAAGGAAGGATGTACCAAAGCAAGGATACATCCTTCCTGTGCGTTGATATAATATTGTAAACAGCACGCCCTGTCCGCCTACTATGCTTTAATTCTTTAATTCATTAATTTGGTTATATTTCCCCTTCCAAAACTAACTAAAAAAGCACTGTCGCCCTCGCAGGGGGACGAGTGGAGTGTAGCGCCAGCGGAATGGAACGGAGGGGGTCTTTCTACATATATACAACGTCCTCCTTGCCACGGCAGAGGGCAAAGGCAATTTATTGCCGGATGGAGTAACCTCAGTAAGGTCAAACGCGCGGCTTAAACAAGGTCCTCCACTCTCTCCCCACCGTTACCATTAGGTAGGAACTAGCTACCAAAAAACAAGGCAAAAACACACAAAACGGATGTATTGGGAGAGTTACTCAAGCGGGTTGTGTATATCCTTAAAAAAAATTACCTTTGCACTTTTAAGGGCTATACCTGCTAAAATAGAGCAAACTCCTACATAAGATTAAGTCGAAATAATAACATTTTAAATATAGATTATGGAAGCAAAAGAACAAGTTTTGGAAATCCTAAAAAACAACGAAGAACCTCTTAACGCAGGAAAAATAGCTGAAATCTCTGGTCTTGACCGTAAAGTAGTGGACAAAGCAATGGCTGCGTTGAAAACTGAAGGTGCTATTGTATCACCAAAACGTTGCTACTGGACTGCACAAAAATAATCCTATGGCAAAGAAACATAAAAGCTTTTGGGCTAAATGGCGATTTAAGTATAGACTATCAGTACTTAACGAAAACACCCTTGAAGAGGCATGGCACGTGCGCCTCTCAAGGCTGACCGTATTTGCCTGGATTGCATTATTGTTTCTTTTAACATTCGGAACCTTTACATTATTAATATACTACACTCCACTAAAACGTTATTTACCGGGATTTGAAGATGCAGGAGTAAGAGAGTTAGTCATATCCGAAGCAATAAGAGTAGATTCTCTGCAAATAGTTCTACAACAACAAGAAGAGTATATTGACGTTTTGAGAAATGTAATGTCGGGAGAACTGAAGTTTGACTCTGTTACATCATTCGACAGCCTCACCATCATACAACGAGAAAAACTGGCACTACAGAAAACACAACAAGAACAAGCATTTTGTGAGGAAGTGGAACAACAAGAGCAATTCAACCTTTCGCAAGTGAATGTTGAAACAGGAGCACTGCAATATGTATTCTATCGTCCGGTCAGTGGAGTCTTGTTAGAAAGTTTTGAGCCAAACATAGAAAGATATGGAGTGAGCATCATGACATCTGCCAACGAACTTGTAATGGCTACACTAGCAGGAAGAGTAGTCGTAGCGGAATTCTCTATGGAACATAAGTGGGTCGTAATCCTACAACACGAGGATAATTACATGTCTGTTTACAAAGGGTTAAATAGATTGCAAGTGCAGAGAGCTGATGTCTTAAGAGCTGGAGAGGTCATCGGAAGAATGGGGGATGAAGATGAAGCAACAAGACACCTCGACTTTGAACTATGGAAAAAAGGTGTGCCGGTTAATCCGGAAGATGTTATGGTGTATTAGACTATAGAATAGATTAGGTATGAAGAAAATTGCGATATTAGGAGCCACAGGGTCAATCGGAACACAAACATTGGAAGTCATAAGCCAATATCCCGATATGTTCGAACTCTATGCCATCACGGGCAATGATAATTGGCAATTATTAGCACAACAAGCAAGACAATATCAACCCGAAGTGGTATGTGTGGCGAACGAAAGCAATTATTTGCCATTGAAAGAGGCTTTAAGCGATATGCCGGTTAAAGTCTATGCCGGAATGGAAAGCATTGCGCAAATGGTACAGATGAGCACCATTGACATGGTGGTGACTGCAATGGTGGGATACGCAGGATTATTACCTACAATCAAAGCCATAGAAGCTGGTAAAGACATAGCCCTGGCTAACAAAGAAACACTGGTCGTGGCGGGTGAACTTATTTGTGAACTGGCAGATAAATACAAAGTAAAAATACTACCGGTTGACTCTGAACACTCAGCAATTTTCCAATGTTTAACTGGAGAACAACTCAATCCTATTGAAAAGATATACCTCACAGCATCTGGAGGACCATTCCGTACTTTTAGCTATGAGGAATTAAAACATGTCACTGCTGCACAGGCTTTACGTCACCCCAACTGGACGATGGGAGCAAAGATTACAATCGATTCGGCCAGCATGATGAACAAGGGATTTGAAGTAATCGAAGCGAAATGGTTGTTCGGATTAAATGCACAACAAATAGAAGTACTGGTACACCCACAAAGTATCGTACACAGCATGGTACAATTTGCAGATGGAGCTGTAAAAGCACAATTAGGTACACCTGATATGAGGCTGCCTATTCTCTATGCATTGACCTATCCGAGAAGAATGCAAACAAACTATGAAAGAGTCGATTTCCTAAAGATATCTTCACTTACATTTGAAGCTCCCGACACAAAGAGATTTAGAAACTTAGCGTTTGCCTTTGAGGCTATGGAACGTGGAGGTAATGCACCTTGTGTGCTGAATGCTGCAAATGAAGTAGTAGTAAAAGCCTTCTTGCAAGGGAAGATTGGATTTTTGCAAATGAGTGATATTATTGAAGATACTATGCAGCAAACCGAATTTCTCAGTTCGCCATCCTATGAGGACTATGTACAGTGTGACGCAATGGCAAGAAGGATGGCACAACAATTGATAGAAAAGTAAAACAACACAAAATTACTTTAGCGATAGTAACTATGGAGACATTTTTAATAAAAGCACTGCAACTGGTTTTAAGTTTATCTCTCTTGGTTGTACTGCATGAATTAGGACACTTTGCTTTTGCGCGCTTATTTAAAGTGAGAGTAGAAAAGTTTTATATGTTCTTCAACCCATCTATATCATTGGTACGATTCAAAAAAATCAATGGTAAATGGCAAGTGAAGTGGTTCTCACCAAACGTACCGGAACCTATGAAACCTCGTTTGGATAACGAAGGAAATCAACTCACAGATAGTAAAGGAAATGTCATTTATGACCCATTCACAGATGAAGATAGAGCACAACTGGATGAGAGTGATTGGAGAAAATATCCGGAAACTACAGAATGGGGTATTGGATGGTTACCTTTGGGTGGATATTGTAAGATTGCAGGAATGGTGGACGAAACTACTGAGTCTGACGCATTAAATGCACCGGCTCAACCATGGGAATACAGAGCGAAATCTGTATGGAAGAGATTGCCAATCATCACAGGAGGTGTATTGGTCAATTTTATATCTGCACTTGTCATATATGGAATGATTCTCTACACATGGGGAAAAGAATACTTGCCGGTTGAGAATGCTGTCTATGGATATCAATACACAGACGTGATGCTGAAGAATGGATTTGAAAACGGAGACATCATGCTAGCGGTTGATGGAGTTCATTATGAACAAGGAAAAGAGATTATTGAGAAGATATTGATTGATGGTAAACAAGATGTAACAGTCTTACGCCAAGAGGATACAGTACACGTACTATTGCCTGAAGACTTTGCACAACAAGCACTCGCATCAGGAGAAAAGGGGCTATTCGAACCGCGTTTTCCTTTTGTCATTGCTGATGTGGCAAAAGAAGGAAGTGCTTATGGACTATTACAAAAGGGTGATAGCGTAATTGCAGTGAATGGTGAGAATGCCTATGTATATCAAGATGTAGTGGCAAAACTTGCAGAACATAAAGAAGATTCTGTCGCCATAACGTATGTACGCAATGGAGAAGTACAAACACAATCTCTATTGTTAACTGAAGATGGTAAATTAGGTGTCTATATGGTTGATCCATATAACAACTACTTGAAGACAAAACAACTCTCATATGGATTCTTTGAAGCAATTCCGGCTGGAGTACAATTGGGGTGGGAGACATTGGTGAATTACGTAAAACAATTTAAATTGGTATTTACGAAAGAAGGTGCTAAGAGCCTTGGTGGATTTGGGGCTATAGGAAACATGTTCCCATCTGAATGGAATTGGCAAGTATTCTGGACTATGACAGCATTCTTATCTATAATATTGGCATTTATGAACATTCTTCCTATACCGGCATTGGATGGAGGATATGTATTGTTCCTATTATATGAAATGATTACTGGAAAAAAACCGGGAGATAAGTTCCTGGAACGAGCCAATACAATAGGACTATTTATATTGTTAGCATTGGTATTATATGCAAATTTGAATGATATTATTAAATACTTTTTATAAACACTAACAGAGTTTTTATCCTTTATGAGTCAGAATAAAAGTTTATTGTCTATATCTCCTGTTGATGGACGCTATGCGTCAAAAACAGAGGCTTATCAAGTGTATTTCTCAGAGTATGCTTTGATTCGTTATAGAGTAAGAGTTGAAGTGGAGTATTTTATTGCATTGTGTGAGTTGCCGCTTAAACAATTACAGGGTGTATCACACGACAAGTATGATGCTCTAAGAGACATCTATAGAAATTTCTCAGTGGAAGATGCCGAGAGAATAAAGTCGATTGAACAAGTGACTAATCATGATGTGAAGGCGGTAGAATACTTCCTGAAAGAAAAATTTGATGTGTTAAACTTGGCAGAATGCAAAGAATTTATTCACTTCGGACTCACTTCGCAAGACATTAACAACACATCAATCCCTTTGTCTGTACGTGAAGCATTGGAAGAGGTATATTATCCCGAATTGGAAGGAATCATTGCTTTATTGGAAGAAAAAGCAGATGAATGGAAAGAGGTTTCTATGTTAGCTAAAACACATGGACAACCAGCTTCGCCTACAAGATTAGGAAAAGAAATAATGGTATTTGTTAATCGTCTGAAAGAACAGCTGAAAACATTGAAGACTATACCTTCCACTGCTAAATTCGGTGGAGCAACGGGTAATTTTAATGCACATCATGTAGCATATCCTGAAGTAGATTGGCGAAAATTCGGAAATGATTTTGTAGCTAATCAATTAGGATTGCAACGCGAACAATGGACTACACAAATCTCTAATTATGATTACTTAGCTGCACAATTTGATGCACTCAAAAGGATTGATACCATAATGATTGACTTGTGTCGTGACGTGTGGACTTATGTTTCTATGGAATATTTCCGTCAGAAGATTAAAGCGGGTGAAGTGGGCTCTTCGGCAATGCCGCATAAGGTAAACCCGATTGACTTTGAAAATGCGGAAGGAAACTTGGGAGTAGCTAATGCTATATTGGAACACTTGGCACAAAAACTACCTATCTCTCGTTTACAACGTGACTTGACAGATAGCACTGTCTTGCGTAATGTAGGAGTGCCTTTTGCACACATCATGATTGCAACACAAAGCTTAAGAAAGGGACTGAATAAGTTATTACTTAATGAAGATGCGCTCTACAAAGATTTGGATAAATGCTGGGCTGTTGTAGCGGAAGGTATTCAGACGATCTTGCGTCGTGAGGGATATCCTTCACCATATGAAGCATTGAAAGCATTGACACGTACCAATCAAACGATTACTATGGAGTCGATAGCTGAGTTTATTGACACATTGGATGTTAATGACGAAGTTAAAGAAGAATTACATAAAATTACTCCACATAATTACACTGGAATTTAAGGGGAATGACAGAGTTCTTTAAACATGAGTCGTCCTATGTTGATGAGGGATGCCAGATTGGAAATGGTACGAAAATATGGCACTTCTCGCATATTATGACAGGATGTCAAATAGGGTGTAATTGCAATATTGGACAGAATGTTGTGATATCACCGGATGTTATTTTAGGTAATAATGTAAAAATACAGAATAATGTTTCGGTTTACACTGGGGTAGTGTGCGAAGATGATGTATTCTTAGGACCTTCGATGGTATTCACTAATGTCATAAATCCACGTAGTCATGTCTCACGCAAGCATGAGTATAAACCCACCTATATAAGAAAAGGTGCGAGTGTGGGAGCGAATGCAACGATTGTGTGCGGTAATGAAATTGGAGACTATGCCTTGATTGGTGCTGGGAGTGTAATCATCAGAAATGTCAAACCTTATGCATTAATGGTAGGAAATCCGGCAAGACAAATAGGGTGGGTGAGTGAATATGGTGAAAAACTCAATTTCAATGAAGAAGGTATTGCTGTATGCCCTGCTACTGGAGAGGTATATCAATTGATGAATGACGAAGTAAAAAGAATTCAATAATTCTACAAAAACAGAAAATGGTATGAAAAATTTTGCCTTAATAGGTGCTGCTGGTTATATAGCTCCTCGTCACCTGAGAGCAATCAAAGACACCGGTAATTGTTTAGTGGCTGCGTATGATAAGTTTGACAGTGTAGGCATTATGGATAGTTATTTCCCGCAAGCTTCTTTCTTTACCGAACAGGAATTGTTTGATAGACATTGTACCAAACTGAGATTGACGGATCAAAAGATTGATTATGTGTCTATATGTACGCCTAACTATCTTCATGACGCACACATGCGTTATGGATTGCGATTGGGTGCGGATGTTATCTGTGAAAAACCATTGGTGTTGAACCCATGGAATGTGGATGCCTTGAAATCTATTGAAGAAGAAACGGGACATCATATCTACACCATCTTGCAATTAAGATTACACCAATCAATTGTCGAACTAAAAAAGAAAATTGATAACGGACCGAAGGACAAAATATACGATGTGGATTTGACCTATATCACCTCTAGAGGTAATTGGTATTACACGAGTTGGAAAGGTGATGTACATAAGAGTGGTGGTATTGCAACAAACATTGGGGTACATTTCTATGACATGTTGCAATGGGTATTCGGACCAGTGAAAAACAACATCGTACATGTTTATTCACATGACCGTGCGGCTGGGTATCTGGAATTGGAAAAAGCAAGAGTGCGTTACTTCTTGAGTATAAACGCGGATAATCTGCCGGAAAATGCCGTCCAAGGTGAAAAACGAACATATAGAACAATCAATATTGATGGAGAAGAGTTTGAATTCTCTGCTGGCTTTACTGAATTACACACTGAGAGCTACCGTCATATATTGCGTGGTGAAGGATTTGGCATAGAGGATGCACGTAATGCCATCAACATAGTTTATGATATCAGGCATGCAGAACCTATAGGATTAAAAGGTGATTATCATCCATTAGCCAAATTGCCATTGGCTAAACATCCATTTGGGTGGTAAGATATAGTAATGATTAAATAATAATATATCCATATGATTCAACGTATTCAAACGCTTTATTTATTGTTAAGCATCGCAGTTGGGGTAGCCCAATGTTTCATGCCCATTGCAGGTTTTCTAACTACAGATGCACTTTGGTGTGAGTGGAGTTTCAATGCTTGGCATATGCAGTCGGGCGAACTTATTCTTTCTACATGGGCAATGGCTATTCTTTTGATAACTATCCCACTTGTTTCGCTGATAACTTTGTTGCTTTATAAGAAACGCGTACTACAAATGCGTTTGTGTGTTTTCAATGTAGTGGTCATGGTGGGCTATTACTTGTTATATATGTATTACTATTGGCTTGTTAAGCAACATGTGACAGTAGATCCTGAAATGGTACGTATGGGAGCTATGACTTTAGGTAGCGCATTCCCAATGGTAGAGATGATACTCACAGCAATGGCACTACGTCGTATTTGGAAAGACGAAGTACTCGTTCGCTCACTTAACCGCTTGCGTTAAAGCATACGTACATTACATAAAGAATAGGGGAATACAGCGATGTTTGTGTTCTCCTATTTTTGTTATTGCAGTTAGAGATCAAAGCAGTGTGATGGTTCAATTCCATGAAAGCCTAGTGGCAAATGCACAGAAGATAGGGGAGGATAGAAATAATGATTGGGTTGGAATATCCTAATTGACGCGCTTTACGCGGAATCCTTCTTTACGAAGTAATTGCAATAAACCTTCCTCGCCACCCAAGTAAGAGGCATTAAGTACAATGAAGCAACTCTGTCCTTTCATAAGGGCGTCTAATTGACTAATCCATCGATTATTACGTTGTTTGATAAATAAGTAGTCACTATAGTTAAAACTTGTTTTATTAGAAGGTGCTTGTATGGCATATGCAATATCATAAAGTAGTCCTTTTTTGTATAAACGTACGATCTCTTTTGCTTGTCTAATCTCTGCATCTGGATATAGTAGTAGTCGAAGTAGTTCTGTAGCTTGTGTGTCAATATTTTTACGATAAAATGTCATATGTGTCGTTTCAATAGTGTTATCCAGAGGGATAATTTTTCTGCCTTGTTCTGTAGCTACTAATTGAAAAAACATTTCCGAACTATGCTCTTCTTGAAAGTTCAGATGAGTCTTATATAACTCTGTCTTATATAATTCGGTGAGAAATATAGGTCTAAGATTGCTTAAGTAAGAGAAGTCTATTTTCAGGGTGTGTGATAGAGTACTGTCAATAAATTCATAGTCTTCACTTGAGTATAGATTAGCAATGCTTTGACCATGAGGTAACAAGGCGGCTTTTTCAATTTCTCCTCGTTCATCAGTATTTAACAACATTTCCGTGATGACAACAGGACATTTGGCATAACATTCATAGACTTTTGGAATAGAATCTAAGAAGGAGATGGGTATTAATTTCTCTGTCGCGAAGATATAGGATTTTTGACGTAGTCCTTTTCCGCTTACCTCCCATAATAATTGCGCTTGAACAGATGAAGATAAAGCTATAAAAAAACAATATATAAGCAGTTTTTTCATGTACATAAATGGATTAGCGGAGACGTGAAATAAGGTTGTATGATTGGTAAATGCCTAATTCTCCTGCTTTGCCTAATAATTCAATGCCTTTGTCGATATTGTCAATGTAGATGTATGTAAGTCCTAAATTAAAGTAGGCTTCGGCAAAGTCGTGATCGATTTGGATAGCCTCTTCATAGTGCTTTATGGCTTCTTCATATTCTTTTTGGGCACATAGAACATTTGCTAAGTTAAAATGTGCAAAAGAGAAAGAGGGAAGTAGAGCAAGAGTTGTTTCATAGTCTTGTTGTATCAAATCAAGGTTAATCTTCACTTTGTCAATGTTACCCTGTCCTAGTTCTTCTTTGTTTTGATTATTTTGAAATTCGTAGAGTAGTTTGTTATATCGGATATTAGCTCGACAGAAGTAGGCCAAAGCTAATTGTGGGTTAAGGACAATGGTTTTGTTTAAATCTTCAATGGCGCTTGTATGGTCCTGTATTAGGCTGAATTCAATGGCTCGTTGGAAATATGTATAGGGGTTTTGAGAATTATTTTTTAAAATGTCTGTGAGTCGGTTGATTGCTTCAAAGTGAATCTCAACACTAGGGATATCTAATGCTGATAATTGGTTTGTGATTTTTATAACTTGACTGATACATAAAGCGTTACGTAACTCATCAATAGCGTGATGATAGTAGTTAGTTTGTCTTAAGGAGTTGCTTTTGGCATAATAACTGATTTCAAAGTTGGACTCATTTATGATATCTACATACTGTTTTTGTACACTACCTCTTATCTCACTTGCGTATTCTGATTCATAGTCTTCGATATTCTGAGCTGCTTTTGAACTAAACTCTTTGCGTTTGTTTTGTGTAGGACGATTTGAGGCTACTTTAACGTCGGTATTTAATGTTGCTTTGCGTTGTTGTTGAATGATGTCTTTGTTTTTTTCCAACTCATTTGCCTTGTTTTGATAGGTAAAGGCTTGTTTGGTATTACCTAATTCCATATGCGCACGTGCTGCTAAGTAATAAGCTGGTAAAAAGTAAGGGTGTCTTTCTATTATACAGTCAAAATCAGAAATGGCTACTTCCCAATCTCGTAGTTCGAGGGAGACAATCCCATGTTGGTAGCGTCCTTCCATATTGTTTGGACTAAGTTCCAACACTTGATCGAAATCATCTAAGGCATTATTGTAGTCTCCTAATTGATTCCTCAGACTACCGCGATTATAATATCCTTGAGGATCATGAGGAGATAATTCAATGGCTTTATCATAATCGGCTAATGCATTACGATAGTTGTGACGTTTATAATGAAGTACTCCTCTGTTTAGAAAGTCACCTGCCCATTTTGTTCCCAGTTCTATTGCTTTGTCAAAGCATATAAGCGCACTGTCATTCTGTGATTGTAATAGACGAATATACCCTAAAGCACTCCATGCACTTGCTTCTTGGGGGATGATGTTAACTACTCTTTGAAAAGTGTTTGCTGCTGTGAAGGTGTCTTGCTTCGCTAATTGTATTTTGCCTAGTTCGTAGTACAAATCAGCGGCATTAGGTTCCTTTGCTAATAATTGTTGAATATCTTTTTCGGCCTCATCATATTTCTTTTGACGCTGTCTCACATCTGACCGATTAATTAAGTATGATTTATTACCTGGAGCAAATTCTAATGCTTTGGTAAAATCTTTTTCAGCAGCTTCATAAGACTGATTTTCTCTGTGAATAAACCCTCTTACATAATATGCTCCGGGGAGAAATGGATTTCGTTTTATAACTTCTTCACAGTCTTTTTCGGCTCCGTTGTAGTCACCTAACTGAATTTTGGCGATGGCTCTATACATATATGGCTCAGCCATATAAGGTTTAATCTTAATGATTTGGTTGAAATACTGAATACTCAACACATAGTCATTGAAAAATAAAGCATTCCTGCCTATTGCCAATATTCGCTCAGTATTCAGTTGAGCACAACTCACACTTACACCGATTACGATGGTAAGGAAAAAACAATATAATCTTCTGATTAACATCTACAAAGATTGACAACCGGCATGTGGGTTAAATTCCTCTGGAATGTCAAATTCTTCCAGAAGGGAGTATTCTATATCCGGATTGTTTAACACTTCTTTCATGTACAATGCCCAAATAGGAAGAGCCATGTTGGCACCTTGTCCATCAGATATTCGGTCAAAGTGAATAGAGCGATCTTCACCTCCAACCCATACTCCGGTTACCAATGAAGGAGTAAAGCCCATAAACCAACCATCTGAATTGTTTTGTGTCGTACCCGTCTTACCTCCCATTTGCATGTCTAAACCATATTTATAACGCACACGCACTCCGGTTCCATGATCAATCACATTCCTTAACATGTGAATCATTTTATAAGAAGTTTCTGCGCTAAATATCTCATGTGTCTTGGGCACAAAGGTGGCAATAAGATTGCCATTTTTATCCTCAATGTGGGTAACATAAATGGGCTCAATGCGTATTCCTTTGTTAGGAAAGGCTGTGTAAGCATCTGCCATTTCTGCCACAGATATCTCGCAAGGACCTAAACACAAGGAAATTACTGGGTCAATTGGGCCTCTCATACCAAATGAACGTAAGAGTTTCACCAATGACTCTGGAGTATAAAGGCTCATTAAGTATGCAGATATCCAGTTGTTTGAATTTGTTAGACCCCATTGTAAAGTCACTTCCTTACCAATTAAGTCATCTGCTTTTTTGTCGGAGTTCTTTGGTGACCATTCTCTGCCATTTGCATCTAATAGGGTTATAGGTTGATACGTTACTTTATCACAAGGCCACATCCCTTCTTCCATTGCTAAAGTATACAAATAGGGCTTTACTGTTGAACCTACTTGACGACGACCCTCTGTTGCCATGTCATATTGGAATTGGCGAAAATCTGGACCTCCCACATAGGCCTTAACATGCCCATTGCGAGCATCGATGGAATACATGCCACACCGCAAGAAGTGCTTGTGATACCGTATCGAATCTAATGGACTCATCAAGGTGTCTATCATTCCTTCATAGCTAAACACTTGCATGGGTACAGGAGTGTTAAAGTTGGCATCTATCTCTTCTTTAGAAGCACCGGATTTTTTCAACACTCTGTAGCGTTCGCTTTGACGTTTGGTGCGTTCCAATATCCCATTTATTTCTTCTGTAGTAACATCACGGCTGAATGGTGCATAAGAACGTCCTTTTTTCTCTTTGAAAAATGTTTTTTGCAAATCTTGCATGTGTTTGCTCACAGCATCTTCTGCATAACGTTGCATTCGAGAGTCGATAGTTGTGTATATACGCAAACCATCCGAATAAATGTTATAGGGCGTCCCATCTGCTTTCTTATTTTTATTACAGAACCCATACAGCGGATTGTTGTGCCAGTCTTCCAGGTCTTCCTGATATTGTTGCTTTTGCCAAGATGCATAGTTGCTCTCTTTGGGCTCTTTTGCCATCAACACTTTCCTTAAATATTCCCTGAAATAAGGTGCCAACCCCTCCTTGTGATCAATGCGATGAAAGTCAAGAACCAAAGGCAACTGCTTCAAGGAGTCACACTCGCTTTCCGTGATGTAATCTGCCTTGAGCATTTGATTTAATACTGTGTTACGACGATGAAATGTCCGTTCATTATGGCGCACAGGGTTATAATAAGAAGGATTCTTACACATCCCCACTAAGGTGGCTGCTTGTTCGATGGTTAATTCGGCTGGTGTCGTATTAAAATATACTTGAGCGGCTGATTTGATGCCCACAGCATTATTCAAGAAATCAAATTGATTCAAATACATCGCAATGATTTCTTGTTTGGTATATAGACGCTCTAATTCTGTTGCAATCACCCATTCATTAGGCTTTTGCAATATGCGTTCAAATAAATTATTGGCGGTAGGAGAATAAAGCTGTTTGGCCAATTGTTGGGTGATGGTACTACCACCCCCCGCGTTACGTTGTTGGAGAATCGCTGTTTTCACCAGCACGCGCATCAAAGCACGACCATCAATCCCCGAGTGATCCAAAAAACGCTCATCTTCAGTTGCTATCAAAGCGTTAATCATGTTGGGTGAAATAGCAGAGTAGGGGACATGAACGCGATTATCTTTACTATAAAAAAAGCGTCCCAATAATTGCATGTCCGATGAATATATCTCGGTAGCGTACTTATTCTTAGGGTTTTGTAACTCGTCAATGTCAGGTAAGTAGCCCAACCAACCCTTACTAATCATCCAAAATAACATCACAATGGTCAATATTCCTAAAGTGAAGAGTGACCAAAAGATTGCAATAAACTTATTCCTCCTTGAGGTGTTTTTCTTACTTATCTCTTGTTTGTTGTTGGCCATGATAGTATATGTTTCTTTAGCAAAATGATGATGGTTTAGTTCTGATGAATTTATGACAAAAAGCTGCCTTTATACTGGGTGGAGGAATCTATTCCATTCACAACACAGTACATCGGGCTCATACGTTCACTTGCATACAACTCATTAATAAATTTCACACATGCTTTAGGTGATTGATGCATTCTGCTCACCATTAAAGTTATATTGGCAAGGCGATTCAATGTAAATGTATCACAAATCATGCCAAGTGGTGCTGAGTCTATCACGATAACATCATATTCATCGCTCAGACTGGTAAACAGAGCATCCAGTCGTTTCAGTGAAAGCACATCTCCTTCCACATCTCCTGCATGCATAGTCACACAGTCTAAATTCTCATGCAGGCTCGTTTTCTGAATCACATCCTTTGCTTCAACGCTTTCATTATAGAGATAGTCAGCTAGGTGATAATTACTGTGCGAAGTTGCATATTGTCTGATTTGTGGATTACGAAGGTTCAAGTCCACCAGGCACACGCATTTATGTGCTTGAGCATAAACCATAGCCAGATTTTTGGCTACAAAAGTCTTACCTTCGCCCTCTTGACTTGAAGTGACTAATATCACAGGCTTACCCTTAGCTCCTGATTGTAAATAGTCAATATGAGTGCGCAGAAAACGAAATTCTTCTCTTACCTCATCTTTATTCGCTTTTCTGCCCAACAGTGTCTTAGCTCTCTCTTGGCTGATTTGTCCAATTAGAGGAACTTTCACCTCGCGTTTGAAGTCGCTTACACTATTGATATTGTTGCTGATAATGTCCAATATGAAGAAAATTCCTATCGGGAAAAATACACCCAACAGCATACATAGAGCAAGCAACACTTTCTTGCGTGGGGCTACTGGCGTTGGCAAGCAGGCTGCCTTATCCACTATCTTGGCGGGCTGAATGTTGTTTATCAGAGCCAAAGCATTTTCCTCACGTTTCTGATAGAGGAATATATACAATGTTTCCGTTATTTTTTGTTGACGTTTAATCTCGATGTATTCGCGTTCTTGAGTGGGCACTGATTGCATACGTTTCAAGAACATTTCATCCTTATTGGCAACATCCCGACGGGATATATTAATGCCTTCTTTCAGACTATTGATGCTGGATATAATGTTGTTGCGAACTACATTTATCTGATCGTCAAGTTGTTCTATCACGGGGTTATGCTCGTTAGTCGTGCGGAGCAACTTCATGCGTTTCAATAAAGATGCATTATAATTCTCTATCAAGCGCACCAATGCCTCATCGCTCACTCCTAAATTTGCTGGTATCAAACTGGTCTTATTTTCTGGTTTGCTGATGTACTCTTCAATATACACAATTAAGTTATATTGCGTCTCCAGTTCTGCCGCTTTCTTTTGATACTCGCTCGATGATGCCAAAAACAACTGCACCTCAGTAGCAATATCAGTCAGATTGTTGTCCTTTTTATATGCCTCTACATCTTGCTCAATGCTTGCCAACTCTTCTGTAATCAGTCGCAAACGCTCATCAATAAATGTTCCGGTGCTTTGAGTCATAAGACGCTTGTCTGTCATTGAATCTTGATTATACAGTTCAATCAATAATTCAATCATGTCAATTGCCTTTTGAGGAGTCGAAGTGATGGTGGAAAGTTCCAGTACATTCAATGATTTCTCCACCTGACCGGCCTGCAAGTTTTCACGAAAATACTCTATCGTGCTCATCTTCGGCAGGATGTTGATTTTCATTTTGTCCCCTTCTTCCAGTGCACGACACTCCTTAAATCTAAATGTGCCGACTGGAGTGCATACGGAGTCCGACAAATCCTTGATGATAAAACTATCACGCAACTTTCGGCCATATTTGAATCTCACTTTATAGTCATTAGCACGTTTGCTCACAACAAAACGCAGATGATAATTCATCGTGTCTGTAAAAAGGGGAGGATACACCATTCTGACATCCGACGACGGATATTGCTCAATGTAGCGCATACCCTTCTTTTTGCGATAACGAGTTTGAATGTCCAAATCATCTATCACTTGCCCCATCAAGGTTTGCGAATTCAGAATATACAACTCTGATTCCACTACACGACCACCACCGCCAAAACCAAACGATTGAAGCATGTCAATGCCGGGTATAGCACTCAATTTGTTCTCCTCAGTTCTAATCATCACAGTAGAACTTACCTGAAACTCAGGATTCTTGCACAGAATGTACAAAACACCGAGGCTCAACCATACAATCCCCGACAATACAAACCAATACCATTTCTTCAAATAACGAACCAACAATGCATGCAAGTCGATAGCGGCAATTGCATCATCAGCAACGTGCGTCTTATTTCTTACTTCTTTTGACATAGAAAATCGCGTTATTTAATAAACACAGTCACTAAAACAGTGGCTAATGAAGCCAATGTTGTAATCATAGATAAATACAAACTAAGATTTTGGGAAGCAATGGCCCTCACATTGTTAGGCTCTACATACACCACATCATTCTGTTGCAGAAAATAGTAAGGAGAATTAAACACATCATCTGAATTCAAGTTCAGGCGCGCAAACTCTAGCTTACCATTGTTCTCACGAGTTACCAAAACAGTATTACGCTTACCATAAGGAGTCATGTCACCTGCCATGCCTAATGCATCAAGGATGGTAACACGCTCGTTATTAATCGTATACTGACCGGGGCGAGCTACCTCACCAAGCACCGTAATCTTATAATTCAAAAATTTAATCGTCACGATGGGATCTTTTAAGTATTGAGCAAGTCTATCCTTAATCAATGAAATAGCTTCCGACTTGGTCAAACCTGATAACTTTATCTCGCCCAACACAGGAAAAGATATGTTCCCATTCACATCCACCAAATAAGATTGCAACGATGGTGTATTGTATAATTGGTCACTACCCGGAGCTGAATACGACACAACGGGCTGGTTAAATGGCGCAACAGCAAGTGGGTCTAAGCCGCTCACGGTGATAATCAACATGTCTCCCGCAACAATACGAGCCTCATGAATGTGATAATTATACACCGCTGCACTATCATTCTGGTTGCCCATCGAGCTAAAATAACTCAAACGCTTCTGTGTACTGCACGACGTAAAAGCTAATACACCAACACTGAGCAATACAAATAAAATCGAACGTCTCAACATGTCACTTAAAAAACTAATAATTCGACCTACTCCTAAATAGCACTATTTCTTCAGCAGGCTCTTCACGAGCTTCATTTCAAGATCTATTTGTTTTTGCTTGAACTGACACGCCTCGTTTAAGCGAACTAACTCTATTTGAGCCGACTGAATTTCTAATTTCAATTGTTCCAAACGGTGAACATCACCATTGGCAGTTTCTATATCCCTGTTTATGTTGTGAATTTTCTCACGCGTAGCATTAATGCTTTGCTCCAAATAAGCCTTGCGGTCCATCAAACTTCTGATTTGAGTATTCTTAGAACTCAAACTCACATCATCACTTTTTGCCAATTTATTGTGCATCTTGTTGATTTGCTTGATTTCAGAATTTTGGTTCTTGAGTTCCTTCTCATAAGCCTTAACCTGCTTGTTGAGCAATTTAATTTTAGTCTTGGTTAATGAAAATTGATCGCGCTGATTCTTCAAACCGGATTTCACAATGTCAAGCCCCATCTTCACCTCTTGCTTCTCTTGTTTTAATTGACCCTTCAGCTCCTTCAAACGATTATAATAGAGCACCGAATCATTGATTTCATGTTTCAATGTATCCAAATTAAACTCCACCACATGAATCGTTGGAATCTGAATGCTTTGAGCATGGAGTTCTACACTCATAAAAGCTCCTAAAATAAGGCTAAAAATAAACTTTCTCATATCAATTTTATTTAATTTACTTCGTTAGTAATAAAAATTATCTCTCAACTTTCCGAAAACCCACCGGCTCTTCCCGCTTATCTCACACACAATCAGCCCCGTTGATCACATCTCCCTTCAAACTTTCTATCCACTCGAAAAAGCATATTATATGCATACAAAGATACGAAATTTTCAACGTAAATCCAAATAAATAGGGCTATATTTTTACATAAAAACACTCTCACATCTCCTCCATTGTTTCATCTGTTTACATCTGGCTCCTTCATGCTGAGCCAATCGGCAACGCACTGCACAACTCTTCTCCTGCTGCCCCTCGTCTTGTCTCTTATGTCATGAGCACCCCACATGTAAAACCCTCCTTGCCTTAGTAGGTTATTAGTAGGTTATTAGTAGGTTATTAGTAGGTTATTAGTAGCTTATTCAGCATGGATGAATGTAGCCTTATCTTGCTGATAGGCTCATTGGGTAAATGCTGAATAGAGCCGACCATTCATCTCATCCAGCTCATCCAGCTCCCTATATGCGCTGATTCATGCTCCTTTCTCCTTACATTTCCTCATCTTCTTCCTTTAAATATGCACGTTGGTCAAGCCAAAATAGCAATTTATAGATTTATTTGCTTTTTTTTCTGTAAAAACTATTGTGAGAAAAAAAAACTGTTTATATCTTCGCTTTCGGAAAGTGATGTTAATTCACAATATCCATAGAATATTAAACTAAATATCTTGCATGGACAGACACACAGCTTTGATAGCAGCCCTTCAAAAGAATTTTGGCTTCAATCAATTCAAAGGAAACCAAGAACAGATTATCTCTAATCTTTTGGATGGTAAAGACACATTCGTACTGATGCCCACTGGCGGAGGAAAGTCATTGTGCTATCAATTACCTTCACTAATGATGGAAGGCACTGCAATTGTGATTTCACCGCTCATCGCACTCATGAAAAATCAAGTGGATGCGATGAGAAATTACAGCGAAGAAGATGGGGTGGCCCACTTTATCAACTCTTCGCTCACAAAGGCCGCCATCGAGATGGTAAAAGCTGACATACAATCCGGAAAAACGAAATTGCTATATGTAGCTCCGGAGTCGCTTACGAAGGATGAAAATATTGATTTCTTGCAAAATGTCAAGATTTCATTCTATGCGGTGGATGAAGCGCATTGTATCTCCGAATGGGGACACGACTTCCGACCTGAATACAGAAGAATACAAGCTATTGTGTCTAAAATCGGAAAAGCGCCAATTATTGCACTCACAGCCACCGCCACCCCCAAAGTACAACATGACATACAGAAAAACCTCGGAATGTTGGATGCTACGGTGTTTAAGTCGTCCTTTAATCGTGCTAATCTTTACTATGAAGTAAGACCCAAAACCGATGACGTTGATAAAGAAATCATACGCTACATCAAGTCTAAGGAAGGCAAATCTGGCATTATATATTGCTTGAGTAGAAAAAAAGTGGAAGATTTGGCAGCCATTCTGCAAGCTAACAACATCTCGGCTCTGCCATATCATGCGGGAATGGAAGCACCGGTCAGAAGCGAACACCAAGACAAGTTCTTGATGGAACAAGTACAGGTTATCGTGGCGACCATAGCATTTGGA
>JAGCLD010000035.1 GCA_017647145.1 Paludibacteraceae bacterium
CTCCCCATTCCCGACCTTTGGATTCCCGACCTTTGGATTCCCGACCTTTGGTCGCCTACCCGTAGCCTTTCGCCTACCCGTAGCCTTTCGCTCTGTACGAATTATAGATAATCAGGCTGCGGTTCAGCATAAAAAATAAGCAAGCTTATTTTATTCTGTGCTCACCTTGCACTGTTATTGACATTTGTATAAACTTTTCACGTTCGGGATTACAAGCGAGCTTGTATTCCGCTCACTTACTCAAAGTTTTAGTCAATTCTATAAATACCTCGCTACGCCCCCTAAAGGGCGACAGTGCGGTTAGTGTTTGTATGTGAGGGTGGGTTGTGTGTGGTGATAAAAAAAACTCTTCCTTTCTGTGAGGGAAGAGTTTTTCTGTGTGATATGGTCAATCTGTTTGGGGGATTGTGAGATTGACTTTTATGTGTTTGTTTTACTTAAACAAATTTACAATGGATGTGATGGAGTTGGCAATGCTATTTGCATTTTCTACTACAGCATTACCTGTGGCAGTTGCATTGGCTAAAACTTCAGTGCCTTTAGCGGTAGCGTTTGCTACGGCTGTGGTGCCTTTTTCAACTGCGTCGTTTACTGCATTGTTTACTGCGTTATTAACTGCAGTGGATGCGACGTTGGTGCCTTGTTGCAGTGCGTTGGTTATTGTGGAAGTGTCTAGTTTTCCAAGAACATTGGAGAGATTGTCCATCACGGTTTCTGTGTTGGAAGGTGTGACCAGATTGCTTGAGCCCAGCATTAAGCCTTTTGTGAAATCAGTGTATGCTCCACTGCCTTTTTGGGCGTTTTTCAGTGTTTGATAACTGTTGGTTAATGTTAGGATGTTGGTGAGTGTGGAAAGGTTGGTCATGTCTATCTTTCCATTTGTTTTGTACTGTGTGTAGAGTGCACGCAGGGCTGTTCCAGCCGATTGTCCGGAGGTGTAGGCTGCGGATTGGGCGGTGAGACCGGCTAATGGGTTAGATGTTGTGGAGGATGTGCTTCCGCATGATGTGCATGCTAAAGCCACTGTCAGTAAGACAGCCATAAGTGTTGTTGTTTTCATAATAATAGTACGTTTTTTATTTGTCACAAAGGTACATACTTTGTTTGAAACAGAAAAGCATGTTTTTGTGTGAAGTGGTATTTTTTTCTCTATCAGTTTCCTGCAAATCTCATGGCTGAGGGGGGTGTGATGGGTGTGGAGGCGGGAGGTGTAAATAAGTGGTGTGTTTTCTCGTTGAATCAAATATTTACATTACCTTTGTGGAAGAATAAAAAGCAGAAATATGGAAATGAAGAAATTATATATTGAGACTTATGGCTGTCAGATGAATGTGGCAGATAGTGAGGTGGTTGCATCAATTATGCAAATGGCTAACTATCAAACTGTGGATACACCGGAGGAGGCAGATTGTGTGATAATAAATACCTGTTCTGTGAGGGATAATGCAGAGCAAAAAGTGTTGCAACGCATTCTGGCGCTTCGCTCTTTGCGAAAGAAAGGGAAGGGGAAATATATCATCGGGATCATAGGATGTATGGCGGAAAGAGCGCAGCAAGAACTGATAGATGAGCATAAAGTGGACTTTGTGGCAGGTCCGGATGCCTATTTAGACTTACCACACTTGGTGGCAGCGGCAGAGAATGGGGAAAAGGCTATCAATGTGGAACTATCTACAACAGAGACTTATAGGGATGTGCTCCCGGCACGATTGGGCAATAGTATATCCGGCTTTATATCCATTATGAGAGGGTGTAATAATTTCTGTTCCTATTGCATCGTGCCTTATACGCGAGGAAGAGAAAGAAGCAGGGATCCTCAAAGCATTTTGAATGAACTGAAGGACTTGAAGAATAAGGGATATAAGGAAGTGACCTTGTTGGGGCAGAATGTGAATTCGTATAAGTTTGTGGGTGAAGAAGGAGAGGAAATCGGATTTCCGGAATTACTACAAATGGTGGCAGAGGAGGCTCCGAGTATGCGGATAAGATTTACGACGTCACATCCAAAAGATATGAGTGACAAGACCTTGCAAGTGATTGCAGCCCATGAGAATCTATGTCGCTTTATTCACTTGCCGGTGCAGTCGGGAAGTAACAGGATATTGAAGTTGATGAACCGAAAATATACCCGTGAGTGGTATCTGGACAGGATTGCGGCTATACGCAAGTATATACCCGATGCGAGCATAGGTACAGATGTGTTCTGTGGATTTCACAGCGAAACCGAAGAAGACCATCAACTCACATTGGACTTGATGAAGGAGGCCGCCTTTGACATGGCGTTTATGTTTAAGTATTCCGAACGTCCCGGTACACATGCTTCTAAGCATATGCCCGATGATGTGGAAGAGTCAACCAAGATTAGACGTCTGAATGAGATTATCGACTTGCAGAATAAATTGTCGGCAGCGTCGAATAAAGCGGATATTGGTAAGGAGTTTGAAGTGCTAGTGGAGGGGTATTCGAAGCGTTCAAAAGAGGAGCTATATGGACGTACATCCCAAAATAAGGTGGTGATTTTCCCTCGCAAAGACAGACGTATCGGGGAGTTGATCAGAGTAAGAGTAGAGGAAGCATCAGCCGCCACTCTGAAGGGAGTAGTTGTAGAGGAATAGATGAAAGAGTTTAGCATCACATCGGCATTTGCGCCAACCGGCGATCAGCCGGAGGCTATCCGGCAATTGGTGGAGGGACTTCAAAGTGGCGTTCCTGCTCAGACATTGTTGGGTGTGACCGGTTCAGGTAAAACCTTTACCATTGCCAATGTGGTGGAGCAAATTCAACGTCCAACTTTGGTGTTGAGCCATAACAAGACCTTGGCAGCGCAATTATACACGGAGTTTAAGAATTTTTTTCCGAATAATGCGGTGGAATACTTTGTGTCTTATTATGATTATTATCAGCCGGAGGCATATCTTCCTTCCACAGATACATATATTGAAAAAGATTTGTCGATCAATGCGGAGATAGAAAAACTACGTTTGGCTGCAACATCCTCCTTGCTGTCGGGTAGGAGAGATGTGTTGGTGGTGTCGTCGGTGTCGTGCTTGTATGGTATAGGAAATCCCAATGAGTTTTCTTCCGGAATGATTACCATTCGCAAGGGGCAGACCATTGTGCGGAATAAGTTTTTGATGACCTTGGTGGAGTCGCTTTATTCGCGCAATGAAATAGAGTTGAATCGCGGGGATTTCAGGGTGAAGGGCGATACGGTGGATATTTTCTTGGCCTATGCGGACTTTATATTACGGGTAGTGTTTTGGGGAGATGAGATCGATGAAATACTGACCATTGAGCCCGCAAACGGCAGAGTGATTGATGAGTATGACGAATATTGCATTTATCCAGCCGGTATTTTTGTTACTTCCAAGGAGAAAACGCATGAGGCGATAAGGCAGATTCAATCGGACCTTGCCGAGAGAGTGGCTTACTTTGAGGAGATAGGCAAGCCCTATGAGGCAAAGCGGATTTATGAACGAGTGACGTATGACATGGAGATGATTAAGGAGGTGGGGTATTGCTCCGGGATAGAAAACTATTCGCGCTATTTTGATGGAAGAGCACCCGGCAGCAGGCCGTTCTGCTTGTTGGATTATTTCCCGAAAGATTATCTGATGGTGATAGATGAAAGCCATGTGACTGTGCCTCAGATACGAGCGATGTATGGTGGAGATGCGGCGCGCAAGGTGAACCTTGTGGAGTATGGATTTCGATTGCCGGCAGCCAAAGATAATCGACCTCTCAAGTTTGAGGAGTTTGAGGAGTTGGTTCCACAGACGATTTATGTAAGTGCAACACCAGCAGATTATGAACTAGAGAAGTCGGAAGGTGTGGTGGTGGACCAATTGATTCGCCCCACCGGTTTGTTGGACCCACCTATAGATGTTCGTCCAACATTAAACCAAATCGATGACTTGTTGGAAGAGATTACCATTCGTGCAGAAAGAGATGAACGCGTGTTGGTGACAACCTTAACTAAACGAATGGCAGAAGAACTGACGTCGTATTTCTTAAAGATGGGTGTGCGCTGTAATTATATACACTCAGATGTGGACACACTAGAACGTGTGCAGATTATGGATGATGTGCGGCGTGGTATATATGATGTGTTGGTGGGGGTAAACCTCTTGCGCGAGGGGCTGGACTTGCCGGAGGTGTCTTTGGTGGCCATTCTGGATGCAGACAAAGAAGGCTTTTTGCGCGATCGTCGTTCCCTGACCCAGACAGCAGGGCGTGCGGCCCGCAATTTAAACGGCTTGGTGATAATGTATGCCGATAAGATTACGGAAAGCATGCAACTCACCATTGACGAAACGAATAGAAGACGTGAGAAACAATTAGCATACAACGAAAAGCATGGAATTACACCCACTGCTATTCGCAAGGGATTTGCCAATTCACTTTCTACCGCTCCGGAAAAGAATGAAACACAAGCTTATATACCTGCTGAAACGATATCAATGGCAGCTGATCCTGTAGTAAGGTATATGACCCCGAAAGAAATAGAAAAAGCAATTGAATACACGCGCAAGCAGATGATGGAAGCTGCCAAGGCCATGAACTTCATTGAGGCTGCTCAATTGCGAGATGAACTTATCAGACTGGAAGATCAGCTGAAAGAAAACTCTCAGTCGGTCTAAATAAAATACTCCATGTTGTTTCACCATGAATAGTTATCATTAATTTATGAAAAGACTCATTTTATTGTTTTTCATTGTATGGTCAACATTATTGCTCATGGCAGGTCCGGCTAATCCACATCCACACATCGTTTTTCAACCAGATGGTGATTCCATCACATTAATCTTCAAAGGGGATGAGTATGCACATTGGAGAGAGACAAAAAACGGCTTAATCGTAATGCGCGACACTGATGGTTTTTGGAAGTATGCCATGGTTAAGAAAGGCACTATGGTTCCTTCAGCAATAATTGCCCGTGAGAATGATAATCCTAACGCATGTAATCCTTCATTTAATCAGCAAGATGTGCGTGCTTTAATTCATAAAAATCGTAAGAAAAATCGTGCTCGTATGAATGGCAGGACCAAAGCATACGATGTAAAGGTAAGAGCAGCGAAAGTTCCTGTCAGAAAAGAATGGGTGGATCATAAAGTAGAAGCCTGTGGTGTGAAAGATCCGATTGTGAATTTGGACTGGATGCAGACGGCATTAGCAAGAGAGAAAGGAAGAGGGAAGGCATTTCAAGTGGAATTACGTAAGAGTAAAGAAACGGGTGAAAAGGTGTTTGTCTTTTCCAAGAAAGATGCAGACGGCAATTACGTACAGTTTGATGTGTATAATTGTGCAGGAGAAAAGATTTATTACTATGAATTTATAAATGCCATCATACCTAAAAGAGTTCTTTCCAAGTATAAGTCTAAGCGAAGAATTTATATGTACAACACGTAAGTTATACGTGTAAAGCATCATATTATAGCAGCAGATCATCCCAAACTCCATAGTCTAACTCGTGTTGGCCCGGGAAGCTTCAAAGACAGTAACAAAAGCCGTCCAGAGTATTGATGTTGTGGAAAAACAAGTGGCTCGATGTAAATTTTTTAGAACTCACCTTATTTACTTGCATAACACATTTTTTATTTGTTACTTTGTGATGTTAAATCTAAAAAAATTAATCGTATGAAAAAAATTACACTTTTCTTTGCGTTGATATTTTGTGCTATGTCAATGCAGGCAGCTCGAACTTTCGTAGATTTCGAGATTGACTTAACGAAAGACCCAGTTGTGTTACCTGATGGCGTGACCGGTTCAGGAGCAAGTTACAATGGTGCACAACACGGATGGGTGGACTACACCATTACATTCAAAGTGGATGGACCTGTTAAAATGACTTTTGGCGGGTGCCAATATGCCGGCAAACAAGCTACTGTAACTTCCAAGACTGGCACAGTGCTTGCCACTGTAGATACCAAAACTCCTGGATGTTATCACAATGGCGGTGTTGCTACTTGGACTTATAATAGCACAGATGCTGATGAATTCACAGTGTATTTAGGACAATATTGTCCCTACTTCAAGGCTGAAGCTGTGAATGCTGTATCTAATTACACCATCACTTATTTTGACCAAAACGGCAACAAGTTAGGTGAAGAATCTGTGGATGCAAATGCTACATTTGCACCAGCATATACCGAAGCTAATTTGACCATTGCTGAAGGTTATGCTTTCCGTGGATGGAAAAAGGCAGATGGCGTGAAAGTGGCAGAAGGCGCTGTAATTGATGCAAACTTGGAATTACATGCATCAGTGACCGAAGTAGAAGTAGCAGCTCCAGGTAAGAAATTCACCTATGATCTTGCTAAATCAACATGGTATCAAGAAGAACATGAATTGATTACTATCACAAATGGTTCATATCATAGCAACCACGGATGGCACATCAAGGGCACCGGTACTATTGAATTGGTTGTGGCAGGGGATGCTACTGTGCAAGTGGCTAACTGTGCATACTCAGCAGAAGCAGACATCACTGTGACTACTAAAGAAGGAGCAGCTGTGACTACATTTGCTGCAAAAGCGGCTAACGATGGCGACGCAATCACTTTTGAATATAAAGGAGAAGCAACTACCTTGGTGCTCACATTGGCCGATCAAGCCTATATTCATAGTGTGACTGTTGTGAACAAAGCAACAGAAGAACCAGCACCAGGTGCAGGAAGCAATATTGAAATGCAACTTTATGCAACTAATTTCCAAGACTGGGAAGACATTACATCATCAACCACTGTTTCAACAAAAACAGTAACAACAAGTGGAACAAATGAAACTTTGACTTTCTCCTTGGCAGAAGTGCAAGTTGATGCAGATGGTACTAACTCTAAACACACTGCAGAAGTAATCACTCCGGGTTATGCCATGGCAGCGAAGACCGCTACTCCGTATATTGAAACTTCCGTTTTGGCAAACGTAACAAAAGTGACTTATGTGCATGCAGCTACCGGAGGTAGTCGCGGTTGGGGACTTTTGGCTAAAACAGCTGACGCTGCTCAATGGGATACACTTTATTCAACCTATTGCAACCAAGCAGGTTCAGCAGTGGAAGTTCCAGTGAACATGAACAACGTGATTTTGCGTTGGTACAACTTGAATGGTTCACAAAACGCATACATGACAGAAATGGCTATCTATGGTAATGTACATCGTAACTTTACCAATTTTGAAATAGATATGTCAAACGGTTCAGACTATGATCCTGCAGCAGTTCCTGCTAATGTTACCATTACAGGTACATATCGTGGAGACTCTCACGGATATGACAATTTCCAAGCCATTATTCCAGTGGATGGACCGGTATTGATTACCCTTGGAGGTTGCCAATATAGCTCAACCAATGCCATCATTAAAAACCAAGCAGGAGAAGAATTAGCATCGTTGGATGTTAAGACTCCGGGATGTTATCACAATGGTGGAACAGTGACCTATCTTTATAATGTAGAACAAGCAGACGTTTTGACCATCGTAGGAGCACAATACACTCCTTACCTGAAAGTGGAAGCATGTGCTTATGTGCCTGATTACACCATCACATATTACGACCAAAATGGAGTGGTATTAGGAAAAGATGTTGTTGCTCCAAGTGACAAGTTTACTCCTAAATACACAGCTGCCGATCTTACCATTGCAGAAGGATATGCCTTCCGTGGATGGACCAACCTCTCTGGTGTGAAAATCGCTGAAGGTTCAGCCATTGCAGGCGATATGAAAGTATATGCAAGCGTTACAGAAGTGGAAGTTCCTGCAACAGGTAAATACTTCTTGTATGACATGACACAAGCAAGCTGGTATGATGAAGACCACGAATGTATTGCTATTACAAACGGAAAATACTATAATAATCATGGTTGGGTGATGAGCAAAGACGCAACCATCGAATTGGCTGTGACAGAAAAAGCTTATATTCAAGTGAAAAACTGTGCTTACTCAGCAGATACTACTATTGTGGCTGTGGTGAAATCAACTAATGACACTATCGCAACATTCCCGGCATTAGTGACTAGCGATGGCGCTGCTACTACATTCTACTATGAAGGTGCAGCTGACACTGTGGTGCTCCACTTGAACGGACAAGCTTACATCCATGGCGTGTCTATCTATAACGTGACTGAAAAAGTAGAAAAATCAGAAAGTGGTTACTATGTAGTGCCTGCGGGAGATGCAGGTGCATTGCTCCTCACACTCATGCAATTGCAAAAGGGTGACAAAGTGTTCTTACCTAACGGAACTTATGACTTAGGCGAAAAAGTTCTTACTCAAATCTCAGTAGATAGCGTGAGCATCATCGGTGAGTCAGAAGAAGGTACAATCATCCTTAATGCTCCTGACGCAAGCACTGAATCAATCAATAACACAGCAACTATCCTCTTGACAGGTAACTATGCGTACTTCCAAGACTTGACGCTGAAAAATGCTTTGGATTACTACAAAGCCGACAACGGACGTGCTGTTACATTGCAAGATAAAGCTACCGGTACTATCTGCAAGAACGTACGCCTCTTGTCTTACCAAGACACTTACTATAGCAACAAAATCGGAGCTGTTCGCTACTTTGAAGATGGTTCTATCCATGGTACTGTGGACTACATCTGCGGTGATGGTAGTGTTTACTTTAATGGTGTGGAACTCTACTGCGAAAAACGTAAAAGCGCAGGTGGCGGTGAAGACTGCATCACAGCAAGCAATGCTGACGCTTCAGACAAGGGTTATGTATTTGAAAGCTGCGTGCTTAAATCAGAATGCCCTACAGTATCTCTCAGCCGTTCTTGGAACAACGCTCCTCAAGTGGTTTATTTGAATACAACATTTGACTACAGCGCAGGAAACTTCTCATTGCTCAAAGAAGGTGCTATCGACCGTTGGACAATCGCAGGTATGAACAACTCTGTACCTACAGTATTTGGTGAATACAACTCTAAAGATGTAGATGGAAATATCATCTCTCCGGCAAGCCACGTGCTCACCTTCCAAGGTACTACACCAAAAGAAATGGAAACTATCCTTTCAGCAGAACAAGCAGCTAACTATAGTTATGCTAACTTCTTCGGAGCATGGGATCCGGCAGCAGATACAAAACAAGTGGAATTGGCATACGTAGTGGATGCAAATGGTAACATCACTTGGGATGAAACTACTGCAACTCTCTTCTTAGTGACTGTGGATGGTGTATGCGAATTTGCTACTGAATTGCCAACAGTGATGAAAGAAGGAATGACCGTTCGTGCAGCTAATGCACGTGGAGGATTCGGACCAGCTGCAGTTGATAAAAACAATCTTACTGATTTGCAACAAACTGTTCTTCCACAAGACATTGCAGTAAAACGTATCGAAAACGGACAACTCGTTATCATCCGTAATGGCGTGAAATATAACGCACTTGGTGTTGTGATTAAATAACAACAACCCCAAGCATAGAATTCAGAAAACCATTAAACGGATTCTCAAAAGGTCGGTGCCTTTCTTGTGCACCGGCCTTTTTGTTTGTCATCTCCCTTTTTTATCCCACCTCAAGCCCTAACAACTATTGGTAATTCGTCAACAAAGTTTTATCTTTGCATACATGAAAAACAGAAAACATACTTATATAGCTCTCTTGCTCGCCTTTCTGCTATGCTCTTTCGCTGCATGCAATGATAGAAAAAAATCTCATTCAGAGGAGATTAATCAAGAATTACCCACTCCCGCCGACACTGTTTGGAAGTATGGATTGCCCATTGAAGAATATTCTACACAATATGACACGATTAAGTCGGGCGAAACCCTCACGAATGTTTTAATGGGGTTTGGGATGACTGCAAATCAGATTTATCAACTGGTGCAATGTCCCGACTCTGTGTTTGATGTGAGAAGCATTCGGCCAGGGCAAGCCTGTGCATTTCTAACAGAAAAAGACTCAGCCGCCACACCAAGATACTTTGTTTACGAGGCAAACCCTAAGACTTACATTCGCTTTGACCTGCAAAACAATTATATTCCTTTCAAGGGAAATAACCCCTGCGAATGGAGAGAAGGCATGGGTGCCGGAATCATCCACTCATCGCTATGGGAAACAATGGAGCAGAATGGAACTTCGCCGGTATTGGCAGTAATGTTATCACATATTTTTGGATGGTCTATCGACTTCTTTGGTATCCAACAAGGGGATGAATATCGATTAATCTATGCGCAAGAGTTTGTGGATAATCAGCCTCTGAGCAACTATAAAGTGTTGGCAGCATCTTTTAAGGCAAACGACACAGTGTTTTATGCAATACCCTTTGTGCAAGACGAGGAGGAACTATACTATAATGCCGACGGCAACAGCCTGGAAGGCGCATTCCTAAAAGCACCCTTAGACTTTTATCGCATATCTTCACGCTTCAGCAACAATCGTTTTCATCCGGTCTTAAAACGCTACAGAGCACATCATGGAGTGGATTATGCCGCCCCTGTGGGAACACCGGTATATGCCATTGGTAGTGGAAAAGTGATTGCCAAAGCATACCAGGCAGGAGGTGGTGGAAATTATGTAAAAATCCGCCATAACTCAACCTATACCACCACATATATGCACCTCTCTAAATTTGCTAAAGGACTGAATGTGGGAGACTATGTAGATCAAAAACAAGTGATTGGCTATGTCGGCTCCACAGGACTCTCATCAGGACCTCATCTTGACTTCCGTGTGTATGAAAATGGCCGGCCGGTTAATCCGCTTACTATCAAATCACAACCCAAACAACCCATTAGCGAAGAAAACAAACAAGCATTTACGATTGTGCGCGACTCCTTACTACACCGCCTGAATGCCATCCCAATGCCCGTACAGCCATAAGCCCATCTGTTCCATCCTCACTTGATTGTCTCCTCTTTATCACTGCTACCTTTAGTAGGTTATTAGTAGGCTATTAGTAGGTTATTCAGCAAGGATAAGGATAGGGCTCATTATTAAAACACTGGGAAGAGAAGAATCTTAGACAAAACATTTACCTCATCCCTGACCTATCTCTTGATAAGGAAACTTGAATCTCAAAAAAGAAATCTCAACCGCAAGGTTTATGCGATTGAGACTTCTCTGTGTACTATACTTATCGTGGATGACCCTTAGGTCTATGCCTTCTTACGGAGCACCACAGCCGAGCGGGCAGGAAGATACAATTTCAACCATTCCTTGTTTGCTTCAGCATAAAGAGCATCATGATGCGTAAAGTGAGTGATAGAATCATCAGCTAAACCAAAACCCGCAAACTGCTTGTCATCAGTATTAAGCAACACCTCATACGAGCCGGGCTCAGCTAATATACCATAGCCAGGGAATGATTGCTGACCATTAAAATTGAATACAAATACAAGGTCACCTCGCTGGTATGCTATCACTTGATCACCTTCCTTATCCCACAACGTGATAATTGGCAACTTATTAAAGTTAGGAACATCGCTCACCATGTGCACCATGGCTTCATCAAATTTCCCCAATTCATAATAAGAAAGATCCGGATTGTCCACCAATTCCCATTGTCTGCGAGCATATTTGTGTGACCAGCCATTACCCTCTCGCGGGAAATCAATCCACTCAGGATGACCAAACTCATTCCCCATAAAGTTAAGATAACCACCGTTGATAGTAGATAGGGTGATGAGTCGTATCATCTTATGGAGTGCAATCCCACGGTCCACCATGTATGTTGTATGGCCATGCTGCATGTGCCAATACATATCCGCATCTATCAGGCGGAAAATAATGGTCTTGTCGCCCACCAAAGCCTGGTCATGACTCTCCGCATAGGAAATAGTTTTCTCGTCGGCACGTCTGTTGGTCAGTTCCCATAGAATATGGCCGGGATGCCAATCCTCATCCTTTACCTCTTTAATCATTTTAATCCAGAAATCAGGTATCCCCATCGCCAAGCGATAGTCAAATCCCATACCGCCTTTGTTTACAGGATAGGCCAACCCGGGCATACCACTCATCTCCTCAGCAATAGTGATAGCATTCCGATTCACCTGATGAATCAATTTGTTGGCTAACGTAAGATAGCAGATAGCTTCGCCATCTTGATTGAGATTATAATAATCACCATATCCGTTAAAGTTCTCACCCAAACCATGACTTCTATAAAGCATACTGGTCACCCCGTCAAAACGGAAACCATCAAAACGGAACTCCTCTAACCAATATTTACAGTTAGAAAGCAAAAAGTGTAGCACCTCATGCTTGCCGTAGTCAAAGCACAAAGAATCCCAGGCCGGATGAAGTCTGTGAGCACCATCGTGGAAATACTGATAAGGACTTCCATCCAACAAGCCGATACCCTCTAACTCATTCTTCACAGCATGAGAATGTACCAAGTCCATGATGACCGCAATACCCATCTTATGGGCTTCGTCAATCAAATGTTTCAACTCTTCCGGCGTACCAAAACGAGAAGAAGGAGCAAAGAAGTTAGAAACATGATAGCCAAATGAACCATAGTATGGATGCTCTTGGATGGCCATCAACTGTATGCAGTTATAACCACCTTTTTTTATGCGTGGCAGCACCTTGAGTCTAAACTCTTCATAAGTAGCCACCTTCTCTTCACTGCTTGACATTCCGATATGAGCCTCGTAGATGAGCAAAGGCTCTTTCGTAGGCTTGAAGCGCTTCTTCTTGAACACATATTGTTTTTGCGGACACCACACCTGAGCAGAGAATATTTTCGTCCGCTCATCTTGCACTACTCTGGTAGCCCACGCAGGAATCCTCTCACCTGAACCTCCTTTCCATTCCACCAACATCTTATACAGCTGTTGGTGTTGAAGAACGTTTTCCGGTAGTCGGATTTCCCACACTCCATTGCCTATATTAGAAAGTGCAAATTCAGCTTTCTTTGTCCATTGATTGAAGTCACCGATTAAATAAATGGCACTGGCATTAGGGGCCCATTCACGGAAGCACCAGCCATCTTCTGTTTTATGGAGTCCGAAATACAGATGTCCACATGCAAAGTCGCTCAAGGTGCCCGAACCAATTAGTTTCTTTTCAGTGTCATAAGCAAATTGATAACGTCCTTTGATGGCTTCTTTATAAGGCTTGAGCCAAGGGTCAGACTTGATGAGAGGTAATGTTTTCATATGTTTATAAAATGTTTGATTTGTCTATGTGGGCACTCAGCAGGAGTGCCATTGTTAAACTCTTACTTTAACAATGATTTTACGATAGGATTGTCCGGGGGCAATACCGGGTTGGTGTCCATCTTCAGGGAAGAAGATAGCCATAGTCCCAGCTTCAACAGTGAGCATGTTCACTGCTTTGTCAGCGAAGAAAGTAACGTCTTTTTCAGGATTGTATGGGTGGGTTACTTCTTTCAAGTCTGTAGTCGCAGTCCATCCCATTGTTTCCGTGCCGTTGATAGGGATTTGAATGTCAATATAGTCATTGTGTGTCTCCATCTTAGCATCTTTTTCTTCTTTGCCTTGGAAGTCGAGGATATTCACAAATAAGTCGTCACCTTCCAAATGTACTTTCCCTGCCGGCATGTTTAGAAGATCGTTTTCTTTTAAGAATTTAAAGGCAGCTGCAAATCGTGGATTTACTTGCTCATAGAGCGTTGCATTGGTAAGTTTGTCTAAAATCATCTTTTGTTTATTTATAAGTTGTTATTTATTTTCGCCCCTATGATTATAGGGTATTACTTCGTCCACTGTATAGTTAAGAAAAGCATTCAAAGGTTGCATGATTCTAAACCCTTCTATAGCCTTGTCTATAATGTTTTCTTCTTCCACTTCTTGGTCTGTGAGGTAATGTTCCACCATGTAGTGTTTTAATTTGAGCAAGTCGGCATGTTCAAAGTCCTTGGGAAATCCTCTGGGTACAGTTTTGAGTTTCTCAGTATCCCAGAAGGTAGGGTAGTATGCCTTAAATGTGGGTTGTTGTATGATGTCCAGTAACTCATCTATATTGTCATACACACTCTTTCGGAGTTCTTTGAGTAGTTCCGGGGTAGGACACCACACTCCACCGGCCAACATAGACTTTCCGTCAGGTTGCAGATGAAAGTAGTATCCTCCTCTGTAGCTTTTTCTTCCTCCATTGGCCGCTATGAATATTCCCATGTGGTCCTTGTAGGGAGTCTTATCTAAAGAAAAGCGAGTGTCACGATATATGCGAAAAATACAGTCTTTTGCTTGCATGTATCGTATATCCTGGTCAAACTCCGCTATACGTCCAATCAGTGCCTCCCCCATGTGCTCAAATTCCGTTTTCACATCATTATACCATCCTTTATTTTCGGCAAACCATTCTCGGTTGTTGTTGATTGTGAGCTGGCGCAAGAAGTTTAATATGTTTTTCCCATTCATGTTGTTCTCAGCTTTATTCCTTGTTTGTTGCATTCTTCTTATCTCTTTCTTCCTCCTTTGGCTTGTTGCAGTTCTTTGGGCTTTTGTTCTAAGACGGGATACTCCTCTGTGTTCCACTCTTCTTCAAAGTCCCAGTTAGCCCTCAGAGTCATTTTCTTGGGAGAATATATTACCTTTTCAGGTTGTCTCTTTAGTTCATAGTCACCGCTGGTCCATTGTTGGTCTTGGTTAGTGTCAATAAACAAGCGTATATAATAATCACCGGGTCGTATGTTTTCAAACTTAGTGCCCTCGGGTAATGCTGGGCTTTGTTTTACTACTTCATCTTTTGGCGAGAGTAGTTGTAGTACAGCTAAAGAGTCAAAAGGTGTTATCTTTATTGTCATGTTAGCATAGTCTTCCAATGGTCTTGTTTTCCACTTCAGGGAGGTTGCTTTGGTCTGTATGCCATAGATGTCAGTCCATGCAGCAGAGTCTATGTCTAAGCGATAGTCTGTGCCCGGGGTCCAGTTGTAAGAGAAACCAAAGGTCATATTCGAACTGTCGTGTGCTTTAAATTCCATGGTGAGTGGTACAGGCACAGTGTCTTTCATTACGTAGAAGTGCATCATGCTATCCACTATCCGGCTAATAGGACTGGGGGCATAAATCTTCAAGTCGTCATATATTTCAAAGGTCCCGGTAGCATTGTGTGTTAGTTTTAAGTGTGTTGGTTGTGTTTCTGTGGAGGTTTGCTTGTTGTTACGTGGTTTTCTGTACACCACTTGCATTGTGTCGGTCTGATTATACAAGTTGTACACAGAGTCTGTTTTCTGATATGTGAGCAAGAACTCCAGTGAGTCCATTCCTATTACCAATGAGTCGGTGAGCCAACAGGTGATTGTGTCATTCGTTGGATTAGTTTGTAGCATCATTGCTGCTGTCCAGTCATGTTTGAGAGGCTTGATAATAGGTGTACTGTCAGATGGTGAGGTGAAGTACATCCGGAAGTAGTGTTGCTCTTTGCGCTCATACTTGGTGAATTGTCTATGAACTTTATTTCCTTTGAAATGGAATAAGACTACATCTTTAGGCGCGTAGATAGGATTCAGTATATGTTTAATCGTGTCGATGCTCATTGTGTCTGTCCACAATGTATCGTTTTTCCATTCGTTATGCACGCTCGGTGTTATCAGTGAGTCAGCAAATGCCATTCCTTCTCCCTGTTGGTAAATATAGTCACGGCTGTTGTCGCTCAGCGCATAGAGAGCGTAACTTCCTTTTCGAATGTTCTTGATGGTAAATCCACCGGCAGAGTCTGTTTTTGCTGCTCTCAGGAAGGGTTGTTTTGTGAATAGTGAATCACCAGCAGGGTGAATCCCAACAAAAGTTCCCAATAGAGGATTGAGGTTTTCTGCGTCTAATACGTAGCCTGATATTTCCAATGAGTCAATCACATCTCCTGTAGAGAAGGCAAAAGTATAGCCTTTAAGTGGGTTTTTCTCGTTGTTATCTACAATGGCATCTCCAAATTGTATGGTGTAAGTAGTACTATCTTTTAAGTCTTCGTTAAACACTACCAAGAGTTTTTTCCCTCGTGTCTTTATGTCGGGTAACTTGAGTTGTGGTGGTGAAATGACCACATTGTCCATCACCTTTTCGGTCAGTACCAACTCATCAAACTCTACTTCGATTTGTTTTGACTTATAATTGAGTGCGCCATTTTCCGGCGTTTCTTTGACTACTGTGGGTGGTGTGATGTCTTTCGGTCCCCCTTGTGGTCCTTGTCCTCTGTTGGCACATGAGCGTACTGTCCATGCGATTACAATCAAGGCTATGATGCGAAAAACCTTATGCCATTTGTTCTTATTCATCTTTCTTTTGTTTGCGTGTGAGTAGTTGGTGTCCAATTCTACATCTCAAGCAGTTTTTGTCGTTGCAATAACAATGCCACAACTGTAATAGTGCTTGTGTGTCAAAAGCGTTTTGACATTTTATTCCGGCTTGTGTCCATTGATGTATAATGGTGTTGTTTTCTGCCGGTAGTTTTTGTAGAAAATTTAATGCTTTTTCCGTTATGTTTTCGTCTTCTCTGCTTCTGCCATATACAAAGAGAGTGGGGAACACTGTGTTTATTAAGATGGTGTCGATGGAAGTCTTCCCCAGTGTTTTTGCTCGTTCTTTACCTTCTATGCCAAATTGCGTGTGTTTCTTCCAATAGTCGGAAGGTTGTACTTCGAATAGTTTATAGAAGTCATCAATTTGCTCTATCTCCAGTATTTTAGAAAACAACTTACTTGACTGATGGAGTAGAACCGCAAACTGAGCAATGCGTACATAGGGCGAATTAGAAGGCCTGACTCCTCCTTTTTTCCACACACCTTGTTTGATTGGGGTGAGGGAAAACTTGTTTTTCAGGAAGGAGTATTCTCTGATGAGTATTTCTGTGTACTCATCTGTGGCTACTTCCGGTAATAGGCCCGCTTGTCCAAATAACATGGCCTCTATCTGTGTCAGGTTGTTTTTGTGTTTGGCTATGTAGATGAGCGGGAGTGAGCGTGCTGTCCATTCAAAAGGCAGACTGTTGGTGTGAAAGCCGAAGTTACGTGCCATTATCCAGTAGAATGTTTCTTCCCAGTTATTGGCATTTTGCTGAAGCATTTGTTCGATGTTGTCATATTTGTGATGCCATCGTTCAATGACCAGTCTATTTTTCCAGTCGGTGATAAAGATTTCCGGTATGAGTCCTACCTTTTTTTGGCAGTGAATAGGAGGTTTGGCTTGGTTGAGTTCTTTGTAGTTGTCAGTCAGCCATTCCGGCCATTTGAGTATCATTTGTGTGAGAGGTTCACCATTAGGGCGGGTTACGTTGGTGTCGTTTTCCACCACTACGTGTAGTATCACGTTTTCATAGGCAGGATCATTGTGGTGTTCGTGTTTATACCAGTCGGAAGCCTTGCAGTGCATTTCTACATTACCCACCCACACGGTGTCTCCGATGCGCACTTTGGCATTGAAGAAGTCAGGCCCGGAAATTCTATTTCTCTTGCCCACGTCAATCACCTCGATGCGTGTTCCATCCGTGGTGGTTTGTGGTAGAGAAACAAACATTTTCTGTTCCCAGATGTAATATAGAAAATCCTCTTTCATTGTTTACAAAGTTTCAAATGCATACCCTTGTTCTTCCCACCAGTCAATCAGTGTGGGTAGTGTGTGTAACATGCGTTCCGCTGCTTTGAGAGAGTCGTGAAATACTATCACCGATCCATTTCTTGTGTGTCGTTTTGTTTGCTGTATAAGTTCCGTAGTGCTTGTTGCGGCATCAAAGTCGTTGGTCAATATGTCCCACATTACGATTTCATACTCCCGTTGTAGTTTGCGTTTTTGTTGAAACGTCATTTTCCCGTAGGGGGGTCTGAATAGCGTGCTTCCTATGAGTTGGTTGGCTTCAGCCACATTATCCAAATACATCTTCAGGGGTGTGTTGATTCCTTTTAAGTGGTTGTGGGTGTGATTTCCCACTCTGTGTCCCTCTGCTTTTATTTGTTCAAACAGTTCGGGATATTTACGCACATTGTCGCCTACGCAAAAAAAAGTGGCTTTAACCCCTTTGTCTCTTAGAATCGTGAGCACTTGTGGCGTCACTTCCGGAACACATCCGTCATCAAAGGTAAGGTAAATCACTTTCCGGTTAGTGTTTTTTCTCCAAGTAACTCCTTTGTAGCACTTTTGCATCCAAGTAGGTATTTGATATTTCAGCATACCATGAATCCCCTCTCTCAAGCTATTTTTACAATCTTTTACAAAGATAGTGCAAGGCGAGTAAAATAGCAAAATAAGCTTGCTTAATTTTGTATTTCCAAGCCGCAGCCTATCTTATTTAAAGATAATACAAACCGAAAGCAGAACAAAATAAGTGCAAGGAGAATGCAGAAAAGCAAGTTTACTTGATTTTATGCTGAGCCGCAGCCTTGATTATTTAAAATAAAATCCATTTTATTTTTTCTGCTGAGGTGAAGCCTATCTTATCCAAAGATAGTGCAAGGCGAGCGAAAAGCCAAATTTGTAGGAGCATTTTCCTATCTGTTTTGTATCTTCTTCCTATCTAGTTCCTATCTAGTTCCTATCTAGTTCCTATCTGTTTTGTGGGTATGCTCTTCGTGTGTGTCTGCGGGGCAGAGGATGGGTGCCGGAGGAAGGGGAATGAGGTAGATTTAAGCGGACACGGCACGCCGTTTATATAAATTGCTCCCGTTCGGCATAAATACGGACACGGCACGCCGTGTCCCTACAATGCTTACTCGCAATTTTGAATAAATTTCTCACGCTCGGCATAATTCAAGCAAGCTTGATTCTGCCCATTCCCGACCTCCGGTCGCC
>JAGCLD010000036.1 GCA_017647145.1 Paludibacteraceae bacterium
GATACACGTAGGATACACGTAGGATACACGTAGGATACACGTAGGATACACGTAGGATACACGTAGGATACACGTAGGATACACGTAGGATAAAAATAAGAAAAACAAACAATCCATAAAGAATCACGAAAACATCAAGACCACTTTAAATAACGCCGGATGCAAGCAATCTATAGAGAATTACACTCCAACAATAAGAACACAGCATGCCACACCAACACAAAACCACATCTAAACTGTAACATCAACCTTCCTGAAAGCCATCCTGCAGTGAACCTAACGCTACAACAACAATGCACACCATGACACTCCTGCAACACCCTAAAACAGCAAAATAATCACAAACAAAACTTGCGACTTTTACACCTTTATACTATCTTTGTGACACATATAAAACACATACAAATATGGCAGTTAACAACGAAATAAAAAAACCTTCTGAAGAGAAGTTGAAAGCACTCCGCCTAGCCATGGAAAAAATCGATAAAGACCATGGAAAAGGCACTATCATGAAACTAGGTGATAACAAAATAGAAGACATCCCCGTTATACCCACAGGATCAATCGGGCTTAACCTCGCACTCGGAGTAGGTGGATACCCTCGCGGAAGAATCGTAGAAATCTACGGACCGGAATCTTCAGGAAAAACTACATTGGCTATACACGCCATCGCTGAAGCACAAAAAAACGGAGGAATTGCAGCTATCATTGATGCCGAACATGCTTTCGACAGATTCTATGCCGAAAAATTAGGAGTAAACATTAATGAACTCCTCATCTCACAACCTGACAGCGGTGAACAAGCACTCGAAATCGCCGACCAACTCATCCGTTCTTCTGCTGTGGACATCGTAGTCATTGACTCTGTGGCTGCACTCACTCCTAAAGCCGAACTCGAAGGAGATATGGGAGAAAACAAAGTCGGACTACAAGCAAGACTCATGTCACAAGCTTTGAGAAAACTTACTGCTACAATCAACAAAACAAACACCACCTGTATATTCATCAACCAACTACGCGAGAAAATCGGAGTCATGTTCGGAAATCCGGAAACAACAACAGGTGGAAACGCACTCAAATTCTATGCATCTGTAAGATTGGACATACGCAAAGCCGGAACGGTTAAAGATGGAGAAGAAATACTCGGTAGCCAAACAAGAGTTAAGGTCGTAAAAAATAAAGTAGCTCCTCCATTTAAAAAAGCCGAATTTGACATCATGTTCGGAGAAGGTATCTCACGTATTGGAGAAATCATTGACCTTGGAGTCGAATGTGACATAATAAAGAAAAGTGGTTCATGGTTCAGTTACGAGTCAACCAAACTCGGACAAGGAAAAGAAGCTGTTAAAAAACTGCTCGCTGAAAACCCTGAACTAGCTGACGAACTCGAAGCTAAAATCATGGAAGCTATCAAACAATAAAATACAATGAACTTTTGACTTGAAAGCTTTGACACAAGAAAAAGAACTAAAATTAGTCCTTTCACCGGAAGTGGCTGGACAAGAATTAGAACTAAAAAAGGCAGTTGCAAACACATTGCAACTGCCTTTCACACACATATCCGAACTAAGGATAACACACAAATCCATCGATGCAAGAAGCGCAAAGCCGAAAGTCAACCTAACTATCAAAGCATACATCGGAGGTAAAGCACCAAAAAGCAACTACACCCCACCTCAATATCAAAACGTTCAAAATGCAACTCCCGTCATTATAGTAGGTGCAGGACCTGCTGGACTTTTTGCTGCACTACACCTAATCGAAAACGGACTTAAACCTATCATTATCGAAAGAGGAAAAGACGTCAGCAACAGAAAAAAAGACATTGCAAAAATCAATCGCAATGAAGGAATGAACGAAAACTCCAACTACTGCTTTGGAGAAGGTGGAGCTGGTACATTCTCTGACGGAAAACTCTTCTCACGATCTAAAAAAAGAGGAAACATTCAGAGAGTATTTGAAATATTCCATCACCATGGAGCCAACGATAACATACTCTATGAAGCTCATCCACACATCGGATCCGACAGATTGCCCGCAATAATACGTCACATGCGGGAAACAATCCTGCAATACGGAGGAGAAATACACTTCGATACACAACTAACGCAACTAATCGTCGAAGACAAACAAATCAAAGGATGTATATGCCAAGACAATAAAACATTCAAAGCACAACACCTCATCTTGGCTATAGGACACTCCGCACACGACACATACAAAACACTACACAAACAAGGTGTACTGCTGGAAACGAAAGGATTTGCAATGGGAGTACGCATCGAACACCCCCAATTGCTCATTGACCAAATACAATACCACAGCAAGAAAAGAAACGCATACCTACCGGCTGCAAGCTATAACCTGGTATGCCAATCTTCCGAACGTGGAGTGTACTCTTTCTGCATGTGCCCGGGAGGACACATCGTCCCTGCCGGAAGCGACAAACAAGGACTCGTGGTTAATGGAATGTCAGCTTCGCACAGAAACTCACCCTATGCTAATTCGGGAATAGTAGTAGAAATAAGACCGGAAGACATACCTGCCGAATTCACACAATATGGCACATTAGCAGGACTATACTACCAAGAATACGTCGAACAATTATGCCTGAAACAAAATAAAGGAAACAATGTTGTAGCTCCGGCACAAAGACTCTTGGACTTCGTACAAGGACGTACATCCAAAACACTGCCTTCGTGTTCTTACCTACCGGGACTCATATCATCTCCCCTACACGAATGGCTACCCACACACATCGGAAAAAGACTGCAAGATGCCTTCAGACAATTCGACCGAAAAATGAAAGGATACCTAACCAATGAAGCCATAATAGTAGGCGTGGAATCCCGATCATCATCACCGGTAAGAATACCAAGAAATAACGATACATTTGAACACATAGAAATCAAAGGACTATACCCGTGCGGAGAAGGGGCAGGATATGCTGGTGGTATCACATCCTCGGCCATGGACGGTATTAACGCAGCACAAAAAATAATTGAACAAATATGAAAAATTATCCGAATCGAAGCAAAAGCACTACACTACGTGCTACAGCAGAGGCTGAACTAATGCAATTCCTACTAGACAAAATGGGAGGAATGAGCCGAACATCGGTTAAACTCATGCTCAGCAGACGTCAAGTGTATGTCAACGAACACATCGAAACACAATACAACTACTCACTCAAAGCAGGGGACACTGTACGCATACAAAGTGGAGTGGCACAACAAGAACTACAACACCCCAAATTAAGACTCATATACGAAGACGACTACATCATAATCGTTGACAAAAAAGAAGGACTGCTCACTATGGCTACACACCGTGAATCACAAGAAACCACGGCATATTCCATATTGAAAAGCCATCTGAAAAAAGCAAATCCAAGAGCTGAATTATACACCGTACACCGACTCGACAGAGAAACATCGGGTGTCTTGATGTTTGCTAAAGTGAAAAACATTCAGCAAGCGCTTCAAGAAAACTGGCACCAAGTAGTCACACTACGCCTATACTGCGCTTTAGTTGAAGGATGCCCACAACCTGCTGAAAACTCCATCACAAGTTGGCTCACAGAAAACGAAAAATCACTGAGAGTACACTCATCGCCTACTGACAATGGTGGACAAAAAGCAGTTACCCACTACAAAGTCACAAAAACAAATGGAGCATACAGCCTATTGGATGTACAATTAGAAACAGGAAGGAAAAACCAAATACGCGTACACATGGCAGAAATAGGACATCCCGTAGTAGGTGATAAAAAATACGGAAAAGGACTCTCAAGCATCAAACGTATCGGACTACACGCACGACTATTGGAATTCATACACCCTGTCACACGCAAAAAAGTAAGATTCGAAAGCCCAATACCAAAAGCATTTAATGCACTGGTCAATAAAAACGCACACTAAATAATCAACAAATACACAACAAAAGGTGTTATATAGCTAAACTTACATTATTAACCTATATAACACCTTTTATTATGAAACTAACACATCTTTTTGCCTTTGCTGGCGGAATAGTGGCCGGTATTGCAGCGGGTATATTGTTTGCACCTGACTCTGGAGTGAATACCCGACAAAAAATCACACAAAAACTGAAAGATAAAGGACTATGCGTGGACAAAGAGTCCTTTGATCTATTTGTCGAAAAAGTGAAAAGCAAACTCAAACATGCTTTTACAGAGTCAGAATTAGATACAGCTGTTAATGAAGTCTTGTCTGAAGAAAAGTAAATTATGTACTCCTTTACTGACCATAAAGAATTAATCAGACACGGGCAACAGTATCTACGCACACGCTATGATTTGCTCCGATTGGAACTCTTGGAGAAAATGGGGCAAATCATAGCCCTAATACTACTTCTTTTCTGTGGTATAACACTCACACTCACTGCGTGTATATACTTCTCATTTGCCCTGGTTAATTGGCTCGGAACACTACTGAACAGTGAGATAATCGCATTCTGCATTGTAGGAAGCACATTCCTGATAGCACTGCTCATCTGCTATACTTGCCGAGAACAACTATTTCTAACGCCACTCATACGCCAATTAAGCAAGATTCTATTCAAAGAAAACAACGAAGAAGGAACCAATGAATAAGAACGACTTCCTGCAAATAAGAACACTCAACGATATCTATGTGCGTAAAAATGAGTTGAGAAGAGACTTAAAAAGCCAAGAAGAACAACTCATAATGGACTGGAATGCCATAAAAAGCCAATATGCACAACTCACTACATGGCAACAAAACATTAACCACATATTGAGCAAACAACGTTTAGGACTATTTAGTTTCTTCCGCTTAGGAATAAAGACAGTACAACTAATGCTACATTGGTTCAAACGATAACACATGACTGAAAAAAATCAGGCGCAACCTTTCTTGATTGCGCCTGATTCTATTCTAATCAATACAATGATTATTCTTCGTCCAAAAGGAATTCCATAATGGTTCTTGCTGATTTAGCAACTGGTGAGCCTGGTCCGAAGATTGCAGCCACACCGGCTTGATACAAGAAGTCATAGTCTTGAGCTGGAATAACACCACCGGCAATTACGATGATATCTTCACGACCCAATTTCTTCAACTCTTCAATAACTTGAGGAACCAAAGTCTTATGACCGGCAGCCAAAGAAGAAACGCCTAATACGTGTACGTCGTTTTCTACTGCTTGTTTTGCTGCTTCGGCTGGAGTTTGGAAGAGTGGGCCCATGTCAACGTCAAAACCACAGTCTGCATAACCTGTAGCACATACTTTAGCACCACGGTCATGACCATCTTGACCCATCTTGGCAATCATAATACGTGGTTGACGACCTTCTTTCTTAGCAAACTCAGCAGTCATTTCACATGCTTTTTGGAAGTCTTCGTTTGCTTTAGTTTCTGTTCTATACACGCCTGAAATAGTTCTAATTGTTGCTTTATAACGTCCTACAATAGCTTCGCAAGCATCTGAGATCTCACCCAATGTTGCTCTTACGCTGGCTGCTTTCACTGCCAAGTCTAACAAGTTGTCTTCGCTCTTACGACCTTCATTGAAGTCTTTTACACAAGCAGTGATTGCTGCCAATGCTTTCTTCACTTCTTCTTCATTACGTGTAGCCTTCAATTGTTGCAAGCGTTCAATTTGTTGTTTACGAACTGCTGTATTGTCCACTTCCAAAATATCGATTGGATCTTCATGGTCAAGACGATACTCATTAACACCGATAATCTTTTGCTTACCAGAGTCAATGCGAGCTTGAGTACGAGCAGCAGCTTCTTCGATACGCATTTTAGGAATACCGGTTTCAATAGCAGCAGCCATACCACCCAATTTTTCAATTTCTTGAATGTGAGCCCAAGCTTTTTCTACCAATTCGTTGGTAAGTGCTTCTACATAGTAAGAACCTGCCCATGGGTCGATTTCTTTACAAACCTTGGTTTCTTCTTGAATATAGATTTGTGTATTACGTGCAATACGAGCAGAGAAGTCTGTAGGAAGTGCAATTGCTTCGTCCAATGCATTGGTGTGCAATGATTGAGTATGTCCTAACGCTGCACCCATTGCTTCAATACATGTACGTCCTACGTTGTTAAATGGATCTTGTTCTGTCAATGACCATCCTGAAGTTTGAGAGTGAGTACGCAATGCTAATGACTTAGGATTCTTAGCACCAAAGCTCTTCACAATCTTAGCCCACAACAGACGGCCTGCGCGCATCTTAGCAATTTCCATGAAGTGGTTCATACCGATAGCCCAGAAGAATGACAAACGTGGAGCAAATGAGTCGATATCCATACCGGCATTTACACCTGCACGTAAGTATTCAAGACCGTCAGCTAAGGTATAAGCCAACTCGATATCTGCTGTTGCACCTGCTTCTTGCATGTGGTAACCGGAAATAGAAATTGAGTTGAACTTTGGCATGTTCTTAGAAGTATATTCAAAGATATCTGCGATAATCTTCATAGAGAATTTCGGTGGGTAGATATAGGTGTTACGCACCATAAATTCTTTCAAAATATCGTTTTGGATAGTACCTGCCATCTCTTCCAATTTAGCACCTTGTTCCAATCCGGCATTGATATAGAATGCCATAATAGGAAGCACTGCACCATTCATGGTCATTGAAACTGACATCTTGTTCAATGGAATACCATCAAACAACACTTTCATATCTTCTACAGAGCAGATAGACACACCGGCTTTACCCACGTCACCAACTACGCGTTCATGGTCTGCGTCATATCCACGGTGTGTAGCCAAGTCAAAGGCCACAGACAAACCTTTTTGGCCGGATGCCAAGTTACGACGATAAAATGCATTAGATTCTTCTGCTGTAGAGAATCCTGCATACTGACGAATGGTCCAAGGACGCATTGGATACATACCACTATATGGTCCACGTAAGAAAGGAGGTAAACCTGCAGCATATTCCAAATGTTCTAAGCCTTCTAAATCCGATTTTTCATAAATCGGTTTCACCGGTATTTGTTCCGGTGTAATCCAATTGGCTTCATTGTTGCCCTCTACTTTTGAAGCGGCAACTTTTTTAATATCAATATCTTTAAAATTTGGTTTCATGTTTCTCATTGATTTTGTAAACAAAGACTATTTTAATAATGCTTGGTTAAATCCTTTCAAGGTTTCCAATACATTTACTTTGACATGTATAAAGTGTTCAATTCCTACAGCCTTGAGGTCATCCATGCAAGCAGGAGCACCTGCTACAACAAAGATTTGCTTGCCGTCAATAGCCTTGAATGCCGCTGGAGCTAATTCTGCATACTCATCATCGCTTGAGCAAAGCACGATGATATCTGCACCGGCTTCTTGAGCAGCTTTAACTCCGGCTTCTACTGTTTCAAAGCCAAGATTGTCTATCACTTTATATCCTGCACAAGCAAAGAAGTTACATGAGAATTGAGCACGTGCCAAACGCATAGCCAAGTTACCCATGGTCAACATAAAGGCTACAGGTTGTTTTGCAGATGCTTCTGTTGCCAATCTTAATTCTTCAAATTGTTCTGCTGCGCGAACACTTGGAAGAGTTTGAACACCGGTTTCTACTGTGCAACCACATTTACATGCCTTTGCTGCTTTATCTTCAATCTTACCGTTAGTATTTTCTGTGAAGTTAGGGAATTGGTTAGTACCAAGCAACACTTCCTTGCGAGATGCAACGTCTTTTTGACGCTTAGCTGAAGTTTCTGCTATCACTGCTTGAACTGCACCATTAGCAACTTCTGCAAAGAAACCACCCTTTTCTTCTACATCCAAGAACAATGCCCAAGCTTGTTCTGCCACTTTTGTAGTGAGTGTTTCCAAATAATAAGATCCTGCAGCAGGGTCAACTACTTTACCAAAGTGTGATTCTTCTGCCAAAAGCAATTGTTGATTACGTGCAATTCTTTCTGAGAAATCATCTGCTTTCTTATAGGTAATATCAAATGGATTTACGGTCAATGAGTCAACTCCACCTAATGCAGCACTCATTGCTTCAGTTTGTGTACGCAACAAGTTTACGTGAGCATCAAAGATTGTCTTGTTAAATACGGAAGTTTCTGCGTGTACTGCAATCTTTGCAACTTCTTCTGCACATCCGTAAGCTTTCAAGATTTCTGCCCACAACCAACGAGCAGCACGGAACTTAGCAATTTCCATGAAGTAATTACCACCCACACCAAAATTAAACTTAATGCGTTTAGCAGCTTCTTCTGGAGCTAATCCAGCTTCTACAAGCATGTTGACATATTGGCTACCCCATGCCAAGGCATAACCCAACTCTTGTGTGCAATAAGCTCCTGCGTTATTCAAACTCAATGAGTTTACAGCCACAACTCGGTAGTTAGGCAACACTTCTGCTGCTTTCACCACTTCAGCCACGATTTCAGCCACCTGTTCTTTTGAGAGGTTTTTACCTTTCAACAACATGCGGTTGATAGGGTCACAGTTGATAGAACCATTCAATTTAGCCAAATCATAAGCTTTAGCTTTGAAGTAGTCTGCAAGCAAAGTAATAAGTTCTTTCACCTTGCTAACACAAACATAGAAGTTCAATTCTACACATTCAGCGCAAATGCCTTCCAACAATTGAGCTACATAATCAGCACTCAATTCTGCTTTGTTCAATTTGAAGCCGAGTGCATTCACACCTCTGTTAAGTACATCCAATGCCTTTGCATTTGCTTCTTTAGCACAGCATGCATCGATGTCTTGACGCACCAACCATTCGTTGTCCAACTTAGTAGAGCGCACATAAGGGAATTGAGCTGGCGCTACATCTTTAGTAGGGATATTTTCCAAATCCTCTTGACGATAGAAAGGCATCACGTTGAAGCCTTCTGAAGTCTTCCAAACGAGCTTTTTGTCAAAGTCAGCTCCTTTGAGGTCGGCAATGATTTTGTCCTTCCATTCTTGAGTAGAAATGGCGGGGAAATCAGCCAATAAGTTTAATTTTTGTTCTGCCATAATAATATGTTAGTTAGTAAAAATTGTGAATATTCAAATGTGTTTTTTCATGTCGCCACTAACGGCGTGGCAAAGTTAATCAATAATAAACAATAGACAAAGCTTTTAGCATCTTTTAAACCATGCTTTTGAACATTCTTTACTATTTTGTTGCTGTTCGGCAAAAATCATTCAGATATCAACAACCCAAAACCAACTAAAAAAACCACATTACCCCACCAATCACCCTACCATCCGTCCTGCTCTTGAGATTCCTATCCCAAGATATCTTCACTAGAACTATTAGAACCCTAGGTCACTAGTCCACTAGCCTCACTCTAAAAAACCTCCAATAAAGTATTTATAGAATATGCCAAATAAAAAGCTATAACCCCCCTCACATTCAAGTTCTAACCGCACTATCACCCTATAGGGGCGTAGCGAGGTACACATAGAATTTATTTATATATTTTATATTTAAGTGGTAACTAAAAAGCACTGTCGCCCCACACCCACACCAACCACTTATCCCCCCAAAAAACGACTTGCTTTTGTCACGGCAAAGCCGCGAACAAAAGCAAGAAGATTTATGCTCTCAAATTTCGCTGAGCGCATACGCGCCTTGCGAAATTTTGTTAATTCATGACTAAACGAACAGAGCACTTAATGCTTCTAAGGGCTATGTATCCCACCTCAATATGGTCAGAAGAGAACATGAGCTGATATCCACACCAGTTGTAATCTTTATACTGATCGGCGGACCAATACCAGCCATACGATCCATTTTTACCCGTAGCCTGAAGAATAATAGAGTTGCCATTATCTCCTTTTACCACAAATCCCTTACCATTCCATGTCCAAGTACAGTATGCTTGTAATTCAGCAAACTGCTCACGACTAGGCAATTTATCACCGAACTGACTTACTGCCTCTTCGTATGTATAATACAAATTTTTCTCGTTTTTAGATTTCCACAATGTACCACTTGGCAAACCTAAATCTACATACTCGGATTCTTGAACAGGAGTTCCACCAACTATAGAACCAGCCCCAATAGCTACCTGTCCAGCCAATTTCTGAGCGAGATTCTTCATTATTTCACGATAGGAAGAACCTGCAAAAGTCGCCCCTTCTGTAGCTGCAATTGTACCACTTTCCACATTGATGACACGAACATCTACATTATATTGTCCCATAACGACATTCACATCACCAATAACAATCTTTGACAAATTCAACAACTCACCAATACGCACCATTTGGTTTTCTGTCAAAGAATTGCGTTGTATTTGTTGTTCATCAATAATACGATCAATTTGTGCGCGTTCAACCATAGTGTAACCAACTGGGCGGAAATAAGTAGTAAAGATACCCGAAAGGCCATCCACATCGGCTTGCGAAATACCCACACCTGCCTTAAACTCCATGACAGCAGCACGCTGTGCCATTGCTGACACTGCCAAAAAGCAAATCAAACATAAAGAAAATAGTTTTTTCATTGTTGTGTTGTTTAGTTAAGCAATTGTTAATCTTATATTGATTGATAATAATGTACCAACATATTTCTAAAAATCACTTGATTTGATTAAGCGAACAGAAAAGCCACGACAGCTAGAGTCGTACTCCTTATGAACCCCATTAGAATAGAAGTATAGACAATATACCTGATCATATTGGTAGGGAGTAGAGGACCAATAGTAACCATTCTCGCCTACAGAGTACATATTACCATAGCAGTCACGATCGCCTGCAGCAGGTAAGGTTATAGAGTTTCCATTAGGACCTGTAACACGATAACCACGACCTGTCCACGTCCACCTACAGTTAGTCCTTAATTCCTCAAATTCATCCTTTGTAGGCAATTTATTGCCGAATCTACGGACTGCATCATTATATGTGTAATGAGCATCACTTCCACCTTCATTGTATTTTTTCCACAGAACACCACTTGGCAAACCTAAATCTACATACTCGGATTCTTGGACAGGAGTTCTACTAACTGCAGGACCTGCTTTGATAGCAATTTGCCCTGCTAATTTTTGAGCGATACTTTTCATTACTTCACGATAAGAACTACCTGCAAAAGTTGCCCCTTCTGTAGCTGCAATTGTACCACTTTCCACATTGATGACACGAACATCTACATTATATTGCCCCATAACGACATTCACATCACCAATAACAATCTTTGAGAGATTCAATAATTCACCAATACGCACCATTTGGTTTTCCGTCAAAGTACTGCGTTGCAATTTTTGCTCATCAATAATACGGTCAATCTGTATGCGCTCAATCATTGTATAACCTGCAGGACGAAAATAAGTAGTAAAAATACCTGATATACCATCTACATCCGCCTGCGAAATACCCACACCTGCCTTAAACTCCATGACAGCAGCACGCTGTGCCATTGCTGACATTGCCAAAAGACAAATCAAACATAAAGAAAATAGTTTTTTCATTGTTGTGTTGTTTTTAATTGGTTAATATAATTTTGTTCATTTTTGCATCTTGCGCAAAACTTGCGGAGCATGCTACCAGCATTGCCATCGCGAGAAATAGTACTTTTTCCATACAATTTTTTTATAGGCTTAATTATTAGTTGTTTATATTCTTTATCTTCACATATAGGCACAAAAAAAACGTGGATTCCGACTGCTGTCGTTCCACGTTCAGAGGCTCTCGCATTGCCTAATATCCTAAAACGACAACGCGAAGCCCACGCCGAATATAAACATTCTCTGTGCCACATAGTTAAAGTACGTGTAGGGCATATAAATATACACGAAAGACGTACCCAAATAAGCACAGAGGGATAATCTACATCCCGTAGGACATCTACCGTTGCACTGTTCCGAGGATATTTCTGAAATTTGCGAGATTTCTGAACATCAGAACGGAGCGTCAATAAACGCCTTTTCAATATGTCTGCTCCCTCCGCCAATGATGTCAGACACCCACGGCGCGAGTCAGCGATGCAAAAATAAATCATATCAATCAAAAAAGCAAATCATTTTCTTAAAATGTATCAAACACCTCAAACATTTAACCCTCCACCTCGCTCCGCGACACACCCTGCCACAGGCACACACCCTTTGCGCCAGCAAACACATCCGCACACCGTGCCCCCACCTCACTCCGTGAGCGTACTATAACAAACCCGTCCTATCCCCAAAAATCCCTAACTTTGTAAATTTTTACCTACCAGACACGTAGGATACACGTAGGATACACGTAGGATACACGTAGGATACACGTAGGATACACGTAGGATACACGTAGGATACACGTAGGATA
>JAGCLD010000037.1 GCA_017647145.1 Paludibacteraceae bacterium
ACGTAGGATACACGTAGGATACACGTAGGATACACGTAGGATACACGTAGGATACACGTAGGATATACGTAGGATATACGTAGGATAAAAATACCATCTAGCAACCCAATATATGACTGAAAAACAAAAAATCCCCAAGAAACACCTTACTCCAACCAGTGCAATAACCACCTTTTAACAACTCTCCTCATCCAAAACTAACTAAAAAAAGCACTGTCGCCCTATAGAGGCATAAAGAGGTAATTATAGGAACTATTTATAATAAAATAATATAACTCCCTCACATTCAAGTTCTAATCGCACTGTCGCCCTATAGGGGGCGTAGTGAGGTACTTGTAGAATTGACTAAATGTCAATTCGGGCCGAGCGAAAGGCTACGGGTAGGCGACTGAAGGTCGGGAATGGGGAGTGTCGTCCCCGACACGACGGAGTTCCGAGCGAAATGAAGCTTTAGCGAAATGGAGCGGAGGGGGTCCGTCTATGTATCTACAATAAACATCCTCAAGCGTAGCTTTCTACAGTGAGTGAAACGAACGTCCTGTAGGCTCCGCCGTCCTGTAGCTCACATTGTGAGCGTCCTAACACACACCTTACCCAAAACAAACACTATACTACAGCATTACACACTGATTAACAACAACTTAAAACAAAACAAAAACAAAAATCAAAAACTATTGTGTTAAATAATGTTAACAATCTTGCGTAGTTCAGAAAAAGATACTTTCTTTGCACCAGAAACAAAGTTGTAATGATTACAAATATGAACGCAACACAAGAAATAGTATCGCAACTTCAAGAGGCAGGTTTTAAACCCTCCTTGCAACGCATAGCAATTCTGGAATACTTGCGTACTCATTTCACTCATCCTACAGTGGACGAAATATACGAAGCATTGAGCCCTTCCATGCCAACGCTTTCGAAGACTACAATCTACAACACACTGCGAAGCTTCTCGCAATCCGGGTTGGCACTCAGTCTTCGTTTGGATGAAAAGAACGTACACTATGATGGCGACACTGCTCCACATGCGCACTTCATCTGCAAGGATTGTGGCAAAATTATGGATGTGGTAATAAATAACACAGACATGCTTCACATACCCACCCTCTGCGGAGCTGAAGTACAAGCAGTGGAGATTTCCTACTATGGACAATGTGACACTTGTAAAAAACAAAAAGAAAAATAAAAACTAATTAATTGATAACTTATAAAATTTTACGACTATGACTAAGAAATGGATTTGCAGCGTATGCGGTTATGTACACGAAGGACCTGAAGCACCTGAAAAATGCCCACAATGTAAACAACCTCGTGAAAAGTTCAACGAACTAAAAGAAGATGAAGGTCTATCTTTCGTAACTGAACACGTAATCGGAGTAGCAAAAGGATGTGATGAAGAAATGATAAAAGACTTGAATGCTCACTTCATGGGCGAAGCTACAGAAGTAGGTATGTACCTTGCCATGAGCCGTCAAGCTGACCGTGAAGGTTATCCTGAAATTGCAGAAGCATTCAAACGCTATGCTTGGGAAGAAGCTGAACACTGCGCTAAGTTTGCTGAACTTTTAGGAGATGTTGTATGGGATACACGCACTAATTTAGAAAAACGTATGATGGCTGAAAGCGGGGCATGCGCTGATAAAATGCGTATCGCTAAACGCGCAAAAGAACTCAACTTGGATGCTATCCACGACACTGTACACGAAATGGCAAAAGACGAAGCACGCCACGGACAAGGATTTCAAGGCCTATTCAATCGCTACTTCAAAAAATAAGCTGACATATAAACCTTAACACAAGTCACATCTTGTGACCTAAACAAAAAAAGTCGCCTATTTGGCGACTTTTTTCTTATCTATAATTAAAGAACTAATGGTTTAACCAATGTTATTTACCTTGATGAGATACTCGGCAATCTGCACTGCATTTAGGGCAGCGCCTTTTTTGATTTGATCACCAACACACCAGAAAGTAATACCATTCTCATTAGCAAGGTCTTTTCTTAACCTTCCAACATACACTTCATCTTTACCGGAGAGGAAAAGTGGCATAGGATATACTTTCTCTTCTGGTTTATCCATATACACAATGCCTTCTGCCGAAGAAAAAGCTTCCTGAAGTTGTTCAAGGCTAATAGGACTTTCTGTCTCCACCCACAAACTTTCAGAATGTGCTCTAAGGGCAGGAACACGCACACACATTGCACTCACTTTTACATCTGAATGCATAATCTTGCGAGTCTCATGATACATCTTCATCTCCTCTTTGGTATACCCATTATCTGTAAATACATCCACTTGAGGAATAAGATTGTAGGCCAACTGATAAGCAAATTTCTCTACAGTAACCGGTTCTCCTGCGGCAATCTGTTCGTATTGCTTTTTCAGTTCATCCATAGCGGCTGCTCCGGCACCACTTGCAGCTTGGTAAGTAGATACATGCACCTGCTTAATATGAGAGATATTCTCAATCACTTTCAATGCAACTACCATCTGAATGGTGGTACAGTTAGGATTTGCAATAATGCCTCTCGGACGCACCAAGGCATCTTCAGCATTCACTTCAGGCACCACCAAAGGCACATCATTTTCCATTCTGAATGCACTGGAATTATCTATCATTACAGCGCCATATTTGGTAATATCATCAGCATATTCTTTAGACACTGAGGCTCCGGCTGAAGTAAACACAAGGTCAATTCCCTTAAAGAGATCACCATGCTTCAATTCCTTAACCTCAAGTTCTTTGCCTTTAAAGCTATACTTTCTTCCTGCGCTTCGACTTGAACCAAACAAGTTTAGTTCTGTAAGCGGGAAATTACGCTCTTCAAGCACTCTTAGGAACTCTTGTCCCACTGCGCCACTTGCGCCAACAATAGCAACTTTCATTTTTTACCTTCTTTTTTGTTATAAACCTTCTTAATACCTTATGCATACTATATGCCTATCGTATGCTTATCGTATGCGCGTGCTATCACACGGCATAATTTCTTTTATTTAGCGTAGCTTACTGCTCTAGTCTCACGAATAACGGTAATCTTAACCTGTCCGGGATAAGTCATTTCGTCTTGAATCTTCTTCGCAATATCAAATGAGAGCAATTCAGCTTCTTTATCATCTATCTTATCTGCACCTACAATAACTCTCAACTCACGACCGGCTTGGATAGCATAGGTTTTTATTACACCCGGATAGGAGAGTGCGAGATTTTCTAAGTCGTTCAAACGTTTGAGATAAGCCTCCACAATTTCACGACGTGCTCCCGGACGTGCTCCAGAAATAGCATCACAAGCTTGTACGATAGGAGCCAATAGCGTTTCCATTTCTACCTCATCGTGGTGTGCACCAATCGCATTACAGATATCCGGCTTTTCTTTATACTTTTCAGCCAGTTTCATACCGAGTATTGCGTGTGGCAATTCAGGTTCTTCATCGGGCACCTTACCAATGTCATGGAGAAGTCCTGCTCTCTTGGCTTTTTTAGGATTGAGTCCTAATTCAGAAGCCATGATGGCACATAAGTTAGCAGTTTCTCGAGCATGTTGCAAGAGGTTTTGTCCATAAGAAGAACGATATTTCATTCTACCCACCATGCGAATGAGTTCAGGATGCAAACCATGTATTCCCAAGTCAATGGTAGTTCGTTTACCTGTTTCTATGATTTCTTCTTCCACTTGTTTCTTCACCTTATTCACCACCTCTTCAATACGAGCAGGATGTATTCTGCCATCTGTCACAAGTTGGTGTAATGATAAGCGTGCAATTTCTCTTCTCACAGGGTCAAAAGCAGACAATACAATAGCTTCGGGAGTATCATCCACAATGATTTCCACTCCTGTAGCTGCCTCTAATGCTCTAATGTTGCGTCCTTCTCTACCAATAACACGTCCTTTTATCTCGTCAGACTCAATGTGGAATACAGATACAGAATTTTCGATAGCAGCTTCAGTGGCTACACGCTGAATGGTTTGCACAACGATTTTCTTAGCCTCCTTGTTGGCTGTCATTTTAGCTTCTTCCATAATCTCATTCACATAAGACATGGCATCTGTTTTCGCTTCGTCTTTCAAGTTCTCGATGAGTTGTGCCTTTGCTTCAGTAGCAGAGAGTCCTGAAATAGCCTCCAATTGGTCTTGTGCTTGTTTGCATAGTTTGTCCAACTCTTTATTTCTGTGTTCAATAACGGTCATTTGGTTTTCCACATTTTCCCGTTGTTGATTCAACTCGTTTTGTGCTCTTTGAAGTTCACCTTGCTTTTGATTGAGTTGATTTTCTCTTTGTTGTAGTCTGGACTCTTGTTGTTGGAGTTTGCTGTTAGCTTGTTGCACTTGCGCATCATGTTCAGCTTTTAGCGCAATGAATTTTTCTTTTGCTTCAATGATTTTGTTCTTCTTGATAATTTCAGCTTCAGCAGCAGCCTCTTTCAAGGTTTGCTTGCTCACGTATCGCAACACGAGAAAGCATCCACCTACGCCTATAATGAAAGCTCCTAGAGCTATCAGTATAATAATCCATGTTCCCATAATTATAATGTTTTATCTTAGTAGTTATTAATTAAATTATCTTCTTGTTGTTATAAAAAAACGCACCAAGTCAGTGTTTATCTCACTTTTGGTGCGCATATTGATTAGAAGATTGTTATTCATCCGTTGTGTTCAGTATATGATGAATCTCTTCATTTAGTTTCTTTACGGTCATTGCCAGTTCTGAGTCGGTGTGTTTCAAATGAAGCTGTGCATTTTCCACCATTATGGCATATGCAACCAACATCCATATTTCCTCTTCAGATTTATCCGGGTAATTTTTCACCCATTGGCTATATATTAGCGCCAAGCGCTTACCCGCTTTTCTATAAATGAACTCATCCTCAACGTCCACCCTTAGAGGTATAGACCTCTCTGCTACTTTCACATTTATGGATATCTTCTTTCCCATATTATTCGAGCAACAAGTTCAAGCATTTGTCAATTTCGCGCACCATTTTATCGATTTTCTTTCGGGCAACCTCTCTTTCTTCTTTATCTTCAGAAATGAGTTGATGTGCCATCAACAATCGATCGTATTTTTGTTGGAGTTGCTCTAATTGTTTTTGCAGTCTGTCCAAATCATCTTGCCTCCAGTTGATTTGTTTTTTCAGTTCAGCATTTTGTTTTTTCAATTCTGCGAACTGTTGTATCAGCACCCTCACTTGGGATTCGTAATTATCTTTTTGCACTGCGTTATTAGGCATATTCCTACAAAAATCGTACAAAGGTACATTTTTTGGTTCGTATATAAAAATAGTTTTCTATAGTTTTCCCGAAAACTTTTACTTATCTGTGTTAATTTAGTCCGAGTTTCCGTTTTAAACGGTCAATCAAAGAGTCCCACAACACGATGGAGTCATCTACGTCATCCGTGTCTGCCACATCTTTCACGATGAGTTCTACCATTCCTGTGAGTTCTAATTTTGCAATGCTCATTTCAAAGAAGTGTTTTGTTCCTTCGTCTTCTTCCCACTGAAATTTTATTCTTTCGTCTTGATGTTTGGTGATGAGTTTTGCTGTTTGTTGGTTTCCGTTCCACGTGAATGTGTAGAAGTCGTGGTCCACTGTCACTTTGTCACAAAACCATTCGGTTAAGCCCCCCGGCATTGAGATGAGTCTCCACAATGCTGTTCTGGATACGTTTTTTAGGGGGTATTCTTTTTGAAATTGTTTTCTTTCCATGGTGTATCAATTAGAAGTGTAGTCCCATCGTTTCGCTTACAAAAGAAAAGGGTAGTAGTTGTTTTACTCCTTTTATCAGGTAGATGTTGTTCGTTCCATATAGCAACACATCTATGGGTTGTTTTGCTTTTTGTTCGTATTCCAACATTACCTGCCTGCATGCTCCGCAAGGTGATATTGGTTCTTCAAGAAAGGCTTCGTTTTGTGCTGCAGCTATTGCCAATGCCACTACTTTTCTGTCCGGATAGTGTGCGTTAGCATAGAAGAGTGTTGTTCGTTCTGCACATAATCCTGAAGGGTAAGCCGCATTTTCTTGGTTTGAGCCACACAGTATTTCTCCATTATCCATTAGCACTGCCGCTCCTACATGAAACTTTGAATAGGGTGCATAGGCTGTTTTGGTTTGTTGTTTTGCTTTATCGACTAAGTTTTGATAGGTTTCAGAGAGTTCGTCGTAGCTAAAACATTGTACGTTTGTTTCTATTTTAAACTCTTTCATAGATTGTCATTCGGTTATTGTGTGTTTTTCCTTTCTAAGATTCTATGTTCAAGCCCTTTTGGCTTTTTAGAATATAACATCTCTTATCTCGCAAATATAAGATAAGAAAAGTGATTTTGCAAGAGTTTCTTTATGTTTAGTAAGGTTTTCTTTGTTTATTTTGTTGTTGTGAGTAGAATTCACGCTATTATTTCATTAGTTTAACATTCTGCACTTTTGTGTTTCTGCTTATTTTGCTTACTTTTGCGAGGTATTGCCTTTAGGCTTTTATTTATTGCACACAATAACCTTTTAAATTCACTTAAATGAAAACAAAACACATTGCTTTTTGCGCATTGGCTCTTGCCTTTTGTGCTTGCAGTCCGAAACAACAATCTGCTCCGGACTGCCGTAAAGCCGGTGGCTTGGTTCTTGCCAACTTAGACACCACTGTGCTTCCTCAAAATGATTTTTATCAATATGCTTGCGGTGGCTGGATGACTCTGAATCCTCTCACTGCCGAGTATGCTCGTTTTGGCTCTTTTGACAAGCTTGCTGAAGACAGCCGTACACAACTTCAAGGTCTCATTGAAGAAATCTCTACTCAAACACAAGAGTCAGGCAGCATTGGTCAAAAGATAGCTGACCTTTATAATCTGGCTATGGACTCTGCGCGTTTGAACAATGAGGGCGTAGATCCGCTACTTCCTGTGATAAGCAAGATTGATGCTGCGAGTGATAAGGCTGCATTCAGCACATTGATTCCTGAGCTTTACATGGATGGTGTTGGCCTGTTGTTCCATGTTTTTGTGGATGCTGATGCCATGAATAGTTCTATGAATATGCTTCAAACTTATCAAGGCGGTTATTCTTTGGGTGAAAAGGAATATTATCTTGACACTGACTCTAACACTCTTGACATCCGCAATAAGTATATTGCTCACGTTGCTAAGATGTTTGGTTTTCTGGGTTATGACGAAGAAACTGCCGCTGAGGCTGCTGCAACTGTATTGCGCTTAGAGACTCGTCTTGCTTCTGCTGCTCACAACAATATCGAACTCCGCAATCCTCATGCTAACTACAACAAGATGACTATTGATGAGTTGCAAGTGTTGGTTCCTGAAATCAATTGGAATACTTTCTTCAGCACTTTGGGTGTTTCTGTGAATGAACTCTCTGTAAGCCAAACTAAGCATTTGCAAGAAGTGGGTAAAATTGTCGGTGAAGAATCTATGGATGATATTAAGACACTGCTGAAATGGCAAGCTATTAATTCTGCTTCTTCTTCTCTCAGTGATGAGATTTATGCTGAACACTTTAATTTCTATGGCACTACTTTGCGCGGCACTCCTACTCCTTCTCCTCGTTGGAAACGTGCCGTGGGTGTAGTTAATAGCACTTTGGGTGAAGCCGTAGGTCAAATGTATGTACAAAAGTATTTCCCTGCTGAGGCAAAAGAACGCATGCTTAATTTGGTGAGCAACCTTCAAAAGTCCTTAAGCGACCGTATTAACAACCTTGAATGGATGAGCGATGAGACTAAGGCTAAGGCACAAGAAAAACTTCAATCGTTCCACGTAAAGATTGGTTATCCTGACACATGGCGTGATTACACCGACTTGGAAATCAATGCTGCTGATAGCTATTTGGCTAATGGAATGCGCGCTAATCGTTTTGAAATGGCTTATAGTTTCTCTTTTGCAGGTCAAGCTGTTGATAAGGATAAATGGCTGATGACTCCTCAAACTGTAAACGCTTATTATAATCCTACTACCAACGAGATTTGCTTCCCTGCCGGTATTCTCCAATATCCGTTCTTTGATATGAATGCTGATGATGCGTTTAACTATGGTGCTATTGGCGTGGTGATTGGACATGAGATGACTCATGGTTTTGATGACCAAGGCTGTCAGTATGACAAAGATGGTAACTTGAACAACTGGTGGGCAGCTGAAGACAAAGAGAAGTTTGACGCTCGCGCTCAAGTGATGGTGGACTACTTTAATAAGATTGAAGTTGCTCCTGGTGTGTTTGCTAACGGACGCTTCACTTTGGGTGAAAACATTGCTGACCATGGTGGTTTGCAAATCGCTTATCAAGCATTTAAAGAAGCTACTAAGGATGCTCCTCTTGACACCATCGAGGGATTGTCGCCTGAGCAACGTTTCTTCTTGTCATATGCTGATGTTTGGGCAGGAAATATCCGTGATGAAGAAGTATTGTCGCGCACTAAGTCAGATCCTCACTCATTGGGTCGCTGGCGTGTGAATGGTGCTTTACCACACATCAACGCTTGGTATGAAGCTTTCCATGTGACTGAAGAGAGTCCGATGTATTTAGCTCCTGAAAACCGTGTAAGTATCTGGTAGGAATCTATTTGAAACGATACACTGAAAAGCCACTCGCATTGTCGGGTGGCTTTTTGTTTGGATAGTATCGGCGCGGGATAAAAGTCTAAGGGGCATATACATGGTGCTGGTAGGCGACAGGGCTTTCTGCTTTCATCCTGCGAGCTGCTCTACTCTGCAATGATGCGTCTGTGGCGGAGAGGTTTCATCGTAGATTGTTCTGTTTTCTTTGTGTTATAAGGACTCTTATCTTCATCCTTGTTGAATAACCTACTAATAACCTACTAATAACCTACTAATAACCTACTAATAGCCTACTAATAAGCTAGAGAGCTTAGCACTGCTTCGGCTGTAGGAAGTTGATTAGATTTGCAGTGGTGAGAAAGAGGGTAAAAACGATGACTGCAAAGCTCACAGACCACTTGTGCTCTTAGTCTATCCACCTCACCTGTGACACATGCCCTACAACAACAAAAATTCCCTCAAGGGCATTTACACGGCGATTAAGATTAAGCCATATACACCCTTAAGGTTTTAGCAGACAGCAATAATAGAAAAAAGGTGCATCCCGACGGGATACACCTTTTTGTGTTATGTTAAACTCAATATTCGCTTTGATTAGCGAGCAAGGTTAGCAAGTTTAAATTCAGGTTTGATATCTCTGAATCCTTTTTTTGCAAACAAGCTCACGCCCAAATCTTGTTTTGCTCTTGGAGCAAGTTTTCTTGGAGCAGCTTGTGCTTTAGATGAGTCATAGAGTGTTTGTGGGCATTTGCCAGTGTAATTGATTTGGAAGTAGCTTCCATGGTAGCTTTCAGCTTCGAACTTAATTGTTGCATTGTCAGCAGTTCCAGAGTATGTCAATAATGATTGTGTTGACCAATAAACTTTTTCGAAGTCGCCTTCTGGAGTCAAACCGTCAAAAATCATAGTAATATATCCATCTTCTCCAGATTGGATATAGTCAGTATAGTTGGTAGTGATGATCATATTGGCAACTTGGTTTTGATCAAGATAGCCTTGGAAATCCATCAATGTCATACCAAGGTAATTTCCCGGTTGGAATACAAACTCTTCCATAGAAACGCCTTCGTTCAACATGGTAGCCCAAGTTGCTCCAGCAAATCCACCAATCATTGCACCTTGATTTTTAACAGTGTCCATCAACACCAAAGTGAATTGACCGATAAAAAATGTGTCAATGTCAATAGCTGCTGCGTTAGCAGTCCATTCAAAGTCATTAACTTCAGTAGGTTCGTTTTGTCCTGGGAAGTCAAGTGCTTGAGGCAAAGCACCTTCGAATGTGATTGTTTCTTTTGAATTGTCAATGTAAGTAACTTCAACGATGATTTTGTTAGATTTTACTTCCAATTCTGCTTTTTGAGCTTCCAAGTCTAATTCATCAGCTTTTACAGTTTTTTGGAATGCCAACATGAGGTCACCAGTAAGAGTTGTTGCATCAGCATCCAAGGTGTATTTTCCGTTAGTAGGACCTTGTTTTTCATTACCAAATGAAACAAGTTCAGCATAGTACTCATTTTGAGTTGCTTCGTCAGTGAAGAAAATAACATATTGTTCAAAGTTACCTCCTTCGTAGCCTTGATAATAAATAAGGTTGTCTACTTTCACAGTAACTTCTGTTGCAGTTTGCTCTTCGTCTCCACCACCTGGCGTTGGTTCTGGTTCACATGAGACTGCCATCATAGCAACTGCTACGAGCGCCATCAAATAAAATTTCATCTTTTTCATATTCGTTTTAATTATAAGGTTGATATTATAAGTTTTCTCTCTGTGGGTGTTTGCAGTCACAACACTTCGAGTGGCAAAGATAATGATTGTTGCGAAATGAACAAGTGATATTTTTCTTATTTTTTGTTTAATCGTGTATATTTACCCGAAAAGTTGTTTTATAACACATTTCTCACACACTTTTTCCTAATTTTTTTTTTCTTTGCTGTCAGTCTGTGATGTGTAGTCAATGTAGTAAGTGGGTAATTTCCCTGTATAGCTTGACTCTATTTTACTGTTGTTGGATGTGTGCATGTTGAGCTGTATATGCACTGTGTCGCCTTGCCACTGCAGGTGGAGCGCTCCGCCGGTGATGAGATGGGTGCTGAGAAATTCATTGCCCACCTGTGTAAGCTGTGCTCCGGTGGTGAAGTCTCCTATGCGCTTTCCGGGCATAATGGTGAGGGGGCTTCCATAGTTAATGGAGTCGATGGTGTAAGTGGCTTGCGGGAGTATAGAGTCGGATGATGTTGCAAAAAGGTCGGTGATGTAGAGGTGGTAGCCTGTTCCGTGTATATATCCTGCGGAATCAACGGTGAGTCCGTCGGTGTAAAACTCCATTTCAAAGACTTGTGAGGTGATGCCTATGTCTTCATAAAAAGGCCCGTAGTGGATGGCATAAGCATGCATGAAGGGGGTGTCCATCGTGAAGGCATTGTTGGCTTGGGGTTTGTTGGGATTTCCCGAACAAGCCATCATTCCCAAAATGAGGACTGAGAGGGCGATATAGCGGTATAAGGTGTGTTTCATGGCTTTTTTGGTTGTTGTTTTGCTTTGCGGGCAGGAAAAAATGCAGCAATGAAGCCCAAGGTCCACACGGTGAGAAGGATTAGCAGGACGTCGGTCAACTGCAGGTGCACCGGATAAGCATCGATGATATACCCCGCGCCCATGCGTAGCCAACCGTATTCTTGCTGACCCCAACAGATGAGGATGCCCAACATCAGCCCGCATAGAGCACCTATGGCTGAAATCATCCATCCTTCAAAGAGAAACACTCTGTGAATGAATGAAGGCGTGGCTCCAAGGCTTTGCAGTATTCGGATGTCTTCTTTTTTCTCAATGATAAGCATGGATAACGACCCGATGATGTTGAATGTCGCAATGAGCAAAATGAAACTGAGCAAGAAGAAGGTTATCCACTTTTCTATCTTCACAATGCGGAAAAAATCGGCTTGTTGCTCATATCTGTCAAGCACTTTGTAGTCTTTCCCTACTAACTCTGTGATTTGTTTTTTTGCTTCTTTGGCTGAGGCGTCTTGGGTGAGTTTTATCTCTATGGCTGATGCTTCTTGAGGACCGTAGCCAAAGAGTTCTTGCGCAAGCTGTAAAGACACCATCATATAACTGTCGTCATACTTGGCTTGCTGAACGGCAAACACTCCGCTGATAAATGTGGATGCTTCGTTAAAACTTCTGTCTGGACGCACAAGATTGATTTGCTTACCTTTTTGGGGTGCGTATATTCTGACCGGGTCGATGAAATAGGGCGTAATCCCCATCTTGGCGGCTAATCCCACTCCCGGCACGCAACGCTCAAAAGCTCCGTCGAATGTCTGAAAGGTGCCGTCAAACATGATGGAGTCGATGTTTGTGAGGCTACTGAAGCAAGTGTCCACTCCCTTGATCGTGGCAGGAAGCTGTTTGTTGGAAAATCTTACGAGTGCATTTTCTTCAATGGTGAGTGCCAATACGTCAATGCAAGCCAAGTGGGTGATGTCGTCAATGGAATCAAGTTGTATCGTCTTACCCTCCACCGACTCGATTCTCAGGTCGGGATCGAAGGCTGAAAACATGTCTTCTATCAGTCGGTTAAAACCATTCAAAACGGAAAGCACACACACCAATGCCATGGTGGCCACTCCCACCCCGGCAGCAGAAATGCCGGCCACAATGTTGATGGCATTGTGGCTTTTTTTGCTAAACAGGTAGCGCCATGCTATTCGGAATTGGGTTTTCATCGCATCCTGTCCACTAACACTTACTGATTGAGCAGATTGTCAATGTTCTCCAGATAGTCGATGGTCTTGTCATGATGGAAACGCAGTTCCGGAATGATGCGCAACTGATGTCTCACTCTGTTTCCCAACTCAAAACGAATGGTGCGGATGTTGTCTTCCACTATCGTGAGCATCTCTTGGGCTCTCGCATCGGGAAATATGCTCAGATAGGCATGTGCTATGCTCAAGTCAGGACTCACTCTCACTTCTGACACTGAGATGAGCGTACCTTGATGTTGTTTAGCCACAGCGAGAAAAATGTCGCCTAATTCCTTCTGCAATAGTCTTGCTATTTTTTGTTGTCTGGTTTGTTGCATAATGTATTATTTGATTATCATCTGCAAAGATAAGGAATTTAGTTTATTCTGTTTCAAGAAAATCGTAGGTTTTGTTTGCACCCTCGACATCTGTCATTGAATGGGGGTTTATCCTCATCTTGCCACACAGATTTGCTATTTTGCTTCGGTTTGATTACTTTTGCGAAAAGATTATTGAAATTCTTCCGAATATTATGGCAGTATATAAACGTATATTATTGAAATTGAGCGGTGAATCATTAATGGGAAACCGTCAGTATGGAATCGACGAAGAGCGCCTTGCCGACTATGCACGTCAAATTAAGGAAATAGCCGACATGGGTGTGCAAGTGGGAATCGTGATTGGAGGAGGCAACATCTTCAGAGGATTGAGCGGAGCGTCCAAAGGTTTTGACCGAGTGAAAGGCGACCAAATGGGCATGCTCGCAACAGTGATTAACAGCCTCGCTTTGAGCTCTGCACTCGAGAGTGTGGGAGCAAAAGTAAGAGTGCTCACTGCTGTCAGAATGGAACCGATTGGCGAGTTCTACAGCAAACACCGCGCATTAGAAGTACTCAATAATGGAGAAATTGCCATCTTCTCTGCCGGAACTGGATGTCCTTACTTCACTACGGATACCGGATCGGCTCTACGCGCCATCGAAATTGAAGCCGACGTAATGCTGAAAGGTACACGCGTGGATGGAATCTACACGGCAGACCCTGAAAAAGACCCTGCTGCTGTGAAGTTTAGTGAAATCAGTTATGACGAAATCTACACACGCAACTTGCGCGTCATGGACCTGACAGCCACTACGCTTTGCAAAGAAAACAAAATGCCGATCTACGTCTTTGACATGGACACTGTGGGCAACCTCAAGAAGGTGATGGAAGGTGAAAAAATTGGAACTTTAGTGAAAATATAACTTTTAAAAAAGACTCAACAATATGATGGACGTTAAGCCCTATTTCGCCCAAGCAGAAGAGAGTATGCAGGCGACAATTATGTTCTTGGATGAAACCTTGGCACACATCCGCGCTGGCAAAGCAAGCGCACGCGTTCTAGACCCTGTGCGTGTCGAATACTACGGAAGCATGACGCCTCTTGCTAATGTTGCCACCATCTCCACACCCGACGCTAAAACTATCACCATTCAACCATGGGAAAAAAACCTCCTTCCGGTGATAGAAAAAGCATTGCTAAACTCTGACATCGGAATCACTCCTGCTAATAATGGCGAAATCATTCGATTGTCTTTCCCTCCATTGACGGAAGAACGTCGTAAACAACTCGCCAAACAAGCGAAAGGTGAAGGCGAAGATGCAAAAGTGAGTATTCGCAACGCTCGCCGCGACGCCATTGAAAAACTCAAAAAACTGGTAAAAGAAGGATTACCCGAAGATGTAGAGAAAGATGCAGAAGGCGAAGTTCAAAAAATTCATGACAAGTACATCAAGAAAGTAGAAGAACTCCTCGCTGCCAAAGAAAAAGAAATCATGACAGTGTAAGTGATTCAACACTCACCGAACTTATCAACAAAAAAAAGCAGGTGCTGAACGAGCCCTGCTTTTTTTTGTGGCATAAACAAAAGCGGTGCTACTCACCGTAACACCGCCTCCTATTCTCTAAAGATGATAATCTTACATTAAGTATTGTTCGCTGATAGAACGTTGATCTTGAATACGAGTAATCGTATCTGCAAACAAGTCAGCAATGGACAACACACGCACTTTTGAGCAACGTGTTGTGTCAAATGGAATAGAATCAGAGAACACGATTTCTTCCAAAGCAGATGCCATCACGTTTTCACATGCCTTGCCTGACATCACACCATGCGACACAATAGCGCGCACGCTGCGTGCTCCGTTCTCCATCATGATGTTAGCAGCCTTGCAGAGTGTACCTGCTGTATCAACCATGTCGTCCATGATGATAACATTCTTGTCTTTCACATCACCAATAATGCGCATCTCACTCACAACATTGGCTTTCTCACGAGTCTTGTGGCAAAGCACCATGGGCACATCAAGATATTTAGAATAACCGCCGGCACGCTTAGATCCTCCCACGTCTGGTGAAGCAATCACAAGATTTTCTAATTGCAAGGACTTGATATAAGGCAAGAAAATGGTAGAACCATACAAGTGATCCACAGGTATATCAAAGAATCCTTGAATCTGGTCAGCATGCAAGTCCATGGTCAACACACGGTCAACACCCGCCACTTGCAACATGTCTGCCACCAATTTTGCACCAATTGACACACGTGGCTTATCTTTTCTGTCTTGGCGAGCCCATCCAAAATAAGGAATAACAGCAGCCACTTTATAAGCTGATGCACGTTTAGCAGCGTCAATCATCAAAAGTAATTCCATCATATTGTCGGAATTAGGGAAGGTTGATTGCACGATGTAAACATGTTGTCCACGAATGGATTCTTCAAATGAAACGGCAAACTCGCCATCTGAAAAACGAACTGTGTTGGATTTTCCCAATTGACAGCCCAAACTGTCACAAATCTTTTCTGCTAAATAACGACTATTCGTTCCAGCAAAAATCTTGTAAGGATGAGTAGTATCTATCGCCATGATTATAGAATTGAAAGGATGAATTTTGTGGGCACAAAGGTATGAAAAAGATATGACGAAACAAATGATTTAGCGACTTAAAAAAAAATAAAAAATAAAAAGCCCGCCTTTTATTTCACATAACGCGCAATTCTTGAACCACTTTTCTTCCTATCTGCACATTGATTCGCTCTATAAATGCCATGCGCGACATGTATAATTCTTGCCGCAAAGCAGCGGATGTTAAATGAAGATACAACACACCACCCCTCACTTCCACTTTACGCAGATACTGCGAACCCAACTGCCCCAAGGTTTGATACACCACTCTCACCACTTGTCGCTCCTGAAGACCCCGCTCCAATGCAGTGTTCTCCAGAAATTGGTTCAGAATATTCGCCAGGTTCTCTGTCTTCCCTCGTTTCATCGCAAACGCAATCTTTGACCCACCTGAACACCCTTAGAGTAGTTCATTTCGTTCAAATCATACAATTTCTTTAAGCGAATACCATAGCGCTGAGAAATAGCATGCGCACTATCACCTTCCTTCACAGTGTAAGAAGCATTCTGCTTGCTTGCACGATTCTTCTTCATGCCCAAATACACCCTGTCGCCTTTTTGCAAAGGAACAGCTTTCGTCACATCATTAAAACGCAATATCTCTTTCTCTGTAATCCCAAACTCACTGGCAATGCTGGAATAAGAATCACCCGATTCCGCTATGACACACTTCACACCATTCAGGCGTGCCACAGGATGAGGCGTATAAGCCGGTATTTCGCCCATCACACTTTCGCGTTGCGAACCCGACTTACCTTTCTTCGAAGTCTTTTCCTGCTTTTCAGTGCTCACAGCCGGTTGGCTCACACCGCTGCCGGCTATCTTTCCTTTCACATCCAGCTGATGAAGGTCATAGTCCTCAATGATTTTAATCAACTTGTTGGCATAATTCGGATCAGTGGCATAACCGGCTTTCTTCAACCCATGCGCCCAACCCTTATAGTCAGTAGGCTTCAACTTAAACAAGTCGGCATACCTCGAACGCGATGTCAGGAACAATGAATGATCATCATACGATTCTGACACATGCTGATATTTCCGAAAACACTCCTGACGCGCATCATCATCATGATACGTACGCTCACCCGTCCACCCAGTGTGACACTTAATCCCAAAGTGATTATTCGACTTACGCGCCAACTCACTCTGCCCGGCACCCGATTCCAATAAACCCTGAGCCAAGGTGATACTGGCAGGAATGCCAAACTTCGCTTGCTCTGACACAGCAATCGAAGAATATTTTTCAATATAATCTAAGTAAGCTTGATTCTTTTGTTGGGCATAAGCAGTCATCACCAAAAACAAACTGCCTAAAATGACTAAACTCTTCTTCATAGTGAGGATATTTATTTACATAAAGGGCTATAAGCATGCTTTAACGTTGCAAAGATAGCACAAACGCACAAAATATGCCAATTGTGCCACCCATATTTTCCAAAGCATATCTGCAATGAACGTCCTACAGCCCCGGCCATCCTATCATCCCCGCGACCATCTCGGGACCACTAAATAGGAATAAGACATCCTTGTAGGCGAATTATCAAATGAAGTTCATAAATTGATTTAAGAGAAAAAATAAAATTCATAAGTACGAAACGAGAATATTGGCCTGATTTATGTATCTTTAGATAAGATATATTGCACTCACTGTGAAAAATATTGAAGTAAATTTCATATTTCTCGCTCGTTTGTTTGTATCTTTGTAGTCGTAAACCCATTATTTTTATATACTATGCGTAAGAACATTTTACTATGCACACTCTGTAGCATTGCTTTCCTATTTATCTTTGGGGCTTGTAACATGACAAGCGAATCACACACCACGCCCGACATTCGCTATGCGTCTCCCATCACACGCCATGCAGCCGACACACTCATGATAGACACACTCCTCGTGACTGTAGGCGAAAATGGATATGTTTTGGACACTATTGAAGTAGGAGATACAGTATGCTTTGACCTCTTGTTTAACACCGGACTTAACAACATGCAACGCATACACATCAAGCATGACACCACCTGTTCACAACTATACTATTTCTTCCGCGACCAGTTAGAAACATTAGTCCTCCCATCTTCTAACTTTGAAACTGGAGAGTTCTTGTTTGAAACAGGCGTGATGGCAATAAGAATGCAAGTAGGATACATCGCAACTGCACCTGACAACAACCCGCAACTGCAGTTCAACTTAGAATCTGACTCTAAATACAGTCCGGGAAGGCGCACCATCACAACACCCATTGTTCCAAAGAAAGATTAATAGTCTTTTAATATATGAGGCAAAAACAAAGATTTGATTACGTCTTGGCATGGTTTGAAGAAAATATGCCAAGTGCTGAATCAGAACTACACTATGAAAATCCTTATCAGTTGCTTGTAGCAGTTATGCTCTCCGCACAATGCACTGACAAGAGGGTTAATATGGTCACGCCGGCTTTGTTTGAAGCATTCCCTACCCCACAAAAACTCGCTGAGGCTACAGTAGAACAGGTCCTACAATACATTCGCTCCATATCCTACCCCAACAACAAAGCTGAACATTTGGTGGGCATGGCCCGACAACTTGTCACACAACACGAAGGAGAAGTACCCGACAACAGAAAAGACCTGGAAGCACTTCCGGGTGTAGGAAGAAAAACAGCCAATGTAATTTTGGCTATCATATTTCAACAACCCACAATGGCTGTTGACACACATGTTTTTCGGGTTGCTGAAAGAATCGGACTGACAACACAGAGCAAGACTCCGCTTCAAACGGAAAATATTCTCACCAAGAGCATCCCTTTACACCTCATCCCGAAAGCACACCATTGGCTGATCTTGCACGGAAGATACGTTTGTGTGGCAAGAAAACCCAAGTGTCAGACATGTGGAATAAAAACATATTGCAGGTATTACAAAAATAATAATCAAACAGCAAAATGAATACCTTAGCCCTAGTCATACTAACAGCATTAGTCCTCGTTGTACTAACATTGTTAATCGGATTTTTAAGAGCCTACCACGCACAACAAGAGAAAACCGAGCAAATACTGATTCAAAAAAATGAGGCTGAAACACGTGCTTTGCTGGCACAACAAACCACTGAAAGATGGCAACTGAAAGCAGAGGAAGAAAGCACAAAAAGCCAACAACTCACTCAGCAACTACAAGAGACACTGACACAAATATCGGCTCTAAAAACAGAAAAAAACTTCCTCCAAGAAAAACTTGACAATCAAATTCAACAGACCGAAGAACTACAAAAAAGGCTCACATCTGAATTCGAAAACATCGCAAACAGAGTGATGAAGCAACGCACAGAAGAGTTCACGGCAACAAACCAAAAGCAGATAGGCGATATGCTGAACCCACTGAAAGAAAAGATCGTCGCCTTTGAACAAACAGTGCAAAGCACTTATGAAAAAGAACTGAGAGAAAAAGTAAGCCTGGGAGAGGAATTAAAGAAACTCACTGAGATGAATAAACAAATGAGTCTGGATGCCACTAATCTCACGAATGCTCTCAAAGGGGATGCTAAAAAACAAGGCAACTGGGGAGAGGTAATACTGGAAAGAGTATTGGAACGCTCCGGACTCACACTGGGACAAGAATATCGAAGAGAAGACGTAGTGGAAGGTAGCAACGGAGAAGTCATCAGACCCGACGTAATCATCTACCTGCCTGACAACAAACATATCATCATAGACTCCAAAGTATCACTGGTAGCCTACGAAAGATACGTGAGCGCAGAGGATGACATCCTAAGAGAAAAAGCAATAAAGGAACATATCCTCTCTATACGCAATCACGTGAAAGGATTAAGCGAGAAAAACTATCAGAATGCCCGCAACATTAACACACCTGATTTTGTCTTGCTCTTTATGCCGATAGAGGCAGCCTTTGCCGCTGCGGTGCAAAACGATACGGAACTATTCTCCTACGCATGGGAAAAACACATCGTTATTGTAAGCCCTACTACTCTATTGGCCACCCTAAGAACTATCGCATCTATATGGAAACAAGAAAACCAAACCAAGAATGCGCAAGAGATAGCCCGACTCAGTGGTACTCTCTACGACAAACTGGTAGGGTTTGCCGAAGACATGGAGAAAATAAAACTCAACATCGAGCGAGCAGATAAAGCTTACGACGAAGCCCTTAAAAAACTCAAAGATGGCAAAGGAAATGTCATTCGCACTGCAGAAAAAATCAAAGAATTAGGCGCAAAGACAGGCAACAAAGCACTACCCGAAGCCTTTCAAGTGGACTAAACCGATAGAACATACTACCTAAAACAACACCACTCCCTTGCTTATAGTGTAAATCTAAGCAAGGGAGTGATTGTTTACGGTTATCGGATGTCTTCTTAGATAGACAGTTGCTGAAGAATAGCCACTTTCTCCGGATTCACTTGTTTATCGTCTTTAATAGCTTTGGTGAAAGGAACATGCACTATCTTGTCATTCTGAATGCCTATCATAATACTACGTTGTTCATCAAGCAGTGCATCAATTGCAGCCGCACCCATACGGCTTGCTAAAATACGGTCAATGGCTGTTGGAGAACCACCGCGCTGAATGTGTCCCAAGATAGTAACCCTCACGTCATATTCAGGATGGTGTACACGCATCTTCTCTGCTAGCGCTTGCGCCCCACCGGTTTCTTTGCTTTCTGCCACAATAACGATACTACTATTCTTTGATTTACGGAACCCGTTTTTAATCAATGACTCTAATTGTTCTTCTTGTGTCTCTCGCTCTGGAATAATCGCAGCTTCTGCACCGGCTGCAATAGCGCTATTAAGTGCTAAAAAGCCGGCATCTCTACCCATCACTTCCACAAAGAAAAGACGCTCATGTGAGGACGCTGTATCACGGATTTTATCTACTGCATCAACTATCGTATTCAGCGCAGTATCATAACCTATGGTGACATCTGTACCCCAAAGGTCATTATCTATCGTGCCCGGTAGCCCTACAATAGGAATATTATACTCTTGGGCAAACACTCTGGCCCCTGTAAATGTACCATCGCCACCAATCACGACTAACGCATCTATCTCTTCGCGTTGCAAGGTTTCATAAGCAATTCTTCTCCCTTCTGGAGTAGTGAATTCTTGACATCTGGCTGTCTTAAGAATAGTACCTCCTTGCTGAATGATATTACTTACATCCTGCGTTTGAAACTCTTTAATCTCGCCTGTGATAAGACCTTTATAACCTCGGTAAATAGCCTTCACACGGATTCCATTATAAATGGCTGTGCGTGTCACAGCCCGTATAGCAGCGTTCATTCCGGGAGAGTCTCCGCCTGATGTAAGAACGCCTATGCATCGTAGTTTATATTCCATAACTTAGTCTAATTTACTGTCAATAAGATTTTTCACATCCACCATTAACCACAATGGGGTAGAAGTAGCGCCACATATGCCTATCTTCTTCCCTTCACATTGTTGGAGTTGTGTTTCCGTTATCTCATCTGGCCCGGACACAAAGAATGTATTAGGATTGGCTTCACGGCAGTGTTCAAAAAGCACTTTGCCATTAGAACTTTTCTTACCGCCTACAAAGAATACTACATCGTTTTCTTCTGCAAAGCGTCTGATGTTAGGTATTCGATTAGCCACTTGACGACAGATGGTGTCAAAGTAATCAAAGTTGCCTCCTTTTTGCCTGTCTTTGATAGACTCTATCAATCTGTTAAAGCCATCAAGCGGTTTTGTAGTCTGTGAGAAGAGACTGATATCTTTAGTAAAATCAATACTCTCAATGTCATTCTCTCCCTCCACTACTATAGCCGTCCCATTAGTTTGTCCTTCTAAACCAATTACCTCCGCATGACCTTTCTTACCATAAATAACTATCTGACAATTCCCGTCTTCTTGAAAGCGTTTCTTGATTTTAGACTGTAGCCTTAACACCACAGGACAAGATGCATCGATAATGGTAATATTATTATCCTTTGCTATTTGATAGGTAGATGGAGGCTCACCATGTGCTCTGAGTAGCACCTTCACATTCCGTAGCGTCTTAAATGTGTCGTGATCAATAGTAACCAATCCCAAGTTAGCCAAGCGCTCTACTTCTCTACCATTATGTACAATATCTCCCAAGCAATAGAGGGGTTCGCCTTTAGCCAATTCTTCTTCTGCTTTCTTAATGGCAGTTACCACTCCAAAACAAAAGCCTGATTCTTTATCAATAAACGTTTGATGTGCCATAGTACAATGTGAACTAAGTTTCTGATGTACACTTTATTTATGAAACAGTCTTCTCTTCAAAGAGTTTTCTCACCAATTCATTTTGTTGTTCTATGGTGAGTTGTGAGTTATCTAGCAATATAGCATCATCGGCTTGTTTAAGCGGACTTTGTTCACGATGCGTATCTCTGTAATCACGTTCAATCACGTTGTTCAACACAGATTGAAAGTCTTCCTCTACACCTTTTTGCTGTAACTCATCAAACCTTCGTTGAGCGCGTATTTCAGGTGATGCTGTTAGAAATAACTTTAACTCTGCTTGTGGAAACACTACAGTTCCAATGTCTCTACCATCCATCACTATTCCTTTGTCGCGCCCCATCTCTTGTTGTTGGCGCACTAATTCTTCTCGCACAAAAGCCAGTGTGCTGATTCTACTGGCAGCATTTGCTACTTCCAATGTGCGAATGATACTTTCTACATTCTCGCCATTGAGAAAGGTGTCCTGCCCTTCTCCTGCTGTTCTCCTGCGAAAATCAATGTGTATGTTTCCTATCTTCTCACGTAGAGCTTGTTCATGGATTGTTTCTGCATTCATCAGACCTTCCTGTATGGCATACAATGCTGCTGCACGATACATCGCGCCTGTGTCAATGTAGGTATATCCTGCATAATTCGCTAATGACTTTGCTATAGTGCTCTTTCCACAAGAAGAATAGCCATCAACGGCTACAATAATTTTTTTCATGTGTAGGATTATAATTATTTTTTCTTAAAATCGTCAATTGCTGTTGAGAGGGAAACGTGATAAGCAAAATTTCCTCGTTGGTATTGCGCCAAAGCAAAATCCACTCTAAACTGATAGACCTTCACACCCGCTCCAAATGCTAATCCGGTCATGTTCTTAAATCCGGCTGCTCTGAATTCTGCCATTCTTCGGTGATTGTAACTCATCGTGAGGTAAACATTCTTGTGAGGCATGATATCTACTGCCACGATGGCGTGTCGAAGTGCCATGTCAAAAAAATTGACTTGGGTTGCATCATTCTCTCCGGTTAAGCTGTTAGTGGGTTGGTTAGTGTACTGGTAGGAGAGATTCCATCTTTGCAGATTATGCATGTTGAGTGACAAGCGAATTGGGGCATGGGCAAACTTGACTGCCATTCCTAATTGTACATTGACCGGCGACATCTCCAGTTTGTCTCCCGGATAGAAGGGTTTGAGTTGTCCACCTACATTACTACACACCAATCCCATGGAAAAGAGCTTATTCAGTGTGTTAAAATAGGCGCCTATATCTGCTGCCATTCCCACACTTGTATAGCGTTCATAGACTGAATACATGGTTTTCAGTGTGACTCCTACGGAAAAGAGTTCATTGAGCCTTCGTGCGTAGATTAAGTTGAGTGATAGGTCTTTTGCATAGAACGCGTTGGTAGCGTCTCCCCATTCGGTCATACCATCAAACTTGCCATAGTCCAAATACTGTACGCCGGCTGCAAAATAGTTATCCTTGTAGTTGTATCCGTAGGCTGCTGAACCAAACTTCACATCTGCCACATAGTCGGCAAAGTTGAGGCTTAAGCTATTGTGTGTATCGTCATTAAGTAATGCCGGATTAAGAAAAGCATAACTCACATCTGCATCCTTTATTGCCACATTACTGCCTCCATAGGCTGCCATGTGAGCCGAAACAGGCAATTCTAAAAAGCCAAACACACCCTTTCCTGCCTGACCATACACACTTAGAGACAGGCTTAATACAAGGGATAGAATCAAACAATGTTTTTTCATTCTTTTAGTATTTGCTTTGAAGGGTCAAAGTTACGTTATTTTTTCGGCTTTATAAAGTCTAATGTTCGTTGAATGTAGGAATATTTACTTTCTTCGGATAAAAAACAAAGGCATGCTACATAAATAGCTATGCCTTTATTGGATGTATATCACTTATCATGTGGGTTAACTCTCTAACAGTATATGATATTCTTGTGCTAATCTGCGCATATTCATTAAAGCATATCGCATGCGCCCTAATGCGGTGTTGATGCTCACTCCGGTAGCTTGAGCTATTTCTTTAAAGCTTAAGTCTTCAAAGAAACGCATGCGCACTACTTCTTGTTGGTTTTCCGGAAGATAGTTAACGAGTTTCACTACATCTTCCAACACTTGTTCATTGACGATAACATCTTCTATGCTTCCTTCGCTTAGGGTGATTGCATTGAACAGGTCTATTTCTTGTGTGTCACTTGAGAGAGCTTGTTCCATGCAGTTACGACGATAATGATCAACAATTAGATTGTGGGCTATACGACTCAACCATGGGTAGAACTTCCCGGAGTCGGTGTACCTTCCTTGTTTCATAAAGACAATAGCCTTTATAAAGGTATCTTGAAAGATATCTTCTGCCAATTCCTTGTTGTGTACTAAGAGAAAAATCTGTGTGAAGACTCTGTCTTTATAACGATTGAGCAAATGCTCAAAGGCTCCATTATTCCCTTGTTCGTACAATTTAACCAACTCGTCATCGGAAAAATGACTCATTTGTTTCATTAGAGATACTTTTTCTGTGTTTAACGAGTAGATGTGTACTTATAGGCAATAGATTTATTGAATGAACAAGTGCAAAAGTAATATTATTTTTTAGATATGCAAAATATCTTAGTAGGGTAATCGTGTCAGTATGTCGGCTATTTGATTGATTCCCTCTTGTATTTTGTTGCCTACCATCATTTTTATCATGGTTGGTAGTTCGGCTTTCAGGGTGAGTTTTATGCGCGTATCGTTGGGTGCTACTTGCTTGATTTGTATCCAGAAGTACACTTCAAAGGGGGAGTTTTCTGCTTGGAATTTGATAGTTTTGTAGGGTTCACGCAGGATGATTCTCATGCCTACCTCTCCGAGCATATCTACTTTTAGGCGCACCGAATCGGCATCAAAGTAAGCTTCTTTCACTTTATCTGTTGGAAGCTTGTCTTTCAAGGCTTCCAAACGACTCAGGTCGCTCAGCAAAGCGAAAACGCTTACCTCGTCTGCATTGATTCGTTTGATGTCACTCTCGTAAGATGTAAGACTCATACAGCCTTCTTATCTTTTATTTTTTCCAATTAGCAGGATCTTTTCTCCATTCCTGCAATGTGGCTATTTCGTCTTGTGATATGTAGTCTATTTCGAGTGCATGACGCAAAACTGCATCATAGTTGCACAGAGTGGTGAGTTCTACATTTGCTTTTTGGAAGTTGGCTTCTGCCACCGGGAATCCGTAAGAGAAGATTGCCATCATACCCAACACTGTGGAGCCATCCTTACGCAAAGCTTCTACTGCTTTCAAACTGCTTCCTCCGGTAGAGATAAGGTCTTCAATCACTACTACTTTTTGTTTAGGCTTTAAGTCGCCTTCAATCATGTTTTCTAATCCATGGTCTTTGGGTGTAGGGCGTACATAGACAAATGGTAGTCCTAAAGCGTCGGCTACTAAAGCTCCTTGTGCTATGGCTCCTGTGGCTACACCGGCAATGGTTTCTACGTCGGGATACTTTTCTAATACGAGACGTGCTAGTTCTAATTTGATGAACGAACGAATATTTGGATAAGAAAGTGTCTTTCTGTTGTCGCAATATATTGGAGAATTCCAGCCTGATGCCCAGGTGAATGGATTATTCGGTTGTAATTTTATAGCCTTTACTTTTAATAAGCGTTCGGCAACTAAATCTTCTATTTTTTTCATACTTATGAATTTTATGTTATGGATTGCAAAGATATAACAATCTATGTAAAGAAAAAAGATGTTATATAACAATCTTATATTTTCATCTTATTTTAATGTCATGTACTGTATCTGATTCTTATCTAGTGGTCCCGAGATGGTCGCGAGATGGTCGCGGTGATGCCGGCTGTTTTTTAGGAGACAGCACTATTAAAAAGCAAGAGGCTGTGTCAAAATGCATTTTTTGATATCAGCCTCTTGGGGGGTTATGTGAGTTTTATCAGGAAGCTTTTATGCTTCTTCTAATATGGCTTTGAGCCATTCCCAGCAAGTGGCAGTAGAACTGATGCTGAGACGTTCGTTAGGAGAGTGTACGCCTGTCATGGTAGGTCCTACGGATATCATATCCAAATGTGGATATTTCTTCAGGAAGAGCCCACATTCTAGCCCGGCATGGATAGCGCGTACTTTGGCTTCTTTTCCGGCAAGTTTTCTGTATGTGTCTTGTGCCACTTTGAGCAGGTATGAATCTACATTGGGTTGCCATCCCGGATAGCCATCACCATGACTCACTTCTGCACCGGCTAGCAGGAAGGTGCTTTCTACCATATACATGATGTCATACTTGGCTGACTCCATGGAACTGCGCTGACTGGTATTCACTACGAGTTTGTCATCTTGACGTTTTACGGAAGCCATGTTGGTAGAGGTTTCTACCAATCCGGGCATAGTACGACTCATGGCAAATACTCCGTGAGGACATGCATATAACACTTGTAATATCTTGTCGGAGAATGCTTTGGTAAACACAGTGGCAGGCATGTCTTGTGAGTCGAGTGACAGGGTTACGCCCTTGTCTGTGAGGGCCAATTCATTTTCCACTTCGACTGTAAAATGGTTAAGTTGAATGCGGAGTTGTTCTTTATAGGCCATCGGCACACACACATCGGCATATGCCTCACGGGCTATTGCATTACGCAGATTTCCACCATCAATGTGTGCAATGCGCAAGTCGGTCTCCTTGTTCACTTGATAGAGATAGCGCACCAAGATTTTATTGGCATTGCCTCTACCTTTCTCGATGTCATCTCCTGAGTGTCCGCCGAGCAATCCACTCACTTTGACACGTGCAGAGAAGTAGCCTTGTGGAGCTGCTTCTTCTTCAATGCTAAACTTGGCAAGGGTGTCAATACCTCCGGCACATCCGATAAAGATTTCGCCATCATCTTCTGAGTCAAGGTTAATGAGGCGGCTTCCTTCAAAGAATCCTTCGCCAAGCGCAAATGCACCGGTGAGTCCGGTTTCTTCATCTACGGTGAAGAGACATTCTATAGCCGGGTGTTTCAGGTCATTTGATGCCAATACTGCCAAGGCAAATGCCATACCGATTCCGTTGTCAGCACCCAGCGTGGTGCCTTTTGCTTTAAGCCAATCTCCATCCACATAGGTTTGGATGGGGTCGGTGTCGAAGTTGTGCACTGTGTCGGCATTCTTTTCACACACCATGTCGGTATGTGCTTGAAGAACAATGCCCGGCTTGTCTTCATAACCCGGGGTTGCGGGCTTGCTGATGAGCACATTATCTGCAGCGTCTGTTTTGCAGGCAAGCTTGTGTTTTGCTGCAAATTGACGCAGGTATTCCATGATTTTACCTTCCTTCTTTGAAGGACGTGGTATCTGCGTGATAGCCTCAAACTGGCTAAACACTTCTTTGGGTTCTAAGTGTTGCATAGAGATGATTATTTATTGATGTTTACTTCTTTCTTTTCTGTTGGAGCAATCAAGCGCAAGTATTCTTCTGGATAACCCAAACGACCTATCTTTTCGGGTATGCCTGCTTCATTGGTCACAAATTTACCGTCTTTTTCTGCTTTCACCACACCGTCCATGTATTTCACAAGAAGGTATTCACCTAACTCTTTCCATGATTGTGTAGATTGTTCGGCTTGGTCGCAAGAGAACTTGGTGAGCAAGAGGCGGGCTTCTTCTACGGCAACTCCTTGTGCCATTTGGTCAACAGCCGGAACTAATTGGTTGAAATAATCCTCCCAGGTGGCTTGGTGTGCGCGAATGTCTTTCAACATGTAGGAGTAGCGTGAGTAGGCAAAATTAGCTACTGCATTGTAGGTCCAGAATGCCGAAGTGGGTGAATAAACGGTCAAAGCACCATTATTCTCACTAAAACATTCAGGCACATTATATATACCGCAATACATTGGTACATAGAGGTTAGTGGCTGCATCATCTACGCCAAACCAAAGAATACCTCCTATGTGGTTAGGCAACCAAGAGCGCATTTGAGCCACAAACGACCAACCTGTTTGTTGAGTGGCTGTAGGACGGGCAAACCAATATTTTTCACCATCCAATTCGAAATAAAGGGGCGTATGGCGCATTTTACTATTAAATGGTCCTGCGCCTATACCTTGAGTGATGTCAAGTTCGGTGCCTTCATATTGGTCACGCATGTAGCGCTTAAAGTCTTGTGCTGAAACCTTCTTATCGGGCTTGATATAAAGTGGCATGCGTTCTGACGACTCACCTTTCACATACGACAAGTATTTATCCATGTCGGCATTCACTTGGCGGAAGAAACTCCACACGCGCGCTTCACACACCCATAGACCACTGAAGTCCAACGGATTGTAAGTATCAGAGAAGCTGAAATCTTTATCACTGCCTTTGTAATAACCTTGTTTGCGAGCAAAATCCACTACATCAGGAGAATATATCCAATTTTCTTTATCCTTAAAGTTGATTTGAGTGATACGTGCTTGATTAGCATGACCGGAAACACAATCATCCGGAATACGTGTAGCCACCCACACTGCTCCCTTGCTGCCTGGTCCTTTACCAATCAACTCCATAATCCACACCTCATTAGGGTCGGCGATAGAGAATGACTCACCGGAACTGTAATAACCATATTCTGCCACAAGGTCGGTCATCACCTTGATGGCTTCACGCGCCGTACGGCTACGTTGCAAGGCAATGTAAATCAAACTACCATAATCAATCAGACCGGTGCTGTCTTCCAACTCAGGTCTTCCGCCCCATGTAGTTTCACCAATGGTCAATTGATGCTCATTCATATTGCCGATCACTGAATAAGTTTGAGCCACTTCAGGAATCTCACCTAAATATTTACCTGAATCCCAGTCATACACCTGACGCATTGCTCCCGCTTCATGAGTAGCGGCAGGATGATGATACAGAGCACCATACAGAGCATAAGAATCGGCTGCATAAGTAACTAAGGTAGAGCCATCAACAGTGGCCAACTTGCCAGCCAAAAAGTTAGTGCAAGGATAAGCAACTAATGGCAACAAGAACATAACGCAAAGCGTTAGAAAGTGTTTTTTCATACATATACGATTTTTAAGATTCTACTTTTTTACAAAGATAGTGCAAACCGAGTGAAGAAGCAAAATAAGTTTATTGAATTTTGATTATTCCGAGGTGAAGCCTATCTTATCTAAACATAGTGAAAGGTGCAAACCGAAGCCTGGATTATCTAAATCACACTTATATAAATATCTACATATTTGCAAATATGACACTTTAAGACTACCTTTGTGTGACAAAACAAGGGCACTGTGAAATCAAAACAAAACACAACGGATTTGTCAAAGCGAAAAGCTCCGCGCACACACCGACAAGTAATCACACTCAATGATCAGGAATTGAGGGCGCTCGAACGCTATTGCCAAAAATACCACGTGACCAACAAAGCAAAGTTCATCAGAGAAACCCTGATGCGCACCATCCTAAAAAGATTTGAAGAAGACCACCCCACCCTGTTCTAATCTACAAGGTAAAGCCTAAACGAAGACCGGCATTTAACAAAGACACATGACCGTCACGGTAGAACACCTCGTCTGAGATTGTTTCCGACACACGCGTCGCACACTGCTGAGCCTTGAAAAACAACGCCACAAAGAATGTCTGATGCTTGACTCCCACCTGACGTTGCATACCCAATGAGAGATTACACATAGCACCTCCTGTATCCACCCCCTTCAGTTTAAAGGAATAACCCGCATCCACGCCGAAAAAAGGTGACCAAACTCGCTCCGGATGAAAGTAATACTCCATACGAGCAAACAATGGAAGTAATTGCTGAGATGTCAAGGCATTAAAACGATAATCATAACCCACACCTATCCCTACAAAGAAATGGCGACGACGCATGTCACGATAACCAATTGCTAAATCTCCTTCCACTGCACCACCCACAATAGGAGGCAATGGCTGACTACCCACAGAACCTTTAAAAGAAAGATGAAGCATCACTGGCTGATATGATGTAGCCGGATCTACAACACCAACTTGCCGACTTACACTCTGCTTATCACACTGAACCACAGCGCCCAAGGGATCAATAAACACCAACTTATCCGCTGTCTCATGAAGCAAATAGGCCTTCAGCACACGCTTATCCGACAAGCGAACACGACGCAAAGAATCCACCACTACTGCCCGAATATCTGACATAGGATACTGATAAGTAGCCCCATCATCCAGAGTAAGTACAATCACATCTTCAGTTTGTACTTTCACAACACCGGGGAGTGAATTACCAGAGTTAAAGAATACACGCATCCTCTCTTGCGCCACTGCCGAAGGAACGCCCAATAGCAATAGACACAAAGAGAGGATGATATATGAGAATATTCTATTTTTCACTTTCGCGGAGGGCCTCCATTACATTGATTACATAATCACCCATTTTCTCGCACTCAACTATCGTATCCATATACGTAACACTTGCCAAATAATCATAATCATGATTATTGACATTTACAGCATTCTGATTCTTCAATTGGTTACGGAAATTGTTAATCTCATTCTCTATATTCAAAGAACGATTAAAGGTCTCAATATCCAACTCTTCATCCGAATTCAGGGTCTTAGTCATTTGGAAGATGGCACCCTCTATCAAGTTAAACATCAGTTCAACATTGTCATTCATATAAGGGGTATACACCGACTTATCATTACGCTTGCGTTGAAGAATACGAGCCAAGTTAAAGCAAGCATCACCCACACTCTCTATCTCCGAAACAATGCGTAGCATCGTCTGGGTCTTGTGCTTACTATCACTACTCAAACGACCCTCAGCCACCTTAGCAAGATAGTCTGCTATCTCTATTTCCATGCGATCGCTGATGCTCTCATATTTCTCAATCCGAGTATATATCTTGACAAACTCATTATCATTCTCCTCTTTACACAAATCCCTCACCATGCCAAACATACGTTGCATACGGTCGCTATACACACCAAGCTCCTTACGCACTTGCAAGATTGACAACTCAGACGTTGAAAGCATACCTGTAGATATGTACTTGAGCTGAAACTCCTCGTCTGTCTCTTTCTTCTTGATGATAAACGACACAATGTTGGCAATTGGCTTCACAAACCATATCATCACAAAAGTATTGGTCACATTAAACAATGTGTGAAACAAAGACAATGCATAAGATGTAGATACCTGATAATTCAAATACTGTTCATGCAGTCCTGCTTGCTCTGCTGTCAATTCCGAACTGTTGTTAATGATCAACTGCATGGTCTCTTCCGGAATTGAACGAGCAAACTCTATCAAGTCACGAGGATCACCCACACCCATACGCTCTACAAGGAAAGACACCATGTGGGTAAACGGATAAAACAACACCAACATCCATATCACACCAAATATATTAAATATCAAGTGAGAAAATGCCGCACGCTTAGCCGACACATTCGCCGGAATAGCTGCAAGATTGGCAGTAATGGTAGTACCAATATTCTCACCCAACACCATGGCTGCGGCAAGCTCAAAGGGTATCCAACCATTCGCACACATAATCAACGTAATGGCCATCGTAGCCGCTGATGCCTGAACAATAACTGTCAATAAAGCACCAATAAACAAGAACAACAACACTGACAAGAAACCCATGTCAGTATAGTTCTGCACAAAAGCAAGCATCGACGGATTTGCATTCAAGTCAGGAGCATTGGTCTTCAGTCCATCAAGCCCCATAAACAACAAGGCAAAACCAATGATAAACTCACCCATATAACGACGCTTATTATTGCTTGAAAATACAAATGGTATCGCCAAAGCAATCAAGGGCACCGCTATCGAAGAAATACTCACCTTAAAGCCCAACAACGAAATAATCCAAGCCGTAACAGTAGTACCTATATTGGCCCCCATTATCACTGTGATTGACTGAACCAATGTCAATAAGCCCGCATTAACAAAACTCACCACCATCACAGTAGTTGCCGATGATGACTGAATCAAAGCGGTTATCAATATACCCGTCAACACACCCGTCAATCGATTCTTCGTCATTGCCGAAAGAATAGCACGCATTCTGTCACCGGCAACCTTCTGAAGAGCCTCGCTCATCAGCTTCATACCATACAAAAACAGCCCCAAAGAACCAATTAAAGTACAAAAATCAAGAAGTGAATAATTCATGAATGAATAACCTTAAAATTTACGAGAGCAAAGGTAAGAAAACGCCACGAAATCCCCAAATAGAAACACACCGTTATGCCACACCCACAAAATGCCAACAATTCAACAAATCACAACAACACTCCCAAGAAAATCATCCTTATCCGCACCACCTGCTAAGATCATAACGTAAGGTCACACCTTATATCTATTTTTTCATTTTAGAAAAAAGTACTGCTTTTACATCAACATTGAACATTTTCTTGTTCCACTTTGAACATTTATGATTACAAGACAGCAGTTATCTATCTTTAAAAAGCAGTCATAGAATGGACAACGTGGGAGTACATGTGTTTGAACAAAAGTTCCATCCAATACACACATTCATCGTTGGATCCAATGCCTTCACAATAGAAGAGTTCCTATCCATCCCCCTTGACCAACTTTGGAAATAAAATCCTTAACTCCGCCATATCATAAACATCATGATGTAAGATTATACCTCATCTTATAACACAAGAGGAAGTTTTGAATACTTCCTCTTGCTATTAACATTAATTTATCTATGAAATTAGTCACAACTAGCTGTGTCTATTGATAATTCATACGTATGTCCAGATTCTAGACCACATACTGTTGTTTCTGAATCTTTGAATGCCGGCCTTATATAACATGTCTTGCACCCTGCACTTTTATTGTCGTCTAAATCCCAAATACAAACTCTCACCACCGTTTGTTGTGAGTTTAGTTGATCAAGCTTTAGATTAATTTTTATACATCCATCATATGATTGAACTAATTTTTGGACTAATTTAACCTCTGAATTACTATTATAAACCCTACATTTTGTTTGAGCAAAAACAGTAGATTGAAATCCTAATACCATAATCAAAACTGAGGTTAATGCGATTAAAACTTTTTTCATAATTTATTCGCTCACTTATATCCCATTGAGCATCGGGGTTGTTTTTGTTTAATAAAATATTAATGAATTCTGTAAAAAAGGTAATTTTACAAACTAAAAATGACCTATGCTACATGTCAATAGATGAGTTTTGAGTATTCTCACCAGTTGTATTGCATTCTGAGGGCAAATCATTAGGTGCATCTACTCGTGCAGGGGCAGAAAACGCATTGTAACCTGCTTCAAAACCATCTGAAAAACCAGACCAAAAATCTTCACTACAACTTGTGAATGTTGTTGCACATACAAACATTACACAAAAAAATAATACTTTTTTCATTTTGAAATAACATTTAAATTTACACCTACTCATTTAATGGCATTTCGGCATCCTCCATTATTATTTTATTCATACTACGTAGTTCTGCTCAGTAGAAATTTAGTTCTCTTATCACATTGACCATCGCTTTGCAATTTTCATATACATATACAAAAAAAAACGTGGATTCCGACTATTGTCGTTCCACGAACTGAGGCTCTCGCATTGCCTACCATGTTAGACCGACAACGCGAAGCCCACGCCGAATATAAAACTATACTCTCGTGCCAAAAAATTAAGATGCCACATATGCATATAAACAAAAGGCAGACCAAGATTGGCACAAGAGGGATAATCTATATCCCGTAGGACATCTATCGTTGCTAAGTCCTGAACATGGTTGAAACTTGCGAGATTTCAGTTCGTCAGAACAGAGCGCAATAAACGCCTTTTTCATATGTCTGCTCCCCTTCGCCATTGATGTACAGACACCCCAGCGTAGGTTCACGATGCAAATATAAATCATATCATCCAAAAAAGCAAATCAAACAATCTAAATCACATAAAACATCACAAATATCACTCTAACCTTTAACCTCTGGCGAGTGCAACGTGCACCCTGTAGAGCTCTGCCCGCCCTATAACAAATCCGTCCTATACTAAAAATCCCTACCTTTGTAAATTTTTTCTTACCAGACACGTAGGATACACGTAGGATACACGTAGGATACACGTAGGATACACGTAGGATACACGTAGGATACACGTAGGATACACGTAGGATAAAAATACCATCAAGCAACCCAAATGATAGTTGAGAGAAAAAACTCAAGGCCTCGCCGTGCTACAGCAAGCGAAGCGCAGCGTCCTAAAGTGAGCACAACAAGCGCCCTAATACATAAAAATAAAGATAGAATGAAGAATGCGAGATGACAGCTTAATAATGGCTAAAAACAATCCTGCAAATGCCAACAATTCAACAATTAAAAACAACATCCAAACACCATCTAACATCCAAAACACTACATAAATAACATAGCGGTAAGGTTACCGAAAGGAACTTTACCGCTACAAGGTCAATAAACATCTAAACTCACACCCTACCGGTGTAGATATCAGGCAAATCCCCTAATGCCACTAATTTATTCACTATCGCATAAATGGTCAAACCGGCAGGACTGTGTATACGCAACTTACGCGCAATATTCTTGCGATGAGTAGTTACTGTGTGAACAGATAAAAACAAACTATCAGCTATCTCTTTATTAGTCATTCCCTTCACCACACCTATGATAATGTCACGCTCGCGAGCACTCAACACATCCTTCACTTCAGCCGAATGTTCATCCTTCACCGAACAATCTGCTCCTCCCCCCGTCAACAAACGTACTGCAGGAATAAATAGTTCATTCTCCAAACGACAATGCATCGCCAAGTCGCGCTGATAAGTAAACACATCAAACAACACAGAATAAAGCAACTCATTCTTTCCTTCCGACGGATAATACTTAATCAAGATATTCTTCAACTCCGTGATTCGGGCTATCACATAATCATCATCTGAAACACGATGTTGACGAGCAAACTCCTCAATTGAATAATCCTCTTGTTCACCCCGCAACAAAGCCTCCACATGAGGAAACACCTCCTGCTCTTCATAGGCCATGTGACGCTTCACCTCATCTGTATAAGCATCAAAATAATGCAATATCATCCGTGAAACCTCATTCTCCACTGCTGTTAAAACAGCCTCTGACAACTTACGACGTATCATCGGCAGAGAGAAGTCCAGAAAATATGCATGAGCATTCCTTAAATAAGTCATCAATTCGCGCACAGAAACACTTTCTATCGACGGAGAAGAACCCGACTCGCCCATATTCACAACAGCCAGAAATGTATTCACATCCAACTGTTGCTCACGACAAACACATTCAATACTCTTATCGCCAAAACCCAAGGCTATATTAAAACGACTGAGAACACGCAACAACTCATAACGTTCCTCAACGAGTTCACTCATCCTATCTGCCGATGTGTACATATACTATGCTTTACAAAGAAAATTTAACACCCAAGAAGTAACTACGAGGCAATGACGGACCATAGCAATAACCACCATCACGTTCACTACCCTTATCGAAGTCACGCTGAAAACTGTTCAATATATTCTGCACACCTGCATTAACTTGAAGTGTACTGTTGCCCTTCAAAAGAAAATCATAGGACACCTTAAAATTCATGTCAAAGAATGCAGGAGTGCGCACTTCCTCATCATGCTCCACATAGCCTGCACAATGTTGCATCCACATTCTGCCGGTGTATGTACCCGAAAGCGACAAATTCAAACGACGAATAGGCTCATAACCCACGGTCAAATAACCATACGAATTGGGCGAACGGAACATCTCTTTACCCGTCTTACGGCGCAGCACAGCATCCGGATCTTCTGTCCATCCCCATTCCGGCTCATCATATTGGCTTTGCTGAATAGTAGCACCCAATTGAATATTCCACTTTGCTGAAGGCACTACACGCGCCTCAACACTTACGCCATATACACTGGCACCCGAACCATTACGACGTTCATACAGCAATGTCTTATCATCACCCCCCATCTGCTCCAACAAGAACACATCTTCCAACTTGGTAAAAAATCCATCTACCAACAAATTAGTCTGAACACGTCCAAATGCATAATTAAAGTCAGCCGACAAGTTCACACAGTGTGAACGCTCGGGTTGTAAATCCACTGCATTAGTGATGTAAGTACTCTTACCACCCACAGCTGTGATGTGAAGGTCTTCATCAAATATCTGAGGGGCTCTAAAGCCCATCGCATAACCTGTACGAAGACTTACCCATGTAGTAGGATTGTAACGCAAGTTTACACGAGGACTGAATATCGGAGTTTTAATCATGTTGTGTTTATCCATGCGTACACCCAACAAGAAAGTCCAATCCTTGTTCTTCCACTCATTCTGAGCAAACGCACTATACATAAACACCGTTTGAGTCTGGTCATGCGCATGAGAAATAGTCTCATCGTGCATATAATTATAATTCATCTCAGCACCCACAGTCAGAGCAGCAGGCATAAACCAACATTTGTCCATGCTGTAAATATACTGCGCACCGGTCACTACAGTCAAGTCATTAGTCATACCATAAGCATTAGGGTCTTGGTGAGTACCATAATAACTATCACGACCCACATGCTGCATAGAAGCATACACACCCAATCTGTGCTTAGAGTCCTTAGTAAACCAATCAAACTTCAGGCCGCCACTATTAATACGGTGCTCAGTTTGCTCAGCCACATTAGCACGGTCGGCTGGCAAATTAATGCTGTCACCTCCACGACGGAACTCGTAAGAATTGTGATACTCCAACGATAACTTTGACTGCATAGAAGTCTTAAAATATGCTCGGAAGCCTAAATTATGACTCTGCAACTTACCTATTTCCGTGAAGCCATCATCATTCGCATCCCATCCCTGACGTTGCTGTGTACTACCATAAATACTTGCCCCATAGCGATGATTATCCGACACTAAGGCTGCATTCACGGTTGTATTAACACTCCATTTAGTGCCCCCTATCAACGTAGTGGTATTGCCCAGACTTACGGAATTGTTCAAAGGCTCTTTGGTAATCACATTGATGGTACCGGCAATAGCATTCGCACCAAACAAGGCACTACCACCTCCACGCACCACTTCCACACGCTCAATCATGTTAGCAGGTATTTGTTCAAGTCCATACACTCCTGCCAAAGCACTAAAAATAGGACGGCTGTCAATCAATATCTGTGTATAAGGACCATCCAAACCATTGATACGAACTTGCGTAAAACCACAGTTCTGGCAATTATTCTCTACACGTACACCGGGCTGATAGTTTAGTCCTTGAGCCATACAACTGGCATTCGTCAGTTCAAACATCTTAGGCGTAAGCACATTCACTATATTAGAAGCCTCACGACGAGTAGTCTCACTCCTGTTGGCACTCACCACTACATTTTCCAACAAGACTGCATCTTCTTCCATCTGAAAATGCACTTCGTGTGTCTCCCCACTCTTCACACGAACCGACTTCTTTACCGGCTTGTAGCCTACTGCACTGGCCACTACCACATAATCACCCACAGGAAGATTCATGAGAGAATAATGCCCGGAGGCATCAGTAGCTGTACCTACGGTAGTACCTTCAAGAGCAATAGTGATAAAGCCCAAGTGCTCACCCGTATTCTTATCCACCACATGACCTATCACGTGAGAATCACTGCTCTTTTGCGCACGAACTACATCTGAAGGATTAGCAGCATACGAACTAATTACACCGCCTATAAAGAGTAAAACAAATAAAACTTTCTTTAGCATAGAATATATATATATGGATATTGAAATAAGTATATTGTAAATAATGTTATAATACCCGAAACAAGGTATAACACACCATACAACCGCATGCTACCATGAGCAAGCGTATATGGTCAAATGTAAAATAATAAAGTGTAGGATAACTTAGCCTATTACAGGCGGTGCACGTAATAAGAAGTGGCACACAGATGCCACAAGAGGAGCGATGTGCTCTACTTTACTTTGGAGCACAAATACATTAAGCGGAGATACGCTCAATGTAACGGTAGTTGTCTGTAGGAAGGACACATGACTCAAGTCATGGATCTGTTGAAACTCTACTCCCTGATGTTGATGCTGATGGCATCCTGCATGCGAGTGAGCTACTACCTTACCATCCACTATGTGCGTATGTGTACAACATGTAATGTTGCCATAATACCACAAAAATGTAAGTAGTGGCAACAAAAACAACAGACGCTTATATGATGAAGTGGTACATTTCATTTCCGGTGCAAAGGTAAGCATTTACAGGAAAATACAGAACTAATTCCGTTAAAATACCTACTTATAGTGAGCAGTGACTATGGATATTAAGCCTTATGTTTCTTCTCCTGATGGTTAGTATTATTCTTCACTATCCTGCGTAATTAAGGACAGACGCTTTTGAGATTGAGTACGACGAATGTCCGCCCTGCGACGTTCTTGCATCAATCGTTCGTAGTCACTGAGCAATACACTCAATGCATAACTTTCCGCCATAGCCTTTCTTTCGCTCTCCATCAACACATACGAATAAGACGAAGAGGCACCTACAAGCATCACTTCTATTCTTTCTTGAGCATATTCATTGATAAAGTTCAGTAGCGACAAGGCTTCATTTTGTGCAAACATCAGTGTCTCACAATGTGTATTATCTAATTTGAATGCATGTACATTATCTCCTTTTGCCTTCACGGAAAATGCATTATTGTGCAGTTCAACCAAATGGTGTTCAATAGGACGTCCACAATACATGCTCTTCAAGAATATCGTTCCTTTTTCCCCTACTTTAGCTTGCAGATAGCAACGCAATGCATTATTCTCTGTCCTCAACAGACGATGTACATAACGAGCCTCATCAATATATGCGGTGTCGTCTTCACGACGGAAGTTTTTCAGAGCATTGTTTATTTCCTCATATTTAAGGGGAATTAGACTATCACAATAGAAAACAGTACGTTCATTTTCTATGACGGATATGGTGTCAGCCAAGTGCTTTGCCATACGACGTACTGCTACTTCGCGTGGGTAACACTCGTGAATACTATCCAACAAGATTTTAGCTTGATTATAGTGTGACTCAGCCACAGAGCGACGAGCCTGATCTAAATAGCGTTCAGCCTTTTGAGTATCCGTCTCCGATTGGCATGAAACAGCCATAAAACCTATCAAGAACAAATAGTAGAAAAACTTCATGGTATTAAACTAAACAATCTATTAATATATAACCTTATTTACGTCCGAAGTCAGCTGGCACTTCTCCCCAGTTATCCGTATCCCATTTATATATTGGGTTAGCATAGGAGTGGGTGAGTAGCCAATTCTCCGCACGTCTTATCAAATCAAAAATTATTCCATTCTCTTTGTCGGGGACTAACTTGGTAGCGGCATTCTTCTTCTTTACCCATGCTATGGCTGTACGACTATCTGAATAAATAGGTAAGTTTGGTTTTCCTACTTTATCTAAAAGAGCCAATCCGTGTACCAATGCTAGAAACTCACCGATATTGTTTGTACCACCGGAATAGGGTCCGACTTTAAATATTTCTTTACCTGTGGCTGTATCTACTCCTCTGTATTCCATTATTCCAGGGTTTCCACTGCACGCGGCATCTACTGAGAGGCTTGGGAGTAGAGGTTGTTTAGCTTTCGGGAGGTCTTGCCATCTGATGGTGGTTCTGGCTGTTACGGTAGCGTTTTTCCCTATGTAGTTCCAGCAATTGGATGCGTATGCTTTTTGTGCTTCTTCTTCTGTATTGAAGGCTTTATACTTGGCTGCCGGATAACCCTTTATTTGTGCCTCGCACGACTTCCAATCAGCATACACACCGGGGTTCACTCCATCCCATACTACATAAAAACGCTTCTTAGCCATGCTGCATGTTACTTTTTGTTATAGGCATTCATGGTGCGTTCTACACCTTGCAGGCAAAAACTTTTGATGATGTCGCAGGCAATGTCTAAGCGTTCACCCATGAGTTTTGTTTCTTCGGACGACCATTCACCCAACACATAATCCACTTGGGCCCCGCGTGAGAATTCGTTGCCGATACCAAATCTGAGGCGTGCATAAGCATCGCTTGAGAGCAGGTCTTGTATATTCTTAAGTCCGTTGTGTCCACCTGCTGACCCACGTGCTCTGAGTCTTAATGTACCGAATGGGAGTGAGAGATCATCTACTAAGACTAACAGATGTTGCATGTCTATTTTCTCTTTCTGCATCCAATAGCGCACTGCATTTCCGCTGAGGTTCATATAGGTGGATGGTTTCAGTAAGAGTAATTGTTGGTTTTTCACTCTGCATTCAGCAATGCTACCGTATCTGTCTTCACTAAAAAAGATATTGGACGCTTCGGCAAAAGCATCCAATATCTTAAATCCTATATTGTGGCGGGTATTGGCATATTCAGCGCCTATATTTCCCAAGCCAACTATAAGGTGTTTCATTTGCTATTATTTGTTAGCAGCTGCTTGAGCACCGCGAGCCGCACGAGTTAATTTAACTTGTGCTACGACAGCGTTCTTAGCATTCAATACTTGAAGGTTTTCAACAGCAACATCAGCTACTTGGATTTTCTTACCCAAAGCAACGTTAGTTACGTCGATTACGATACGTTCAGGTACGTCATTGTAAAGACCTTTTACGCGAAGTTTGCGCATTTCAAGGCTTAATTTACCCCCTGCTTTAACACCTTCAGCCAAACCGGTCAAGTGTACTGGGATTTCTACTGCGATAGGTTTGTTGTCAAGTACTTCCAAGAAGTCCATGTGCAATACATCTTCAGTGAGAGGGTGGAATTGCATTTCTTTAACGATAGCTTTTACAGTTTTTCCATCGATGGTCAAGTTAACCAAATACACTTCAGGGGTGTAGATGAGTTTGCGTAAGTCAGAAGCTTCAACGATGAAGTTTACGTTAGCTTCTCCTCCATACAAAACGCAAGGAACTTTCTTGTCAGCGCGAAGGGTTTTCGCAGCTTTCTTTCCGAAATCAGCACGTGCTGTACCGTTTAATTCGAATGTTTTCATTTTAAAATAATTAGTTTGTGTTACTCAAAATTCGGGCATTTCTTTTTTTAAGTGATTAGTAGCCCTATTTCCCATCACACTTTTTGCAATAAAAAGCGTGCAAAGGTACGATTTTTCTTTTACTTGTGCAAATGTGTTATAGTTGTGATAGTTTGCGTGTGTTGTGATGTGTTTTTTTCTTTCTTGTTCTTTTAAGATTGCTTGCTTTATCCTACGTGTATCCTACGTGTATCCTACGTGTATCTTACGTGTATCCTACGTGTATGGTACGTGTATGGTACGTGTATGGTAGGTATTGGATAAGGATATACTGCACTCGTTGCAAGATATATCGAGGTAAACTTCATATATTTGATTTTACCTAAATCCGGCTGTAGTCGTTGCATGAAATGAATTTTCACACTCGTTTGCTCAGATTTTTACTTGTTTGTATCTTTGCGGAGATCATATGGGTTGGTTAGAGATATTCACTTTTATAATTCATTCTTTTATGTACATTATTATTCTTATCATTCTGTTTATTAAGCGCAAAGCGATTAGGGATTGGTTTGTGAAAAAGTATGGTCCTAATTGTTGGCCTACGAATAGGAAATTGTTTGTTTATACGGCTATTGTGGGTTTTGCGTGTGGTCTTGTTTATATTTTTAAGGAGATGTCGGCAGATGATGATGGTTCGGATACCTTGATGAAGGTAGCTGTTGGCGCATATATGTTGGGGGCGGCTTATTTCATTGTGAAGTGTTATTTGCAGACTAAGACGAGTGCTGACAAACGTGAGGTGAGGTGTCGTTATTGGTTGACAGCCGGGCTTGGTTTCTTGATTTTGGTGGTGACTGCTGCGGCTACTATATGGGCGTTTGTTTTGGTGGCTATTCTCTTTATTTTGAAATTTACTAATATGGCTACCGGTTTTTTCCCGGGTGTTCCAGATACTTCGGTTCCTACTCCATCTGTTCCCACTGCGAGTGGAAAAGAGGAATCGGCTGATAGACCTTACACTCCTTTGCTGGATCCTTATGGTGGAGATGATGGAGGTGTGATGGATGGTAACACAAGGGTTCCTTTGCATGATAATGGGGATGGCACTATGAGTGATGACAGAGGCAATACGTTCAAACGTGATGGAAATGATGTGAGAAAACTTTGATTGTGATGAATTAAGTGTATCAGTGTAATCGCCTTCTGAGGTGAATATAAAACAGCTATTGTTCGCAGAGAACAGTGGCTGTTTTGTTGTTATAAATTTCTTTGTCTATATGGTGAGTAAATGAATTGCATAGTTTGTTAATAGCAAATTATGTATTACTTTTGCAGTAAATACATAACGAAGGAGGTAGTAGAAAGGTCAACCATCTTTTTAGGTTATAAATTATAATATTGAGCTTGAAAGTCTTTATTCTCTAAATCCGAAATCTGGTAAATTTTAGAGGGGGAATAAGTATGATTCAGGTTCACGTTTGAGCGTGAACTATTGAGTGCTGTATTCTCTAAGGTTTTACCAGAGCCCGGATTTGATACATGTTACGGAGATAGTTTGCGCTTTTTATGATTATCACAAAGATTCACATCGGGCATTTGATTCAGGATGAGCTGCGTTCGCAGGGACGTAGTGTTGCTTGGTTTGCTCGTGAGCTTGGAATTGATCGTACTTCTTGTTATCGTATTTTTGGCGCTCCCAGCATTGATACTCTTCTTTTAATTCGCATTTCTCTTCTTTTGAGGGTAAATTTCTTCACTTTTTATATTGACATTTTGCAGAATAAAGTTGATTAATCGCCTTATGACTGTTGCATTTTTGTAACGCTTCTGTGGTGATGACGCAACGCATTTTTAGTAGTGCATTTGATGGTTGGGTTTAATTTTGCGTAATAGTTGGTTTGTGCCTAAATGTGACACATCAACAATGTGTAAATAATTAAAATTATAGAACAATGTATTACAAAAGATTATTACGAATTGCACTTTGTGCAGTAGTTGTTTTGCTTTCTTCTTGCGCAACAACACATGAAATTATGCTGGCTGACTTTATTAGTTTTAGCGATGATGCAGAAACGAGTTATAACCGTAAAAGCAGATATAATCAAGGTAAACCGTATATTCTATATGAAGGTGAAACCAAGAATAAGAAAGGGGATGTAATTGCCACAGGTAAAGGAATGGATCGTGGGCAAATTAGCAAAATGACCGGTAAATTAAAGAGTGTTGCGAGACTTGAAGGTGAGAATACAGCCGGTTATTATGCACTGGATTTGGGATTAGAACGTGTCAAATATGTACGTAAAAAAATACTCAAAAAAGATAAATTAACCAAATTCTACATCATTTATATAACTGACGGTTTGGATAATATCTCCGTTCAAACAGCCAAAAACAACAAACGTGGTTCTTATAAAACTTTAGATGCATATATAAAGAAACTAAACAAACGTAAAAGTCGTTTGATGGGTTCTGGAAAAGATCAACAATGTTTCCAAATTTATCCTTTGGGCTTAATTGGTGAAGATATGAAACGTATCGGTGAAGACAATACCATGTCCAAAGAAGAGTTGACAAAATGGATGTCGGAATATATGGAGGGATTCCGCGGATCCTCAAAAGGATGGGAAACCCCGGAAGTGACTCTCGCTGACAGTTGGGATACGTTACAAAAGGAATTTATTGAAAAATTTACTTCTTCCAGATATCAGTTTTATATTCCGAAAGGGTATCTAAATAAACGGGTTAGAATGACCTTAACGGATGAAGAAGAAGGTAACCAAACTTTTGTAGAAGGTACATATAAGAAAAAAGGAGGTAAATATATATTAGCAGATGTTGAATTAAAAGAAAATTTAGTATCAAACACAGCAAAAAATGGACCTGAATATGAATTTGAAGAAATTAAAGCCTTTAACAATGCAAATAAAAAAGATAAAATGTCTTGGTTTGCAATAGAAAACTTATCAAGAGATGGTAAACCATATAAAGTTTATCTAGGAAATGGAGATAGACGAGACCCCAAAGCTCCTAGACAACAATTCCAGGAAGTAAATGATAAAGATATTAACAAGAAACATTCCAATAATGCAGCAGGCGAAAGATGGATTTTTAATTCAGAATATGACGGGAAGGCTCATGCAGGAGTAAATACGTATGTATTGTTTATAGCTGACGTAAGCAAATCTATCGGTGAAGTTGGCGAAGAAGATGGTGGAAAAGTAAAAGAAGCCACTACTTTACAAGAAATTTTTGACGTGATAAAGAGTGAAATTCCTCAACAATAAAGAAGGTATATGAAGCACACATTATTTAGCATTTTTTTACTTACAACCATATCTATCAGCGCAGTAGCAAATCCTATATGGAAATTAAACACTAATAATGCACATGAAGATTTAGCAACCTGGGCAAAAGAGTTGATTGAAACCAAAATTAATCAACTCCCTGATGGTGAGTACACATTTACGCTTAATCAAAAGGATGATGCAATGACCATTCATTATGATGTGGTTGGCAAAGACATCCAA
>JAGCLD010000038.1 GCA_017647145.1 Paludibacteraceae bacterium
CTCGGCATAATTCAAGCAAGCTTGATTCTGCTTATTCCCGACCTTTGGTCGCCTACCCGTAGCCTTTCACTTAATCGAAATTTTGAATAAATTGCTCATGCTCGGCATAATTCAAGCAAGTTTGATTCTGCTTATTCCCGACCTTTGGTCGCCTACCCGTAGCCTTTCGCTTAATCGAAATTTTGCGTTATCTTTTGATAAGATAGGCTTCACCTCAGCATAAAAAATAAATAAATTTATTTTGTTCTGCTTTCGGTTTGCGTTATCTTTGCTATTGAATTGAAATAACTTATATATTAGGGATATGAATCAGATTATTTTTCATTGGTTGGAACCTCTTGGTATTACGGCTGAGCATCATGCTTGGCTTTATTGGATCATCATTGCTGCTTGTTTGGGCATGCTTGTATATGTTGCTGATATTCTTTATCAACGCTTGCTTATTCCTGTTGTGAAGAAGTTGACTCGTACGACTCGTTCTACGTGGGATGATATTTTGCTTAATAATACTTTGCTGAAGGATTTAAGTAGGCTTATTGCACCGCTGTTGATAGCTTTTTTGCTTCCTGTGGCGTTTAGTAAGGGCGATTCTGTTCTTGGTTTTCTTCTGAAGGTGAATGCTATTTACCTTGTGGCTGTGATTACTAAATTGCTTTGTACGCTTTTTTCTTCGCTGTATGAGTTGTCTAATCAGCAAGATCGATTTAAGAATCGTCCGTTGAAAGGTATTTATCAGATGTTGAAGATTGTTGTGATTTGTGTGGCTCTGATTATTGCTGTGAGTATTCTTATTGATAAGAATCCGGGTTATATATTGACAGCTTTGGGTGCTTCAGCAGCTGTGTTGATGTTGGTGTTTAAGGATACGATTATGGGTCTTGTGGCCGGCGTGCAACTGTCGGCTAATGATATGCTTCGTCCGGGTGACTGGATATCTATGCCTAAGTATGGTGCGGATGGTGATGTTGTAGAGGTGACTCTCACCACTGTTAAGGTGCGCAACTGGGATAACACCATTACTACGATTCCTCCGTATGCACTTGTGAGTGATTCTTTTCAGAACTGGCGAGGGATGCAGGAGAGTGGTGGTCGACGTATTAAACGTGCTGTGTATATTGATATGCGTTCTATCACTTTTTGTAGTGAGGAGGAGCAGGAGGAGTTGAGACGACATGGCTGGAGCAAGGATTTGGAGCGTGATGATGAGTTTGTGGTGAATCTTCATCTTTTCCGCAATTATCTTGAGGATTACCTGCGCAAGCATAGCCGTGTGAATCAGAATATGACTATCATGGTGCGCCAATTGCAACCAACTGCTCAGGGCCTGCCTCTTGAACTATACTTTTTCTCCGATGGCACGCAATGGGTTCCTTATGAACATTTACAGGCGGAGATTTTTGAGCATGTGTTTGCCATGCTTCCGGCATTTAAGCTTCGTGTATTCCAATCACCTATGGGCAGTGACTTTGTTAAAGGTGGCGATGAGGTGAGTGGGCAATGAGGTGATGAGGTCATTGAGAATGCAGACGGGTGAGAGTGGCGCTTATTTGTGTAAATATGTGTAAAGTTTTTGCGCTGTCGTGGAAATTGGTTACTTTTGTAGGGATTATTTAGTAACTTGGAAATAGTATGGATTTGGAATTAACATCGCGTCAGTATGATGAAGTGGCAAGGAATTGCCGTAAGGTATTTGCAAGGAAGCTGGTGGATTATGGTGCTTCTTGGCGAATTTTGCGTCCTACTTCATTGACTGATCAGATATTTATTAAGGCTAAGCGCATTAGGAGCATTGAGACAACGGGTGAAAATCGCGTGGGTGATGACATTTATGGTGAGTTGGGTGCGATAGTGAATTATGGTTTGATAGGTTTGATTCAGTTGTCTGAGGGTTATGCCGATGTGATTGATATGAATGTTGAGCAGGCATTGGAGAAATATGATACATTTTTTTCAGCAGCCAAGTCATTGATGATGGACAAGAATCACGACTATGGTGAGGCCTGGAGGGAGATGCGTACGGCATCTTATACTGACTTGATATTGACTAAGTTGTGTCGTGTGAAGCAGATAGAGGATAATGATGGTGTGACTTTGGTATCAGAGGGAATTGATTCGAACTATTATGACATCATCAATTATGCGATGTTTGGTTTGATTCGTCATTTAGAAAGTTGTAAAACAGAATAAGAGAGATGGGCAAAAAGGTTATTAGTATAGTGACATTGATTGTGCGCACATTGCTGGGTGCAGTGTGTGTGTTTTCCGGTTTTGTGAAGGCAATCGACCCACTGGGCACTAACTACAAGATAGAGGACTATTTGAATGCGTTTGGCGGTGTTTTTGCCGAGTTTACGTGGATAGCTTTAGCGGGAAGCATTCTGCTATCAATGTTTGAGTTTTGCCTTGGTTGGAGTTTGCTATTAAACTTGCGTACTCGCCTGATGAGTTGGTTGTCGCTTGTGATGATGTTGTTTATGACTCCGCTGACTTTGTATATTGCACTGGAAAATCCTGTGAGCGACTGTGGTTGCTTTGGTGATGCATTGGTGATAGATAACTGGACCACTTTCTATAAAAATGTGGTACTTCTTGCCATGTCATTGTGGCTTGTAGCAACTTGTAAGCGCGTGCGTCCATGGTTTATGCCATGGGCAGAATGGTGTGGCATCGGTTTGTTTGCGGGTGTGAGTGTGGTGTTGTCGTTCATCTGCTTGCGTCATTTGCCATTCATGGATTTTCGTCCTTACAAAGTAGGAACTGACATTGAGGCAAGCATGGAGATACCAGAAGGAGCACCGAGTGATGAATACATGATTACTTTTGTGTATGAGAAAGAAGGTGTGAAACAAGAGTTTACGCTTGACAACTATCCGAAGGATGACAGTACTTGGGTGTTTGTTGACCAACGGACAGAATTGATCAGCAAGGGTTATGTACCTCCGATTCATGATTTTTCCATCACAACAAGTGAATTTGAGGATATTACGTATGATGTGTTGGACTATGAAGGCTATACATTGCTCTATGTGATGTATGATTTGGAGAAAGCCAACAAGAAGTTTACCGAAACACTGAATGAACTGTATGAGAGGGCTCAGGAATCCGGATGGCAGGTATATGCATTGACAGGTTCGGAAGAAAGTATTGTGGAAAGTTTTGTAGGAGAGACGGGCGCGGGTTATCCTATATGCGGAACCGACCCTATCACGCTGAAGACTATTGTGCGGGCTAATCCGGGTGTGGTGTTGATAAAGGAGGGAGTAATTGTGGACAAATGGAATGCCCGCGACATTAATGTAGAGAAGGTATTTGAAAAATATAATAACTAACTATTAGAAAAAACAAGCGTATGAGAAAGAACATTGTGGCAGGTAACTGGAAAATGAACAAGACCCTGCAAGAAGGTATGGCATTGGCCGGAGAATTGAAAGATTTATTAAAAGACAGCACTCCAAACTGCGAAGTGGTGATTGGAACTCCTTTTATTCACTTGGCGAGTGTGGCAGAATTAGTGAAAGACAGCGTGATTAAAGTGGCAGCAGAAAACTGTGCAGACAAAGCAAGCGGCGCTTATACCGGCGAAGTGAGTGCAAGCATGGTGAAGTCAACCGGTGCAGAATATTGCATTTTGGGACACAGCGAACGCCGTGCTTATTATCATGAAGACTATGCTATATTGAAAGAAAAAGTGCAATTGGCACTTGCTAACGATTTACGTCCAATCTTCTGCATCGGCGAAGTGAAAGAAGAGCGCGAAGCCGGCAAACAAAACGAAGTGGTGAAAGCACAATTGGAAGGTTCAGTGTTTGACTTGTCGGCTGAAGACTTTGGCAAATTAGTGTTGGCATACGAACCTGTATGGGCTATTGGCACAGGCTTGACCGCTACTCCGGAACAAGCACAAGAGATTCATGCTTACATTCGCGGTTTGATAGCAGAACGCTATGGCAAGGAAGTGGCAGACGACTGTACTATTCTGTATGGCGGTAGTTGTAATGCCAAGAACGCAGCCGGACTATTTGCTAATCCGGACATTGACGGAGGCTTGATAGGTGGTGCTTCATTGAAAGCTGAAGACTTCAAAGCAATTATCGACGCCTTCTAAGGAATAGATTTTTTAAATCATAAAAGTGGTATTTCAGAGCATTTTGGAATACCACTTTTTCTTTAAAACAAGACGTGTGAGACAGGTGTAGATTAGCGCAATGTCAATCAGGGATGGGAGGGTATGGTCACAGTGATGCGTTTTGGCAACCGAATAAAATGATGTTGCGCAACTATAAAACAAATGCTGCACAGCTCTTGTTTATTTAGAGGGAAAGCTGTATTTTTGCTTACCAAGAACAGAATATCTTTTTAACATTAAATACTTGAATTATGAAAAGCGTAAAAGGAACTCAAACAGAAAAGAATTTGATGACATCATTTGCCGGTGAAAGTCAAGCTCGTATGCGTTATACTTATTTTGCAAGTGTTGCAAAAAAAGAAGGTTATGAACAAATTGCAGCTATCTTTACAGAGACAGCAGACCAAGAAAAAGAACACGCTAAGCGTATGTTTAAATTCTTGGAAGGTGGTATGTGTGAGATTACAGCTACATTTCCAGCAGGTGTGATTGGTAAGACAACTGACAACCTCTTGGCAGCAGCTAACGGCGAAAACGAAGAGTGGAGCGACTTGTATCCTCAATTTGCAGCCACTGCAAAGGAAGAAGGTTTTCCTGAAATAGCAGCCATGTATGAAATGATTTCTGTAGCAGAAAAAGGACATGAAGAACGCTATCGCAAATTGTTGGAAAACATTGAGACCAAGAAAATCTTCGAAAAAGAGGGCGAAGTGATTTGGCAATGCCGTAACTGTGGTTATATCCACAAAGGTCAAGCTGCTCCGGAAGTGTGCCCTGCATGCTTACATCCACAAGCATACTTTGAAGTAAAGAAAGAAAATTATTAAAGATATTTCCATGAAAGCCAATCGACTGAGCGATCGGATATTTCACATCTATGCAAACGACAGACGTAAAGCGTTGTTCGAAAACATGTGGCCACTCCCAACCGGAGTGGCTTACAATTGTTATGTGATTAACGATGAGAAAACCGCCCTGCTCGACACAGTGGAACTGGGTTGTGCGGGCAATTTTTTAGGTCTGCTATCTGATGTTTTAGGTGGGAAGGAATTGGATTATCTGGTTGTAAATCACATGGAGCCCGACCACTCGGGCGAAATAGGCAATGTGCTTAAGGCCTATCCGAGGGTGACTGTTGTTGGAAATAAATTTACCAAGAGAATATTAAATCACTACTATGGAGAAGATTTTGCCTTCTTGGAAGTGAAAGACGGAGACGAACTCATCTTAGGGCATCATCGCCTTCAGTTTGTCTTCACCCCCATGGTGCATTGGCCGGAGTCAATGATGGCCTACGACATGACAGAACAGATTCTGTTTTCTCAAGATGCATTTGGCTCTTTTGGGACTTTGGATGGTAATGTTTTTGACGACGAGATAGACCTTGTGGCTTATGAAAACGAGATGCGTCGTTACTATGCCAACATCGTAGGCAAATACAGCCAACATGTGGGCAAAGCACTTGCCAAATTAGGCGACACAGCCATCCGGATGATTTGTCCGCTGCATGGTGTGATATGGCGTAAGAACATCGCTCATGTCGTGAGTTTGTATGCCAAATGGAGTCGCCACGAGGCTGATGACTGTGTGATGATAGCCTTTGCTTCTATGTATCACAACACAGAGGCTATTGCCGACTACATCGGACAAGCGTTGGCTCAACATGGACTACGAAACATCCGCATATATGATGTGTCAAAAACACATGTATCCTATCTATTGAGTGAGGCATGGCGCTGTAAGTCGATAGTGTTGGGAAGTTGTGCCTACAATGCCGGCATGCACCCAATGATGGAACATTTCTGCCAAGAGCTCCAATATTCAGGATTGAAGCATAGACAATTAGCACTATTTGGTTCTTATAGTTGGGGAGGCGGTGGACTAAAGGCATTGAAAGAATACTCCTCCTTATTCGGTTGGGAAGAGTCGGCAGTTGCTCTTGAGATTCAAGGCAAACCGAATAAAGAAAAACTGCAAGCATTTGCTGAGTTCTCCCAATCCATTTATTCAAAATTAACCCAATAAAACACATTTATCATCTTCAATATGGAAAAGAAGAAACGCGCCAGTTTCGGCAGCAAGTTAGGTTTTTTAGCTGCGGCAGTAGGTTCGGCCGTAGGTTTAGGCAATATATGGCGATTTCCTTATGAATTAGGTCAGAATGGCGGATTTGCATTTTTAATCGTCTATCTGCTCTGTGCTTTCTTGATAGGCTGGCCCTTGATGCTGTCGGAATTTGCTGTAGGTCGCATGGGACAATCCAATGTGTCAAGTTCGTTTGCCAATATTATCGGTAACAAGCGTTGGAATTGGATAGGTATCATGGGAGCTGTGTGCGTGTTGCTTGTGATAGGTTTTTATGCAGTAGTGTGCGGTTGGTCGTTGGAATACATTTACCAAGCCATCACTAATCAGTTTTCCGGACAAAGTCCTCAAGAACTATCTGATAGTTTTAGTAGTTTTACTACCGGTACATGGCGTCCGATACTTTGGCTGATTCTATTTCTTGTGATTAACTGTGCTATTGTAGTGGGTGGTGTTCAAGAGGGGATTGAAAGAACCTCGAAGGTCTTGATGCCATTTTTATTTACCATCATTGTGGTGCTCTGTATTCGCTCCATCAGTCTTCCTGGAGGTTTAGAAGGCTTGAAATTTTTGTTTTCACCTGATTTCAGTAAGATTACTCCGAGTGTAGTGTTGAGCGCAATGGGGCAAGCATTCTTCTCCCTTAGTTTGGGTATGGGATGTATGCTGACTTATGGTTCATACATGCGTAAGGAGAACCACCTGGGTAAGACAGCATTTGAAGTTGTAGGTATGGATTCATTGATTTCTATCTTGTGTGCCATGACCATTTTCCCTGCGGTATTTGCGCTTGGAATAGACCCATCTAAAGGTCCTGAACTTGTGTTTATCACCCTTCCTAATGTGTTTAATCAAATGCCCGGAGGTTATTTCTGGGGTATTTTATTCTTCATTCTCCTTGCCATAGCAGCTTTAACCTCCACTATCTCCATGCTGGAAGTGATCACAGCCTATGTGAGTGAAGAATGGAAATTAAACCGCAAAGCAACAGCCATTGGAACTACTGTTCTCATCGCTTTACTCGCTATCGGATGCTCCTTGTCAATGGGCGTGTGGAACGAGTACACTGTTTTGGGTATGAACCTGTTTGATCTCTTTGACAACTTTACTGCCAAGATATTGATGCCAATCGGTGGTATAGCCATCTCGATTTTCTTTGGTTGGATAGTTGACCGTAAGAGTCGTGAAGCTGAACTTACAAATGAAGGCGTTCTGAAACTTAAATACTTGAAATTCTACACTTTCTTACTCAAGTATATCGTTCCGCTTGCCATCTTGGCTGTGTTTGCCGACCAATTGATTTGATACGTACACTTTAAACAACAAAGGCTGAATCCTATCAAAAGATTCAGCCTTTGTTGTTTAAATTAAGAAGGGGTTTTATCCAAAAGCAGATTTTATGTTTAGAATAATAAGCAAAGTAGATATAGACTTGTATTTTTATATTCATTTATCTATTTTTGCAGTGCAAACTCACACTATGAGTCTTATTTCATCAGAGTGAGTGGGCAGACATAATGAAAGGCGTCTATATTCGCTTAGTTTCTCGTAATTGAAACCTAGGAAATTTCAATCAAGTAGATAAGAAACAAGTAAAATTTAGATGCTCACGAGTGTATAAACTGTACACTGCTTGCATGCTAGGGGGCATATTGTGCCCTTTTGCATGCTTATGGTGACATATATATGCTAGCGTGAGTTTACTAAAACTTATTTGATCTACTCGGTTTTCCTAGGACCGCAATTACCTAATAAGTGCATAGTTTAACTCACGCTTTTTTTGTGTCTGATGTGTAACACATTAACACAAGACATTACATGCGACACCAGTCTATTTTTTCTAAATTCCGCAGTTGGACATATTGTGTAAATCGCCTGACTTGGAGTATTTTTTTCTTCTTCACATTTGTTCTTCTTATAAAAACAATGCTATTCCATTGGGTAATTTATCATAATATTCTATTCTCCTCTTTATGGAAAGCACCAGTTGCATTCTTTGCTTTCTGGGGAGGCAAGATAGTTCCTGTATTTTTTCTAGGGGCTTTTGTTTTTATCACAAAGCGTCATTATTGGACTATCGTTATTAATCTATTATTTGATATATGGTGTATTGCCAATTTATTTTATTATAAAGCAAATGGATTCTTTTTAACATTCGAGATGATATTCATGGCAGATAATATGAGAGGTTTTTGGAAGTCATTATATGCATATTTAGGATGGGATATCATCTTACCATTTATACTTACCTTATTTTATATATTAATCGGAAAGACTCTGAGAATTTTTAAATCCAATTATAAAACTCAATTTTTAGGGACTATACTAATTTTAATTACCCTTCTAGGAGCTTGTGCGAATAATTATTTGTACCAAAAAATCACATATGATAAGCATGGAAAACCAAATAAAGGACAATTGATTGAACAAAACACCAAAATACAATATAAATATTGTTATCCGTTCGGTAATTTGTATAAAGATATTATTGTAAGTACTTGGATGGATAAAGGAGATTGGTGGATAAGTGAATATATTAAGAATTATTCAATTCTTTCATATATTCCTGCTATGTTGTTATATGAAGTGTTTTATATAGAACAAGACACAAAGAATATTATTGAAATATCAGAAGAAACAAAAACACAGATAGAAAAACATATAAATAACAAGAATGATGATATAAAAAAGGTCATAAATACTGGAAATATGATTTATATTCTTGTAGAAAGCTTAGAATCATGGACATTAGATAGTATAAACAATCAGTTATATTTACCACATTTAACGAACTTTGCAAAGTTAAATCATGTTTTTTATGCTAATCATATTAATGTTCAAGTTAAACATGGGGTTTCTGCTGATGGCCAAATGATTGGTATGACGGGGTTATTACCTATATCCAGTGGTGCTACATGTAAATTATATGGCGATAATGTATATCCTAATTTTGCACATTTTTATACAAATTCAGCAATCATTAATCCCACTAGAGGAGTTTGGCAACAATCAATTACAACCAAAAGTTATGAGTTTAAAGAATTAATTGAACCAAAGGGAATAGAACATTGGCATGATGAAATTGTTATTAATAATGTCTTAGATTTTGCTTTATCTTCAGATACAAACTTTTGTGTACTTGGTATAACCATAGACTCACATATACCATTTACGTTTGGAATAGAACATACTACACATCATGTTAAGAACATGCCTCCTATTATGTCTGCATATTTAAATTGTTTACATTATACAGATTCATGTATTGGTGTTTTGATAGATAGTGTACTTAATAGTCCTTTAGCTGATAATACAACAATTGTTATTACGGGTGATCATACTATTTTCCGAGATGAAAATAGTTTCTCCGATATGACGAAATATGCTCAAGATAATGGTATTAACTTCAGAGCTGGTCATACCTTTACTCCGTTAATTATCTACTCACCTCAAATAGATGGGAACATACAAATAACTGATACTTGCTATCAAATGGATATATTTCCAACTATATTGCACTTGATTGGTGGTGAGGATTATTATTGGCACGGATTTGGTGTTAATTTATTGGATTCTGTTGCGAGGAATAATCGTCCGATTAGTGAAGAGGACGCTTTTATTTTGTCTGATAAAATGATTCGAGCTAATTACTTTGCCACACACATCGACAAATAGTTTGATACAACATGAAAAAAATTGCTTTTATTATAAACCCAATCTCGGGTGGACATAAGAAAGAGGATATTCCTAAATTGATTCACAGTACACTTGATGAACACATGTTTTCCTCTACGATTGTTTTTACGGAGTATGCTGGTCATGCTGTTTCTTTAGCTCGTGGTTTTGCCGACGATGGGTATTACGCTGTAGTGGCTATTGGGGGAGATGGTACTGTGAATGAAGTGGCACGAGGTGTGCGCGGTAGTAATACTGCTTTAGGTATTGTTCCCTTGGGTAGCGGAAATGGTCTTGCCCATTATGCCGGAATCCCCCTTAATGTTCGTTCTTCCATTGCCCTACTGAATGCTTCTAATATAATTGATATTGACTATGGGGTGGTGAATGGAAATCCCTTTTTTTCCACCTTTGGTATTGGGTTTGATGCTGTTGTGGCAAATGATTTTGCTAGTACTAATCGAGGTTTGTGGAATTACATTCGCAAGGTAATAAAACACTTTCGGACCTATAACACCAAAAGATATATTATTGAAGTTGCAGGTGAAAAGATGGTTCGTGAGGCATTCTTAATCTCTGTTGCTAACATGGGCGAATGGGGCAATAGGGCTTGTATTTCTCCGAAAGCCGATTATAGGGATGGTTTGCTTGATGTGGTAATCGTAGAAACTCTTTCTATGTATCAAGCTCTCAAATTTGCTTTTCATTTATTTACTAATCGTGTTGATAAGCATAGACATGTATCTCTGTTTAAAACAGAAGATGTGAAGATAGTGAGAGATGATATTAGCGAACCTATACATCTAGACGGCACTCCCATGGAGATACCTGGTGATCTTCAGATACGGGTTGTACACAATGGTTTAAAATTATTAGTGAAGAAGAATATAAATTAAGTGGTTGATGTGTAAAAATAGATGTGTATAATAAACCCCAATCGGTGTAATGCCGTTTGGGGTTCATTGTTTTACTCTCCTGCAAGCACATGCAACAAGGTATTTCCCACAGCAGCAAGCGTAGCTTTATTGATACCGGTGATATTATCGGCTTGCGTATGCCAGAAGGATCCGAATCCATGCGCGGTATGCGGATTGTGGTGTATGATGTCAATGCAGGGAATCTTTGCAACGGTGTTAATATAGTAGTGATCGTCTGTGATGGGATAGGTCTTTGTGGGCACAAACCATCTTCCGTAGCCTAAGTCACGTGCTGTTTTCCACACTTTTTCAAGCAAATGTGCTCCGTATTGATACGAAAAGTGTTCATATGTAAAGAGTGCATCAGGAGCACCAACCATGTCTAATAGGATGCCATACTCAGCTTTATAGTTGGGCACATGTGGTGTTTTTGCCCAGTGTTGTGAACCCAAACACCACGTGTCTTGTCCTTGGGGCCCTTGATAGAATTCCGGCGTACCATAATCCTCGGCATCAAAGAAGATGATGTCCACTCCCACATTGAGATTCATGCCGGGTATCAATCGGGCTATTTCTAACAACACCCCTACTCCACTTGCTCCATCATTGGCTCCATCAATAGGTGTGTTCCACAATGCCGGATCTGCCTCCGTATCTGAGAAAGGGCGACTATCCCAATGGGCACACAACAAGATACGTCGTTGTTTTTCGGGCGAAAAACTACCGATGATATTGGTTGCTCTTAAGACAGACCCGTCAAATGCAGTCAGTGAAGCTTCTTGGCACACAACTTTAGCTCCCATGCGTTCTAATGAGGAGGACAAATAGGCAGCACATGCATCATGTTCCGGAGTGTTGGGCACTCGCGGTCCGAAGGCTACTTGTTCTGCCACATAAGCATAAGCCGAGTCGGCACTAAAGGAGGGCACTTGCAGGGCTGTGTGCTGCGTTGTGTCTGTTTTTTGAACACTACCTCCACAAGCGCTCAGAAAGGCTGCCAGAAGGACTGCAAACAATGATTTCAGATGCTTCATCCTTCAACCTCCTCCCACTTTTGGAATAAGAAATCATTATATGGGTAGCGCTCAATGTGTATGGCCTTAACTTTATCATAGAGCGTGGCTTTGAGTTCCTCCACATTCTCTTTCTTTCTGGCCGAGATGAACAAACAATTATCATGAATCTTGGCCATCCATGTTTTTCTCAGGTCGTCCAGGCTGTAGTTTTCTCGCTTCATTGGAGAGAGGTCGTCCTCTTCTTTTTGAACATAGGTGAATGCGTCAATCTTGTTGAATACCACTATCGTTGGTTTTTCCTTAGGGTCAATCTCCTTGAGCGTTTGACACACCACTTCATATTGTTCCTCAAAATTAGGATGAGATATATCCACAACATGCACCAGCATATCGGCTTCTCTCACCTCGTCAAGTGTACTCTTGAACGACTCAATCAGATTGGTGGGTAACTTACGTATGAACCCTACCGTGTCGGACAGAAGGAATGGCAGATTATCAATGGTGACTTTACGCACTGTGGTGTCTAATGTAGCAAAGAGTTTGTTTTCGGCAAATACTTCCGCTTTGCTCAGCATATTCATCATGGTTGATTTTCCCACATTGGTGTAGCCCACAAGCGCCACCCTCACCATTTTACCTCGGTTCTGACGTTGCGTGGCCATCTGGCGGTCTATCTTCTTGAGTTCTTCACGCAGGAGTGCAATTCGGTTTTTGATGATACGCTTATCTGCCTCTATCTGGGTCTCACCCATTCCTCTACTTGTTGTACCTCCCCCTCGCTGACGGTCCAAGTGTGACCACAGTCTTGTGAGTCGCGGAAGCATGTATTGGAGTTGTGCCATCTCCACTTGTGTTTTGGCATAAGATGTCTGTGCTCTCTGCGCAAATATGTGTAAAATCAGAATTGTTCTGTCCATGATTTGCACATTCAATTCGCGCTCAATATTTCTTATCTGTCTTGGGGATAGTTCGTCGTCAAACACAACCACATCTACTTCTCCTTCATGCTCAGCAAGATAATTCTTAATCTCAGCCAGCTTACCTTCTCCCACATAGGTGTTAGTATTGGGATAGTCGAGTCGTTGAATGAATCGTTTGATAGGCTCCAGTCCATAGGTATCCGCCAAGAACGCTAATTCATCCAAATATTCGTTGGTTCGCTCTTCCGGCTGATTCGGAGTGATAAGCCCAATTAGTATTGCTTTTTCCATATAAGCTTTATTTATCTGTTTTCTTCTTGTTTCAATGTGAGCTTGTGCTCAGCTGCCTTTTTGAGTAAAAACTCCTTTGCTGCCTCATATTCATTAGGGATTATCCCATCAAGGATAGCATCTTTAATTGCTGCTTTTAGTTCGCCCACTAAACTGCAACCGGGTAGCCCGAACATCTGCATAATCTCATTTCCATCAATCGGGGGCTGGAAGTTTCGTATGCGGTCTTTTTCTTCAATAGCTTTGAGTTTTTCACGCACAAGCTGAAAGTTTTGTCTGTAACGCTTAACTTTCTCTTGATTTTTTGACGTAATATCCGCATCACACAACACCATCAAATCATCAATATCATCGCCCGCTTCAAACAGCAGACGCCTAACAGCTGAATCTGTTACTTCATCTTCGCTCAAGACAATGGGTCGCATGTGCAGGTCAACCAGCTTCTTGACATACTTCATAGGCTCTCCCAAAGGTAGCTTCATTCGTTGAAATATGCCGGGCAACATCTTTGCCCCCATAAAGTTGTGATTATGAAAAGTCCATCCTATTCGCTTGTCATATCGCTTGCTACGAGGCTTCCCGATGTCATGTAGCAAAGCTGCCCAACGAAGCCACAAATTGTCCGAATGTTTTGCCACCTCATCCAGCACAGTCATTGTGTGAGTGAAATTATCCTTATGTCCCCTACCCTCCACAGTTTCCACACCTTTTAGGGCGGCCAATTCGGGGAATATAATGGCCAGCAGACCCGACTTCTCCAAAAGATTCCATCCCACTGATGGTCGGGGCGACAACATGATTTTATTCAGTTCATCCGTGATTCGTTCTTGGGTGATAATGTTGATTCGTTCCTTGTTGCGTTCAATCGCTTCAAAGGTTTCCAACTCAAGGAAGAAGCCCAACTGGGACGCAAAACGCACTCCTCTCATCATTCTGAGGGGGTCATCGCTAAAAGTGATGTCCGGGTCAAGCGGTGTACGAATAACCAGGTTCTCTAGGTCCCATAGCCCGTTAAACGGGTCAAGCAATTCACCATAGCGATCACTGTTCAAGCACAAAGCCAAAGCATTGATTGTAAAGTCACGACGATTTTGATCGTCTTCTAACGTACCATCCTCCACAATGGGGTTTCTTGACTCACGATGATAGGACTCCTTGCGTGCTCCCACAAATTCCACTTCATGATCTTTACCCCACTTTACCTGAGCTGTTCCATAGTTACGGAATACTGACAGATGGGCATGTTTAGAAATAAGCTTTGCAAAGCGCTCAGCCACTTCAATGCCACTCCCTACAACCACCACATCAATATCCTTCGATGGACGATTAAGAATCAAATCTCTCACATAGCCCCCTATGACATAACATTCTTTGCCTAACTCATCTGCTACTTGTGAGAGCTGTTTGAAGGGTGTTCCTTGTAGTTTATCTGCAAAATTTATATTCATTCGCGTCCTATCATTTTTTATACATACTCACACTATTTTCAGCCTACCACTACTCCTTGTCGCTCCTTGACATCTTGTCTATCAGTTTGTAACACTGAAAATCGAATGTTTTCTTATAGTCGTTGTGTGTTATTTCGACAATTTGCAAAGATAGTAATTTTGTTTTTATTGGTGTCCGGTAAAAATCTAAAAGTGCATAAAGCTTAGTCTCAATCGCTGTATTTAAGTGGTTGAGTTTTCTTTTTTAAAATTCAAACTTGCTTCTTAAGAAATAGGTCAAGGGTGACATGGATGTTTCACCGAAGATCGTTCTGTGTTTTTTGTCTTATTCATGAATCTTATCTTCATCCTAGCTGAATAGCCTACTAATAACCTACTAATAGCCTACTAGGGTTAGCATGGTTTTGTCTGTAGCAAGTTCATTACATTCATCGCAGGAGGAGGAGAGTTAGGTTTTGAACTGCTGATTAGCAAGAGGTAGATGGGTTATTATAGCATGCTGATAATGATAGTTTGGAAAAATTGTTATACTTTTGTATCATGGAGTTATAATGTCTAATAAATCTATCAATCTAATTATGACCGCAAAAAAAATAGGCTTATTGCCTCGTATCTTGTTGTCCATTGTTCTTGGTATTGGATTTGGAATGTTCTTACCCATGTGGTGTATCCGTCTGTTTGCTACATTCAATGCTTTGTTTTCTGAATTATTGGGATTCGTTATCCCTTTGATAATATTGGGATTGGTGAGTGTTGCAATAGCTGATTTTGGAGGAAAAGCAGGAAAAATGTTGTTGATTACGGCTGCACTGGCTTATGGATTCACTATCTTGTCTGGATTATTTTCATATTTGGTAGCTGATTTGAGCTTTCCTCTGTTGATAAAGCCGGGTGCACTGGCAGAAGAATTGGCAAATGTTGACAAGGTTCAGCCTTATATGTCTATGAGTATTCCTCCGTTAATGGGAGTGATGACAGCATTGGTGTTGTCATTTGTTCTGGGCATTGGCATGGCTGCCATCAATTCTAAGGGTCTCAAGGGTGTTATGGATGATTTTCAAGACATTGTTGTGATGTTAATTGAAAAATGTATCATACCGCTTCTTCCGCTCTATATTTTTGGCATTTTCATGGTAATGACAGCCGAAGGACAGGTTACTACGGTCCTATTCTCTTTCTTAAAGGTAATAGGCATTATTTTCTTGGTTCACATTGCTGTGTTACTGATTCAGTATTGCATTGCCGGGGTTGTCGTTAAGAAAAATCCTCTTCGCCTGTTGTGGAACATGCTACCGGCTTATTTTACAGCACTCGGCACAATGAGCAGTGCTGCTACCATACCTGTGACACTAGAACAGGCTAAACGCAATGGAGTACGACCGGAAACTGCGGGTTTTGTAATACCTCTTTGCGCAACTATTCACCTCTCGGGTAGCACTTTGAAAATAGTGGCATGCGCCATAGCACTAATGTTAATGCAAGGCATAAGTTTTGACTTCCCTTTGATGCTGAATTTCATCTTGATGTTGGGCATCACCATGGTAGCAGCACCGGGTGTTCCGGGTGGAGCTATTATGGCTGCCCTGGGTATATTAAGCTCAATCTTAGGTTTCGGAGAACAAGACCAGGCTTTGATGATCGCTCTCTACATCGCAATGGATAATTTTGGAACTGCATGTAACGTAACCGGAGATGGCGCATTGGCACTGATTGTAGATAAAATGAAAGTATAGTTTTTTAAAGAAAGATATAGTTATGCAACAAAAAAGAACAGAGATTTCCACACTTGGTGAGTTTGGACTGATAGAGCATCTGACAAAAGATTTTCCATTGCTTAATCCATCTACCTGTAAGGGTGTGGGAGATGATGCTGCTGTACTCGACATGAAAGACAAACGTGTATTGGTGACCACTGATTTGCTCCTTGAGGGTATTCATTTTGACTTGCAATACACGCCTCTGCGTCATTTGGGATACAAGGCGGCGGTTGTCAACTTTTCTGATATTTATGCCATGAATGGTAAACCTACTCAGTTGACGGTGTCAATAGGGGTGTCCAAGAGATTTTGCATAGAAGACCTGGAGGAACTCTATTCGGGTATTCGCATTGCATGTGAGCATTATGGTGTGGACATGGTAGGAGGCGACACCTCTGCGTCTATGACCGGACTCTGCCTGAGCATGACCTGCGTGGGTGAAGCACAAGCTGAGGATATAGTCTATCGCAACGGAGCTAAAGCCAATGACCTCATTTGCGTAACGGGTAATCTGGGGGCTGCCTACATGGGATTACAATTGTTAGAACGAGAAAAAATGGTGTTTGAAGGCAATGAAAATGTTCAGCCCGACTTTGAAGGTAAAGACTACATCCTGCAACGACAATTGAAACCTGAAGCAAGAAGGGATGTGATTGAAAGCCTCAAAAAACACGGAATCAAGCCCACCAGCATGATGGATGTGTCTGACGGACTGGCGTCTGAATTAATGCACATCTGCCGACAAAGCAACACAGGCTGTAGGGTGTTTGAAGACAAAATTCCGATTGACTATCAATCGGCTGTGATGGCTGAAGAATTAAACATGAACATTGTCACTGCTGCTTTAAACGGAGGCGAGGATTATGAACTGGTATTTACTGTCTCATTGGATGACTACGAAAAGATTATTCCTATTGAACACGTAAACATCATTGGGCACATGACTAAACCGGAATTGGGATTAAACCTTGTAGGACGCAATGGAGAAGAACTCTCCCTAAAAGCTCAAGGATGGCCACAATAAAATAAACGGAGGAGTGATTTATGGCTCAAGAGATGAAGCGATTAGCCAAGGAAACTGCTATTTACGGCTTAAGTAGCATTGTGGGGCGTTTTTTGAATTGGCTACTGGTGCCTCTATACACATTTGTCTTAGAACGCTCGGCCGACTACGGAATTGTGACCAACGTCTATGCATGGGTAGCTCTGTTGTTGGTGTTGCTGATATATGGGATGGAAACGGGATTTTTCCGCTTTGCCAACAAAGAGGGTGTGGATGGTAACAAGGTCTATGCCAACACCTTGTGGTGTATAGGGTGTACTTCTTTGTTGTTTGCAGTGGTGTGTTTGTTGTTTAGAGCCAACATTGCGGATGCTCTGGGCTATCCCACTCATCGTGACATCATAGCCATGATGGTGGTTGTGGTTGCGTTAGATGCTTATGATTCCATCGTTTTTGCTTATTTACGCTATCGACGTCAGTCCGTGAAGTTTGCTGCACTAAAGTTGTTCTCCATATTGATAAGCATTGTTTTTAATTTGTTTTTCTTCTTGGGGTGTCCTTGGTTGATGCGCCATTGCCCGGAGCTGGTCAATTGGTTCTATGATGCGGACTATGGCGTGGGCTATGTCTTTGTTTCCAATGTGATTTCCACCGCACTGGTTACCTTGGCTTTGATTCCGGATATGAAATTCATACTCCGTCCCGACTTTGGACTACTCAAAAAGATGTTGCGCTACTCATTGCCTTTGTTGGTACTGGGAGTGGCGGGCATTATGAACCAGACTCTGGATAAAATCATCTTCCCATTCCTCTTGGAAGACAGAGATTTTGCTGCTTCTGAATTAGGTATTTATGGGGCATGCTTCAAGGTTGCAATGGTAATGATGATGTTCACTCAAGCATTCAGATATGCTTATGAACCGTTTGTGTTCTCCAAACACGAAGACAAAAACAGCGTCGGGGCCTATGCTGATGCAATGAAGTATTTTCTGATTTTTTCATTGTTAATCGTGCTGGGCATGTTGTTCTATCTGGATGTGATTAAGATGATCATTCACCCGTCTTATTGGTCTGGAATGCGTGTAGTGCCCATCGTCTTGTTTTCATACGTTTTTCAGGGCGTCTTTTTCAACCTCTCTTTGTGGTACAAACTGACCGACCGCACCCACTATGGGGCATACTTCTCCTTGCTGGGACTTGCCATTACTCTGGCTCTTAACGTCTTGCTGGTGCCTCACATCAGCTATATGGGCTCTGCATGGGCTTCATTTGCTTGTTATCTTGTGATGATGCTGGTGTCCTACTTCATTGGTCAGCGCTACATGAAGATTCCCTACGACCTGCGCTCTATGGGACTCTACCTCGCTGTCACATTAGTGCTGTTGGGTCTCTCACACCTGCTTCACACTGAAACTGCATGGCTCAACTATTTGATTAACACCGCTCTGCTGGGTGTGTATTTATGCTTGATGGTCAAACGTGATTTCCCACTGCAAAACCTGCCTGTCATTGGTAAATTCTTCAAGAAGCCTTAGTGATATTCGCATGATTAATCGCCACTACCATAATTATCTGCTGCTGGAGCGCTCGCTTTCTAAGAAGACTATCGAGGCTTATGAAAGCGACTTGCAACAACTGGATGTTTTTCTAAAAGAACGGGAGGTCAGCCTTGATAATGCCACTGTGGATGATTTGAGAGCTTTCATCTATGAACTCAACAAACAGGGTAAAACAGCACGCACACAGGCACGCATTATCTCAGGAGTGAAGTCGTATTATCGTTACCTCATCTACTCCAATGACATCCAAGAAGACCCAACAGAACTGCTCGAAATGCCTAAGATTGGCTTCTACCTGCCTGACGTACTGAGCTTGGAGGAAATCAACCGAATGGTCGCCTCTATCGATCTCTCTAAACCGGAAGGTCAACGCAATAAGGCTATAATCGAAACCTTGTATGGTTCTGGATTACGAGTGTCGGAATTGGTGGAACTAAAACTATCACACATCTATCGCAACGAAGGCTATATGCTGGTGGAGGGAAAGGGGAGCAAACAACGCCTGGTGCCTCTGTCTGATGTGGCTAAACAGCAGATTGAACTATGGATGATTGATCGAAACTGCCTCAAAATTGCTCATGGAGAGGAAGACATTTTATTCCTCAATCGCCGAGGTCATCGATTGACTCGTGCAATGATATTCCACATTGTAAAGGAACTGGCACTGATGGCGGGAATAAAAAAAAGCATCAGCCCTCACACGCTTCGACATAGTTTTGCCACTCATCTCCTGCACAATGGCGCCAATCTGCTCGCCATACAGAAAATGTTAGGACACGAGAGCCTCACAACTACAGAAATCTACACACACATCGATGATGCATTTCTGAGAGAAGAAATATTGAAATATCACCCTAAAAACAACAAAAACAAATGAAAATACAACTAAATGGGATAGTTCAATACATGCTTCTTTTGTTTTTTACTTGTTTCTTCACGCCCCTCACTGCCCAAGAAACAATCGTTGTTGGACAAGTTGTCGACGCACAAACGGGTGAAGGGGTGATGAATGCTAACATCTATTTTGCACATTCGCAAATTGGAGTGGCAAGCAACTCAGAAGGCTATTTCTTGCTGCGCACTTCCGAACAACACCCAAAACAACTGCTGGTCTCGGCCATTGGCTATAAGAAAAAAAAGTTCGTCGTGACGCCGGGACAGTCTGTCGGAGTGCAAGTGTCCCTCGAACCTGACAATGCGCTATTGCCTGAGATTATTGCCATTCCGGGAGCTAATCCGGCGTGGGAATTACTCGAAAATGCGCGCCTGAAAGCTAATGCTAATAACTTCCGTCTTCACAAGGATGTCACTGTCCGCATGGATGAACACAACGCTCTGTCTGTCAGCCAACTCTCTTCGCGTTCGCTTAGCCGAGGACTCTGGAAGGCGCTTAATTCGGGTGTAATCTTATCAGCTGATTCTTCCTATTTCATTCCGCTCTATCTCTCTCAAAAGTCTGTGACTATAAAGGGACGTGAACAAGAGGAAACTCTACTCAATGCGGAAGGATTACTGACAACTGACCAAATGGAAGCACTCTTGACACCCATGCAGGATATTCCTGATTTCTACCAAAACAGTGTCACAATCTTTGGAAAAAACTTCATCAGCCCACTCTCATCCAATGGAAAAAGGTTTTATCACTACTTCTTGATAGACAGCACATCTACTGCTGCTGGCAAATCTTACCTCATTCGCTTTCGACCAAAAACAAATGGCATTTTGGCTTTTGAGGGCTCACTCTCCTTAGACTCAGCTCGCTGCGCATTACAATCTATTTCTGTAAAACTCCCGTCGGTAACGAATGTAAACTACCTACGTGAATATACCTTACATCAACTGTTTGACCTAAACACTCCCGTACCACAACTCCTGAAAAGCACCCAAAGAGCTCTGCTGGACTATGCTATCGTGCTGGATACTGCCTCACGCCAATTCCCGTCTTTGCTAATTGAAAAAACACTGTCACTGCAAAACGACTCCCTGACTCACTCCTCCTACCCACTCGCTCACTCCAATGATCTCCAACTGCATGAACTAAAAATACGCTCTGCTTTAGACAGCCTGCACAACACGCCTCTCATTCGTTTCGCACGCTGGGTGGCCGAACCCTTCCTCACAAATTACCTCAATCTCGGCTACATTGACTTGGGACGCTTGAGCGACATGATTCGCCTCAACCCGGTGGAAAAAGTGGCACTGGGCATACCTTTCCGAACTTCTGAACGCCTTTGCAGGCATGCCACCATTGGTGGATATGGTCTATATGGTTTCCGTGACAAAACATGGAAATGGGGGGCCTATCTCCAAGCAAAACTCCCCACTAAACAACTGCACACCCTACGCATAGGACTGCAAGACGACTACGTGCGTAGCGAAATGAACAACTTCGACTTGTTTAAGCGCGACAATGCTTCAGCTGCTGGCTACCAAAACATTCTGACACTCATCTCGCCTCCCGCAAACTCTAATCTTAAACCGCTCAACTTCGAACGTAAACGTGAAATTTCTGTGTTGTTCAGAAATGAATGGCACGATGATTTTGAGAGTAAAATTGCTTATTTCGCTGGGAAAAGACACTACGGAGACCCCACTCTGGGATACTCTAACACTCCTTTTTTCACCTACCACACGCTCCTGCTCACTGGTCGCTTATCTTTCCACGAACGCACACACGACATCTATTTCCAACGCTTATACATTCGTAATCACCTGCCCATCATCTCGGTTGGATTAGAAGGGGGCTTCTACAAAACTACACATCTCTACACCCCCTACGGAAAGGCACACTTGGCTGTAAAACAAAAACTTAACTTAGGTATTGCCGGACATTTAGACTACATGGTGGATGGAGGGCTGGTAATGGGCAATGTACCCTACCCTCTTTTAGAAATCATGCATGGCAATCAGACTTGGTCTATGGATGAGTATAAATTCTCACTGATGGGATACGGAGAGTTCGCTGCCGACCGCTACATCACTCTTCATGCCAAATGGAATGCTGGAGGCCTGCTTTTCAACCTAATCCCATGGGTCAACCGACTCAACCTACGAGAGATGTTTTCACTGAAAATGGCTTACGGAGCGCTCTCTCCTCGTCATGCCGACGTGCTTCCATTGCCCAACGGAATGCATGCTCCTCACACACCCTACATCGAAGTGGGAACCGGTATTGGCAACATTCTTCGAGTCTTAAACGTGGAATCTGTATGGCGACTCACGCACCGAAAAAACACACACATGCCTCTATGGGGAATAAGATTTAGCCTCGCATTGGGTATGTAAATAAACACTAATTCTCCCCAATAAAAAAGAGAGGCTTCCACACCTCTCTTTTTCTATAATCACTACATCACTCCTATATCTGCATGATATACGCACGTCTTCTTTTATGTTGTATCTTCTCAAAATCAGTGAAGTTCGCCTGACTCTTCATGTTCACCTCCAAAATAGCTGTCGTTTCCACTTTCTCAATACCATATTTCACGAAATAAGGCAACTGATCACACACAATCAGTGAATTAACACCCTTGTTTTGATAGTCCGGACGCACAGCTATCAGAAGCAAATCAAATGTGCGTATCTTCTTTGCCTTCAGTGCCTTAATGATGTGATACCATCCAAATGGAAACAACTTACCTTTTGCCTTACGCAACGCATCACTAATGTCGGGCATACCTACTCCCACTGCCACTATCTCTTCCTTCTCGTTAGTTACTATCGTCACAAAGTCAAAATTAAGCAAAGGGAAATACATATTACAATAATATTCCTTTTGTTTCTTCGTCAGAGGCTGATAATTATACAACGGTTGATAAGCTTTATCAATCACATCAAAGTATTCATAACCAAAACGCTTACGCAACTCACGGCTGTTCTTCACCTTCACTACATTCAGCTGATACTTGTCCTTCACAATATTAGCCACACGCTGCATCTTGTCAGGAACTTGACGAGGTGATTGAATCTGAAACTCTATCCAGTCGGCCTCTTTCTGCAAACCATAATTCACCAAATGAGCTGCATAATAAGGATAGTTATACAAACTGGCCATCGGAGCACTATGCTCAAAACCCTCTATCAAAAGACCCTGATGATCCAAATCTGTAAAACCTACCGGACCATTCAGCTCACGCATACCCTTGCTACGACCCCAATCTCTGACTGCATCCAACAAAGCAGAAGATACCTCCATATCATCAATAAAATCAAACCAACCAAAACGAACCTTTTGACGATTCCAAGCCTTGTTCGCCTCATGATTGATAATGCCACATATCCTACCTACTATCTTATCATCCCTGTAAGCCAAATAATTAACAAATTCGCTCACCTCAAGAGCTGGATTCTTAGACTTATCAAATGTATTGATTTCATCAAACACCAAAGGAGGACAATAATAAGGATTACCCTTAAATATATCCATTCCAAACTGTACAAATTGTTTGAGCTCTTTTTGGGTTGTAACTTGCTTTATTGTAACCATATTTTCTTATAAATGAATAATTTTTCTATCTGCAAAGATAATACAAGCAGACTAAAAGACCAAATCAAGGCATCCTTAGTCCGTAAAACCTACACACAAATAAACATTTGAATTTCTTACACCTTAACTTCTATTCACCACACGCTCCTCGAAGCAACGCATACAATTCTGCCGTACCTGATTGCTCATAACGATTGATGATATAATGCTTATCATTAGCCAATATCACTATCACATCTCCATCCGCATCATGCACCAACAGCTTACACCTACCCCAATCCGACAAACGAAAATAACCCTTCAACACCTCACCATCAGCATAACCATTCGTCCGCATCTCCACACTCGGCAAATCCACCATACTACTCATATAAAGACTATCTATCTCCTTCAAAGCTATATCCTCACCATACATACCACTTATCCTCAACACACCCTTATCCAACTCCATCCCATTCTCATGCTTACCGGCAAAAAACACTCCTATCACCAGCAACACAGTCAACACAAACAACATCACCCTCCACAATTTCTTCTTTGGAGACATAGGGTTATGATTACAACGCTTCTGAGCATACAGCATATAGACCGACATCACAAACAACACCAATAGTAATGCATACACCGACCAACTCCCACGCACAAAATAATTCACACCACCCACACCCATCAACACCACCCCACTCACACTCATCACACGAAAACTCATCTCCTGCAAACACTTAATATCAATATTCCTGCGCTCCTCATCCGTAGCATAACGCCAGACATTTATCATCATAGGATACCTACGGGTCAACAAACCCATTACAACAAAAAAAATCCCTATCGAAACAAGTATATCTTCCATAATCATTGTATTTTTCTCTCACTACAAAATTACAAAAACTAACCTAAACCACCAACCTTTACACAAGAGTAACTAAACATCCACCCATTTCACCCCCTCAAAAAACCATCACACCCCCACCACTTCTAATTTAACGAATACCTGTATCTGTATATCATATTTTTCATAACCCATGTAGAATCTATATCTTGTAGTAAGATGAATGAAAAATCATACGTCTTAATGATAGGACCAATATCTTCGTGGGGGATACAATCTCCATTAGGGTATAAATCGTCTTCATTATAATAATACTCTATCCACACACTATCACCCGTCGCCTTAAAAAAACCGGACTCAATTTCTTCTTTATCAATACACAAAAAAGGAATACCATTTTTGTCGGCTACAACCCCATCAGGGGCTTGGCAACCATAGAAATCTTGCCACACCTCAATATAATATTTAAATTGTTCCCATGTAAAAGTCTCATCTTCTTCCAAAGTATAATACATATACCCATTCAAAATTAACGATTCATTGAGAGAATGTATAAAATTAATCTTTGATGCTACTTCATCATGAATAATCATATATATCGGAGATAACCCACGCTGATAAATCTTTCTATTTTGCGAATATCCAAACATAATAGAAAACACCAAAAATACTATGACAAATATGTGTTTTACAGTTTGCAGCTTAATATACATCTTCACTAATTGTACCATCACCATTTCTATGAGTAATTGATAATTTAGCACTCGGCAATGTCAAACTTTTACCGAACAGCAATAATAAAGAGCTTAATCTTTGCCGCTTCTATTAAGGATATGCCATACATCTTCATCAAATGACACATAGATTCCATTTTTCCACAATAAATATATAGCCCATCGGAAAGAGGCTTTATCAATATTGAAGAGAGAATTGAGGTTATTTAAGTCCATATATATAACAGAACTCTTTTCATTTAAATAATTTGCAAAACTATCTACACCAAAATTATCATATACACAGCTAGCTTCTCTTAGATAACAGGAGGGTAGGTTTCTCCTTTTTACAGAACATTTTGCATTTAAATAATTTACAAGACTATCCACACCATGGTTATTATAAAGATTATCAATTGCATCTATTGGTTTAAGGCTATATGGTTTTTGCTGTTGCATATATTCTTCTGACACTTCTATAATTTCGTTATTTAATATTTTTTTCATGAAGTGATATTCAAATATTTTCCAATCAGGAACTTTGAAGTTCATGTCATCTTCTACACTTAGAAGGATATCTTGTATGAGTATGGTATCTTTCCCATCTGTTATATGATAAAAGAATACAGCTTGTTGATCATAATACTTCAGTTTATTAATATTAAGTATTCTGAAATAACTAGGGTAAAACACAGCAATAATTGCCAGAATATTACTCACCACTAAGATAATTATAACCACGTTGTGGATAATCCATTTTTTCCCTAACAATGTTTTCATAATCAATTGCGTCTATTTCATTTTGTAGTTGTTTTGCTTGTTCTTGTGCTTGTTTCTGAGGAGAACCTTTTTTCCCTTTTGTTATTTCGGTGTTGAACTTTATTAATGTTCCATTTTTATCATCAGCAGCATGTCTTAATTCGTGTATTAATGCAGCTTCTGGAGGTCTTTTAGCCCCATTTTTTCGGATGAAAGAATCGGGATTATAATAGATTGTTTTTATTTGCGGATTATAGTGATTGTGTTTATCATTTATACGTTTAATGTAGAAAATAAAACAGAAGACTCTTCTAATTCTGAAATCATATTATTTAATCTAACATCCAATTGCTTTAAACTCTCCAATTGTCTTACTATTTTTGCTTCAAAATTATCCACTCCCAATTTGGCAAGTAAACGTCCATACCATGTTCCTATGAAAATCTCCCTCCCATCCGGATCCACATACTTTATCGGATTGTTTGCACAATAAGCATAAGGAGATATATGTGCATACTTCTCTGCAAAAGGATCAACAACAGTAAACCGACCAATTGCAGAATAATAATCTCGTGCACCATAAAGGTAATTGTCA
>JAGCLD010000039.1 GCA_017647145.1 Paludibacteraceae bacterium
ATAAGTAGTTACTTTTGCAGGAAGATTCTTACCTTCAATAGCAATCACAACACTTGCAGTTTGACCATATTCTACAGTACCAAAATCGATATATTTATAAGGATCACCTAATTCGTCAGTTCCTTCTTTCAATTCGCTGGTGATTTTCAATTCAGGAGTTGCAGGAACAACAGGAGTTGTGATTGAAACGAGCCAGTTATATTGAGCTACTTGAGGAGTTTCATTATACATGCTCAAGTTACCATACACAACTACTTCCTTACCTACAGTAAGTTCGTCTTTGTTTGTATCGTCAAATTTAGCATCGTTGAGATATTTACCACGATAAACGCTGAGAGTTTCAGTTGCTCCTGTTTCGTCAGCAATGGTATAGGTAGCATTACCATATTGGGTGCTTACTTCTGTAATTTCAGTAACAATACCCTTGATATACACCTTATTGTTAGCATGTTTCAATGAAGCAGCATCAGTGTTTTTAGCCAAAGCATTAGCTTCTGCTACAGTGTAAGGAGCTTCTTTGGTGTTGGCAATTTTCTTCAAGATAGTAAGATTTGCTGTAGCCACTGCACTGAGATCAGAACCTTTTGCTGCGATAGCTTTTACCGTAGCTGCTGCATTTACAGTGAAAGGTGCTGTGTATTCTGTAGAAGATGCTGATGGTTCGGTTCCATCCAAAGTGTAATAAATCTTAGCATCTGCAGTTGCGCAAGTAATGGTCACTTCTTGTGCATCAAAGCCTTCGTAAGAAGCAGGAGTAATAACTGGTTTTTCTACACTTGCTGCAACGCCTTCATAATAAACAGTTACGCTTTTAACATAATTTCTCTTAGAAGTAGTTGCCAATTTGATTTGTGTAACCTCTGTGTTACCATCATATGTAACTGTTTGATCTTGGAAATCAGCAGAACTCAAGATAAATGTCTTATCATTGAACTTAAAAGTTGTTTCGGTGCCACTATACTGTCTTGCATTTGCTACAATTCTGGTTGGTTTTACTGGAGTTGCCAAAGTAAGAACCAATTCTCCGGTTTTAGAACTTGTACCAAATTTAATACCACGACCAACGCGAGCATTGTAAATATTATTTGCAGTTGGAATAGCAGACACATATTCTGCACCTGATGCAATAATGTCAGCAATAGCAGTTACCTTATTGCTATTGTCTTTGTCTGTTTGACTCCATTCCTTAAAGGTAATGGTGTAGCTTAATTCAGCTGCGAATGCCCCCCCCACTAAGGAAAAAAGCACCATCGCAAGAAGTAAAAATCTTTTTTTCATAATGATTTTTGTTTTATTTGTTAATAATTTAAGATTGGTTTATTGTTTCTATTGTTATTATCTCTTCACAATCTTGATGGCTTGTTTGCCACAACGCACCAAGTAAATGCCTTTGCCGTATGCAGAAAGGTCAATATCACCCTCACCTTGTGCTATGCAAGTACCGGTAAGGTTATATACAGACAACATAAGGTTGTTCGCATTCACCACTGTGTTGTTAGCATAATACACTCCCTTCAAGGCAGTTTCTTCAAGCGCACTACCTTCAGAGATAGACACCAACTTACTACCGGAAGTAAACTCAGGAGTATTGCCCTTAAAGTTCACCAATGTGCCATACACAACAACGTGTTTGCCCACTGTGAGTTCAGCAGCAGTTTCTGCAGTAAATTTAGCTCCCTTCAAATAATAACCACGATATACAATCAATTGTTCTGTTGCATCTGTTGCATCTGCAATGTTATAAGTTGCATTACCAAAATCTCCGGTATCCACTTCATCAACTTTCACAACAATACCTTTCACATACATTTTGTTGTCTTTATGAGCCAAAGTTGCTTCATCAGTGGTTTTGATAAGTTCCAAAGCTTCAGCCACAGTGAGCGCTGTTTCTTCAGTATTGGCAATGCTCTTCACAATGACATATTTTGCTTCAGCCACAGAACTCTTGTCTGCACCTTTCACAGCAATTGCCTTCACAGTTGTGCTTGTTGTAAGCTCTATCGGAGCAGTATATTCAGTTGCTGTTTCTGAAGGCTCAGTACCATCCAGAGTATAATAAATCTTAGCATCTGCAGTAGCACAAGTGATTTCCAAGCTTTGTGCACCCATATAGTCACCTGCCGCAAGCGAGAACGATGGAGTCTTCACTGCCACATTGTCATCTTCCAAAGTAACAACGATTTGCGTAATACGACATTGACCCACAGAAGCAGTCAGAGTAACTGAATTGGCTGCGCCCTTCCACACTCCTGACAACTTATCCTCTGCTGCCGTATAACCAACAGCAGTAAGACCATCCGCACCAATGGATTTGTTAATCTCGGCTGTAATAGCAATCTGTTGAATGTTGCGAGTTGAGCTGATAGTGAGTGTAGAGCTCTTGTAAATACGAAGTTGATCGTCTTTTAGACCACCGATAATTGCAGATGTACTACCTGCTTGTGCATAACGAAACTCTACATCTCCGCTGGTAGCCACAATGTCACCATCTGCAGTTTCTTCTGCAAATGTAGAACTATTGGCACTGATTGTTATATCCTCTGCTGATACGCCTCCCAGCATGCAGAGTACAAATGAAATAAGTAGTAAAAACCGTTTGTTCATAAGCATATGTTTTTAGTTTATTAAGTATATTATCACTTTTTAAGAAATCATTTATCGGGCGAAGTTACATAATTTTTCTTTTCATTCCAAAGAAATAGCGTTAAAATATTTGGCTTTTTGCTCAAAAACAGAATTTTAACACACATAACTCTGCACACTCAAACCAAAATACACCACCACCCTCCCCCTTCCTCCTGCAAGCAAATCACCCTTCCTCAAAAAAACTCACTACCTTTGTAGATTTTTCCTATCAGACACGTAGGATACACGTAGGATAAAGATAGGATAAAGATAGGATAAAGATAGGATAAAGCAACAATCGAAAGAACATCGATTAAGTCACATAAAGCCATGCTTATCACATCCGCCTCCTCTCAAAACTACCTTGATGAACACAAATTGAAGAATGTATAGAGAATATATTTGGGATTTCGCGCGGTTTGTAGTACTTTTACAAACCGTAAAACCACTAAACACAATCTATCATGTTAGTTATCGGAATTGCTGGTGGGACAGGATCAGGCAAAACCACCATTGCCAAAAAGTTATATCAAATATTTAAAAAACAAGCGGTTATTCTTCCACATGACTTCTACTACAAGTCACACCCGGAAATGTCACTTGAAGAGCGTAGCCAACAAAACTATGACCACCCCGACGCACTCGACACTGACTTATTGGTGGAACACATCAAACAACTGAAAGAGGGAAAGAGCATCATGCACCCCACCTATGACTTTGCACACCACCAACGCAACGAAGAATGGCAACACATGGATAGCGCGGATATCATCATCGTAGAAGGAATTTTGCTGTTCAGTAGCCCCGAATTATGCAAACTGTGCGACGTCAAATTATTTGTGGACACGGATGCAGATGTACGATTTATCAGACGACTCAAAAGAGACGTGAACGAACGAGGAAGAACAATGGAGAGTGTAATGAAACAATACCTCACCACCGTAAAACCTATGCACGAACAATTTGTTGAACCGACTAAAAGAAAAGCCGATTTGATTGTACCGGAAGGAGGAGACAACCACATCGCCATAGATATCATCACACGCTACTTGTCACACCGATTTAACAGACCTTGACCATGATCAATGCCTCCTATGACAAAATACTATTCCTGGACATAGAAACCACGCCCGACAAAGCGGATTTCAATGAACTAAATGCAGAACTGCAACAACTCTGGACAGACAAACTTAACATGCTGAATATGCGGAATCCGGAAAGATACAGCTATGACTGCCCTGCGGAAGGATACGCACAGGAAGCGGGTATATATGCCGAGTTCGGACGAATTGTGTGTATATCGGTAGGCTACTGCTTCAGAGACAAGGAAACCGGTGATAGGTGCATACGTACTAAATCATTCTGTGGCGAAGACGAAAGCATCATAATCACCGACTTCATGGATCTCGTAGCGCGATTCTTCACTACACCTAACCATAGCTTCTGCGGACACAACATTAAGGAATTTGATATCCCTTTTATCTGCCGTCGCGCACTCATCAATGGCATAAAACTCCCGGATTGTCTCCAAATAGCAGGCAAAAAGCCATGGGAACTTAACTTCATCGATACAATGGAATTATGGAAGTTTGGAGACTATAAAACCTTCACCTCACTTAAAACATTGACTGCCGTTTTTGGCATACCCACTCCAAAAGATGATATAGACGGGAGCGAAGTGGCACGCGTCTATCACAAGGAACACGACATCAAGCGCATAGCTACTTATTGCGAAAAAGATGTGGTAGCCACCATACAGGTCTTCCTGCGCCTGAAAGGGGAACAATGCGTAAACACAAACAACATTCAGTCCACACACTAACAGGATAAAACACAAAACTATTGCGCAATCTACTATCTAAAAAATATGGTTACATAGCGGTGGCAGTTCTATTACTTGCCACTCTCGCAATCTGCGTGGACTGGACACCCACTAAACAGGTAAACACGCAAAATAGTAACCTATGGACTTCCGACACACTGAGAGTGGGCATGAGCTCGTCTGCCATTAGTTGGAACCACTCTCCTCAACAAGGCGCCGGATACGACTACGAACTCCTACAACTCATTGCTGAACACGCCGGATGGAACATAGTGATAGTTGACACTCCGAAAGACAAACTGCTGCAAGCGCTCAAAAATGGGAAAATAGACCTTGCTGCATACCCCTGCCCTACCTCACACAAAAGAAACACAGAAGTGCTTTTTGCTCCCATGCAACAAAAAGACAGACTTATCATAGTACAACGGGACGGAACTGACATGATTCACAGCACCACACAACTCAATCACCGCACAGTGACAGTAAGGCGCAACAGCAGGGCACACAACCAACTCAGACGCCTAAATAAGGAAATAGGGGGAAACATGCGACTCAGACTCGTTCATGACTCTGTCTCTGTAGATAGCCTCATCAGAGGTGTAGTCAACGGACACTGGGACTATGCAGTAGCTCCGGAAATGGAAGCAAGGGCCTACAAGAAAATATACCCACAACTGAACATTGGACTTATCGTTAGTGCTAAAAAAACTACAGGATGGGCAATGAAAGACAGCACACTGCTTCACATCATCTCACAGTGGAAAGAAGAAAACCCCGATAAAATCAACCAACTGCACAAACGCTATGTTGAGCAAGCCTCCATGCTCACGAAACGCACCTTCAAAGGACAGGAAGAAATATCTCCCTATGATGACTACTTTAAGACCTTCGCTCCTCACATACAATGGGATTGGCACTTACTCGCAGCTCTGTGTTACCACGAATCTCGCTTCAACCCCCTCACTGTATCTCCCGCTGGTGCATGCGGACTCATGCAACTAATGCCTGTCACTGCAAGAAGATTCGGACTCAACGACACTACTATGTTCGACCCGAATGAAAACATACGTGCTGGAGTGGAATACATTAAATATCTCAACATGTTCTACGATGAGATTCAAGACACAGACGAACGTGTCAAATTTATCTTAGCGAGTTATAACGCAGGGCCTGCTCATGTGTTGGATGCTATGCGACTAGCTGAAAAGAACGGAAGAAACCCACACTTGTGGTACGGCCATGTGGAGCACTTCTTGCTGAAAAAGAACGAACCGGAATACTACGAAGACCCTGATGTACGCTTCGGAAAATTCAACGGACGACCCACATGCGCCTACGTTAAAAACGTCATAAACACCTACCACTCATGGTGCAGTGGGAAATAACTACTAACACGACATAAGGAAAAACACACTGCATAGAGAGGCTGCTACCTAAGCCTTCTTACACCTTGCATCACAGAGTCAATCAAGCCATTGACATCTTTTGACAAACGTAAACGATAGACTACCCACACCGCCACAAGTGCAAAAAGAACGGTTTGCACCACGGCTGCAACAATAGCCCACAAGAAATCATCGGGCAACCAAACTGCCTGTGCTTTCTTCCACAACAAGTCTCCTACACCAAACAACAAGAATAGACCAGCTACTGCCAACTGATTGAATGAAAGAGGAGATGTTCTCAGTTTAACATAGTTGAGAAGAAGCAATAATGAATAGTAAATAAACGATGCCGCAAAGGTAGCAAATGCAGCTCCCTCCATGCCCCATACAGGAATAAACCAATTATTGAAAACTATGGACAACACGGTAAACAGGGCGGAGAAAATAAGCGAATAATAATAGAAACGCGAGTAATTGAGCACAGAAAGACCTATACTGCATATAGAATTATAGAGCTTACTCAACGACAAGACAAAAACCACCCATTTAGCTGCTGCATATTGTTCTCCATTAGGGATAATCCGAAAGAGTAAATCAAGATTCATCCAGATAAGCAAAAACATAAACGCACCTGCCAGAAGCTGATGAAAAGAAATGCTACGTATCAAATGATTGGCCTCTGTAATGGCATTATCCTTAATAGCACGCGACAACTGAGGCTGTGCTATCGTTCCTAATGAGCGATAAGGAATCTCTATCAATGCTGTTATATAACTGGCTATAGCAAACACGCCGGTATAACTTAACCCCATCTTTGCGCTGATGAAAAAAGAATTGGCAAAGGGCGCCAAAACACTGCTCACTACTGAGGTGACAAGAAAAAGGGTATAAAGTAAATAATCTCTACGAAGCTTTGGGGTGATATAACTAAAGTCAGGCTTCAAAGAGATGTGTTTCAAAGAGAAAAGATAACACACATCTAGCACCAATGCTACTGCATACACACCACAAAAGGCATAGACAAAACCATCTAGGTCTAACACCGAAAAAGCATAGAGAAAATAGACAATCAAAGTAAGTACTCTCACTCCCACTTCACGTACAAACTTTGGCACCACAATACGCATCAACACATTGGCATTCGCCTCCGAAACGGACATATAGAGCAGAGAAAATGCCAAAGGAAAAATACATTTATAGTACGTCACAAATAGGTCAGACTTCTCTGAAAAGGCTTCTGCCATTACATCGCGTAAGGACCAGAAAAGCACACTAAACACCACAAAGCCTAGCAACGGAACTACTAAACTCCAGAAGAAGAAACCATGATCTTCATGTTCTTCATCTTTAAAATAAGGATAAAAACGCACAATAGATGTACCCGTACCCAAGAGTGCTAAACTAGAAAATAGCATAGCGGCATCTAGCAAAACACGTGTCAAACCTATCTCCTCGGCAGTAAGAAAACGGGTAGCCACAAAGAAAGTAGTGAAGAAGCCGACAACAACGCCAACATAATTCACTACCGTACCTTTAATGCTTTGCCGAATAATAACACCCATCTACGATTCTGTTATTTCTTTATGCGCTGATTGTATATATAAAAGAACTTATAATTTCTCTCCAAATGCCAAGTCTCCTGCATCACCAAGACCGGGAACAATGTATGAATGTTCGTTAAGCACATCATCTACAGCTGCCACCCAAAGCGTCACATTGTCATCTGTAATATGTGATTGGATGTAGTCAATCGCCTGACGACTGGCAATAAGAGCCACCAAGTGCGTATGTGCCGGAGCACCCTTAGTAAGCAAGGCTTTATAAGCCAACTCCATAGATCCACCCGTAGCCAGCATAGGGTCAGAGAGTATAAGCGTCTTGCCATTCAAGTCGGGAGAAGCAATATACTCAATGTGAATATCAAAATTCACATCATCAAGATACTTACGATAAGCAGAAACAAAAGCATTTTCTGCATGGTCAAACACATCCAAGAAGCCTTGGTGGAAAGGCAGACCGGCACGCAAGATGGTACCTAACACAATACGATCTGTAGCAATGGGAGTAGGTGCAACACCCAAAGGTGTAATAACATCCTCCACTTGATAAGCAAACTGCTTACTAATCTCATAAGCCATGATATGAGCTATACGACCAATGTTACAACGAAAGCGCATAGCATCTTTTTGAATCTCAACAGAACGCAACTCCTTCATGTATTGATGAAGCACTGAGTTGTGTACAGACAAATCATAAACTTTCATATTACTTCCGATTATATGAGCAAATCAACCACTCGCTTAAACTACTTTCTAAAGACCAAAGCTGGTGGAACAAATGATTCTTCTCTGGATAAATTATAACAAAAGAAAGGTCAGATGAACAATTCATCCAACCTTTCTATAGTGTATTCTTACTTCGTTTGCAGATATTCGTGCATAGATTGAGCTGCCTTACGTCCATCACTCATAGCTAAGATGACGGTAGCACCTCCTCGCACAATATCACCACCGGCAAAGAGTACAGGCAAAGAACTTTGCATAGTATCATCGTTCACTACAATAGTACCCTTACGACTAATCTCAAGTCCTTTCACTGAATTCGGAATTAACGGATTAGGTGAAACTCCTACACTGACTACAACAACATCCACATCAATAGTCTTAGTAACTCCTTCCATCGGAACCGGAGAACGTCTGCCGGAGGCATCTGGCTCGCCTAACTCCATAACTTGAAGTACCATCTGCTTCACACGTCCATTATCATCACCAATATATTCAATCGGATTATGAAGAGTCATGAATTCTACGCCTTCTTCTTTAGCATGATGGACTTCCTCTACACGAGCGGGCATTTCTGCTTCACTACGACGATAAACCAACATAGCTCTTTCTGCACCCATACGTAAAGCAGTGCGTACAGAGTCCATCGCTGTATTACCACCACCGATAACCGCAATAGACTTACCATGCAACACCGGAGTATCTGAATCAGCCTTAGCAGCCTCCATCAAGTTCACACGAGTGAGGTATTCATTAGAACTCATCACACCTATAAGGTTCTCACCCTTGATATCCATAAAACGTGGAAGACCGGCACCACTTGCAACAAATATACCTTCATAACCTTCTTGTATTAACTCATCTGTAGAGATAGTCTTACCAACAATAGTGTTCTTCATAAACTGAACACCCATCTTTTCAAGGTTATTGATTTCTACATCCACTATTTTGTTAGGAAGACGGAATTCTGGAATACCATACTTAAGCACACCGCCTATTTGATGTAAGGCTTCAAATACTGTTACCTCATATCCAAAACGTGCCATGTCACCTGCGAAAGCAAGACCGGCAGGACCTGAACCAACTACAGCAACCTTCTTTCCATTAGCAGGAGCTACAGCAGGAATAGACATCTGCCCACTCTCTCTCTCATAGTCTGCTACGAAACGTTCAAGATAACCAATAGCAACAGGCTTTTTACCCATCTTGAGATGCATACACTGACTCTCACATTGTTTCTCTTGTGGGCAAACACGTCCGCACACAGCAGGTAGTGTAGAACTTTGCTTGATGACTTGTGCTGCATCAAGATAATGACCACGCTCTACATTCTTAATGAAAGTAGGGATATTAATACCCACAGGACATCCTTGCATACAAGTAGGATTAGCACAGTCTAAACAACGTTTAGCCTCTAAGAGGGCTTGTTCTTCTGTAAGTCCTTGATTAACCTCCTCATTGCATGTAATACGATATTTAGGATCAAGCTCATTCATCTTTACACGGTCAATCTCTGTGCGCTCCTTGGGTTTCATAGCCTTGCGAAGTTCAACTCGCCACTCAGCATCTCTACCTGTTTCTTCTTGCGTAGTATGAGACACTTGTTCGAAGTGTTCACGTGCCTCTGCTTCTTCTGCCTTGTATCCACCCAAACGGAGTAACATTTCATTGAAGTCCACTTGATGAGCGTCAAACTCAGGTCCATCTACACAAACAAACTTAGTCTTTCCACCTACTGTGATACGACAAGCACCACACATACCAGTTCCATCTACCATTATGGTGTTAAGACTTGCTTCTGTTGGTACATTATATTTCTTAGTGAGTTCAGCCACAAACTTCATCATGATTGCCGGTCCGATAGTAACACACTTATCTACCTTCTCACGATTAATAATATCTTCCACCCCTTTAGTGATGAGCCCTTGTTCACCATAAGAGCCATCATCAGTCATCACTTTAACTTCATCTGAGTAAGCACGTAATTGTTCTTCCAAAATGATGAGTTCTTTGGTACGAGCAGCCAATACGGTGATAACTTTGTTACCTGCCTTCTTTAGAGCCTCCACTATAGGTAACATAGGAGCTGCACCCACACCACCACAGGCACAAACAACAGTTCCGAAATTTTCAATGTGGGTTGCTTTACCAAGCGGACCTACCAAGTCAGTAATTTCATCACCGACATTCAATTGGCACAACTTAGTAGAAGATACGCCCATCTGTTGAACCACCAATGTGATGGTACCTTTATCAGTGTCAGCAGCAGCAATTGTTAACGGCATACGTTCACCTTTTTCACCCACTCTGACAATGACAAAGTGACCAGCCTTTCTTGAACGCGCAATAAGTGGAGCTTCCACTTCAATTTTCACGACTTTCGGAGAAAAGTACTCCTTAGAAACTATCTTATTCATATTCTTTGTGTTTTAAATCGAAAGATTTATTAGGTTAGTGCAATAATCGCTGTAATACATTTAGTGGTCTTAGGTCACTTCCGGTAATAGAACAATTAAGAAGTATACCCACCAATAGTTTTTTTATTCTTATCAATCAAATTATAGGGGTATAACTAAAAATACTTGACTTCCTTTCCTTCAATAGAAGAAAGCAAGTTATTAGCTAATCTACTTGCTCCAAATCTGAATAGTTTGTTAGTAAGCCATTCACTTCCTAATACACTCTTAACAATCGTGTAGTGAGCAACTGCTTCAGGCGTTGTAGCAATACCACCAGCTGGTTTGTATCCTATAACCTTACCAGTCTTTTCTTTCCACTCTTTGATAGCCTGACACATGGTCCACGTAGCTTCAGGAGTGGCTGCTATAGGAGTTTTACCAGTTGACGTCTTAATGAAGTCTGCACCAGCAGCCATAGCTATGATAGCAGCTTTCTTCACATTAGCCATGGACTGTAACATACCCGTTTCGAGTATTACCTTAAGATGTGCAGTGCGTGAAGCAGCTCTCAGTTCACACAACTCATCATATACCGTTTGATAGTCTTCTTCCAAGAACTTACCAATAGAGATCACCACATCGATTTCTGTAGCTCCTTCCATTACAGCCATAGCTGTTTCAGCCACTTTAATTTCAATGAATGTTTGAGATGCGGGAAATCCTGCTGCTACAGATGCGATACCAATATCCTCTTTCAAGTATTCTTTCACTACAGGTACCATAGCTGGATATACACAAATAGCAGCAACATTAGGAAGATGAGGGAAGGTAGTCTTAAAGTCATTTACCTTCTGCGCCATAGTGGCAACCCTTTTTACTGTGTCATCACCGCTCAATGTAGTGAGGTCTATTTGATTGAGGCATTGTTTATATACTTCAACATTATCGTTTTCAGATGTATGTTGTTTTAATATATTATCTACTTCAGCTTTTACCATTTCATCGGTAAAATCATAAGAGAACTGTCCTAATAGTTCTTGAATATTTTCCATATCGATATATATTATTCGTTCAGTCTTGCTATGATTGTTTCGTTACCTGTAGTTTTCTCACCAATAGTGACAAATATCTCTGCATCAATAGGCAGGAAGAGGTCCACTCTTGATCCGAACTTAATGAAGCCCATGTGTTCATTGATGTGACATGGCTTTCCTTCATGGGCATACGTAACAATTCTTCTTGCCAGGGCACCCGCTATTTGTCGCATGAGTATTTGTGTTTTACCTTCTGATTCAATAACCACAGTGGAGCGTTCATTTTCGATGCTTGACTTAGGTAGAAATGCCATTTTGTGATTTCCTTTGTGATGTACAGACTTTTTCACCATACCAGAAATAGGATACCAATTAGCATGCACATTGAGTGGCGACATAAAGATTGAGATTTGCATTCTTTTCTCTCCGAAGTACTCAGTTTCCTCCACCGGTTCAATTACAACAACTGTTCCATCAGCTGGCGCTACTACCAAAGAAGGGTCATCAATCTCTGACATTCTTGCCGGATTGCGAAAGAAGTAAGCAACAAATGCAAGTAAAACTGCTGATATAGCCACATTAATTGCTAATACTACACCCGAAAAGCGTATATATACAAACACATTGATTAGGAAAATGACCAATGTTACCACCATTAGAATCAGGTAACCTTCTTTGTGAATTTTGATTCTTTTCATACACTACAAATTTATAGGCTTTATATTTATGTTCAATGCGAGGGATGTTTCCTCGGCAGAGATATTAATAACTTTCTTTGCAAAGTGCTTATTCCTTGCAAAGATAATGCAATAGAAGTGAAAAAGCAAACATTACAGAGATTGGTTATCAGTTTCTTGGAAAACAAAAGAGGTGTACCTTACAGCACACCTCCTTCTTGCTTTTACAAAAAACTCTTTTCCTATGTAATCTTTGTGAATTTTTATTTTTGAGCTTCTACAGCTTTGTTTCTTTTTCTGTTCATTACGTCGTATGCAACCGGAACAGCAACATAGAGCGTAGAGTATGTTCCAAGGATAACTCCTAGCAACATAGCGAAAATAAATCCACGAATAGTTTCTCCACCAAAGAAGAAGATAGCCAACACAGTTACTCCAGTACTCATTGAGGTAGAGAATGTACGGCTCAATGTAACATTGAGTGATTCATTGATGATAGACTTTCTGTCACGTTTAGGATAGAGTCCTACGTTTTCACGTACACGGTCAAAGATTACCACGGTATCGTTCACAGAATAACCGATAATTGTTAAGATTGCCGCGATAAATGCTTGGTCAATTTCTAGTGAGAACGGCATAATAGGCCATACCAAAGCATAGATACCCATGATGATGATTACGTCATGTGCGAGTGCCACCAAAGTACCTACAGAGAATGCGAAGTCTCTAAATCTGATAAAGATGTAGAGGAAGATTGCAATCATTGCGAACAAGATAGCCCATACAGCAGATGTTTTGATATCATCAGCAATGGAAGGACCCACTTTTTGTGAGCTAAGTATGCTTTCATTAGCGAATTGTTCTAAGGTTAGACCATCAGCCAACATAGGTTTCAAGTTTTCATATAGAACAGTGATGATGTCATTGTCAACTTGTTCACCGGTTTCTTGGATACGATATTTAGTAGAGATACGCACTTGGTTGTCAGCACCGATAGAGATTACTTGTACTCCTGCTCCATCAAATGCATCTTCTAATAATTCACGTACATCTTCAGTATTCACTGATTGTTCGAAGCGTACAACATAGTTACGTCCACCACTGAAGTCAACACCATAATTAAGACCTTGGAATAGTAATCCGCAAAGTGCAGCAACAATCATAGCACCAGAGATGATATATCCAATCTTGCGTGTGTCAATGAAATTGATATTCAGATTACGGAACCACTTCTTAGTGAAGTTAGTTGTAAATTGAAGTATTTGTGCATTTTCACGACGTGCATAGAGGTCTAAGAGTAAACGCGTAATGAATACTGCGGTCACAAATGAAGTAACGATACCAATGATTAATGTCACTGCGAAACCTTTGATAGGTCCTGTACCGAAGACAGCCAAGATGATACCTGTGATTAATGTAGTCAAGTTGGCATCGACGATAGCTGAGATAGCATTGCCGAAACCATCAGCAATCGCTTTTCTCATGTTCTTTCCGGCAGCCATTTCTTCGCGCACGCGTTCATATATGAGCACGTTAGCATCGACCGCCATACCCAAGGTGAGTACGATACCGGCAATACCCGGCAATGTGAGCACTGCTGAGAATGATGCCAAAATACCCATCAAGAAGAATACGTTAGCAAAGAGTGCTAAGTCAGCGATAAGACCCGGGATAAGTCCGTAGTAGCAAATCATATAGAGAAGCACTAAGCAGAATGCTATGATGAATGAGATTAAACCACTCTTAATAGCGGCTTCTCCAAGAGAAGGACCTACAACATCTTCTTGTACGATACGTGCAGGAGCAGGCATTTTACCTGACTTGAGTGTATTAGCCAAGTCTTTAGCTTCTTCTACAGAGAAGTTACCTGTAATAGATGAGCTACCGCCAGTAATTTCAGTTTGTACAGTTGGGAATGAGTAGATGTATCCATCCAATGCGATAGCGATAGACTTTCCGATGTTTTCTTTTGTGAGTCTTGCCCATGTTTTAGCACCTTCGGCATTCATTGTCATGCTTACGTTAGCATAAACAGAGCTTTGAGAGAAGTCAGCTCTTGCGTCTGTAACAGCACTACCTTCCAGCGGAGCACGTCCGTCACGATTAGTAACTTTGATAGCCACTAATTGGTAGTAGTATCCAGCTTCATCAAATGCTTTAACAGTCCAACGGAATTGAAGGTCGCGTGGCATGAGTTCGCGCACTTGTTTCATTCCGAGGTATTTGTTAACCGCTACAGTGTCGCTATAGTGAGCAATACCTACCACCGGTCCTCTCATAGCTTGACCTGCTTGGTCTAGGCTTGGTTGGAGTACAGCAAATAGTGGGTTTTCTTTTTTGTATTTTTCGATAGCTTCTGCGTTATCAGCTACTTCAGCTTCAGTGTTATTAGCAGTTAATTGAGCAGCGAGGCTATCTACAGCAGAAGCAACAGAGTCTTGAGTTTCAACTGCTGGTGTTTCTTCTACTACTTCTTCTGTTGCAGTTTCTTGAGGTTCAGCAGCTCTTTGCATTTCAGCGATAAGAGCATTGGCTTGAATCAAGTTAGCAGCAATTTCGTTCATTTCGTATGTTTCCCAGAATTCAAGGTTAGCAGAACCTTGGAGGAGTTTGCGCACACGTTCCGGCTCTTTAATACCCGGCAATTCAATAAGGATACGTCCTTGTTGATCGAGTTTTTGGAGATTAGGTTGTACAACGCCAAAACGGTCGATACGAGTACGCAATACATTAAATGAGTTATCGATAGCACCTTCAACTTCTTCTCTGAGGATAGATTCTACTTCAGCGTTAGTAGATGTAGAAGAGATTTTGTCTTTTAATTCGAATGTGCTGAAGATAGCAGACAATTTCGCATTTGGGTCAATTTCTTGGTAAGCCTGTACGAATAATGTGAGGTAGTCAGCTTGTGTAGATTGTTGACGTTCAGTAGCGAGTTTGAGTGCTTGATTAAAGTTTTCGGTAGTGTTGTATCCAGAAAGTGCTTTTAAGATATCTGCCACTGAGACTTCCATAGTGATATTCATACCACCTTTAAGGTCAAGTCCAAGGTTGATTTCTTTTTCACGACATTCTTTTAGGGTGTATCCCAACCAAACTTTTTCGGCACCAACTGAATCCAAATAGTGGTACTCTTTAGCCGGATCTCCGTTAGCGTATGTTTTAGCTTTCTTGTTATAACTTCCTGTTACAAAGCTAAAAGAAAGATAGAACACACATACCAAAGTGAGGAGTCCTGCAAAAATTCTAACAAGTCCTTTGTTTTGCATTGTGATTAGTTTAAATATGATAAATTATTGATTACGAACTATTGTTGCATAAAATGCGTGCAAATATAGGACTTTTTTGTGACTCTACCATGAATATGTGAAAAAAGTTTACCATAGAATTGACAGAAAGATAGTTTTTTGAGGCTAAAATAGAGGATTTGTATTGATTTGAATCTACAATGGCGAGTAGATTTCTTAGAGAGTGTGAGATCAGAGTATGCTTTAAGGTTGCTTTATCCTACGTGTATCTTACGTGTATGGTATGACTATTCTTGGTATTTGGAATGAGTCCGGACACTAATTTGTGAATTTTTACGTTTTTAGTATGGAAGGGGCACAGATTGACAGCCTTAAACAGAAAAACGGATAAGAAAATGCGTATAGTAGTACAGCGTGTGCGCCATGCCCGCGTGAGTGCGGCAGGAGAAGATAAAGGTCGCATAAACCTAGGATTTTTATTACTTGTGGGAGTGACCCATGAAGACAGCGAGAGCGATGTGGCCTTGTTAGTGAAGAAGGTAGTAGGATTGCGGGTATTCTCCGATGAAAACGACAAAATGAATCTCTCGTTGAAGGATGTAGGAGGGTCGATTTTGTCTGTATCGCAGTTTACTCTTTATGGAGATTGCAGGAAGGGTAATCGTCCGAGTTTTGTGCGCGCTGCCGGCGCAGAACACGCTTTGCGCCTTTACGAAGTTTTTAATCAACAATTAGAAGCAGAAGGAATCCATGTAGAGCGCGGGGAGTTTGGCGCCCACATGGAAGTGGAGTTACTGAATGATGGTCCGGTAACTATATTATTAGAGACACCTATGTTGTAGGCATGTGGAGGGATTATGCCAAGAGGAAGATGCTTGCGATGAAATAGGGCATTGCAGCAACCATCAGTCCTTTTGCCGTTTTCCACCAATCCATTTTATAGAGCACAAAAACGAATCCGAGATTAGGGAAGACTGAGACGAGCAGGACTTTACCGAGTGTGGTATAGAGCTGGGGACCGATATAATTAGCCACGATGGAATTGAACATCGGTTCCCATAGTCCGAAACGCACTAAATAGGCATAAGCGAACAGCGCAGGTAGGATTAGTCCGAATAAAAATCCCAGCCAGTATTTATCAAATGGGCTATCTTGATTCATCAGAGTTGAGTGTTTTAATTTCCTTTAAAAAGTCGTAGTCAGTCATATCGATTTTAGTAGGTACGACTGTGATGTATCCTTGTTGCAGGAAGGTTTCGTCTGTATCTTCCGCGTCGGGTTCTTGATTAAGGAATCTTCCGGTCATCCAGAAGTAAGGACGTCCGTGCGGGTCAGTTCTTTTTTCAAACTCTTCTCCCCAATAACCTTTGCATTGACGTGTGATTCTAACTCCCTTAATCGGTCCGGTAGGGGCGTTGATATTGAAGCATGTGCCATAAGGAACATTGAGTTGGAGTATTTGTTGTGTGATAGGGAGAATGTAAGACGCAAAATGAGAGAAATCAGCATCCATGGAGTGGTCGTCTAACGAGAAGCCAATGGACAGAACGCCATTAGCACAGCCCTCCATAGCAGCTCCCATTGTGCCGGAGTAGATGACACTCAAGGCTGAGTTAGAGCCATGGTTTATGCCTGTGACCAACAAGTCGGGTCGGGTGTTCTGATATAATTGATGCATGGCAAGTTTAACACAATCAGCCGGTGTACCCGTGGAGACATAGCGTGTCATTTGAGGGGTTTGGTCAAGCAATTTCATTCTTATAGGTTCATTGACTGTGAGGGCACTTGATTGTCCAGAGCGAGGTCCATCAGGAGCCACCATGGTGACATGCCCGAGCGACTGCATGAGTTGCGCCAAAAGATTAATACCGGGAGCGTTAATTCCGTCGTCGTTAGTGATGAGTATTTCCATGTTATGAATATTTCTTTGTTGTGATTCTTTATTAAATATGCAAAGCCTCCAGGCCGGAAAGCGTGAGTGTAGAGGCAGGAGCAATTGGTTTTCGAGGAGTAGCTTTTTGAGCCATTTGAGCAAAAGCAGCGATGTGTTGCGGGGATGTGCCACAGCAGCCACCGATGATATTTACCAGTCCTTCATCAAAGAAAGGCTGAACATGAGCCGCCATTGTGTGAGGCGTTTCGTCGTATTCACCGAGGATATTTGGCAGTCCAGCATTGGGATAAGCGCTCACAAAACAAGGAGCGATGCGTGCCAATTCTCTTAAGAAAGGCAGCATATCCGTAGCCCCAAAAGAGCAATTCAGCCCGATGGACAACATGTCGGCATGTGCCACAGATGCAAGAAAAGCATCGAGGGTTTGTCCGGAGAGCGTTCTTCCCGCCTTGTCAGAAAGCGTGGCCGAAAGCATGATTTCAACCTGTCGGTTGGCAAGGCGCATAGCTTGTTTGGCAGCAAGAATAGCCGCTTTAGCATTGAGTGTGTCAAAGACAGTTTCAATGAGCAGTGCATCAACTCCACCGCGAATCAGAGCGGTCATTTGCTGTGTGTAAGCCTCCGCCAATTGGTCGAAAGTCACAGCTCTATAAGCAGGATCTTCCATATCCGGCGAGATGGACGCCGCTTTAGAAGTTGGTCCGACAGAGCCCACTACAAATCTCGGTTTCATCGGGTTAATTTGTGTCATTGCATCCGCTTCTTGACGTGCGATGCATGCCGCTTGAAAGTTGATTTCCTCCACCAGGTCCTGCATGCCATAGTCAGCCATAGAGATGACTTGCGAGTTAAACGAGCAGGTTTCGATGATGTCGGCACCAGCCTCGAGGTATTGTCGATGTATTTCTGCAATGACCTGCGGCTGCGTGAGGCACAGCAAGTCATTGTTTCCTTTTTGTGCTTCCTCAACCTCCGCGAACCTTTTAGCTCTAAAATCTTTTTCCCGGAGTCCATACTTCTGAATCATGGTGCCCATAGCACCATCCAACACGAGGACCCTTTCATCCAGTGTTTGTCTGAGTGTTTTTATTTGATTTTTTTCCATTTTTGCGTTTGTCCAATAGCAGGCGTACCGAGGTAGCCTCTAACCTTTAGTGTTACTTGAGATTCGAAAACCATATATGCCTTAAAGTATCTTCCAAAAGAAGGATGATAGAGTCGGTCAGTTTCCCATCTATTTTTCTCTTTATTAAATGTCAGATGATGAGCGACAATGATTTCATATGCCTTTCGAGAGCGCAGTTCAGGGTCAGGATTTTTTTCATCTGTTCTCTCGGTTCCATCGGGGTTATTTGGCTGTGCTAGCCAGATGATTTTCGCATCATATCCCCCTTGTCCGTTACTATAGATTCTCACCTTAGCATCCTCACCCGACATGTCGTCTCTAAACATATAATCACCCAATATATCATCAGGCGTTATAGCCATAGCGGCAGCGACAGTGAGCATTGTCAGAATTGTCAAGAAGAAATGTTTCATTTGTCAATATATTCATTTAACAACCAACGGGCGACAAAAACAATGCCGTTTTTAGAGTAAATGGATGAGTTTCTCCAAGCGTATTCCCCTTGACCCTTTGAGCAAGATATGTTGCTGGTGCATAGGGTTGTTGGCCAGATACTCATACAGTTCATCAACCGTAGTGTATGTTGGATATTCAGCATTCAGTTCACTGAAAGCCTTGCCTACCAGCATAACATTTTCAAAACCTTTCTCCTGCAACAAGTTTACAATGCGTGCGTGTTCGTTGTGTGTATGTTCACCCAATTCCAACATATCGCCCAAAATGAGTACCGGTTGGTCGAGATTCATCTGGTAGAAATTTTCAATCGCAGCCTCCATGCTCGTTGGATTGGCATTATAAGCATCCACGATGAGTTGGTTTCTTCCCGTATCCATCCACATTGAGCGGTTATTAGTAGGCGTGTAGTCTTCAATGCCTCTTTTTAATAGTTCAAGCGATAGTCCGAAGGCCTTTCCCACTGTGATTGCCGCCAAGACATTTTCCGCATTGTATGTGCCAGCCAGTTGGGTGTTAAGGGAGATTTCTTGACCGTGTACCACCGCCATCATTTGCAAGAAATGCCTACAATTCAACAATTTCCCTTGCACTTCAGCCGTATTGTTTTTCATGCTATAAGTATGGGTAGGCAATCCGAGTGCCATTTGACACAAATGTTCATTATCTTCATTTAAGAAAATAGCACCGTTGTTTTGTCGCAAAAAGTCATAAAGTTCGCCTTTGGTTTTTTTGACGCCTTCAAAAGAGCCAAATCCCTGTAAGTGAGCCATTCCAACATTTGTTATCAAGCCAACATTGGGGCATGCTATATTGACCAATTCATCAATATCCCCCGGATGACTTGCCCCCATTTCGATAATGGCTAGTTCGTGTTGGTCAGTGAGTTGCAACAAGGTGAGGGGCACGCCGATGTGGTTATTGAGGTTGCCTTGTGTGTAGAGCACATTATATTTCTGCGTCAGCACTGACGCTGTGAGTTCTTTTGTTGTTGTTTTTCCGTTTGTTCCTGTAATTGCAATCACAGGTTTTCCCCACGCTATTCGGTGCATTTGTGCGAGTTGTTGCAATGTTTTGAGCACATTTGGCACAAGCACGCAGCGTTCATCTGACACGGCATACTCCGGTTGGTCAATCACCACTGCGGCAGCACCCAATTGCAGAGCCTTTTCAGCAAAAGAATTTCCATTGAAATTTTCTCCTTTCAAGGCAAAAAACATGGCACCCGCTTCACAAGCCCTTGTATCAGTGCAGACACAAGAGTGCTCAGGATGTTGCATGCGAAACGCTTTATCCGTTTGCACAAACACGTCATATAATTCAGATAGGTTCATTTAAGTGTTGTTTTAATAAGTGTAATGCAAAGGTAGTGAAAAATATTAGTATCCACTCTTGCAATTTTTAGAGATTTGTGATTGGGATAAAAAAAGAGAGATTGTCGTATTGACAATCTCTCTTGCTCTCCCTCTTGGACTTGAACCAAGGACCCTCTGATTAACAGTCAGATGCTCTAACCGACTGAGCTAAGGAAGAATTTGTGCTTCATTTGTTAAAAGCGAGGCAAAATTAGTTGTTTTTTCGGAAATACGCAATATCTTTGCAAAAAAAATACACAATTTTATGAAAAAAATTATCGGCATCGGTAACGCCTTGACAGACGTTTTATATCAATTAAGTGATAATCAAATACTTAGCGAATTCTCACTTCCACTTGGGAGTATGCACCTTGTAGATGATAATTTTTCGTCTCAACTCAAAAACAGATTAGCAGCCCATTCACGTGAGATGGTAGCGGGAGGTTCAGCGGCAAACACAACCGCCGGTATTGCCGCATTGGGAGGTCATGCAAGCTTTATAGGCTGTGTTGGAGAAGATGAAATCGGTGCATTTTATGCCTCCACGCTTGAATCCAATGGTGTTCATTCCTTATTACAAAAAGTGGATAAACCCTCCGGGAGTTGTGTGGTGTTGATTTCTCCCAATGGCGAACGCACTATGTGCACCTCATTAGGAGCTGCAGCTGCATTGCGTGCAGACGACCTTCGTGCCGAACAATTTGAAGGATGTTCCTTGTTACATTTAGAAGGATATTTGATAAGCAACCAAGATCTGCTTATCAAAGCCGCCCGATTGGCCAAAGAGCAAGGATTGATGGTGTCGATTGACCTTGCCAGCTATAATGTGGTAGAGAGCAATCGTGCCTTCTTACTACAATTTATTCAAGACTATGTTGACATTGTATTTGCCAACGAAGAAGAAGCCAAGTCGCTTACGGAGAAATCACCTCGCGAAGCCTTAGACGAGATAGCTGAAATGTGTGCGATTGCCGTTGTTAAATTAGGTGCGAAAGGCTCATACATCAAGACTATGGGCAAGGTGTGGGAAATAGCAGCCACGCAGTCAAATTGCATTGACACTACCGGAGCGGGCGATCTTTATGCTTCAGGCTTCTTGTATGGATGGACCTTGGGATGCAGTTGGGATAAGTGTGGTGAGATAGGCGCATTAGTTGCCGGCAAAATAGTAGAAGTGGTAGGACCGAAATTGAATAAAGAAACTTGGGATTACATTAAAAGTCAGATATAATGTTAAGAATCATTTTTGCAATTTATCAGTGGTTGATAGCATTCCCCATTTTATTGGGCGTAACGATTACTATTTGTATACTCACCAGTATTCTATCTCCTTTGTTGCCCAACACCAACCTTTCCTATTTTCCTGCGCGTGCATGGGGTCGTTTGATGTGTTGGCTCTTATTTATCCGCGTAGATATTAAGGGATTAGAGCATATAAAAGAGGGTCAATCCTATGTGTTTGTGTGCAATCACCAGAATGTGTATGACATCTTTGTGGTGTATGGCTGGATGCCCTTGTTCTTCAAATGGCTCATGAAGAAGGAGCTACGCCGTCTTCCGTTTGTAGGCAAGGCAAGTGAAGCTGCAGGTCATATATTTGTTGATCGTTCTAATCCTCGCGCTGCCCAAAAGAGCCTTGAGATAGCTCAACAACGTTTGCAGAATGGTGTTTCGTTGGTGGTATTTCCAGAAGGCACTCGCACTTCAGATGGAAGCATAGGTAAGTTTAAGCGCGGTGCATTTCAGATAGCATCCGAACTAAACCTACCCATTGTGCCGATGACACTTAACGGAGCTTATGAGCGATTGCGTAAAGGAAGTTATATTGTAGAGCCCGGTCTGATTGAGTTGATTATTCATGCTCCTATCACTTGGGAAGCATCCGACGAAGCAGCCCAACGCGCCATGATGCAACAATCGCGTGAAGTGATTCAACAATCTAGTCGTCGATTGCCGGGTTGGTTTTCTTCAAGAGCAAGCCGATAAGCAGAGGAAGCACTCCATTCACCATCCACACCAAGCCTGCGGTCAAGATTATCGCAGGCGCATTGTCTGTGAAAGGCGACAGAGCGATTACAGCCCACGAGCCTCTCACTGCCAGTTCTGCCACATTCACAGAAGGAGTGAATGTAACCAAGCAATAATAAGCAGGAATAGCCAGAAAGGCCTGCACCAGAGAAAGAGAAATGCCACAAAACTCCAGCATGAGCCAAAACTGTGCAGAGAAGACCATATAGCGTCCGAGTGTGTAAAGCATCACCTTTACAGCGCCGGAATAGCCCAAACGTTTCAGTGCTGCCATAAACTCTCGCCACATACGCCGCGTGGATTCTAAACACGCCATTCCCACACACATCAGCGCCACCAAAGCCATCAAGAGCAAAAGCCGTAGCAACATTTCTCCCCACTCAAAAGAAGGTAAAAGTCCCGACAAGACACCTAAAGCTGGGAGCCCGACAACCGATATGACCAGCATTTGAGCCACAGAACCTACCACACCCAATGCGACAGCAGAAATCCGCCATGAGGCAGGCAAGAACATGGCACGATAAGGAAACTCCCCCACCCTGTTGGGAGTGATGAATGCGCCCACACTACCCTTACACACATCCTTACAAGCATCCGGGAACGACCTTTTTCCCAGAGGCGACAAGAGTGTTTTCCACTTAGCCCCCTCTAACAACAAATTAGGGCCAAGCAAGAGAACAGCAAGAGCAGCTGCGCTCCAGTGCCATGCATGCGCATTTGTCCATTCGTCCAACAAAAGTTGATAATGCTCATACGAGTACAATTTGAATCCCAAGAAACAACAAGCCAACGCGCCACAGATAGTTTCCAGCAGGCGCACTGTATTTTCCTTCGTCATTGGTCTGATCATTCCTTAAAAGTAAAATACTTTTGGCATATATAGCTGAGAATAGCCGTAAAGAATGTGAGTAACATTTTAGACGGAGTGGGATAAAATCCCCATTCTTCCACTAACAATTTCAGCCCAGAATAATTAATCATAAGATTAATCACAAACACTAAGAAATAGCGAAAAAGTTGTGAGGTTTCCTTAAGAGAAGACTTAGTGAAAGTGACAAACCTTGCCAGGAAGAATCCTGTAGTAAGTGTAATAGGCACTGTGATACACAAGGTGAGAATATGCGGGCTGGCCACCACCCATCCCAAGTCAACATTTTCATGTCCTACCACAAAGTTGTAGAGAAAACAATACAACACCCATTCAAAGCAGACATTGCCCACACCACACACAGCATACCTATAAAACTGAATCGGCATCCACCTTTTGAAAGGAGGATAAAACAAATCAATAAACCAAGTAATTGATTTTGCCACCAGTTGTAATAGAGCCATCATGCAGCTTTCACAATATAATTTATCATTTTACAGACAATTAATCTGCCTAAATGTTGGTTTTTTAGTGAATAATAAATACCTTTGCCGTCACAAACAATGTCCTAACTTTTTCAGCAAGACATTCCATGCCGTTGATTATTTTGGCAAAGATAAGTTTTTCTTTTCAAGTTAGCACATTTTATGAGAAATAATTTACATAATAATCACAATGCCGGACGACCCTTATCAAGATGAATCAAGTAAAAGCCAAGAAATTTTTGGGGCAACACTTCCTCAAGGATTTGGATATTGCTCGGCAAATAGCCCTCACGATTCCAACTCCTGAGCCCACCTCAGTACTTGAGGTAGGTCCCGGTATGGGTGTATTGACCCAATTTCTTCTGAGTAATCCCTCCATCGATTTGACATGCGTAGAGTTAGACCGCGAGTCGGTGGTGTATCTTCGTGAGCATTATCCAAATTTGCAATTAATAGAAGGCGACTTTCTTCGTTTAGACTTATCCACTCTGTTTCCCGGTTCTTTTTGTTTGACGGGTAATTATCCTTACAACATTTCCAGTCAGATTTTATTCAAGGCATTAGAGAACAAGGAACGCATTCCTGTGATTACAGGTATGTTTCAGAAGGAAGTGGCTGAGCGCGTGGCTTCCAAGCCGGGCAAGAAAGCCTATGGTATATTAAGTGTGTTGTTGCAAGCATACTATGATGTAGAATATTTGTTCACTGTTCATGAACATGTGTTTGACCCTCCTCCGAAGGTCAAATCGGCTGTCATCCGACTGACTCGCAACAGCACAACGTCATTAGGCTGTGATGAGAGCATGTTCAAAACAGTTGTGAAGACAGCCTTTAATCAACGTCGCAAAACAATGCGTAACTCGCTGAGAGGATTGTGCAACAACGACACAGCATTGCTATCAGACCCTTTATTTAACCTACGTCCGGAGCAACTAAGCGTGGCACAATTTGTTGATTTAACTAATTTGATTAGCAAAGCGAGTGAGGCAAATAAGGAAGACGAGTAGTCTTTTTTTCACACAAACAGCAGAGTGGTTAACACCTAAATTAAGCAAGCATGGCTGAATTAAGAATCTTTTACCGAGATGGTCAGCGAGTGAAAATCTCCAAGACCTTAGACATATTGAAACACATCGAGAAGAAAGACATTGTCTGGATAGACCTTATCGATGTGGCAGTGGAAGTAGAGAGCGAATTAGAGCAATTTCTGAAGATATACATCCAAGAAGACGATGAAATGGAAGAAATTGAGATAAGTTCTCGCTACATTCAGACCGAAGACAGCATTGTTGCCAACAGCAACTTCCTTTTAGATAGCTTTCAGAGCGAACCCGTATCGTTTATTTTAAAGAACGGTATTTTGGTGTCTGTACGTGACGTGGAGTTAAAGTCGTTTAACGAGACAGTGAAGAAGATTTTTGTCAACACCCGTTCGTTTCCTACCGGTTATCATGTGTTGGTTACTCTGTTGGAGACCCGTGTGGAATATGACGCAGACATGATTGAAGACACAACAGAGCAAATCACCAACCTTTCTAAGACGATGAGCACAAACAGTGATGACCTTGATGAAGACATATTGATTCAGATTAAGGACTTACAAGAAAAGGTGATGATACTTCGTCAGAACATCATTGACAAACAGCGCGTAGTGTCCAACATCTTGAAATGTAATTTTTTCCCAGAAGAATTGCGTCCGCGTCTGACCATGATTATTAAGGACATCAACTCGTTGTTTGAATACACCCGTTTTGGTTTTGACCGTTTGGACTATCTTCAAGACACCTTTTTAGGTCTTGTCAACATCCAGCAGAATAAGATTGTGAAGATATTTACGATTGTATCGGTGATTTTCCTTCCTCCCACTTTGATTGCCAGCATGTACGGTATGAACTTTGATTTTATGCCTGAACTTCATTGGCAATATGGTTATCCGTTTGCCATCTTATTGATGATAGCGTTTGCCGGTGCCGTGTTGTTATATTTCCGCTGGAAGAAATTGATTTAGCGGGAAACGAAGTAGGTGTGTGTTGATCTCTATCTAATTCCAATCTAATTCCAATCTAATGGTCCCGGTGTGGTCGCGAGAAAGGTTGCTGTTTGCTTGCATTTTTAGACAAAAGTGAGCATGCCTTTAGAGTACACCTATGCTTTGTGTAGGATGGCAATAATTTGTTGTGTCATCGTGCATGTACAAACAGAAATTCACTAAGTACTCATGGAGCTGATTTGTTTCCACTCCCATTGAGTGTGCCAAGCGATGTTTCTTTTTGCTGATAGTAGAAACAGCTATGTGAAGAGAATCGGCAACAAGACTGCGTGGTACTTTCAAAAGTAACAAAACAGAGAAATGTATATCTTGCTCAGAGAGTTTTGGGTGGGATTTGCGTAAGCGTGTAGCAAAAGTATTGCAATGCATATCCACTTTCAGTAATAATTCATCCCAATCCTTGACATCATTTTTCCATCGGAGAAAATATTCATAAAGAACATTCAGAGTTTCGGTTAGTTGTTTGTACTGTGTTGACAATTGGATTTCTTTAGTTTGTTTTGCTTGAAGTGCCAGATGCTCATGCTTAGTTAGGAGTATTATGATAACAGTTAACAGTACAACGAAGATCATGAACATCGCAACATGGCCATACTTTAAGAAAGAATCTATGAAATCAGATAGAATCATAAGACAAAAAGCAAAACTATCATTATTACCATATTTAACAAAAAACACTGACGTCGTAAAGAGATGATTTGTTCATTCTGTTTATCATTGGTTCTTTTTGGCAAGGGAAGCCACACATATATAATCCCTATTATAGATAGCACATCTTTGACGTTATTGATGATTAAATTTTTCCCGATGAAATCAGAGATATATGATGCAATCACAATGAGCATGACAAGAATACCAAAGAGCAAATTTTCTATCAGGATTCTTTTGTCAGATTCAGCCTCTTTAGAAAGCAAATATAACCTAAGAGTTAGGAAATACAGCATAAAGAAGCCACAATACAGATAACAGATTAGTGTAGAAACGCTCTCACTCGGAAGTTCTGATAAAAAGCAATAAACAAGCAGATATAACACAAGCAATAGAGATTCAAAGAGAATGCGATCAATTAATCTTTTGGGGTTGGGCAAATCCTTAAAAGAAAGATATTGCGGTTCTCCAGAATCATTTCTCTTATTTTCTTTCAAATCCACCATGATACTACAGGTAATTATATCAAGTACAAAAGTAGGAAGATAATATGGAATAGACAAACAAATGGTGGGGCATATCCATTTTACAAACAGTTAATAATCAATGAGATAACCTTTGCTTTATGGGGCATTTTCACATTATGCTTGTAATTTCCGATTAGGGAAGTGACGTGAGAGGAGTGTGATAACAAGTAGTGCGAAGCAAGTAGTGATTACTCCATCAATTCTTGCCAGCATGTTTTCCGTGAGCATATTTAGCGCGATGAGAAGGACAATAAGTGTAGCAAGTTGACGGCATTTTCCTTTATAGAAAAGCGGATAAAGCAGCCATATTAAGGTGAAGAACAGGGCTATGAGAATACCCATATCAATACATGTGGCAAGATATTGGCTATGCGCGTTGTAGTCACGTTTGGCGAACTCATCCATGTGGAAGGCATAATAAATCGGTTTGAGATATTCTGAATTTGCTCCAGCGCCCACTCCATGCAAGAGATAGTCTTGTGGATTTTGCAATGCCATATACCAGATATTGATACGAGGTTCCACCACATAGGTAGGCTGAAACTCCTGCACAGATGTGCCTTTCCAATGCAGTTGTTCAAAACGTGGGTGACAGTTAAACAGCAACACAAAAACGAAGATGCTGACAACAGCCGCCATGCCAGCAAGCCATGCCCGGGTTTTTCCTTTCAAGGGTTGTAGGATAGCCACACACACTATGAGCAGCAGTGTAATCAGATTAGCGCGCGATCCGCTCAACAGCACACCCATTGTCAATAAAAATAGTTTGACAAAGAAAAAGAAGGTGTTTTTTCTGTTCTCCGTTCCCAAAGAGAAAGCAAAGTCACGCGATTTAAACAAGACAATCACAGCGAGATTGAGTATTGTACCATAGTAGAAGCGATGTTTGAGTAGCGAGATTTGATCACCATAATAGGTCCATGAACAGACATATTCCGGCAAATGATGGTGCATACAGATGTAGTCCCAATGCCAAACCAAATACATGTACGCTCCATACAGAAACATTGAAGCAATGGCACTCAAGACAAAATAATGAGCAATTTGCTTCCAATTATACTGTTTGTTCACTCCCCACAGGGCAACCGGCATTATCAAGACAAAGGAAAGATGACGAATGAGCATGTCCCATGTGCCCTGCTTATCAATCGACCAAATGCAAGAGAGGGCTTCACAAAGAATCCACAACAACAACATGCAGAGAGGAATCAGTCCTTTGTTCCATTGGAAATTGTTCTTAAAGACAAAGCGTCCCTCCAGAAACCATGCAAGGAGCCATAATCCCCATGCATACAAGGACACTCGCGTGGGGAAAGGCAACATACATGCCGCCACTACAAAAAGAATGTAGTTGGCACGACTAATGATATGTAAGTATTTGTTGCCCATGAGTAGTTTTATTTTTTATGTTTTCTCCACCTCATTTTCAGTACCAGTCTGACACACTCTTCCTCATTATATCCACGTGCCTGCGCATAGGCTCTCGCCATGACTGACAGCGCCTCATGGTCAGTGTCAATACGTTCAAAATTTCTACACCCTTTTCTGCAATTAATCCTTTGCTTAAAACGCATGCGATTTAAGTCCACAAGTTGAAAACACGTATCCGTCTCAGATGGTTCAAACAAGACATTACCCATGGAATAATCTGCATGCAAAATTCCTTGTTCATGGAGAGCTGCCGTGAAACGACCAAAGTCAGCGAAGATACGCATACGTTGTGGAAATTCTTTGTTTTTTATCACCTCTTTAAGCACATGCGTACAAGGGGAAACGCGACTAATGTAATAACTCTCATGGAGTATTCCTGCCTTGCGTGTCTCTTTATAAGCAACCGGTTTAGGAGTGATACTTCCCAATCGTTGTGCATAGATAAAAGAACGCCTTGCTTTGCTAGGGGAAATGGAGTATATAATACGTTTCCACCAAGAAGGTAGGGCAAAAGACTTAACCACAAAGTGTTGTCCTATTCGCTTGATAGTGTTTCGTTTTTGATACAACACATCCGTTGATTGGGCAAATTGCTCTGAGAGATTATTCATCAGAGATGTCTGTTCTTCCAGGATTTGATTCGTCCAAAGATAATCCGTCCAGTCTGTGCCGTTCTCATGCAAGAAAGAGCCACATCCATCATGTTTCGCCTGTTGGCGTGTAGAGAATCTGCCTTGCATCTGCTGTGGACTGCGATACTGGTAGTGGTCAACCGATATACACTGCGGAGCCGTACATCCCATGGGATGAGGATAGCGCCATGACGCATGCCAGAACAAGCAAGAACGATGACGCATAAAGCGCCGTTCTTTGCGCTTTTCAGGCAAATAATGTACGATGAAATCGCGGTCTTTTGCAAAGTCTCCCGTCAAGAAGCCGGCTTCCACATCCTCATGTGTGAGCACATAATCAGTGCTTTGTTTCTTCACCACCGAATAGCGCTTGGGGAGTTTGGCCAAAAACTCTCTCGGATTATCCCGAAAGAACTCATCCGCATCGAGTCTGACGCACCACCAATCCTTAGAAGACATTTCGTGACGGAAAGCCTTAAAAGCCTTTGCGCGCAATCCTATGTGAAAAGCACCCTTGTATTGCATAAAAGGCACTATGCGTGGATTAGTAAGTGCTAATTGTTGCACTATTTCCCATGTGCCATCCTCACTACCATTGTCCATCACAATGACCTTGTCGCTCCATTCGGCAGCAGCCAATAGAGACTCACGAATGATGTCAGCCTCATTCTTCACGAGTAGCAAACTATATATTTTAAATGAGGTCATATTCTGTCAAGTCTTTGTGTTAGTTTACGCCAATAATAGCGTAAGGGGTTGGTGTATTTCAGTTGTTTCCACGGACGGCTTGAGTGAGGCAGATGAACCACAGGAGTATCCGTCAGCAAATAGTTTTCCATTCCCAGTTCAACACTCTTGTGAGAGATAAAGACATCATACCAATTTTTTGAGGTATCCAGTTGTGTAAAGCTAAACTTTTGCAGGAATTGATTTGTCAGCAGTGTACAACAGAAGCTCAGTCTTTTGCTCGTTTTCATCCTGCCTTTCTTCCATTTTCGTGCATATTGGTAAGGGAAATTCACTTGTCCTTGGCGGTCAGTCGTCACAGCCGCCACCATTCCAGTTTGGTTGTCCACCTCCTGTAAAAGGCGTTGAAATGTGTCAGTCTGAACCAATACATCCGATTCAACAATCAACAGATGTGCATTTGCGTTCAAGGCTTTAGTTTGCGCATGTTGCAATGTGAGTAAATAATTAGGTGATGGATGTTGCGTATGTTCTGCCCAATGCAGTAGGTTAAAGCCATGCTTTTCTGCCAAGACACTCAGGCGCTTGGTGTTTTCTTCCGAACTAAAATCATTATAGACGGTCAGTTGCTTAGGCGAGTCAAGTGTTGGGAGCAGATGTTGCAATGCGAGCGTACAGGTCTCCAAGGAGTCCTTTACCGGCATAATGATATGTAGTGTATTGATAGTCATTTAATAAGTTGTTATAATTCCTGATTTAGCTATCCGCACATAAGCCCCAAAGCCATTACCATATTGCGTACCAAAGTCAGCCGACAGAGCTACTCCGAAGTCCAGTCCCCATGCCTTCTGAACATATTTATTCACTTCCAGTAACAGGGCTGTGTTATGCGAACGTGAGGGCTTTTGGTAGGAGCCATGATTATCTACATAAGACGCCATCATACGGTAGTGAAAGCCATACATATTACCCTTTATACCCATGAAATGTGCTCTGACTCTGTTATTATCTGTCTGGAGATATGGATTTCCAATGATGGAAGCATAGTAGGTCCATCCTTGTGGATATGCTGAGTTATTATAGTAAGAATCACGTCCGGCAAAGACCAGCCCGTCCTTATCATGTATAGGTCCTGACTGACTCGTTGTGTTGAGAAACTCATAAGTCAGTTCCTCAATGAATGGCCACTGTGTTTGCCGAATATTCAGCCCCCACAAACCATCTGCCGCATTTGTTCCAAAACCAATGAACCGTGCACTCATGTCCTCAAAGATAGCTTGCCAATAGGCCTTTACATGCCAAGCACGATGCTTGAATGCAAGCGTAAACTCTTGGAATCCTATATGATTACCCTGTGCGTTCAGTTGATCGCTCAGCGAGATACCACCCGAGCGAAACAGCAGCACGTTCCACCAATCGGACAGCGTATTGCCATAATTGACCGTTCCGTTATATCCACCCCACTGAGCTGCATGATGAATTTCGTATGCCAAAGATACAGGCAAGGCACCTCCAAGGCGTAAGCCGGCAAATTTATAGTGCAACTTCACACGTCGGACATCGCTTAAGTCATTGAGCCATCCGTGCACCAATCCGCCTTTGAGTTCTACATATCCAAATAGACCCGGAAAGGGAATATAGTTATTAATCCCGATAGAAAGATGAGGAATGGCGTGCGGATTCTCGGAGAACAAGAGACTTCCCGATGAGAGAAGAGGTGACTGCGAGCCACAATGCAAGGGGGCAATACCGGCCGTGAAGTCCACCACCCATAGCCGAGTGTGGGCATATAACTGTTCAAAATAGCCGGTCAGATCGTTGATGCCGAACCTTCCTGTGAACTGTACGGCAAAATCATAGTCCCACCACCGTGTGGGACAAGTAGGCATTTTGGTAATTCCTGCACTGATATTAGCACTATAAGGCGAGGATGAGATGTTTGCCCGGTGATTGGTTCTCAACATGAAAGGTGCTGATTCTCCTGACGAGGTCAAAGCCGAGAGATAAGCTTGGTAAGAAATAGTGTCGGCACACTCCACGGAACCATCCATCATCAGTGGCCACCAGTTCCACTTTTGTGCTTTCATGTTATAGGCACAAAAGAGAGATAGAAGCAATATGAGAAGTTTATTCTTCAATTCTGTACCAATTATTCTGTATTTTTCCGTCAGGCGTTTCGCCCAGTCCGATGTATATCCTTTCGTTGAGGCTTGTCATCAGGATGTTTTCCGCCTGATAAGGCAAGCTTCCTACGTACTGCCATTGATTGTTGAGTGGGTTATATCTTTGTACTGTGTTGTAGAAAAATCCAGTAGTGAGTGTGTCACCATAATGTCGTCCCCCTGCCAGATAGACATACTCATTCGTTGCACAACAGGCTGCTGCATTTCGCCCTGTTCCGAGTATTTCTTTGCATGAGACAAACTCTCCCTTTTCCACATCCCATTCAGCCCAAAATGTAAGACTGTTACGATGAAATCCTGTGCCGAAGAAGTGGCGACCTTGGCATGTAGCCCCCACGATGTCCATCGCACGTGGTAGTGTTTCTTCCATTTGCTCAGTGACATGTACCGGTAGTTTCTGCCAGCAATTATTCTTTATGTCATACCGATAGACATCTCTGGTGAACTCACGGTAGAAACCATACAAGGCGTAAATAGCACCATCTTGTGCGAAAAGACAATTTTTCACAGTTGTATTGGTCGGAAAATCTGCCAAGCGTGTCCATTGTTGCGTTGCAGGAGAGAACTTCCAGAAATCACGCAAGTAGCCTTTATCCTGATGAAGCGGTCCTTTATACCCCAAGCCCAGATATACATCATTATCCACTACACATGCCGAAGATGAGACTCTTGGCAATACATCATCGGGGGTGTGAAGGAGTGTCCATTGGTCGGAAGTCGGTGTGTATTTCCACAGAGCATTGGTGTAGTTGCCCGATGCTGTCCTACCCGCAAATACATAAGCCTCGTTATTAACGGTGAAGATAGCAGCAGCCGCCACAGGAGCAGGGTGATTCGTACAAGATTCCAATTGTAGCATATCCAAGGAGACATCCTGCTCACATGCCGCAGTGAGCAAAGCCAATAACAGCAGGTAAAGTCCCGTTTTCATCGTATGTTTTCTTCCCTTTGTCACGAGTAGTTGCATTTAGTGGGCAGTCTTATTGGTTATTCCGCCCTCAATAGGGCATAGGCACGCTCCATTATTTCCAGTTCAAAGCCCCTTCCAGCCATAAACCTGAATAATTTATTTCGGAGTTCATAATCATCTTTCGCCTTGATTTCCTTGTGTTTTTTTTCCATAATGCTTAGTGCCATGGCTATATATTCCTCTTCATCCACATTGGATAAGACCTCCATAATTAAGAGAGTTGGAATACGTTTCTTAAGGAGTTCATAGCGAATCTTGACACATCCCCACCTGTTGTGTTTCAACTTATCAGCTACAAAAGCCTTGCAATAGCGTTCTTCATCAATGAATTGCTCCTCTGTGAGGTGGTCAATCATATCATCAATCATCTCATTCGGCACTTCCCACAGCTTCATTTTTTCCCTTACTTCATGCTTGCAATGCTCCGCTAAAGAACAATAAGCTGCTGCCTTAGAGTAAAATTTCAGATAAGTTTCTTTGTCCATTTTTGTTTGCTTCTATTGCAAAGTTATGTTATTTCCTTTGTTTATCAAAACCTGATTGATTAGCTATGTATTTTATGCTTGGCCATAATCATTCGGTCGTTGCCTTGTATATCTTTTTTGAGGATTGGTTCAAGTGTACTGTTTTGCTTGATGAGTTGGCATGTTTCTTCGCCAAATCGCCTATTAATTTCGAAGAAAAGTGCTCCATCGGGTGTGAGATGCGTATGCGCATAGTGGACAATGTGCCTATAGAACAAGAGGGGATCATCTTCCGGCACGAATAGTGCGGTGTGGGGTTCATGATGTAATACATTGACATGCATGTCCGATTGTTCAGAGGGCGTGATATATGGGGGATTGCTAATGACGATGTCATAGGAGTGTGTATCATTCATAGTGAGTACATCAGCTTGTCGAAAGGAGACATTTACTTGATTCCATCGTGCATTTTCCTGAGCCACATTTAGTGCCTCCAGAGATATGTCAATAGCTTCAACTTGCCAGTTTGGTCTGTGTTTAGCCAAAGATATAGCAATACATCCAGAACCAGTGCCGATGTCTAAGACACGACGCGGCGAATCATCGAAAGACTCTAATACATATTGGACTAATTCTTCCGTTTCCGGTCTTGGAATGAGTACATTATTATTTACCTTGAAACAAGAGCCATAGAATTCCGTATGACCAATGATATGTTGAATAGGTTCACCTTCTGCGAGTCTGTTTACAATGTGTTTCATGTCTGTGATTTGTTGGCATGAAGGAGTGTCATTGTAGAGTAGCAGATGCGTTTTGTCCAGTTGTAGTATGTGTTGCAACACTATTTCTGCTATTTCACGAGCTTCTCCCTGTGGGTAAAGGTGGTCAATAGCCATTTCTATGGATGTGCGTAATTTTCTCATCATGTTACAAAGGTAGTGCAAGGCGAGTGAAATAGCAAATCCGTGGAAGAATGAAGGAAATCATCATTTGTTTCTATGCTTAATGCTATCTTTATCCTACGTGTATCCTACGTGTATCCTTCGTGTATCCTACGTGTATCCTACGTGTATAGTACGTGTGTGATACGTAAAGGGGGGATGGATGGATGAGTCCTTGTATGGGTGATGTGCATCATCATTGGTGGAATGAAGCTGGACAAATGGTAGCTATGGTGGAGGCAAAAAGAACGAGAGGACAAAGGTTCGAAGCAAATCGCAAACATCAGCGCGATATGGCTATGGTGGAGGCAAAAAGAACGAGAGGACAAAGGTTAGCTTTGTCCTCCCGTTGGATATTTCTGATGGTTTAATTTTATTGAATTACGATTTTTTGTACCATTTGCCGTCCGTCCATGAGGGTCATCTCTATGATGTAGATACCGGTTCGTTGTGGTAGTCGGATGATATTCATTCCCTCTTCGAAGCAGAATTCATCACAAAGTAGTCCCATTCCATCGTAGATTTTAGCATGCGCCTTAGCTACCGCCTTGATGGTAGCTTCGGAGCCTGACTGATAGAAAGTTTGTTCGAGACGAACTTCTTCTTCGTCCGGTGTAAGCATAACGGGTGTGAATGGACATGTGAGCAGTTCGGGTTCGCCATTGCGTATGATGCCTAATTGGTAGTAAGAATTAGGATTTAAGTTTGTGCCTTGTCGATAGAGAACTGTTCCGTTTTCTCCTTGCATAGGACGACCATTTTCATACCATTGCAGTGTGGCTCCGATAAAGTCGTATCCACCGTTGTGTTGTTCGTTGCGAAGACCCAGTACGTCATTCCATCTTTGTGCAATGAGATCAGAGGGATAGTCCACTTTGTAAGCCATGGATACTGTGTCTGCCACACAGTGTCCGTAAACGACGAGTTTTGCTTGATAGACGCCGGGTGTGAGCGATTCAACCGGGAATGTGAGTGTGCTATTCGCATTGTCCACTTCGACTTTCAATTTCTTGTCAGCATAGATGACTTCACAACTGTCAAGCACTCCGGAAACAATTTGGAAAGGCACTGCAAATTCAGCCGATTCAGGACACATTTCAAAGATTGAGTCAGGCAGGGTGAGTTTGACAGGTTCTTTATCAAAAGCAACATCCACCACTTGTGTGAAGATGTCTTCACACTCACCATTAGCAATAGAGGCTTTAAGCGTGACCGTATAGACACCATAATGTTTGTAAACGTGTACGGGATTTTCTTCCATGGATGTGGTGCCATCTCCGAAGTCCCAGAAGTAAGCATCACAACTGTTGCTTATAGTGCCTTTACTTGTGTAAACATAGCTTTTGTTTGTGAATGATACTTCGACATCACATTCGTTTTCCTTGACCGTGTATTGCATATCTGCTTTTGGGAAACGAGGTAAGAGCGAGGCACGTAGCTCGAAAAAACATTTAGTTGATTCTTTGTTATCTTCAAGATAGATGAGTCGGCAAACATATTCGGAAGTGTCATTCTTTTCAGGCATGAATTTGTTGGTGGTAGAGACGATGCTATCGGGTCGGTCGGCACGATACCACTTATAAGCAAAGCCTTCCGGAACTCCAAGTGCTTCAACTGTGTTATCACCGCAAGAGAGTCCTGAGATGCGTGCAGCAGCACAATCGAGTGTGAAGTAAGCGTATCCGTAGTGACCAGTGGGCGAGCAGTCGTAAGTGGCAAGTTGTATTTGAATGGTTTGTCCGATGTAATCTTCAAGATTGAGTCCTAATGATGTCCAGTCTTTCCATTCCACTGTACCTTCTTTTTCCCACTTGTCGGTGTTTTTGCTTGGGATAAAGTCGGCTGAGCCACAAGTAGGGTTAATGGGGCGTCCATTTTGATCGAGGAGTTTGAGTGTGAAACGAGGTTGTTCAGCCTCAGAGTGATTAGGATTTTCCAGCACTACTGCATATTTGAGCAGGAGGATAGACATTTCAGCATCCACTGTGTAGAGGTAGGATATTCTTTCAGCATATCCACCGATTCCCCAGTTACCAAGTCTGACAGAAGCGACTTCACCGTCAGGAATCGTTTTGAGTTTATAGCCCGTACGAGGGTCATATTCAGAGATGTCGGTGTGAACCGTGTGTGAACTTGCAGAAGAAGAGCTACCATAGTCAACAGCTCCTACCCCTAACAATTGATATGGTTCGTCGAGTACACCGGTAGATTGTCCGACATCAGTCATTGCGACAGCCGGATTTTTAAAGTTGATGTAGTCAACACACATACCGGAGGATACATATACCAAAAGGTTGTTATAAACCGCCCAGATACTTGTGTCGTTTCCACAGATACCTCTTACCCAGATGGTGTAGGTTCCTTTGGTGAGTCCGGTGATGGAGTCGGTTGTCTCTGTTATGTCTTTGTGTTCAGTCCAGAACGGAGATTTTGTATTTTTATATTTCAATTCGTATTTTTCGGCATTTCCATACCAAGCAAAGAGTCCTGAGTCATCACTGACCACTAAATAGTCAAGCGCTTGAGGCTTTGGGCAATCGATTTTTCTACCAATCTGCACATTGTCGATACATGCACCAGGGTTTCTGGGTTTGTCACCTGTATTAGAAGAAACCCAGCAGAAGACCAGTCTATAAGGGATACCAGTTCCCGGCACTTCGAATTGTCCGTGTTGCCATGCACTGGAGTGAGACATGACTGTGTCTCCGCTAATAGCATTTCCTGACCATGCCACCCAATAGGATGTGAGCCATGTGGGAAGAGAAGAGAAGTTGGAGGAACTGATGTTTTGTGCAGCTGGCAACCAACATACATACAATCTATCGTGTTGCGTACCCATACATCTCCAGTCGAATGCTATTTCATAGCGTGAACCAACCGGAAGCGTAAACTCCTTATAGGCGAGTTGCAAGCCGGTAGCAGAGACATAAGTTGCAGTTGTTCCGTTGTCAGGAGAGATGTACATAGCCGCCTGTCCATCGGAGGAAGTAGCTGTTCCGAATGACCATTTGTTTGGGATTGTTTTTTCATTGTCAACCACCCATCCTTCTGCACCATTTTCAAAGCCACAGAAATAAGGAAAATGCATTGCATTCTGCGCCCAAAGGCATCCTGAAGCAATCACACAGCCAATAATAATCAAAAAGACTCTTTTTTTCATTTTCTCTTTCTATTTTAAAAAGAAAGGTGAGCTCTCCCTCACGGAGAGCTTCACCTGCATTACGTTTTTATTGAACAATTAATTTTGCCATGTATAGGTCTCCATCTTGTGTGGTGATTCTTACGAGGTAGGTACCTGAAACGTTGAAACCATCAAGACGAATATTTTTGATTTCCTTCATGTCAAACATTTGTTCTCTTACTTTAACACCAATAGGGCTGAAGATTTCTACTTTTACTCTTTCGGCGTTAAATTCTTGTTGGATAGTCACCGTTCCACCACGTTTCACCGGATTAGGAGTGAGGGTGAGTGTAGTGGCATAAGCATCGTTAATGAAGTCAGCCATTTCAACCACCAATGTGAGTACGACGATACTATCACAACCTCCCACAGCTACTAAGGTGTCTTTATAAATGCCTTCGTCTGTGAGGTTTTCAAATCCGTATTTATTGTACACCTCACCTTCTGTGATTGTGTCAGAAATCATTGTGTACATCTTTTCGAGTACGTTCAACTTATAGGTAATCACACTGTCACAGCCATTGATTGAGGTTCGGTAAACCGGATAGAGTCCCGGTTTACTGTAGGTCTGTCCGTCAATTTCGTAGGTAGAACCTTGACAGATGTCCACTTCAACCGTAGTGTTGTAAACCGGATATACGGCGACATTAGCAGTAACCACGCTATCGCATCCATATACAGACTTGAACACTTCTGCAAATGTACCGGTTTGAGAAATTACTTGTGTACCGAGTTGGTAAGTTTCGCCTTCACACAAGTCGATATTTAAAGTAATTTCATGGTTTTCAACTACAGTGAGGTTGAGAGTGTAAGTGCTATCACAACCACCGGCAAGCGTTGAGTAGGCTGCTGTGTACTGACCGGATTCAGTCAAGGTCTGTCCTTGCCAAGTGTAAGGAATTTGTGAAGCACAGATGGTGAGGTCTTCTTCGAAGTGATAAGCATTTGTAACATTGAGTACAAGTACAACAACGCTGTCGCATCCTAAAGAAGATGTAGCAAAGTTCTTATATTCACCGGCACGATTTTCTCTAAATCCAAATTGTTCGTACACTTCACCTTCACAAATAGTAGCATGGATGGTGTCTATAGAAGCTTGTCCGACTGTGAGTGCCAATGTGAAGACAGTGTCGGCAGCCAAGTCGTCAACCACTGTTCTTGTGAAGATTTGTGGTTCCGGTTGAGGTTGCACTTGTACAGCAGGGATATCAAATCCATTATTGCGGTAAGCATATCCGGCACAAGTAGTGTCAGTAAGGGCCACTTGGATGGTTTGACTGATACGTACATTGTCTAAGTGCAACATGCGGAATTCGTTTTCTTTAGTAGATTCTCCCTTGAATGCCACTTGAATGATTTGTCCGGCGTATTTGCTCAAATCAATGGTTTGTTTTTCCGGCACTGCAGTGAGAGCACTATAAGCGTAGTCTCCGTTAGCATCATTCCAAATAGTAGCGTTGTCTTTGCTCCATGTTTTACCATTGTCAGTAGAAACGAGTACAGCAAACAAGTCGTCATCTACATAGCTTGATGTAACATCTGTACAGAGGTCGGTAGTTTTAATTGTACTACGTATCCACTCTGCTTGGGTAAGACCAAGGTCGAATGTAAGTTTGGTTTCTCCTTCCGGAATTTGGATGTTAGGAGTGACCATCCATGCAGCTACATTCACATATTCCATTCCAGACTCTGTTTGAAGACCTGTTTCTCTGGAATTGATGAAGAGTAGCGCATGTGGGTCTTGCATTGTACATGCACTATCAACACGTCCCCATGAAGGTTGTTCTAACGGCATCATTTCAGCACCGTCAAATACATCTTCCAAGAATGCATTATAGTGAGTCCACTTAGGCAAATTCAATTGACTTACACCTGTTCCGAACTGTTTAAATCCTTCAATGAACGGCAATGTTAATGGAGTGTAAGCTGTTTTAACAGATCCGTAGGTCCATGCAGTAGTAGTGTTTTCACACACTGTACGAATTGCATAGAAATACTCTGTATCAGGATTCAAACCACTGATTGTATATGGTTTAGACTTCACATTTCCGTCGAAGATGTCAGCAACGTAAGTTGCATCGTCAGTTTCAGCGGCAGTGATTTGTTTAGAAGAAATCTTCAGTTCCCATTCAGAACCATTCACCCAATTCATCTTCAATTCAGTGCCATTAGACATTTGCTCAGCCTTCACATTGTCAGGCGCAACACAAGCTATGTGTTCAATGGTCACATTATTGATTGCCACCGGTTGTTGAGATGTATTCTTAGCATTATCGATATTCCACCAATAGAATGCAATGTAGTAAGCACCTTCTTCAGGAACAGTGAATGAGAATGTAGATTGAGTCCAAGATGATTTAGCTGTGTTCATGGTTGTTCCGGTAAGTTCAGCCACAGCCTTTTCAGCTAAAGAATTAGGATCAAGTTCATGGTAATCCACTACTTTTCTATACTCATTCATGTCTTGGTCAGCATGGAATAGGAATACACGTGTAAATTGTGAACCTCTCGCAGCATTTGGCGATTTCCATTCAAAAGACATCTCATGCAATCCATCTCGTAGATAGAACGGACGATAGATATATGTATGCGTGTGATTTTTGATAAGGTTGTAATCTACCCCATTACCAGAAATGTACAAGCATGTATCTTCAGAAGATGCGGCTGTGCCAAATACCCATTCGTTGTATTCATCATACGATATTCTTTTATTGTTGTATACGAATTGCATTGGAATGACTGAGGTGCGCCATGCCTTGTTTTCTGCTTCAACAGAGAAATCATTTGCATAAGGAGCTTGCGCCAATGTAGCCAATGTATGGCGTGCACCAATCTTCACCCATCTTCCTTCTTCTTTTTCTTTAGAAACTCCGCGTACATAGACTGCATAGTCAGTGTTTGCCTTAAGACCTGTGATGAGTGTACGTTGTTCTGTTAAATCTTTTACAAATACAGAGTCAACTCCATCGGTGCAAAGCACATCGTAGGTAGCAGCAGGGACATCCACTGTCCATTTAGCGGTGAGCGTGGTTTCTGTAGGATTTTGAACAGAACCATAGCTTGGAGAAATACATCTGCTAGCTGTTACCTCTACGTCATCAATACGCACGGATGTAGGATAATATTGACGGAATGCGATGTAGCCATCTGCTCCCTTGTAATTAGCAAAGGAAACTGATTTGTGAATCCATTTATCCTTCAAAGGATAGATGTTTTCTACCGGTACAAATGTAGTGGTGTCAGTAGGATCAGTCATCACACCCACAACCGGACCTGAAGCTGTGCGCAGGTCTGTGTAAATCATAAAGGATAATTGGACTGTATCTAACTTCGCATCCATTTTTGGCAATACATAATAATGCCATTGTGGTCCGGCAGAACCTCCATCTTCTATAATGGAAGCAACTTCGAGATATTGTCCATCATAGTTATCACTATTGCTTTCGTAAGCACGTGCATTGTTAAATTGATAGAATTCAGAGTACGGAGTATTTGTCAACATTGTCCAACAGTCACTTGCTTTGGTATATGGCCAATTATTGAAGTTTTCGCGATAAGGCAATGGGAATGCACTCAAACATGAAGTGTTAGTCACCAAAAGGTCAGACCATAACAATTCACCATTTTCCAATATCGGAGCCACATAAGCAAACAATGTTTGGTTAGGCACAAGACCTTCTACTGAGAATACAGAGTTTTCTAAAGTTGTGTCAATCATTGCCACTTCTTCCGGAGATTCCACTTTGTGGTTATAGATCTTCAGTCTGTATTTCTTTTCATCCTTTCTTGTTGACCAGCTATATCTGATGTAATCATGCGATACGGAATCAGCTTTAAAGCTTGATACCGGCAAATTGCCTTTTATCAAATCAACGGTTACGTCGTCAACGAAAACATCCGTACATTCACCTTGATATTCAACACGAAGTGTGATTTGATCACCCCAAACATAAGTTGTATCCAAGTCACCTTCTTCATTCACATCAATAATCGGCATTCCCTTATAATCATCAAACGGAACTACTACCTTAGTCCACTCATTTTGTTGAAGGGCAATGGTCTTGAATGAGTAGAACTCATCATCAGCAGAAATACCTACTTGCATTTCAACTCCTTCTTGTTCTGTGAGAGCATAGAAAGTCATCATCAAGGAATCAACGCGGTAAGGCATTTTAGGTAAAGTAGAAGATACCCAACCATTCAATGGAGTTTCAAAGTACAAGGATGATCCCCATGCTTTTTCTTGTGTGTGGTCAGAACACTGATTCGGGAATTCAACATTATTACTACGATGAATGGTCAATCTTGCTCTATCTTGAGACCTACTAGCGCGAGGTTCCCAACATGGATGATAGAGACCATTGTATTTAGTATGTTCTTCACCTAAAGAATAATCATCAAATGTTTCAACATACGGCAATGTTGGTTTGCCAGGACAAAGCATTTGTAATTCTTTTGGTCCTACCCATTGGCTCTTTCCTGCAGCAACATTGTTGATGTCACAGATAGCTTGCAAATAGATAGCATATCTGCGTCCTGCTTCTAATCCTTTGAGTGTCAATTTTGGATTATCAAGAACAGTAGTGTCGATTACTACATTTTCCATCGTTTCTTTATTGTCATTCAAGAAACGTGTAGCTACCTTCACTCTCCATTCTGTTTCTTTTTCTCCCGGCACCCAGGAAAGTTCAGCTCCACCTGCAATAGGCGTAACTTTTATTTCGTTTACCTTTGGTTGTTCACATGGTTTTGGTCCCATGTAAATGTCATCCAATTGAATGTACTCACCACCTGTTGCACCATTTTCGTCTCCTGCAAACACATAGAATGCTGCTTGCAAGGTGTCACCTACATATTCATCTAAAGAGAACATGTGCTCATAGTATACTCCTTGACCAAGGTTAGCTATGTCGGCTATATTGTTAACAGCTTTATAACCCTGTCCTTCATAGGCCTTAGGATTAGAAACCCAAATACGAGTATCTTCTTTCTTCCATGTCTGACCCTTATCTTTTGAAATCATGAATGCAAATACTGTAGCAGGGTCAATGTCTTCCAACACATTCTTTGAACATGCATCTGCCACTCTACCTGTAATCAACAATACATCATAACGGAAAGTGTATTCCATTTCAGGAGCAAAATATGGAGTAAACACATAAGAACGGCTACCATTATATGTAGCATTCACAGCATCACTTGCATAGATTTGTATACAACCGTTATTACCGATTGTTTCGCATGTGTATTGACTTGAGTTGGTTGTTGTTCCCTTAATGGATACGCCACCACCCTTCACTGACGTTTGTGTTGGTTTCGATTTAGTTCCATTCAACAAGTCTTCCAGCATTGGAGCATAAGTAAAGTCACTTGGACCATTAGCTGCATGAATTTCAAATGGAGGACATGCAGTAGATGAAGAAACACCTACTCTTGATGTGTATGATTCAAAATCTTCGTAGAACGGAGCAGCTACAGCTGTTGTTGTTGTGAATGAACCTGTTACCCATTTAGAAGTATCTGTTGCATTATAGTTGCGAACAGCATAATAATATGTTTTCTTCATGGCAAGACCTTCGGCTGTGAATGTTTGGCCGGTCACTTCTGTGCCATAAGAAACCAAAGCTGCATCGCCTGGTTGCAATTTGTCCAAGTCTGATATTTTTGTAGCATAATTAGAAGTTGTAATCTTCACTTCTGATTTTTCACCACCCAACCAAGTCAAAATTGGTTTTGTACTTGGGAAGGTCATTGTTTGCACCTGTACATTTTGTGGCATCGGACATGTACTTGGAACAATAGCAACATTATCAATAGCCACCGGACATGTAGTAGCTGCACCTGCTGTACTATTATCCACCCACATAAATGCGATATGATAAATACCTTCTTTAGTGATTGCAAAGTCATCACCTCCCTTATGCCAACCTGTAGCACTTGTAGAGTCTTGATTTACATACAGAACCATTTTGTTGCTTACGATTTCTGACGCTAAGTTGGTCCATCCATCAGGCACTTTAGAGTTAAGTGTGCCATACTTTGTCAAGAAGTCATTCGCCTCAAATGTCACATCACCCGGTACAAGGAAAGCACGAAGATAAGTATAAGAAGAATATCCATAACCTTTCCAATCAAAGTTCAACTTATACATGCCTGGTTTGAAAGTGAATGTACGATAGTACCATCCATTCAAACTACCACTTTTCTTGGTAATCTTATAAGGCTTATTTGTTACGTCGTTAGATGGATATGCTGACGGATTACCCGGAGTGATTGGTCCGTTGGTTCCCACCACCCATTTATTGGTGTTTGTGCCACAAACTGAAATCCAATTAGCATTTTCTTCTTCAGATGAGAAGTCTTGCACATAGTTGGTTGGATCAGCTGGGACAGTCAAAGTCGTGAAGCTTTCTTGCAGCCAAGCACCCGAACCATCCGCACCACACTCTGCTCTTACATACACGTCATATTCTGTATAAGTTTGAAGTCCATTCAATTGGATAGTTGGAGCACCAGTCACTTTCACTGAAGTGCCACCTGTTTCTACATCAAAACCTTTAGGTCCATAACGGAACGTCCATTCTGATTCTTCACCACGTGGTGTCCAATCTACCTTCACTGCATTATTACGATAATTAGAGAAGGTGATATTTTTAATGCCTTTACAAAGAGGCGCAACTTCAACAACTACATCATCAATCCAGAATTTGTCTGCATTGGCTTCTGAATTCACCATAAAGGCAATATAAGCGCCATCCCCTACATAAGAACCAAAATCCACTTGCATCGCTTCCCATACACTCTTGGTTGTCACCTTTAGAGTTTCAATACATTCAAACGTATTGACATCTTCAGGATCAGTCATCACACCCACATGCAGAAGATAATTAACATTATCTGTATAACCCTGGAAAGCAACCTGCAATTGATTAACCGGAGTTTTCATTGCCGGAGTGGCTACCCATGTCTTATAAGTTTTACTTCCTGAGGCAATCAGAATACTATTAGTTCCTGATTTTTTATAACCTGTTGTCAAGCAAGGAATATAAGAAACTGAAGTATATGTTTTCCCTCCTACCCAACCATTTGGCAACTGTCCCCAAGTGGTGTTGCTAGCACTTGTTCCTGATTGTGCTCCATAACCATCAAAGGATTGAGTATAAGGTACATCCAAACTATCAGTTTCATCTATTGGCATATTAAAATCCACTGTCTTCCATGCAATAATACCCGGACAATAGTCTCTTACAAATGCTCTGTAAGTCATACCAGGTTTGAGACCGGTCAGTTTCACTTCATTAACGCTGATTCTTTGGTCATAAATATCGGCTAATGGTTTAAGTGAGGTCGCTTCTGTGCTAGATGAAACCTTCACAGAATAATCACCTGAATTACTAGCCCAAGTGAGAACTGCGCTGGTCTTAGTTAAATCTTTTACTTGGAAATTGTTGATGGTTTCACATTCTGGCAAGTAATCCACAGTGATATCATCGATATAAGTTGTTTCGGTTTTTCCGTTTCCAGGATCAGTGACATAGCGGGCAGCTTCTTGTCGTATAGCGATATATTTACCATTTCCTGTATAATCAGAGAATGACACTGTCACTGTTTTCCACACTGCTGTTCCACCCAAATCATCCGGAGTAATTTCATCTACTAACGTGAACGAACCCGTTGCATTCGGGTCTTCCACCACACCTACTTTAAGCTTGCTATAATAAAAACTACCTGTGCGATACTTAAATGTGATTTGCACTTTCTGAATATTGTCAACATTCAAGCGAGGAAGAATCGCATAAGATTCTATTGTTCCATTAGTTTTGCTAAAATAGCCCAACATTTTCAAACTGGTATTACCGGTTGTCTTAGCACTCGGGTGATAGTTTTTGTTGGTGCTATAATAACGGAATGGATAGTTTTGATAAGCACTTGTATAAGTGGCCTTAAGGTTTTCTCCCTTCCAATAAGTCCATCCGAAAGGCAAGTTGAGCGTGTCCACACCCGGTTTGTCTGTATATTCACTTGCACTTGTTTTTCCCCAATCTTCAAAGTTCATTACGTAAGGAACATTGATTGCTTGGTCAGGTTCGAAACTAGTTGATGCCCATTCAGAATAGTCATCATAGCCGCAATACGTACGAACATACACATAATATTGTTTACCCAATTCAAGACCTTTGAGGCTATATTCTCTTATGGTCAATGTTCCGTCATACAAATCGCCCTTTTCTGACATACTCTTCAGAGGAGTGGAAGAGATTTTCAACTCAGAACTTTTTACATCTAAACTACCATCCCAGCTCACCTTAGCTGTTGAATCAGTTCTTTCTGTAATACGGATATTAGGCTTGGCTGCACAAAAAGAAGTAGCAATCACTTTCACTTCATCCACCATCACACCACGTCCATTACCATTGGAAGCTTCAAAGCATAGTTGATAGTTTTTAGATGTTGCATATGGTTTCAATGCCACTGTATCTTTGGTCCATTTATCATGACTCGCATCGATGGTTTTCAACAAAGTCCACGAATCTGTTTCTTGAGCACGTCCATACACGCGGAGCGTATCAACATAAGATTCGTTTTCCATCAAACGACCGGTATTTGCATACCAGAATGTCAATAATGGTTCGCCCACACCAATAGCGTCAAACTGAGCTAAATCCAACTTTGGTGTGATTAACCTAGACGAAGCCATTGTGCTCACCCCATCTACGAAAAATAACATATTCGCTTTTCCTTCGTACGCGGTAGCAGGCAATTCATTACCGGTGGTTGCATCATGCATCCACTCTGCTGAGCCTACACCTTTTTCCACTACCCATCCTGCGGGTAATCCTTCTTCAAAACCGGCGTCCAGGATGCTGTACTGTGCAGTAGCGGTAGCCACCCAACACATAAAGCAGAACATCACGACACCTTTCAGAAAGTTGTTTCCAGTTGTTCTCATAAAGTTATTTTTTAGAGTTTATAAATAGGGTTGTTATTCTATCATTATTCTAAATACTTTCTTGTCTGTATCGGTCTGAATGTGCAGCAAGTAAACTCCAGGTCGATCTGACACTTCCAACTCTGCTTCTGAGCCCTTAATCTCTCCTTGGCTCTCCATACCACCCATCAAGTTCCACACTTGATAAGTTGCATTAGCACCTCCCTCTACTCTCACTTTCTCACCACGCGCCACGCGGGATGGATAAGCTCTCAAACTCTGAGGAACTGGTTGCACCACCATAGGACAACTTTCAATCACCACGCCATCATTGCGTTGTAATTCTACCACATACTCCACTCCCTCTGTAGCTTCATTAGGAGTATAGATATAAGCAGAGGTTTGGTTTTCCATCAACACCCCATTCTTATACCATTTAAATGCCACAAAGTCATATCCACCATTGTATTGTGCATTCTTCACTGCCACCACATCATCCCATTTCTGCGCCATGATACTAGATGGATACAACACCTTGAATGTGAATGGGAACACCTGAGGATCACACAATCGTTTTTCAAAAACAATCTCGGCATTATATACATTTGGCACTACATTTTGAGGCAACTCTATATGAATAGGTTGGAACTGTGCACCCTCATATGTTTTATCCACAAATCCTGCTGCCTTCGCTGCTGCATCAAATCGCACTTCATAACGGTCATACTGCCCTTTAGTCAACACCGCATCCAGTTCACCGCCTGTTTGGTCTGCACAGATAGTAAGTGGTTGACCCATTTGCAAATCCACATTTTCTGTCACCTCCAGATTAAGACTCACTACACTATCACATCCACAAGTAGTCTTAAAACGCTTCTTATACAATCCCGTAATGGTCAATTCATCACTGCCAAACTGATAAGAAACTCCCTCACAAATGGTGTCCTTTACAGCAACTGTATATTTGGGACGTGTACTCAAATGCAAGGTCACAACACTATCACAACCACAATCCGTCTTCAAGGTCTCAACTATGTCACCTGCTTCAAAGATAGGCATACCATGGAACGGATAAAAACTTCCTTCACAGAAGTAGTCACTATACTCGTATGACACCGGAAGCAAGTCATCCAGGTCAAGCGTAAACACCACCGAATCTTCACAAAGTCCATCCGCCAAATAAGCATACAACTTCACGGTATAACTTCCGCCTTTTTCATATATCATCGTAGGATTCTTAACGGTTGACACCTGACCATTACCAAAATCCCAGAGGAAATCTTTAATCTTTTGATCGGTCTTGCCTTTCTCATTACGAACATAACTATTGTTCTTGAAAGAAACGACATTCTGACAATCAAACTTATTCACCACATATGAAGCGCGCGCTACAGGCCAACGAGGAGCAAGCGACATCTTCATGTCAAATTGGCAATTATCCAATCCGTCGCCCACAAAGAAATTACGCAATACATAGGAAGAAGTATCTGTAGGAGATGGACATATATAACGTTCTGTACTCACCGGTTTGTCAAACTTGTTTTTCACATAATCTGACCATTTATACCATTCATAACGGAATCCCATCGGACCCCACACAGTGTCTGTGGTGTATTCACCACAACTCAAGCCCGTAAATGCCGCATCAATACAATCAATGGTAAAATAAGCATAACCATAGTGACCCGACTGATTACAGTCATACGTAGTCAACATAATGTGAATCTCTTCGCCTATATAATTTTGCAGGTTAATACCCACATAAGTCCAATCTTTCCATTCCACAGCGCCTGTCTTATGCCAATTATCCGTATTCTTACCCGGAATAAAGTCGGCATCACCACACGCATTCTCAATTGAACGACCATAAGCATCAGTCATACGGAGCGTAAAACGAGGCTGAGCCGACACATCATGCTGAGGATTCTCCAGCACTACTGCATACTGCAACAACAATATACCCGCATCCTCCGGCACTGTGTAAACATACTCCAAAGCTTCTGCCTGCGAACCCGTAAGCCAGTTACCCAAACGTACAGAAGCAAACTTGCCCTCAGGAACAGTCTTTAACAACCCGCCGGTTCGTGGATCATATTCATCTGGTACATAATGCACAGTATGGCGACTGGAGTCAGAGGCAAATCCTTTATCTACAACACCGGTTTGAACTCTTGGATTCTGAAAGCTTCCGGTATAAGCCGTCACACTCTGATCGTGAAAATCTATATAATTAATGCATCCCTCGGGTTTATACACCATAACATACTTACATTGACTCCAAATTGAAGTGTCCTGACCACAAATACTTCTTACCCAAAAATCATACACCCCATTTTCAAGGTTATACACCGTATAATTAAGTTTATTCGTCACACCCAAAGTTTGGATTTCTTTCTGATTGTATGGTTTATAAGCCACTTCATACTCTTCGGCCTGACCCCACCACTGAACATTTAATTGAGATGCAGTCTCAAGCTCAGTTACAATATTTTCCGGAGCAGGACAAATATTTGAACCTAATTGCACATTATCAATCGCCACTGATGGATTAGCCACCGCCTTATCATCATTCCTCCACACAAATGACACCCTATAATTCATCTTTGACGACACTGTGAATGTGTGCTTATAACTCATCCACGTATGAGTATCCGAAAAAGTCTTCACCTTACCATTTCGTAACCAATCAGGAATAGACAAATTGTTATAGGGCACCTGAAACTTACCCGTATCGGGTTGCAAACAAAGATAAAGGCCATCAATCACTGACGTTTTTTCGCCTTCTCCTCCTACTTTATAATCAAATGAGAGGTCATAAGTACCAGGTTCCAACGTAAAAACCCTACTCGCTGCAATTGCTCCGTACTGCTCTTCTGTATAAGTCATGCTTAATCCGCCATCACACGACACAAGCATGGATTTTGTTCCCAAAGAAGCATCTAAGGTTGAACCAACATACCACTTGTTCTTACCCACTTTGGCTTGCACTAACTTCCACTGGTCATTTTCAGACTGATCTTCAAAACCACAAAAATATGGTAAATCCACTACCTGAGCCATGCTAATTTCAGCACCCACAATAAGGCCTACAATCAAAAAGGCAACTTTCGCAATTTGTTTTAACATTTTATTATAAAAATTTTAGTTAAATCAGTGTTGTGTCACACAAATACTATCAAAATGTCACTTCAAACCACCATTTAAGGTATCAATTCAATAGTTTTTTATACACAATTTCGGCAAATATATGGTTTTTTAACAAATAAGCAAAAGAGTTTTTCATTATTTGTAACCATATAATGTAAATAAATGTAAACAAAACAGGAGTAACTTCAGCCCGAATTTTACACATATTGACTTCAATAATTGACACAAAAAACTCAAATAACACCAACAAAAACAATCTTATATATTTATTATTCAATACATAACAAACAAAACAACAAAATTAACCACACCTACAAAACTCTATCTGATGCAAAAAAAACACACATTCACAAACATTCTTAAAGCATGTTAAAGAACATCCTTTTGTCTTTTTACATTTTTAAAGCTTTGTTAGGCAATAGTCAAAAAAAACCAAATTACAGACAAAAAGAGGCTCACAGAAGCATTTGTATCCGTAAAAAACAGATTGTTAGAACAAGCATACATTTCTGTCAAAATGATTTTCCACAAAAACACCCCTTTGTAGAACACCAACCATCATCACTCATCCATAAAAAGTCAACCTCCCACCTCATCCCTCACAAACACAAACTACACCTACCATTAGTAGGATATTAGTAGGACATTAGTAGGGTATTAGTAGGATATTCAACAACAAATACCACATCCTTAACCATCACATGCTTTTAACTAACCCTAATCATAAATTATCAATACCCGACTAAAAAAGAACTTTCTTTTCAAGAAAAAATATGTATCTTCGCCACACTATAAGATGCTTGCAAAAAAAATGTCAATTACTCACACCGACGAAATATACATGCAACGTTGCCTGCAGATTGCTGCTGCAGGTGCGAGAGACGTTGCCCCTAACCCCATGGTTGGAGCGGTCCTGGTCAGCAACGGACGAATAATAGGCGAAGGCTATCATCAACGATACGGACAATCCCACGCCGAACCCAATGCCATTGCATCTGTACAAAACGAGGAATTGCTAAAAGATGCCACTCTCTACGTAAGTCTGGAGCCATGCTCACACTACGGGAAAACACCTCCATGCGCTGAACTCATCATCAAGAAAAGAATACCAAGGGTTGTAATCGGCATGCTTGACCCTAACCCTATGGTAGCTGGCAGAGGAGTCAAAATGTTACAAGATGCCGGAGTTAATGTCACCATTGGAGTATTGGAAAAGGAGTGTCGCACACTGAACAAACGCTTTGTTTGTTATCACGAACAACACCGCCCCTACATCATTCTTAAATGGGCACAAAGTGCCGATGGATTCATTGATAAAGTGAGGGAAAGCAGAGAACAACCGGTAGCCGTACTCTCAAACTCATTCACCAAACAATTGGTACACAAAATGCGTGCTGAAAATATGGCTATACTTGTAGGAACACGAACTGCAATGCTCGACAATCCCGGACTACGAACCACTCGCTGGAATGGTAATAATCCTCTGCGTATTGCACTCGACAGAACAGGGAAAATACCCGATGAAAGCAAACTTTTTGATGGTACAGCACCCACACTCATCTTCACTGAGAAAGAAAACTACACACCACACCCCAACACTACTATCTGTCACATTGATTTCTCAAACCACTGTTGGCAACAGATAATGAACCAACTCTACCAAATGAAAATCAACTCACTCATAGTAGAAGGAGGAAGTCAAGTACTCAACGATTTACTTGCATTGCAACTATGGGACGAAATACAAGTAGAAACATCACCCGCCATACTAGGCAACGGAATCAAAGCTCCTCTCTTCAACGCCATAATGCATGAAGAGGAAAACTACAACGGACACATCATGCGACACTACAGAAAATAACCCATAAACACCCACTACACGCCCACTATGGAAACCACAATCCAAGATTTTTTTTCATGGACACTCTCTGCTCTCTACATCTACATGATAGTGGCCATCATTATCGCAATCTTACTGGACAATAGAGACCCGGCAAAATCTTTAGCATGGATCACCATATTAGTGTTACTGCCCGTAGTGGGAATCATACTCTATTTGTTTTTCGGACACGATTTTCGCAAACAAAAGATTATAACCAAAAAAAGCATACGAAACATTAAAAATCGACCTATCCCAGTATGCGACACCTCTCACGTTGATATGGAGACGCTCACGCCGCAACAACAAAACCTCATCCAACTCCTCATGAAAGTAGGAGAAGCACCGGCATACGCGGGAAGTAAAATACACGTTTACGCTGATGGTGAATCTACATTTGATGCCATGTTTAGTGCCATAGAGCAAGCACAAAAACACATACACATTGAATTCTTCATATTTGAAGACGACAGAGTCTCTAATCGCTTACGAGAATTGCTTATACGGAAAGCACAAGAAGGTGTAAGAGTACGCATGATTTATGACTATTTGGGAAGTTGGCGACTGCCCAAAAGTTACATCCGCTCCTTGAGAAGGGCAGGTGCTTACGTTCGGTCATTCTTGCCGGTAAGATTCAGACTCAGCAGAATGAAAATCAACTACAGAAATCACAGAAAAATTCTGGTTGTAGATGGAAAGGTGGGGTTCACCGGCGGACTAAATATTGCCGACCGTTATCTATATGGCAACAAATTGGGAAAATGGAGAGACACATTCGTCAGAATAGAAGGAAATGCCGTTCATGGACTACAAGCTAACTTCCTCATTGACTGGTTCTTTGTAGATAGAAAACTCATCACCGACCCTAAATACTATCCTGAAATGCCCGTCTATGATGACAACCTGATACAATTCGTTGCAAGCGGACCGGATAGCGACTGGGAAAACATCACACACGGACTCACACACGCTATCATGACCGCAACAGACTATGCCTACATGCACACCCCCTACTTCGTGCCCTCACAATCTGTTGTATCAGCCATACACACTGCTGCACTTAGCGGAATAGATGTCCGTCTTCTGATTCCTGAAAAATCTGACTCACCACTGAGTGCCTACGCCACTAATAGCTACATTGCTCGACTGATGGAAGCTGGTGTAAGGGTATATTTCTATCAAAATAACTTCCTACACAGCAAAAGCATTGTGATTGACAATATGATATCAAGCATCGGCAGTGCTAACTTAGACGAAAGAAGCAGCAATCAAAATTTTGAACTAAACGCATTCATCTATGATAAAGATACAGCTAAAACGCTAAAAGAACTATTCCTGAATGATCTAAAAAACAGTAGGGAAATCAATGCAGAAGAATGGGCACAAAGATCTAATTGGGAAAAACTAAAAGAATCCATCGCAAGGCTTTTTGTGCCATTATTGTAAAGAATATGCACTTCTAAAGCTTTAGACTCTTGCTTTTGCCACGCATTTACGCTATCTTCGCAAACGGAAACTCATCAATCAGACACTCAAGTACAACACAACACACATGCCTGATTGTAAAACCAATACAAAAACTGACAATTATACAAACCATTAGATATTATGCAAGAAAAAATTATTATCCTGGATTTTGGTTCACAAACCACCCAGTTAATTGGTCGCCGACTACGCGACTTGAGTGAGTATTGCGAGATTCTACCTTACAACAAATTCCCCGAAAACACCGATGGAATCAAGGGAGTTATTCTCTCAGGAAGCCCTTACTCTGTGTATGATCCTTCTGCATTTAAAGTAGATTTGAGCCAGCTAAGAGGCAAATTCCCAGTGTTGGGTATCTGTTATGGCGCACAATTTATGGCTTACTCTGCTGGCGGAACTGTTGAACCGGCTAACTCAAGAGAGTACGGTAGAGCTAATCTGGAAACCATCGACATGGAAGACGAGTTGTTCAGCGGTATGAATCCCGGTTCACAAATATGGATGTCACATGGAGACACCATCACTTCTCTTCCAGAAAACTTCAAAATCATTGCTAGTACTGCCGACGTACCGGTTGCTGCTTATAAAGTAGATGGCGAATTAACATGGGGAGTTCAATTCCACCCAGAAGTATTTCATAGTCTGGATGGAGTTTTACTCTTAGACAACTTCTTGCAAATATGCGGATGTACAAAAGATTGGTCGCCTGCCTCTTTCATTGAAAGCACTATCACCAACCTCCGCGAACAATTAGGCAATGACAAAGTTGTTTTAGGATTGTCAGGAGGGGTTGACTCATCTGTTGCTGCAGTATTGCTCAATAAGGCTATTGGTGACAACCTTACATGTATCTTTGTTGACCACGGCTTGTTGAGAAAGAATGAGTTTGAAAACGTAATGGAAGACTACAAACACCTAGGATTGAATGTAGTGGGAGTGCGTGCGCATGAAAAATTCTACAAAGAACTGGACGGAGTGACCGACCCTGAGCAAAAAAGAAAAATCATTGGACGCGGATTCATTGAAGTATTTGACGAAGAAGCACACAAGATTAAAGATGTGAAATGGTTGGCACAAGGAACTATCTACCCTGACTGCATCGAATCCCTATCCATTACTGGTACAACCATTAAGTCTCACCACAACGTGGGCGGACTACCAGAAAAGATGAATCTTAAATTGTGTGAACCTCTACGCCTGCTTTTCAAAGATGAAGTTAGAAAAGTGGGTAGAGAACTCGGAATGATGGCACATCTCATCAAGCGTCAACCATTCCCCGGACCCGGATTAGCTGTAAGAATCCTCGGAGCTATCACACCAGAAAAAGTGCGCGTACTTCAAGAGGCTGATGACATATTTATTCGCTCATTGAGAGAATGGAACCTCTATGACAAAGTATGGCAAGCCGGAGTAATACTTCTGCCTGTACAGTCAGTAGGTGTGATGGGAGATGAAAGAACATACGAAAATGCAGTGGCTCTACGCGCTGTAACTTCCACCGATGCTATGACAGCTGACTGGGCACAACTTCCGTATGAGTTCTTGGCAAAAGTATCCAACGAAATCATCAACAAAGTGAAGGGGGTTAACAGAGTTGTCTATGACATCAGTTCTAAACCACCTGCAACTATTGAGTGGGAATAATAACACTCTCACCACCAGATGAAAGCTATCACATTAAATAGTGTCGTACCTATGCGCACATCTCCGCATGAACAAGCGGAGATGTGCACTCAGGTGCTCTTTGCTGAAACCATGACCATCCTAAAAGAGGAAGGCGCATGGGCAAAAATAAAGTTGGATGCCGATGGGTATGAAGGTTGGGTAGATAGAAAAATGATTTCAACACTCTCAGATGAAGCTTTCAAGGACATAAAAAATGCTCCTAAATGTGCCGTGGCATTCCCTGTATCTCTTGCCATGAGCGCTGAGAACCAAACTACTCTGCTCTTGTCAGGCGGAACTAAACTACCCAACTACAAAAACGGAACTTTTGAACTCCTTGGGGTGAAATTCAATATTGACCCTTCTACTGTAATGCCGGAGGGCTCTAAATTTGATTGTACCAAGGTGACAAACATTGCACGATTCTTTTTGAATACTCCATATCTCTGGGGAGGAAGAAATGCTTTGGGAATTGATTGTTCCGGGTTTGTCCAGATGATATATGGCATATTCGGCATACAATTACCTAGAGATGCAAGCCAACAAGTAAACCATGGAAGAGTAGTAGACTTCCTCACGGAAGCAATCGCTGGAGACTTGGCTTTCTTTGAAAATGCCGACAAGAAAATCATCCATGTGGGCATGATGCTGGATAACGAAAATATCATGCATGCATCCGGACGTGTTAAAATCAACAAGATTGACGCACAAGGCATCGTCTCTGAAATAGATGGATCACACACACATCGCCTGCGCATCATCAAGCGAATACACGAATAAACAACCAGCACACATGTTTGCCGAAGTCATACTGCCATTCCCTCTGAGTGGTACTTTTACATATCGATTAAACGCATCACAAATCAAGGATGCACAGGTGGGTATTAGAGTAATCGTACCTTTTGGAGCACGAAAATTCTACACGGGTATCATCTATCGCCTACATCAGGAAGAACCACAAGGCGTGAATATCAAAGAAGTAAGTGATCTTATTGACACTCATGCTATTATTACTCCTAAACAATTGCAACTCTGGGAATGGATGGCGGAGTATTATCAGGTAACATTGGGAGAGATATTCAAAGCAGCTCTACCATCCGGACTGAAACTGGAGAGTGAAACAAAAGTGACCTTATGTCCGGACTTCATAGCCACGTCAACACTTCCACCTACACAGATGCGTATTCTTGAACTCTTATCAGACGAAAAGATTCATCACGCACAAGAGTTAAGTAAAACTATCGGTACAAAAAACATCATGCCTCATCTCTATCGGTTATTAGAGATTGGCGCTATACTCTTAGGAGAAGGTATTTCTGAAAACTACCATCCTAAAACAGAAATTAGGTATCGACTACCAGAACAATACCAGAATGAAAACGAATGCCAAAGCGCACTAAACTCTTTACGAAGAGCACCCAAACAATCAGAAGTATTCACATCTTTCCTTCACTTATTAACGCAAAGTGATTCAACTATCCCTGAAGTAAAAAAAAGCACCCTACTCAAGGAAGCAAAGACTACGTCTGCTATTCTAAAACAGCTGGAAGAGAAAGGCCTGCTTCAACCATACATTCGAGAAATAAACAGAGTGACACCTCTTTCCGAACACACCGCTGAAATGCATCCCCTAAACGAAGTGCAGCAAATCGCCTTCAACGATATACACCAAGCATGGAACAAACATTCGGTAGTGTTACTTCACGGGGTAACATCCAGCGGAAAGACGGAAGTGTACATACACCTCATGAAGGAGATGATTGCACAAGGGAAGCAAGTTCTATTCATGGTTCCTGAGATTGCACTCACCACACAACTCACTGAGCGTATCGGACAGGTATTTGGAAAGCGAATGGGTATCTACCACTCTAAGTTCTCTGATGCAGAACGTGTGGAAACCTATCATAACCTATTAAAGGGTGACCAATACGACATTGTTGTAGGAGTGCGCTCCTCTGTTTTTCTTCCCTTCCGCAACTTAGGTCTCATCATTGTTGATGAAGAACATGACGCTTCCTACAAACAGCAAGATCCTGCACCACGATACCATGCTCGAAACACTGCTATTGTATTGGCACAACTACACGGAGCAAAAAACCTTTTAGGAACTGCTACACCTGCCATTGAAACCTATTTCAACGTAAAAGAAGGACGCTATGGTTTGGTGGAAATGAAAAAACGATATAAGGACATACAGCTGCCTCAACTACACGTGGTGGATATGCGAGAAGCGCATAGAAAAAAACTCACCACTTCGGGGTTTTCCGACTTTCTTTTGGAGAAAATCCATGGTGCTCTGAATAGAAGAGAACAAGTCATCCTCTTTCAAAACAGGAGAGGATATGCACATAGTTTAGAATGTAAAGCATGTGGATATGTTGCACGTTGTGCGCATTGTGATGTGAGTATGACGCTCCATCGACACTCTAACACACTGGTCTGCCACTACTGCGGACACACACTGACCATCCCTACAGTTTGTCCTTCTTGCCAAAACGAGGACCTCCGCACACAAGGAGTGGGCACTGAAAAGATTGAAGACGAGATACAACAATTGTTTCCTACGGCTGTCATAGCACGCATGGACTTAGACACCACTCGTCGGAAAAACAGTTATACCGACATCATACACCGCTTCTCCCAACACCAAGTAGATATACTCGTGGGTACACAAATGGTTACAAAGGGACTGAGTTTTGATGATGTTAGTCTGGTGGCTGTCTTGCATGCTGATGCTCTGCTCAACCAACCCGACTTCAGAGCCTATGAACGCGCCTACCAAATGTTGGAACAAGTGAGTGGAAGAGCCGGTCGTATGCACAAGAGGGGGGAAGTTGTCATTCAGACATACCAAGCAGAAAATCCACTTTTCACCCAACTTGCCAAGCACGACTACGAAGGTTTTTATCAAGAACAGGTCAACGAACGTCTATTATTTCGCTATCCACCTTACCATCGACTCATCACCATCATCCTTAAACACAAGGAAGAATACATGGTCACACAATCCGCTAACACCTTAGCACACAATCTTCAGCAAGTGTTTGGCACGCGCTGCTCTTCTGCAGTGACTCCCATTATCGGAAGGATACAAAGCCTATATGTGCGCCACATAATGATTCGCATTGAACGCAATGCTTCCATAGCAAAAGCAAAACAGATCCTTCAAGCACAAATAAAACATTTACGCCAACAAGAAGTTCACAAAAACATAACGATTATTTTGGACATTGATCCAATGTAGTTGCCAATAAATATGGCAAGCAAGACAGCACAGCACTATTATTGCGGAAGATTCTCTTTCAAGCAACGTTGATTCATGGTAGAGCGTTCTGCATCATTAATCCATCCCCACTTACAGAAATAACGACACATATTAGCCATGTGCCAACACAACAAGCGTACACTCTTATAGGAACCTTGACCATATTCGTGCACAATACTCACATGTGGATAGAACACTGTGCGAAAACATGCATGCAAGCGACGAGTCAAGTCAATATCTTCCGGATAAAGAAAGAAACGCTCATCAAAAAGCCCCACCTCTCTCAAAGCATCTGCCCGTAACAACATAAAACAACCAGAAAGATAAGGTACATTCATAATAGACTTATAACCTGTATCGCGCAATTCGTACCTGCGATTACGTTTCTTCATCACCCATCTTGGCAAGAAACGTCGTCCTAACAAGTCGATTGGTGTAGGTAGTAACTTACACAAATGTTGCCGTTTCCCATTCGGATAATAAATTTGAGGCATCAATGAAGCCACATCCTTATGTTGCTCCATATACTCCATCAATTCTTGCAAAATAACAGCATCAAATGTAACATCAGGATTGAGCACCAAATGATAGGGCGTTTGCTCACTCAAGGTCTGACGAATGGCAATATTATGTGCTCTGCCATAACCCATATTCTCATTGTTGAAAATATAGTCAGCACCCATTAAAGGAGAGGAGAACGAACGCGGTGAATTATCCACTATAAATATCCTGTCTATCAAAGCACTCGCTCTGAGTAACGCAATTAGATTACGTATCTTCGTTTCATCTGTTTGATATACTACAATGGATACATTTATCATTTCTTTTCTCTTTATTCCGAAACAAAAACTTTGCCTTCTGAGGCATTTTCTATAAACTCAAATTTCAAGGTCCTACTCAGTCCTTCCGACAGACTAAACGGAGCCTTGAATCCGGCCTCAATTACTTTGGATGAAGCAAACTGAGTGGTGGAGCAAAACTTCTTCACACGAACTGAGCTTATCGCCAATTTTCGACGCGTCAACCATGCCAACACATCAAAGCAATAGCCTCCACACATACCTAACCAATACGGGAAATGAATTGAAAGAAGAGGTTTATTTAACACCTTGCTCACCAAGTTAACCAAATCATTCATGTTCATATCAGGCTTATCCGTGTAGTTAAACACCTCACACCCTTCATGGTCACGTTCCATGAGAAATTGAATGAGCGCCACTATATTTCCCACATACGCCATCGATTTCATATTTTCTCCCTTTCCAACCATCAAGAAGCGTCCACGCGCTATCTGACTAAGCAAGTTGTAAACATTTCCCCTATTTCTTTCCCCAAAAATCACGGTTGGGCGCAACACATTGACTTGCCAATCTGCATGTCCTTTCATCCATTCACGCAACACCTGCTCTGCCTGCCACTTACTCTTGCCATAGTGGTTAAAGGGGTCTGCCGGATGCAATTCATCCGGATTGTCTTTATTCAATCCATACACAGCAACAGAACTAGTAAAAACCAAACGCTTAATGCCATTATACTCCATCGCCTCCAATGTATTGCGCATTCCCTCAACATTCACATCATAATACAAGGACACAGGAGTCACATCATCCCGATGCTCAGCTGCCAACAACACCACTGCATCTTGGTCTTTCAGAGCACTCACCAAACCATCCTTATCCAAAACATTCACTATCCGTGTTATCTCCGGAAAAAAGACACTTTGTTGCTTATCTATATTTGTGAGAATATGTGAATCTTTCAACAACGCAATCAGCCGTGTTCCTACAAATCCGGATCCACCAATAACAGCTATACGCATAAACTACGAATGATGTTTCTTAATGCCATTAAATGCCCAACAGAAGAGGTAATAACTTGCTTTTAACCAACCCATGTGTTCATACTCTCTATATACCTTAAACTGAGGACGAATCATTTTTAATTTATTATGTGTCACCGCAAATTGTGACATACGATAGGACGCCAAAACTTGTTGATTCCCATAAGCCACTTCCACTTTTTTCAAAATGTCTAACCAATAGACGTGATCATCACGAAGACTTCTAAAATCCTCTCGTAAATAAAACTTACCAAAGGCAGAACTATCATATACTCCGGTCAGACATGAGATTGAATTTGTCTTTAATAAATCCTTTCTACGAATAACTTTAGGTGGAAAAAAAGGAACTTTAAATTCATTGCCATTTTCATCAATACGCTTATGTGCCGAGCATATCAGCAGGGCACCTGGAGTCTCCTGCATAAAACGAAGTTGGTTTTCCAAAAAGTTCGGTTCCCAAACATCATCAGAGTCCAGCAATACGATATATCTTCCTTGGGCACGTCTAATTCCGTTGTTACGTGCAGCTGCTGACCCCGCATTAGTTTGTTGCAACAAGTGGATTCGAGCATCTTTTGCTACATATTCCGACGCAATCTCAGCACTATTATCCTTTGAGCCGTCATCCACGATATACATCTCCCACTCTTGATAAGTTTGTGCCAAAACACTATCAATGGTGTATCGCATAAAGCGAGCACCATTGTACACGGGAGTAATGATAGAAACAAGTCTATTTTGCATGACTACAATAAGAATGCACAAATATAGGCATTTTTCTTATTAAAACCAACTTTCATGCATTTTATTGTTTATACAAGAAAATAAAATCATTACTACCCTATTAAAACTCTTACAAGGCATAAAAAGAAACCTAGCTGCCCGAAAAACTAAATCCTATCTCATTCCTATTTAAATGTAACGGTGTGGTAACGGAGATGATAGGACGCTCAGGGGGGTGAACTGCGATTGTAATCAAATTTTATTGCTTCATGTGTTCTACCGAACAGCAATAAAAAACAACAAGATATATTTATCTCACAATCTTACGAACGACGTACAGCAAGATACTTCAACACCTCCCATAACACCACTACCCTGCTCCACAACTTCACCCACAAACTCCGACTACTACGTTTCAAGACCGGACCTGATAGTTTGGTTAATGCTGCTTGATGACGACGATACAACAAGAATGGTTCTTCTAAAAAATAAGGCTTTCCGGTCATCTCTGCCACAAGTCCCAACCAAATATCATGTCCCACCTCGTTGGTCTTAGGAAAAGGAAATGCTCGTTTTAATAAAGACTGACGAAAGGCCATACATGCCCCAAAATAGGTATTCTGAAGCGCATTCTTCAACAAACCTTTACCTGAATTATAGAAGCGAAAAAAGGATGCTTCAATCGGCTCCAACAGTTCGTTAGTCACTATGCTGTCCGTCACTACAAGGTCATACTCTTCTAACAAGCGACAACACGCTTCATACTTCCCCTCCATCCACACATCATCTTGATCAGACAAAAACACATACACACCCTGAGCATGCTTCAGTGCATTAATAAAATTCCACTTAAAATGATGGGCATCATTATGCAGCAGTCGTATGCGCTTGTCTTGAAATGATTCCACAATCTCACATGTGCGGTCTGTGGAACCATCATCCGACACTATCACCTCATCCTCATCCTTGATTTGAGAAAGAATCGACTGAAGTTGTTCGGCGATATACTTTTCTCCATTATATGTTGCAACACACACCGTATTCATCGCACTATTTTGAAAAATGACGTGTTAGTAAATACCGTAACTTGTGCCATGCAAAACTCAACACATTCTTGAATATCAACGGATGGGCATTCGCATATGACTGACGCGCCAACTTCCATCTGAAACGCAGGTTGAGCAACGAACGTGAATACTCCACCGCTCCCAAGGTGTTGTTTCCATGTTGACGATACAGCATCGTCGGTTTATATATCGGATGTATCTTCCCTCCACGTGCTATCACACTCACTCCTATCCATGCATCATGCATATAACTGCGCGGATTAAACGGCAACGCCCCATGTCGCGCTGTCTGATTAAACATGCATGAACACCCAGTAATGTCATTACAAATACCCAAGAAACGCGCGTTTTCATCGAGTAAATCCGGACGCAAATTAGCATACTTCCAAAACGACTCATTTATCAACCCTAAGGATTGATCCACCACACGCATATCTCCATGCACCAAGAGTGGTAAATCAGCACCCCACGCTGCTTCCAAACGTTTCATCTCTTGATGAAACACAGCAATCTTCTCAGGAAGCCACACATCATCTTGGTCGCAAAACATCACATACTCGCCACTCACACAATGTATCAACAACTCTTCAAACGAACGCATCGAACCTATATTCCCAAGTTCATCTTGATACTCCAGTATTTTCTCCGGATACCTCACACAATACTCCCTTATCAACGCCAAGGTCCCATCTACCGAGCCGTCATCACGCACAAAGAGACGCCAATCAGTATAAGTTTGTGCTAACAAGGAATCTAACTGCTCACGCAGAAAACATTCTCCATTATAGGTTGAGAGTAATATATCTATCATTTTGCTTCTTCTTTTTGTGTGTAAACAAAATCGTGTTCCCAAAATAATATTGCTTCTTTCATCTGTCGCTCTTGCAACTCTACCTGTGAGTGCTTATTCAACTCAAACACCGTTGACACACGATTTGTTTTACTTTTCGCATACGAGGGTGTCTGGTTACTACTATACGTAAACACTGCCGCATAGAGCATAAACACCACAGCGAACAGTTGTGCGGGTAAGTGGTCTTTCTTGCGCTCGCTCTGCGCCATTTCACTCTGCATATACACCAGCAGGAAAGGCAATACAAACGAACGCAAACGATTCAACAAGAACCAATATTGATACAGTGTCACAATTGCCGCCACACACAGCCACATCATCCAATGCCAACGCTTGTCTTTTTCGGCAAAATTACTGTAATAGGCCAAACATACAATAGCCAAGAAGTAGATAGGAAAAACAATCTGCACCTTACTTCCCATCGCCAAATGCAAACTCAATGAATCCTTTATAGTGTCATTCAACGGCAAACTCCTCACTACTACATCCCCCAAACTGCTCATGGGCAACACCAACATAGAGCAGAGCAACAGAGCCAGTGTGATGTAGGCTTTCTTGTCTAATTCAAACTGCCAAAACATCATAAAAAGAACTGTAGCCATACACACAAACACACTCGACTTGTGCATCAGCACACACACTAACACACACACCGCTCCTGCTACATACCGACGTTTCTCCAGCAACAAGTAAGCAAATATAAAGAATGCTACAGCCAAACATTGTCTATACTCATACAACACCAAGTTATAGTCAAGCAATATCAGGGCAAACAACGCCAAAGTGCGATGAGCTGTGAGTCGGCGAAAGAGCAGATAAACAGCTGCATAATAGATAAGCGTAACCATCAAGGTCATTCCCCAAAACGACACTCCCATCGTCTTCAGCACAGAACAATAAAGATTAAATCCGGGTTCAAACTGTAAATAACCCAACTGCGAAAAAAGACTGTCAAGATGTGGCAATGTATTGTAGTGTGGGAAATAATTCGCTACATCCGGTCCCAACATATACTTTGCGCCCACCATCACGACTAATGTCACAAAAGCAAGGTCATACACCTGCTTACACACCTTGTCGTATCTTCCGCAGAGCATTTCCACGATGACAAAGCACAACATCACCAATAATATGAGCGTTAAGTAATTCATCTCTTTTTCATTCTTTTATAGGCCAACAACATGGCTCCGCACACTCCTCCTTCCGTCAGCAACAATGCCCAAGCTGCTCCTTCGGCATGCCATTTGGGCACAAACACACTCACCAGTATCAAGGAGCACACTGCTGCCAGCAGATATATATTCCGATACACGCGCTTATCAACGTCTTCTCCGCATGCCAACAGCCCCATCTGTCCCACGATTCCGCCCAAAGTTACGAATAAAGGCACAATTGCCATAATTTTAGATAAGTTTCCCATGCCGGCATAGTCCTTTCCCAACAGAGTCACGATGGCCTCCGAACCCCAAAACAGCACGATGAAAACGAGAAACATCACACTGCCTCCCACCATCATCAATCGTTCTATCGGTCGATAAGCCTCCGTTTTCTGTGTTTGTGCCACTCGGGTGATACGGGGGAAAAAGGCTTGAACCAATGGAGTAAACACCAAGACACAACTGATACGCATCAATTTCTCTGAAGCAGCATACCTCCCCACCTCATCCGGCAATGCGACATAGCCCAATATCACTACAAACAACATGGCATAGACACTACTTGCCGCTTGCGACAAGAAAAGCGGAAAACTATCCTTCAATGACTCTTTGACGCCGTCCCACTTCACACGCACCAATCGTGCCAACCCCATCTTCCACATCATCACATCACTCAACAAAGCTGCCACCACATATACCACTGCTTGCAAGATGGCTGCACGCAGATAATGCTCCTGACTTTTCACCAACCAGAAGGTCAAAGGCAATATAGCCAACTTGGTCAGGCTATTCACTATCGTCACAACGCGAATCTTACCTAATCCCTGAAAAAGCCAGACAAAGGTAAACACCTGCCCCACCACCATAGAAAAAAGTAAAAACAATGTAGATCGATACACAGCATATTGAGGCACACATGCTACACCTAACAACACCAAGGCCGAGATGCACAACAACAGCAACTTAGCCATCAAGGTTTGTGAGAACACCCGATTGATTTCTGCTTGATTGCCTTGTGCCAGCGCTATTCGCTTCGTAGCACTGAGGTTGAACCCAAAATCCACAAGAATCATCAAATACTGATTAACCGCCAAGCCAAAACCAATATAGCCAAACTTGGCAGCGCCTAACACACTCATCAAGTAAGGCCACACAAAAAGAGGCACAACATAAGTGAGCCCCTGCATCAACATCAGCCAAAACGTGTCCTTTATCTCGTGTTTGTAATTCACTAATCTTCCGGGGTAATTGTTAGGTCACAAAGGTAAAAAGAAAAAGCATATAAAAAAAGTCCGAGCATGATACTCGGACTTTTTATTCTTTCGCACAAGAAGATTATTCTGCTTCAGTTGCAGGAGTTTCTTCTGCTTGTTCTGCTTCAACTTCAGCTTTTGCAGCAGCAGCTTGAGCTTCAAGTTCTGCAGCTTTCTTTTTAGCCAATTCTTCAGCTTTAGCTTTGTTTTGAGCAGCTTCTACTTCCAAACGAGCTTTTGCAGCAGCAGCTTTTTCAGCAGCTAATTGTTCTTTAGTTTTGTTCAAGTCAGCTTCTTTGCCGGCTTTCCATGCTTCAAAGCGTTTTTCAGCTTCTTCTGCAGCGAATGCACCTTTCTTCACACCACCAAGCAAGTGTTTTTTCAACAATACACCTTCTTTAGAAAGGATGTTGCGAGCAGTGTCGGTTGGTTGTGCACCCACGTTCAACCAATACAATGCACGGTCAAAGTTCAACACTACGGTTGCTGGGTTAGTGTTAGGATTGTAAGAACCCAAACGTTCGATAAATTTGCCATCACGTGGCGCGCGGCTATCTGCTACTACAATGTGATAGTAAGCATAAGACTTACGTCCATGACGCGCTAATCTGATTTTTACTGCCATTTGTTTTTTAGTTTAATTTGTTAATAGCTATGCTTTTTCTCGAAAAGCGGGTGCAAAGATACCATTTCTTTTTGATTCACACAAGTAATCAGCCCGGCAAATCGGCTCGGTTAATAAAATAATAGAGGTGCCTGCCAAGAAGAGATAGTAAGGTTATTGGAGTTTATTTTGTTTCTATCCGGTTTGTATCTGGTTCTTACCTAGTGGTCCCGAGATGGTCCCGAGGTGGTCGCGAAGATGCTTGCTATCGGTTTGGACTATCTTTGCCCGTGGCTTGAAAATGCTCAAATAAATTTGGCTTTTCTCTCGCTTTGCACTACCTTTTAATAAGATAGGATGCACCTCAGCATAAAAAATAAATGAGTTTATTTTGTTCTGCTTTCGGTTTTCACTACTTTTGCACAAAACGAAGGAAAATGGAACACGAAGAGTTAAAGCGTATATGTGTGTTTTGTGGTTCAAGTTCTCAGACTGACCCTCTCTTTGCCGAGGAAGCACAAGAGTTGGGCAAATGGCTGGGATACCGCCAAAAACAATTGGTTTATGGCGCCGGTAATGTGGGATTGATGGGCGTGCTCGCTGATGCAACACTCGCCCATGGTGGCACAGTGGAGGGAATCATCCCACAGTTTATGGTTGATGCCGGCTGGCATCACGAAGGCCTTACCCGGCTCATCGTTACCCAGGATATGCATGAACGCAAACGCCTCATGTCTGAACACTCAGAAGCCATCATCGCTTTCCCGGGAGGAATCGGCACTGCGGAAGAATTACTCGAAGTTCTCACGTGGAAACAACTCGGACTCATCACCAAGCCCATCATCATCCTCAATATCAACGGACATTTTGATGCACTCTTGCAGTGGTTAGACCTGCTCATACAGGGTCGTTTCATGCGTGAACTCCACCGCGATATGTGGGTGGTGGCCAAGAGTGTGGCAGAACTGGAAGATGCTTTCTTGAAATGCCAACCATGGGATAAGGGTGTACGGAAAATTGCAGCTATTTAACAAGTAATTACCTCGATGAAAACGACACATTTGCCTCTCACCGCGCTTGAACTTCCATCTTCTCCGTTCACAGAAGGATGGATTACGGTGCTCGTTTCCATCTTGTCTGTCTTGTATCTGCTCCTCTTGTGTATTAAGCCACTACGATTTGACAAAACTCTTTTTATCAAAGCTGACGGAAGAAAAAGCTTGTTTGAAGAAAACGAACAAAACGAACGTTGGAGTGCTGCCCTGCTCGTGATTTTCTGCACCGGCACCCTCTCGCTATTTTATTATGTTCTGTCGCGCCCCGCAATGGCTGATTTCACTTTCATGCCCTACCTCTACACACTCGGCATCTTCTGCTTGTTTGCCGTCATCAAGGTTGTGTTATTACACTGTGTGGGCTATGTTTTCTGCACACCGCTGCAACAAAGCATCTTTTTTCACAACTACCAACACCTCTTCTACCTTGTATGCTCCTGCTTATTCCCCTTCATCCTTGCTTATATTTACCTACCCGACTCACTCTCTCTTATCGGGCTCATACTGATAGGATTAGCCTTGTTGCTTGCCGGCATATTGCTCATTATTGAGATTTTTCAACTTTTTTTTCAAGATTTAGTTGCAGGATTTTATATATTGCTGTACCTTTGCACCCTCGAAATTTTGCCCTATTACGGATTGTTTCTCTGGATAGAGCATGAGGTATGGAAAGTGTAACATTCAAATATATATTGTCTTGAAAGTCAAGAAGATTTTAGTTTCTCAACCACGACCAACATCTGAAAAATCACCTTATTTTGACATCATGGAAAAACATGGTGTGAAGATTGATTTTCGTCCGTTTATCAAGGTTGACCCTATCGATGCAAAGGAATTTCGCAAGCAAAAAGTGTCTATTTTGGATCACACAGCCATTGTGTTCAATGCACGCCATGGCATTGACCATTTCTTCAGACTATGCACCGAAATGCGAATCACTGTACCCGAAACCATGAAGTATTTTTGTGTATCTGAGTCGGTGGCTCTCTACCTTCAAAAATACATTCAATACCGCAAGCGCAAAGTGTTCTTCGGCGCCACCGGAAAACTTTCCGACCTGATTCCGCTGATGACACGACACTTGAACGAAAAATACATGATTGTGGTGTCGGATGTACACAACGAAGAAATTCTTCCAATGTTCCAAGCTCACAAGATTGACATCAACAAGGCCATTATGTATAAAACGGTAAGCAACGACTTTGGTCCGAACGAACCGTTTGACTATGATATGCTGGTGTTCTTCAGCCCGGCAGGAATCGCTGCTTTGCAAAAGAATTTCCCTAACTACGAACAAGGCGAAACTGTCATTGGATGCTTGGGCGCCAACACAGCACAAGCTGCACGCGAAGCCGGACTCCGACTTGACATTGAGGTTCCATCACCTCAATATCCATCCATGACCATGGCTATTGATGCTTACTTAAAGGAGAATCACAAACGAGCAAGAAAGTAAATAAAAGTCCGTATTCATCGGGACAATTCAAATAATATCTTCTCGAAAGTACGGACTTTAATGCCCTACTTTCGAGATTTTTTTTAAAACACACCATGCCACACCTTACACTTCACAAAGGACAACGCCTCAAGAGCGAAATCTCCATTCAGAACCTCTTTTCCAAGGGTAAGAGTTTTGTGGCTTATCCACTCCGGGTGTGTTATCTGCCTTCTGGCGATGAGCAAACCAAAATCATGGTTTCTGTGCCCAAACGCCTTTTCAAACGTGCCGTGAAGCGAAACTTGCTCAAACGACGCATGCGCGAAGCTTATCGCTTGCGTCAAGATGATTTTTCGCAAGCCCTCAACAACCAAGCTCACCACATCGCTTTTTCTTACATCGCCCCTGAACTGATGCCCTATCACAGCATTGCTCATGCCATGGAAAAAGCCTTGAAGAAACTGGATAATGCTCACCCCCTTCATCAACAAAACCAACCATGAAAACGACTGAGTTTATCCACACGTTCAAACGCATCATGCGACATGTCGCACTCCTGCCTGTCTATCTCTACCGGACATGCATCTCCCCCCTCTTCCCGCCCACATGTCGCTACACCCCCACTTGCTCTGCCTACATGGTGGAAGCCATCCTCAAACACGGAATCTTCCGAGGGGGATACATGGGAGTCAAACGAATACTACGCTGCCATCCATGGGGAGGTAGCGGCTACGACCCCGTGCCTTAACTCACACGTTCAACTCTACAACACTTCATCACTATGAGAATCGACATCATCACTGTACTACCCGAACTATTAGAGAGTCCGCTCAACCATAGCATTGTCAAACGTGCCCAAGACAAGGGACTCGCTGAAATTCATGTACACAACCTGCGCGACTACAGCACCGACAAACACCGTCGAGTGGACGACTATCCATTCGGATTCGCAGCCGGAATGGTACTGCAAATCGAGCCCATCGACCGCATTCTCCAACACCTGAAGAGCCAACGCACATACGATGAAGTCATTTACACCTCTCCGGATGGTGAACCCTTTTGCCAGAAGGTGGCCAACCAGCTTTCTTTGCAAGAAAACCTCATCATCCTTTGCGGACACTACAAGGGCATAGACCACCGAATTCGCGAACACCTCATCACGCGCGAAATCTCTATTGGCGACTATGTACTCACCGGGGGCGAACTCCCCGCTGCCATAATGACTGATGCCATTGTACGCCTCATCCCCGGAGCCATCGGCGACGAAACATCTGCCCTCTCCGACTCTTTCCAAGATAACCTTTTGGCACCTCCCGTATATACTAGGCCTGTGGAATATAACGGATGGCGTGTGCCCGACATCCTTCTCTCGGGCCATCAAGCCAAAGTGGAAGAATGGCAACACCAACAGTCACTTGAGCGCACACGCTTGTTGCGTCCTGACCTTTTAGAGGAGGAATAATGCTGCTCAAAGTTGCCATAATCTACCTTTTCATCGTCAATCTCATCGGTTCTTCCCTCTTGATGATTGACAAGCACAAAGCCATCAAAAGCAAGTGGCGCATTCCGGAAAAACGACTCCACCTGTTCGAACTCGCAGGGGGCATATTCTCCATGCTCCCACTCAGCTACTTTATTCATCACAAAAACCGCAAAAACTCTTACCGCATCATCTCCTGGCTCATTGCCCTTGCATGGACAGCCCTCATCATCCTCATCGTGTATCACAGCTAAGGTGAACGCCCTGTCAGGCAATATCACCTTCTCGCGTCTGTCAGCAAACAAAAAACAACATCCTGATACGTCTATTTCACAAATAATTACTACCTTTGCGCAAATTTTGTGTTTATAAAAAAATAATTTGTATGAATGTAGTTACAAAAACCATCACACTGGGTGATGGACGCACCATTACATTAGAAACAGGAAAATTGGCTAAACAAGCCGACGGAGCAGTAATGGTGACCATGGGACAAACCATGCTTCTTGCCACTGTTTGTTCTGCTCAAAGTGCTATGCCCGGCACTGATTTCATGCCACTTACTGTGGAGTATAAAGAAAAATTCGCTTCTAACGGACGTTTCCCGGGAGGTTTCACCCGTCGTGAAGGTCGTGCTTCCGACTACGAAATCCTCATCGCACGCCTCATCGACCGCGCACTACGCCCACTCTTCCCTGACAACTACCACGCCGACACTTTTGTCAACGTAACACTCTATTCTGCTGACGGTGTGGACATGCCCGACTGCATTGCCGGATTGGCTGCTTCGGCTGCATTGGCTGTCAGCGACATTCCTTTCCAAGGACCTATCTCTGAAGTGCGCGTGGCACGCATCAATGGTGAATATGTCATCAACCCTACTTTCGCTCAACTCGAATCGGCTGACATGGACATCATGGTAGCGGCTACCATGGACAACATCATGATGGTGGAAGGCGAAATGAACGAAGTGTCTGAAATGGACCTCCTCAACGCTATGAAGACTGCTCACGAAGCTATCAAGGTGCAATGCCAAGCTCAAATAGAATTGATGGAAGCTGCCGGCAAAACCGTAAAACGTGAGTACTGCCACGAAGTTAATGACGAAGACCTTCGCGCTGCAGTGAAGGAGGCTTGCTATGACAAGTCTTACGCAATGGCGGCTTCAGGAAACACCGACAAACACGCTCGCGCCAACGGATTCAATGCTATCCGTGACGAATATAAAGAAAAATATGTGGAAGAACACGCTGATATGGACGCTGCTGAGTTGACTGAAAAACTCTCACTCATCGACCGCTACTATCACGACGTGGAAAAAGAAGCCATGCGTCGTTGCATCTTAGACGAAGGCAAACGTCTTGACGGACGTACCACTACCGAAATCCGTCCTATCTGGTCGGAAGTTGGCTACTTGCCCGGCCCTCACGGTTCTTCTATCTTCACCCGCGGTGAAACTCAATCATTGAGCACTGTCACACTCGGCACAAAGATGGATGAAAAAATCATTGACGAAGCTTTGGTGCAAGGCAAAGACCGCTTCTTGCTCCACTACAACTTCCCTCCATTCTCTACCGGTGAAGCTAAAGCTCAACGTGGTGTAGGACGTCGCGAAATCGGCCATGGCAACTTGGCTTATCGCGCCCTCAAGCCTATGATTCCGGCTGACTATCCTTATGTAGTACGCATCGTGTCTGACATCCTTGAGTCTAACGGCTCATCTTCTATGGCTACCGTTTGCGCCGGTACATTGGCTTTGATGGATGCCGGTGTGCCCATCAAAAAACCGGTTTCGGGTATCGCTATGGGATTGATCTCAGAAAACAAAGGCACCAACTACGCTGTCTTGTCTGACATCCTCGGAGACGAAGACCACCTCGGAGACATGGACTTCAAGGTTACCGGTACACGCGACGGTATCACTGCCACCCAAATGGACATCAAGGTTGACGGACTCAGCTACGAAATCCTTGAAAAAGCATTGATGCAAGCTCACGAAGGTCGTATGCACATCCTTGACAAAATCCAAGAAACATTGGCAGAACCTCGTCCTGACCTCAAACCTCACGCTCCACGCATTGTCACAATGATCATTCCGAAAGAATTGATCGGTGCAGTGATTGGCCCTGGTGGAAAAATCATTCAAGGCATCCAAGCAGAAACAGGTGCTACCATCGCTATCGAAGAAGTCGAAGAAGGAGGTCGCGTAGAAATCGCTGCTACCAACAAAGAGTCTATCGACGCTGCTGTGGCTAAAGTGCGTGGCATAGTTGCACTTCCTGAAGTGGGAGAAACCTACCCATCACGCGTTAAGTCTGTAATGCCTTATGGCGTGTTTGTAGAATTCCTACCCGGTAAAGAAGGTCTTCTTCACATCTCTGAAATCGACTGGAAACGCTACAACACCATCGAAGAAACCGGACTCAAAGAAGGTGACAATATCGATGTGAAACTTCTTGAAGTGGATGAAAAAACCGGTAAGTTCAAATTGTCGGCTCGCGTTCTCAAAGAAAAACCTGCTGACTATGTTGAACCTGAACGCCGACCACGCCCTGAAAGAGGCGAACGCCGTCCACGTCCGGAACGCAAAGACCAATAATCGTATTTCATAAATACAACAACATCCGCAGTGCACCAACATTGCGGATGTTTTTTTATCACCCCCCACTTTCCGTTCGTCCTTCTAATACGTCATTTAGTCCACGTTTTCAACCCATTCGTTCCGAGAACCTTGTCTGTCAATGGATTTTGCCGTACTTTTGTAGTGTGAAAAAATATGTAAAAACCTTACGTTTGATTTAACTAACATGAAAAGACTCACAACCATCCTGCTTTTTCTAAGTCTGCTTTGTGGACTTAATGCTGCTCCTTTCTTTATTCGCATCAACGGAGCCGGTGATCATCCTGTATCTTTAATCGCTGATAAAGACCACCAAGGCAGAGAACAATACGTGAGTGAACCGATTGCTATCAACAATGGCGACTTTGTGACTATTTTTGACCAATCAAGCGGTGCCGAGTGGACCATCAGCGTCATCGACCCTTATGGTGCACACGCTTCGTTCACCACCACAGGCAACCAAGTGAAATGCACCAAGTCGGGTTGTTACACCATCTACTTGAAAATGAAGTGGCAAGACGACATGCTCTACATCGAGGATGCCACCGGATGTGACAACAACCAAGACAACAACGATAATACCGGTGGAGATAACACGGGCGGAGATAATACCGGCAATGACAACACAGACGATAACATCGACACTCCCGACTCTCCCGATGGTGAATACACTCCGGGCAATTACGCTTCGGCTGTTCCTTCTCAAGCGGAAGATGTGATGATTCAAGCTTTCTATTGGGACTCCTACGATGCTGCCAGCACCACAAAGTCTAAATATGGCAACACCAAGTGGACCACACTCAACGAACAAGCGGGCGAACTCGCTGCTTACTTCGACCTTGTGTGGTTGGCTCCTTCGGCTAAGAGCAGTGGCGGCACAGGCTATCACCCTTCTCAATGGTGCAACCAAAACAGCGACCATGGCTCACGCCCTCAACTGGAAACCTTGATTAAAAACCTCCACGCGGGTGGCGCAAAGGTTATTGCCGACATCGTAATCAACCACCGCGACAACAAATCATCCTGGTGTGACTTCCATCCGGAAGACTTCGGACAATTTGGCGCTTTCCAACTCACCGCTGAACACATCTGCAAGGACGACGAAGTAAACTCTTCCTCTACAGCAGGGGCTTGTAAAGGCGCAGCCACAGGGGCTTATGACACAGGTGAAAAATATGGTGCTGCACGCGACCTTGACCATGAGAACTCCTACGTGCGCAATGCCGTAAAAGCTTATCTGAAATGGATGAAACACGAAATGAAGTTCGACGGCTGGCGTTTTGACGTGGCCAAAGGCTTCAAGGCTGCTCATTTCGGTGAGTATGCAAAAGACGCCAAACAATACCTCTCTGTGGGAGAATATCTGGATGGCAACTACGACTTAGTAAACAATTGGGTAAATGGAACCGGTAAACAATCCATGGCATTTGACTTCCCATTGAAGTTTAATGGATTGAACGATGGGCTTAAGGGGGGAGACCTTACCAAATTGGTTTGGTCAAACCAACCTGCCGGTTTGATTCACAATGATATGCGTCGCTATGCAGTGACTTTTGTTGACAACCACGACACCTTTGAGCGTGGCAACGGAAATGACTTTGCCTCTATAGGCCAAAAAGACCTCATCCTGCAAGCCAACGCCTTCATCTTGAGTAGCCCGGGCATCCCTTGCGTGTTCTTCCCTCATTGGGCTAAATATAAAGAAGACATCAAACCAATGATTCTTGCGCGCAAAGCTGTGGGCATACACAGCCAGAGTGCAGTGAGCGTCACAGAGTCAGGACGCGACAAATACGTTGCCACTGTCACCGGAAAAAACGGTAGCCTCATCATCAAGCTTGGTAGTGGAAGCAATGCCGCAAGCACTCCAAGTGGCTACACCAAGGCGGCTGCAGGCAACAACTGGGCCATCTACATCAAGACCAACACCGCTCCGGCTCCTAAACTCGTGGTGAGCCCTGCCGGAGGTCGATACATCGGTGGAGTCACAGTGACACTCAGCGCATTAAATGCCGACAAAATCTACTACACCCTCGATGGCACCCAACCAACCACTGCCTCTCTCCTCTACACCGCTCCCGTAGAAATCAAGACCAATACAACCCTGAAGGCAATGGCTGTGGGAGCAGGAGGCCAAAGCGCGGTGCAAACACACGAATATGAAACAGAACATAATGGTGAACCCATCACGGTTCGCTTCCGCAAGCCCGCCGATTGGGAGGCAGTTTACCTTTGGGCGTGGGATAATAATGGTAACCTGTTTCCCGGCGGAGCTTCTGCCAAATGGCCTGGAGCCGCTATCACCGATGAAGGTAATGGATGGTGGAGCCACACATTTGATGCGGCTATCTATGAAGTCAACCTGGTCTTCAACGAGGGTAAAGCTTCCGGAGGTAAACAAACCAACGACCTCTACACTGACAAGTCTATCTGCTACGCAATGTCTGACATGGAAATAGCTGTGGAAACCGACTGCAACGCTACCGGCCTGCGCGACACACACATCGAGAGCATAGCGGTCTATCCTAACCCCGCACACCACACACTGCATGTACAGGGAGTGGACAATGTGAAAGCCATGGACGTCTATTCCGCCACAGGACAAAAGATGACATCCGTACACAACTCAGCCATGCTGAATGTCAGCGGATGGAGCAAAGGAATCTACTTCCTCATTATTAAGACAGATAACACCGTGCACAACGCACGATTTATAAAAGAATAAATTGTTTTTAAGGTAAAAAGATTGTTGTTTTAATTGTTCTATTATTTTTATTATGTATTTAACACACTGTCTCTCCGGAGGGAGGCAGTGTTTTGCCCGAAGAAAACAAACCTTTTATAAACAAACATTTTTTTAACTAATAATTTTAAACAAAAGTACACATGAAGAAATTTACACTTTTAGCGCTCTTCGCTGTGATGACTGTAATGGCTAATGCGGTTACTGTTTATTTTCACAATGCTGAAAACTGGAGCAAAGTAAATGCGTATGCATGGAAAGGATCTGGTACAACTACCTTGGGGGGGTGGCCGGGAACTCAAATGACCGCTGTTGATGGTCAAGAAGGATGGTTCCAAATCGACGTGAAAGATGCTGAAAAAGTCATCTTTAACAATGGTAGCGGCGCGCAAACCAATGACCTCACTGTGAATGCTGCTAAGCCTTACTACAAAGACAACGGATGGGCTGACTCATTCGGTGGTGAAGCTGTAGTTGTGAAAAACAAAATCTACTTCAAGAACAACGACGGTTGGAGCAAAGTTAATGCTTATGCTTGGAATGGTATCTCTACTGGCTCATGGCCGGGAGCTGCTATGACTCCGGTTGCCGGACAAGAAGGATGGTATGAAATCGAAGTGATTGGAGATATCGACGGTGCTTCTATCATCTTCAACGATGGTTCAAAGCAAACGGATGACCTCACCATCGATGGCACAAAACCTTATTACAACAATGGTTGGACCGATGGTTTCGGCGGAGCTGTAGTTCCTGCTGAATCTAAATACTTCCTCAAACACCCATTCGACGGAACCAACTGGGAATGGAAAGAAATGACCAAACAAGATGATGGCACCTACACTTTGGTGGCTAACTGGAACGGTATTGGCGCTAACATCAACAGCAAACAAGATGACGCTAATGCACAATGGAAAGAAGCTGCTACAATCTCTGGCGCTCCTTCTACTAACGGTGTTGAAGTAACTTATGTTTACGACCCTGTTTCTGGAACATTGAGCATCACAACTCAAGCAGGTGGTGATGATGATATCGTTACTCCTACCGACTCTAAATACTTCGTTAAACACCCATTTAACGGAACTGACTGGGAATGGAAAGAAATGACTAAACAAGAAAATGGCACTTACACTTTGGTGGCTAACTGGAACGGTGGCGGTGTTAACGTTAACACCAAGCAAGATGACGCTGGTGCACAATGGAACCCTGCTGAACTCATCTCTGGAGCTCCTAATGCTACTAACGTAGAAGTTACCTATGTTTACGACCCTGCTACTGGTGCTTTGCACATCGTTTATACGGGTGAAGACATTCAAATCACTTACTACATCACTGGTAACGCTGCATTCCACACTGCTCTTGGCATTGAAGGTGAATGGAATCCTGCTTTGAAAGTGTTTGAAAACGAAATCAGCTTCACTGCTGTGGCTGGAACTGAATACACCTGCAAGTTCACTGACGGTACATGGGAAAAAACTTGGGGAAATTCTGTAGTGGACGCTACATGCAGCAACGTCACCACTACTACCGATGACAGCGGAAACATCGTCTTCACACTCGAAGCTAACGCTACTGTCACCATCTCATTCGATGGCAAGAAAGCTTGCATCAACAAAGTTGATCTTCCTTCTGCTTTGGAAAATGCTGTAGCTGGCCGCGTATTCGCTGAAAACGGTATCTTGCGTGCTGTGTTAGATCAAGCTGCTCTTGTTGAAGTGTTCTCTTTGAACGGAGTTCTCCTCGACAGCCAAGTGAGCGCTGACTACAACGTGGCTCTTGCTCAAGGTATGTACATCGTACGTATCAACGGTAAAGCTCAAAAAGTTGTACTTTACTAACAAACCATCATAATTTTATCTTTTTTCTAAGAGGTCATGGCTTCACGCCATGAGGCTGTGACCTCTTAATTTTATTCATTAATCTAATACGTCAAGACATACTACAATGCGTCGTAGCAAGCCATTACTTACTCGGCGAATAGGCATCCTCATCCTAAGCCTTCTATTCACTAATCTCATCGGAGCATACGCCAATCTCACTGCAGATGTCGCTGTGCCCTTTTCGTCATCTAATAAAGCCACATTGAGCGACATCATCGTGCCGCTACAACATCAACACTCGGTTGAAAAACTGCAGGGAACCATTCAGGCTACAACCCCTACCAATTTTAGCAGCATAAAGGCCAACTATAAAGCTGCTCCTATTAACATTCACCCTGAAAAATCTTATTCCTCTACAGGAAATCTATATAAATCTCCCTCTGGCGGCAATTCTGCTACTGCCCGCCTAAATACAGGGGGGGGGGCATTCGCAACCGCGAAACACATCGCTCCTAAAAAAACAAAAACTATCCAACAAACACATAAAGCGCTCACACAAGTGGGAGCGGCACAACCCGTCATCATGCGCGTTGCCGCTGCCGATAGTGACGATGATGACGACTGGAATCCTGGAGGCACTGGTGGTTTTGACAACCCCGGTGAACCACCCGTTATACCCGTACCCGTAGGAAACGGCATCCTACCACTCATGCTTATGGCAATAGCCTACGCACTTAAACAAAACAGAAAAAAATAAAATACTATGAAACATAATTTACTTAAATCAATTTTTATTTCTCTCATCCTACTAATGGGAGTTGGTAATGCGTGGGCGTATAATGTTCCTGCGGGATATTATGTTTATTTTGAAAAACCTGATAATTGGTCGCAAGCGAGCCTATTACTTGGACATGGTTCCTATTCTATAGGTTACAGCATGACCAAAATTTCTAATACAAAGTTGTATTACTGGAAAACTGATAAATGGGATGGTTATACCGAATATTTCTTCATGCAAGATAAGTGGGGAGATGAAGGTAGCTCTCCAACACACCGCAATGCATATGCTGGGTCAAATAAGACATCTGTATTCAAGACAGAGTTCAAAAAATACCATCTCTTTACTACAGCTGGTTCAAAAAGCAGCAACTCTTCATCCTACGCTACTGCAGTCAACCGTACCCAGACCATCAAAGCTCAAATCAAAAATGGCTCTAATTGGGAGGATGCAACTATGGTTCTTGCTGATTTGACAGCATCTACATACGCTCTCACTTCTGCAACAGCTGCTGGTGCAAAATCTGCTTCTCTTGCAAAAGAAAGCACCACTGTTTCTGCTACTGTTGATGCGGCGTATTCTGCAACCGTTTCTCTTACATGTGAAAATGTTCTTGATGGTTATGTATTCGAGGGCTGGTATAATGCAAACGGCAACAAGATTACTTCTTATACCGTATCTGATGCACACACCGTATATGCTCGTTTTACAATTAAACAGCACACTGTTTCCTACGGCGTTTGCTCAACAACTCATTGGGGTTCACTCCAATTAAATAGCGAAACTGCTATCACAACAACTGGTACAAAAACGCTAAATTATGGAACTTCTATTTCCTTCACTGCTAAACCTAATGCGGGCTATCAAGTAGAAGGTTGGTATAGTAACTCTGGTTGCACTTCGAAAATTACAGCAGCGGGTACCAGTACCACTTACGATGCTGGCACTCTCACCGCAGACAAGACCATATATGTAAAGTTCGAACAAATCCCTGCTACATCTAAAACAATTACCTACACCGAAGAAGGAACGGGTTGGACATACGGAGCAAGCAACCCTACTTCGGCAGAAGAAGGCGCAACCGTCACATTCGTAGTGAATCCAACTGCGGGCTATCGTGTGAGTGTTGCCAGTGATGAAGCTACACTTACAGGACCAAACGCTAACAACCAATACACCTTCACGATGCCTAATAAGGATGTAAAAATCAATGTTGAGGCTAAAGGAGAACAATATACTGTTACACTTGACAACCAAGGTGCAACAACCACAGGAGCAACGAGCGTAACGGCTACATACAACGCTGCTATGCCGTCTATTACCGTACCTGCAAAGACTGGATATACCTTTGGTGGATATTACACCGCAACCAATGGAGGCGGAACACAATACTACAAAGCCGACGGATCAAGTGCCAAAACTTGGACTGAAGCTTCGGTGACAAAACTTTATGCAAAGTGGACAGCAAACAAATACACCGTAAAATTCAATGCGAATGGTGGTTCTGGCACAATGTCTAATCAGTCCTTCACATACGACGTAGAACAAGCACTAACAGCCAATGTCTTTACTCGAGCAGGTTATAGATTTATAGGATGGGGGACAACGGGAGCTGGTCCTGTGCAATATTCAGACCGACAAAAGGTTAAAAATCTAATAGCAGATAATAATTCCACATACAATATCTACGCAATTTGGGAACTCGCTCCTACCACCATTTATCTCATACCCAACAACAACTGGTTAGAAGCCAATGCTCGCTTTGCCATCTATTGGTGGGCTGATGGTGGTAAGAATGGTTGGGTGGATATGACCGCTATTGATTGCTATAGCGACATTTATACTGCTGAAATACCTGCCGGAGTAACGGATTTTAAGTTTGTGCGTTTAAATCCAAATACCAACGCTAATAACTTTAACGATGGTGTAAAATGGGATGAAACATTAAATCTCAAAGTACAAAATGATGGAAAAAACCTATACACCATAGCTGACGATGCTTGGAGTAATGGCAATGGAACTTGGAGTTCTTATTCTGTTCCTACAACCTACCAAGTCACCTTAAAAGCAACAACTAACGGAACTGTAAAAGCTAAATATAGCGACACAGAAAAGACTTCTGATAAGTCGGATGTTACATTTGACGTTCCACTAAACACCAATATCACATTGAAATTCTTACCCAATGAATACTGTAGCGTAGGTAAAGCTAAAATTAAGATTGGCAACAACGAAGAAGAAAATGCGCAAGACATCACATACACCATCTGTGGACCTACCACTATTGATGTCGACTTTGCAAAAAACACAAGAAAAATCTATCTTAAACCCTTAGGAGACACCAAATGGGGGGAAGCAAATGCGCGTTTTGCAGCTTATGCGTTTGAAGGAGGCGATAACGAATGGATGGACATGACTAAAATTGATGACGGAGATAATGATGATCGCAATGATGTTTATGAATGTGATGTGTGGGTAAAATACGAAAAAATTATCTTCTGTCGCATGGATGGTAGTAATTCTACAAATAACTGGGGTAATAAATGGGCACAAACAGACGACCAGACAATCAACTATCCATGTAATCTTTTTGACTTGGACCAAGGTGACTGGCCTACTACCGGTAAATGGAGTGAATATGGTGCATGGCATTTAGCGGGCAGTTTTAATGATTGGAATGATTTATGTGGTTATGACTTTACTGAAAATAAGGAAAACAATACTTATGTTTTTACACTCAATTTAAATCCCGGGGAATATGAATTTAAGATAACAAATAGTGGTAGTTGGTATGGTAATGATGGTACCATGAAGCGTGGAGGCACTTCTGTAGAAACAGGTGGATGGAAGATGGACAAAGATGCTAACTGCAAATTAGTAGCTGACATAGCTGGTGATTACATCTTTACCATTGTCAAAGTAGAAAATGGCAATCCTGTGATCACTGTAACCTATCCTATCAAAGAGGGTTATCAAGTGAAAGTCACCATGAGCAATAATGTTGTATATACTTCCAACTTAGTAAAGACTACGAGTGACATTCTCTCGTTCTTTGCTCCGGGAGCAACAGGAGATTTACAAGCAAAATCCATAGAATTACTAAACCATCAAGGTAAAATAGCAGATATCCCAACTTCTACATTTACAAAATCTGATGTATATGTTGCTAAGTTGAATAGTGCTAAAGACGGAATTACTGATTTGGCTGTTTACGATGGTGACTTCTATATCCGCACCGACATGGCGCCTGGTGGATGGAATGCTTACAAACAAGCAAGCAATGCTTTCACACACTTCAACAAGTATGATGACGAAACATACAACCATTACTGGGTGGAATATACCGACAATGCGAACGTAAAAGCACGTATTGCTAATGACTACAACAGTTCTCTGGCAACTGAATTGAGCGACTCCATTGTCTCAAATGCCAACGTACGATTTAGTTATAACAACGAAACCAATACGTTTGCTAGAGCATTTCTGGGGGGTAGTACCAACAATTCTGAATTCTTACGATTAGTAGTGGATAATGAAGATTTTTCTAAAGGAACTACTTTTGGGGACATCAGTAACTGGGTATATGAAGTAACACTCAAAACAACCAAAGGAACCACCGCCAACGTAACGGCTAAGCACAATGATGTGAACTCAGGAAATACATATAACCTGCGTGAAGGTGTGACTTTGCTTGGAAGCGGTAGTAGCGCAGGACAACAAACGATTCGCGTAATCTACGACTTTAAGAAAAATCGTATGATTTGTGGATGGTTGCCGGGGGATATTGACCATAGTAGTGGCGAACTCGTTATCGACGCCGATATGCTGGTGGTACGCGTGAATAATAACGACGCTTCTACCATTAACATGACTACAACTAAAGACAAAATCAGCGACCTCAACCGACTCTACTTCGTGCTGGAGCTAACCAGAGAAGAAGTGATTAACAAAAAAACAAAAATCTTCTGGTTCAGCGTTCCGTTTGAAGTCCAGCTGAAAGATGTGTTCGGCATTGAGGGCTATGGCACTAAATGGGTGGTACAACGCTATCGTGGCGACAAACGTGCCGAACTGGGTTTCCGTCCGGAAATTGAAACCTTCTGGGCGAATATGAAACAAAGCAAAACGGCTACACTCGAACCTAATCGCGGATATGTTCTCTCACTGAATTTGAAAGAAAGTGACTTTAAGTCTATTGATATTGATGAGGATGGAGATGGCAATAAAGTAACCAAATCACTCCTACGCCTCTACTTCCCAAGTAGCGAAAACGGATTTACTTTGTCACAGTCCAACAGCATGACCGTAGAAGTGCCGGAACATCTCTGCACCGTGCAATCTACCGAAGACCGTGGTCCGCTTGATAGCCACTGGAACATTATCGGCATTCCAAGCTATCAAAAGGTAACTGTCACACAATACGCAACACTTCCTCCGGATGGTGGCTATTATCCTCCTGATGGATCAATAGAAAATGCTAACCATGCCCCTAACTTCCTCTACACATGGAATGGCACAAAAGATGACTACAGCGTGCAAGACGGAACCTCATTCACCTACAAGCATTTCTACTCCTACATGGTGCAATTTGCAGGAAAAATTGACTGGAGTCAATATACTCAAAACACACCCAACCTTGCGGCTGCGCCAAGACGTGTGGCTAAAAAAGCAGACAAGATGTATAAAGTTGTGCTGGGAGAAAACGGAGCGAACATAGACCAAACATTCATCACACTCTCTGAAAAGGGTAATCATGAATACACCATCGGCAACGACCTGGAAAAGATTGGATCTACATCTGTAGCACGCATCTACACACAAGAAGGCAACTGGAACCTGGCTGCCAACTACCTGAGCGACACCACCACTGTGCTCCCGCTCACACTCAGCATTCCTGCCGATGGGGAATACACCCTCTCTCTGGAACAACAACACTACAGCACAGATGCACTGCTCTATGACAGAGCAACAGGCACCTACACCGACCTGAGCAAAGAGGCATATACCTTCACGGCAGAAGCCGGAGTGAACAATGAACGTTTTGCCTTGCGCTTTGGTATGAAGTTACCGGGGGGTAACCCTACCGACTTGCAGCAAACACAAGCACAATACCTCGTGCGCACAGAAGGAAAACGCATCATCATTGAGGGAATGGCAGGCGATGTACGTCTGTATGACATGACAGGACGTGTGATGACACAACTACATGCTGTGGACTACACCGAAATCACAGTACCCGTCACCGGAGTATACGTCCTACAAGTAGGAAACCAATTTGAAAAAATGATTATAAAATAGCACGGTAATTATAGAATTAAATTTATAATAAAATGACATAACCCACTCACATACAAATACTAATCGCACTGTCGCCCTAAGTAGGGGGCGTAGCGAGGTACTTGTAGAATCAGGATCTATTTGCATGGCTTCCTCATACAAAAACTAACTAAAAAAGCACTGTCCCCGCTTCAAGGGGGACGAGCGAAATGGAGCGTAAGCGAAATGGAGCGGAGGGGGTATGTAAAACAGAGTCTGACAAATGCGCAGCCCAAAACTCTACCCCTAAGTTAGGGGTAGTACCCGCAGGGGGAGGGGGTATGTTTAAATAAAAACTAAAAAGTTGTTCTTTTACAAGCACTAACTGCACTGTCGCCCTTTAAGGGGGACGAGGTGGCTTGCCACCGGAGGGGGTATGTCTTATGTAAAATTGCGACTAAGCGGAGGGGGTATGTCAACGAAGATCAAGGCGAGGGGAGCAACGTCCCCGTTGCGACGGAGGGTCTTTAGACTACCCGCAGGGGTATGTAAAACAGGGTCGCAAAAAAAGCCCGACCAAATACAGGAAAAAAAACTAAAAAACGATTTATAAACTGTTTAATTGTCAAAACTAAAAAAAATGAGAAAACTAACCATTCTGACTGCACTCTTCTTCTTGCTCTTCGTGCAAGGAATGCAGGCTGCGAACTTCCCAAGTCGCACCGACTTCAGGGATGAATCCATCTATTTTGTGATGACTACGCGCTTCTTTGATGGCGACGCTACCAACAATGTTCACTGCTGGGACGGTAACAACCCGGGTGACCCGGCTTGGCGCGGAGACTTCAAAGGACTCATCGAAAAAATGGACTACATCAAAGCACTCGGCTTTACCGCTATTTGGGTAACTCCTATCGTGGAAAATGCTTCGGGATATGACTATCACGGATACCATGCACACGACTTCTCTAAAGTGGACCACCGCTATGAATCTACAGGCGTGGGATTCCAACAAGTGATTGAAGAAGCGCACAAACGTGGCATGAAGGTAGTTCTTGACATCGTGCTCAACCACACCGGTAACTTCGGTGAAGCTAAACTATGCAAGATGTTCAACCGCGACTGGACGAAAGACCAATCGGAAGCGGAATACTGCATGATTCCTGTTACCAAGAAAGATGGTGGCAATCTGCCTGACAACTATGAATCAATGAACGGTGATGCGCAATACGGAACGCGACTCTCATTGATGAAAAACACACAAGGTGTAAACAATGACAAGCACAACTACTGGCACCACTTCGGAGAATTTAACTGGGACAACTCTACTCGTTGGTGGGCACAGATTGCAGGCGACTGCGTGGACCTCAACACCGAACATCCTACTGTCTACAACTACCTCATTGAATGTTACTCTAAGTTTATCAAGATGGGATTGGACGGATTCCGTATTGACACAGGAGGACACATCCCTCGCCTCACTTTCAACAAAGCGTTTATACCGGCTTTCAAAGCCGCTTCTGAAACTGCTGAAGCGAAAGCTAAACGTGGAAGCGCGCCGTTCTACATGTTTGCTGAAGTGTGTGCACGCTACACCAGCATCTGGTATCGTGAACAACCTAACCTCTCGCCACTCTACTACACTTGGGCAGAAAATAAAGACTATGCATGGGACTCGAACCCGGCTTCATGGGACAACATCGTGGCGCTGGAAGGCGACAACTGTAACACGCACACCAACCATAAGTCTGTACAACAATCGGCTTCGGATGCAAGCAAACCTACTTCTCAAAACGCATTCCTCAATGGTAATGACTACCACACTCCCGACTACTCAAAAGCAAGTGGACTGAATGTAATCGACTTCACCATGCACCACAATTTCCGCTCTATCGGAGAGGCATGGAACATCGCGCAAAAAGGCAACGACCAATACTACAACGATGCTACATGGAATGTCACCTATGTGGACTCACATGACTATGCGCCTAATGGAGCACCGGAAGACCAACGCTTCGCTGGAGATGAAAGCACTTTGGCGGAAAACTGGAGCTTGATGTTTACCCACCGTGGTATCCCTTGTATCTACTACGGATCGGAAATCCAATTCCAAAAAGGTAAAGTGATTGACGTTGGTCCTAACAAACCTTTGATTGAAACCGGACGTGCATACTTTGGTGGATACATCAAAGGTACTGCTAATGTAACTGACTTTGCTACTTATACCAACGCTACGGGCAACATGGCAGCTACTCTAAGCCACCCGCTTGCTAAGCACGTACAACGACTCAACCTTATTCGTCAGGCTGTACCGGCTCTCCGCAAAGGGCAATACTCTATGGATGGTTGCAGCGGCTCATATGCCTTCAAACGTCGTTACACCGATAATACTACCGACTCATACGCTCTTGTATGTATCTCAGGTGGTGCTACATTCTCTAGTATCCCTAACGGTACCTATGTGGACTGCGTAACTGGCGACACCAAAAACGTTACGAACGGCAAACTCACAGCAAGCTGCTCTGGAAAGGGTAATCTCCGTGTGTATGTGCTCAGCACTACCAAAACACCGGCTCCGGGTAAAGTGGGTGAAGATGGAAAATACCTCTACAACACTTCTTCTAAACCGGGTAGCACCCCTGCATGGGACGGTACACAAAATGAATTGACCAATGATCCTACCAACCCGAGCGAACCGGAAATCAAACAACCTATGTGCTTGTCAAATGCTAATGAACGTGTGGTCTTCTTCACCAAACCAAGCGATTGGGGAAGCGGCATCAAATGCTATATCTGGAACGGATCAAGCAACGTGAAAATCTTGGGTGACTGGCCGGGAACAAAGGCTACTAACTTGGGTGGCGGAAACTATAAAATGGTGATTCCGGAAACGGCTGAAGCTAACTCAAGCAACTGGAAAATCATCTGGAACGATGGCTCTAATCAAACGGAAGACCTTACATTCACTATGCATGGTCTATACAAGGGTAATAGCAGAGCGGATATTAAGTGTACGGGTACTATCTCCACACTCTGCGATGACGTAGAAGAGGGTGGCGGCAATAATAACCCGAATCCGGAACCTGAACCGGAACCTCAACCTATTAACTTCTGCTTGGAAGATGCCAATGAACGTGCGGTGTTCTTTGAATCTACGGCTGGATGGAGCAATGCAAATGTGTACATGTGGAATCCTGCTAATGGAAACCAACAACTGACCGGTGCTTGGCCGGGAACTCCTGCTACCGCGCTTGGCGAAAGCAAGTTTAAATTTGTCCTTCCAAGCAATGTGACCGGAGACCCATCGCAATGGATGATTATCTGGAACAACAGTAGTGCTCAAAGTGATGACCTCCAATTCACCATGCGTGGCGTGTACAGAGGAAATGGTAAAAGCGACATCGCTAACACAGGCATTGTGACTGTGCTTTGTGATGACCTTTCTACAGAATCGGATGTCATCACGGCTGAAAAAGACGGCATACGCGTATTCACACACCAAGGCACACTCTACATCGAAAGCCCGGTAGCACAAGAAGTAAACTTGTACGCTATCGACGGACGATTGGTAACCAAACTCTACTTAAGTGCTGGTATCAATCGTGTGGACGGCTTAGCTCGCGGCATGTACATCGCCGGCAGAGCAAAAGTAATCCTCTAACCCACACCCCCAATACAAAAAAAGACCGAACAAACCAGTTCGGTCTTTTTTTATATACAATGATTACTATCCAATCCAAACCGATAAACACACAGCACTAACCGCACTGTCGCCCTTTAGGGGCGTAGCGAGGTATTTATAGAATTGATTTACAAAACACCCATCACAACTCTCTCACACACAAACACTAACCGCACTGTCGCCCTTAAGGGGGCGTAGCGAGGTACTTGTAGGATGTACTAAATGTACATCCATGCCGAGCGAGGGGAGTGTCGTCCCCGACACGACGGAGGGCAAAGGTGGCTTGCCACCGGAGGGGGTAACCATAGCGAGGCCCAAAGCGCGGCTATCAAAATTGCGAGTAAGCATTGTAGGGACACGGCGTGCCGTGTCCGCCTGTTTTATTAGCTTGTTCTCGGCATCAGCGTGCAGTTTCCTTACTACACACTACAGGCGAAGCCGTCCTATAGTGAGTGTAACGAACGTACTACAGCCCAAGCGTCCTCTAACCTACCACCCCCCCTTCCTCCGGCAAGCAAAACAACCTTCCTCAAAAAAAACTCCTACCTTTGTAAATTTTTACCTACCGAACACGTAGGATACACGTAGGATACACGTAGGATACACGTAGGATAAAGAAAGGATAAAGAAAGGATAAAGAAAGGATAAAGAAAGGATAAAGAAAGGATAAAGAAAGGATAAAGAAACAATCAAACACACTTCAACAACACAAAGCAAAAGCAATAAATATAAAATTACCCCCAAATACGAAAGACACACCCTGCCGACACCGCCAAAAAGATAACGAAAGCTGAAACATCCTCCACACACAAATCCAACCACAATCCTCCCACAGAAAAACTCTCACAAAGTAACCGGAAAACACTCCACATAACACATGAAAGTAGCCACAAAAGTTTGGTGGTTAAAAATAAAGAAACTAACTTTGCAACTGCGTAATTAACAAAGAATTTTCAACCAAAAATATAGCATTATTATCATGGAAACCAAGTTACCATTCATGACAGCAGACGAAGCTGCTGCTTATGTAAACAACGGAGACATTATTGGATTTGGTGGTTTTACACCTGCAGGTTGCCCTAAAGATGTACCTACTGCCATCGCAAAACGTGCTGAAGCTATGCACGCTGAAGGAAAAGAGTTTAAAATCGGTATGTACACCGGAGCATCTTCTGGTGACTCTCTCGATGGAGCTTTGGCACGCGCTAAAGCAATCTCATTCCGCACTCCTTACCAATCTAACAAAGACCTACGCAATGCTCTCAATGGCGGAGAAGTTGACTACTTTGACATGCACCTCTCACACCTCGCTCAAGAACTACGCTATGGATTCATGCCAAAGCCTAAATTCGCTATCATCGAAGCATGCTGTGTAACTGAAGAGGGAGAAATTGTTCCTACTACAGGTGTAGGTAACGCTCCTACATTCTGCAACATTGCCGACCACATCATCGTCGAACTCAATGAGGCGATCCCTGCTACCATGAAAGGTATGCACGACTTATACGAACCACAAGACCCTCCTTGCAGAGAGGCTATCCCTGTATATAGCGTGAGCGACCGCATCGGTGCTGACTGCATCAAGGTGGACCCAAAAAAGATCTTGGCGGTGGTAAAAACAAATCGCCCGAACGAAGTAGGTGGTTTTGCGCCAACTGACGAAGTAACTAACAAAATCGGCGAAAACGTAGCTACATTCCTTGAAAATGAAATGAAGGCTGGACGCATACCGGCAAGCTTTTTGCCCATCCAATCTGGAGTAGGAAACATTGCAAACGCTGTACTCGGTGCATTAGGACAAAATCCTAACATCCCTGCTTTTGAAATGTACACAGAAGTAATCCAAGACGCAGTAATCGACTTGATGAAAAAAGGTGACGTGAAGTTTGCAAGCGGATGCTCTCTTACAATCTCGGCTGAAAAACTGGCTGAAGTATTTGCTGACATGGACTTCTTCAAACAACGTGTAGTACTTCGCCCACAAGAAATCTCTAACAACCCTGAAGTGGCACGCAGACTCGGACTCATCACTATCAATACCGCTCTCGAAGCTGACATCTTCGGTAACATCAACAGTACGCATGTATTGGGAACAAAAATGATGAACGGATTGGGTGGATCTGGCGACTTCACACGTAACGCCTACATCTCTATCTTTACCACACCAAGTACAGCAAAAGACGGAAAAATCAGTGCTATAGTACCTTACGTATCACATATGGACCACTCTGAACACTCTGTGAAAGTTCTCATCACAGAACATGGTGTAGCTGACCTCAGAGGAAAATCACCGCGTCAACGTGCGGAAGCTATCATCGAAAACTGCGTAGCTCCTGAATACCGCGATATGATGCGTGAATACTTAGATAAAGCGCCTAAAGGACACACCCCACTCAACCTTGACAACTGCTTCGCTATGCACAAAGCATTTGCTGAAACAGGAGATATGCACAACGCTAAATTCTAAGGATAAACATACAACAAGAGGGTTCACTTCAACAAAGAAGTGAACCCTCTTACTATACTGTGAGAACTAAACCAACGGTCAAACCGTTTATTGCTCTAAAGTCTCTATCTCCTTCTCTATGCCCACAAGATAAGCTCTACAAGACTCAATAAGACCCTTGGCCTCACGAGCTAAAGCCACATACTGCTCCATAGGAAGGGGTGTACCGCCCTCTAATTGTGACAAAATGTCTTGCAACTGCTTGATAGCAGCATCATATCCTTGTTGATCTTTCATAACTGCAATAGATTAATCATCAGAGAAGTGCACCAACACACTACGATAAGAGTTAAATATCTTTGATTTAGAAACAAATCCTAAGTACACCTTGTGCTCATCGACAACAGGGAGATTCCATGCTCCTGTATCTTCAAAAGTCTCCATTACCTTCTCCATTGGCATGGTGTTGTCTAAAATAGCAGGAGGTGAAATCATCAATTCGCCTACGGTAAAACGGTCATAGAGTTCCGGACGGAACATGATATTACGCACTTCATCCAACAACAAAATACCTAACAAGCGCTTAGTCTGAACATCCACCACAGGGAACAAATTACGACGAGAGTGAGAAATAACTTTCACCAACTCACCCAACGTCATCGATGGCTGTAACACAGTCAAGTCAGTCTCAATGACATTATCCATCTTCAATAAAGTGAGTACTGCCCTATCCTTATGATGAGTGAGTAACTCACCTTTCTGCGCCAAACGCATGGAATATAGACTGTGAGGCTCAAAGAAAAGAATAGTGATATAAGAACTCACAGACACCACCATCAGCGTCATAAATAGGTCATAACCCCCGGTAAGCTCGGCAATCAAGAAAATACCCGTCAAAGGTGCGTGCATGACCCCTGACATTAACCCACTCATACCTGCCAAGACAAAGTTAGCCTCTGGAATACCACAACCCAGCAAATTAAGCAGACGGGCTACAATAAAGCCGGTCACACTACCCACAAACAAAGAAGGTGCAAAAATACCACCTACTCCTCCACCACCATTAGTGGCTGCACTGGCAAATATCTTGAAGAATACAACTAAAATCAAATATACAAGCAACACCCAAATACTGTTGCCCAACAAAGAGAATAAACTCCCATCTAATGTAGAAGTGGAATTGCCATTGAGCAAATTAGCAATGACATCATATCCTTCACCATAAAGGGGTGGAAACAAGAATACCAAAGCACCCAACATAGTACCACCCAACAACATCTTATACTCCGGTTTCTTTAGGCCCTTAAAGATACCCTCCAAATAGTTCATACCTCGCGTGAAATAAAGCGATACAAGACCACAAACAATGCCTAATATCATCAAATAAGGTATGCGATCTACAGAGAATGGATCGTTCATGGAAAACTGAAACATAGAGCCACTACCCGTAAACACATAAGCTATCGACGTGGCAGTAACTGACGAAATCAACAATGGAGCCACAGAAGTCATGGTAAGGTCAAGCATTAAAACCTCCAAAGTAAACACCAAACCGGCTATAGGTGCCTTAAAGATACCGCCTATAGCACCGGCTGCTCCACAACCAATCATGAGCATCATGGTCTTTTGGTTCATCTTAAAGAACTTAGCCAAATTAGAACCAATGGCGGCACCGGTTAATACAATTGGTGCCTCCGCTCCGACAGAACCACCAAAACCAATAGTAATGGAACTCCCAACTAAAGAAGACCATGTATTGTGCAACTTGAGAATACTCTTACGCTGTGATATAGCAAAGAGAATACGAGTAATACCATGACTGATATCGTCTTTCACTACCTTACGCACAAAAACCGAAGCAATGGCAATACCAATGGCAGGGGAAATCAAGTACCAGTAGTTAATCTCCGACACAAATGCTGTTTCTAACCAATGTTGTATCAAGTGGATACTACCCTTGAGCAACACGGCTGCAAAAGCACTCACAGCACCTACCATGAAACTCAACAGAAGAACAAAATGTTTCTCCGTGATATGAGACTCACGCCACTCCAACATCTTAGAGTAGGTACGCTCATTGAAAATATCTTTGTAACTTAATTTCATTATGCCCGAATAATCTCTACTAAATTACCAATACCTAATTTAATTATGGAAGATGGAGTAGCCTTGTGTGTGTCGTCTTGACGATAACGCACAATATAATCAACACTTTCCTTGATTTCATCGCTAATCTCGGCATATATACTCGGAGTGGGAGCACCACTCAAATTAGCCGAAGTGGACACAAGAGGACGATTCAAACGGGAACATAAGTGGGATGAAAACAACTCTGAAGTGACACGAATACCCACAGAACCATCTTCTGCTAAGAGAGAGGGAGCAAGATTTTTAGCTCCTGGATAGATAATCGTAAGGGGCTTATCGGAAATGTCAACCAACGTCCATGCCATGTCTGGAACTTCATCAATATAACTCGTAAGACGAGCTGGATTATCAATAAGGACTAACATCGACTTGCTATCTATGCGCTGCTTTATCTGATAAACGCGCTTAACGGCTTCCTCATTAGTGGCATCACAACCAATACCCCATACAGTGTCTGTGGGATAAAGAATAACTCCTCCTTGCTGCACAATGCGTAAAGCTTCTTTTAAATCTTCCGCATCATAACGTCTCACTGATGTTTCTTTTGCCATGATTATTCTCTTTTTGATTCTCTACAAAACATAAAACCTACATAGACCCTGGGACCGGTACAGAAATCGGGCTGAGGATTGGATACATTCAACAGATAATCTAACTTGAATATCAAATGTATCTTAGAGGTCAACGAGTATTCATAACCTAAAAAAGGATCTAATGCCATAAAGGCGTATTTACGATAAGAGCTGTTCTCCTCTACCTCCCAATCGGCTTTAGTATCGCTCATAAGTGTCAGGTTCTTACTACTTCCCCCACCCACTGTAAGGCCTACAAATAACAAGTGCTTGTCCTTAAAACGGAATGCACAATCTGCCAACAATCCGCCCCAACCAATGCGCGCATAACTCGCATTCTTATTGTAATTGAGCGTAGTGCTATAACCTTCTGTTCCTATGCGCAAGTAGTCACCAAAACAAAAACGAACTGCTCCTCCAAGACCAAGAGGAAAACCCTTCATAGGAATGACTTCTCCCACTGGAGTACCACCGGAAAGTGGCATACTCTCACCTCCAAAGACATAACCGGAATGAACCATCATACCGCCGGAATAACCACTATAGGCCATCTTGCCTTTGGCGTGCAACGAACGACAAGGCAAAAGCAACAGCACAAGGCAACATAACCGTAAAACACACATGGAGGAAGGGTTCTTCATGGGAATGGATTCCTACAGAGTATCGCGACTAATAATATTTTCGGCTATCTGCATGAAAGCATCTGCTGCTGGGTGACCTTCTTGCAACGCAATCGGCATACCTTCATCACCGCCCTCACGAATAGATTGTACCAATGGAACCTGACCTAACAAAGGAGCACCTAACTCATCCGCCAAGTTCTTACCGCCATCCTTACCAAAAATGTAATAACGATTATTGGGTAATTCAGCCGGAGTGAACCATGCCATATTCTCAACGATGCCCCATACGGGAACGTCTATCTTGTCATTGCGGAACATATTGATGCCCTTACGTGCATCTGCCAAAGCCACTGCCTGAGGCGTAGTCACCACTACCGCACCCGACAACTGCAATGTCTGAACAATAGTAAGGTGAATATCACTCGTGCCTGGAGGTAAGTCAATAAGAAAATAGTCCAAGTTTCCCCAATCACCTTCATTAATAAGTTGCTTCACTGCATTACTTGCCATTCCTCCACGCCAAATAACAGGACTATCAGGGTCAACAAAAAAACCAATAGAAAGAACCTTTACACCATACTTCTCTATGGGGACTATCAAATCCTTACCATCCACTTCATTAAGCAAAGGACGAGCATCCTCAATAGCAAACATCTTAGGTATACTCGGACCATGAACATCAGCATCCAAGAGCCCTACACGATAACCCTTCTGAGCTAATGCCACAGCAAGATTCGCTGATACAGTTGACTTACCTACTCCTCCCTTACCGGAAGAAACAGCAACTACATGCTTCACTTGAGATAAAGGCTTTTCTGGAGCAACAGGTATTGGCTTACGATACTTCACGGCTATATTACCCTTAATATCTGCTGCCTCATCAACAAAAGTAAGAATGGCTTGTTCAGCTGCTTTAACAACCGACTTCATGAAAGGGTCATTCTGTTTGTCAAATATCAAAGAAAAGGTAATCTTATTGCCTTCAATGCGTATATCGTCCTCCAACATGTCGTTTTCAACGAGGTTTTTCCCATTACCGGGATAGCGCACTTGCTTAAGCGCATCAATAATCAACTGTGGATAGTATTGCATAATTATGTCTTTTTATATAATCTTAAACAACACGTGCATTCCTGCCAAAGCTACGGTAAGTGTCACGCTCAATGTCTATTTCTGGTTCTACAAAATCGTCTTTATGATGTAACGCAAAACAGATGTATTTGATATCAATTCCACGTGAGAGCCATTGTTGCTCATAGTAGGTTTTGATGTCAAGAATTGGGTCTTCCTGCAAGTCTTCATACAAATTATCTGTTATGCACTTAACAGCATATCCATTTTCTTCTACCATAGCCTTTGTGTAGAGATAAAGGAAGTTACTGTCGGTCTTTAAATGCACCAATCCGTCTGTCTTAAGAATCGTCTGATAACGCTTCATAAAATTGGTAGATGTAAGACGCTTATTACACTTCTTCATCTGCGGATCAGGGAAGGTAATCCATATCTCACTCACTTCACCGGAAGCAAAAAAAGCATCTACAAATTCTATATTCGTACGCAAGAAACCGGCATTCTCTAGTCCGTTTTCATGGGCATACTTGGCGCCCGACCAAATACGAGCTCCCTTTATATCAATGCCGATAAAGTTCTTGTCCGGAAACATCTGAGCCAATCCTACTGTGTACTCTCCTTTACCACAGCCTAACTCCAAAACAATGGGATTATCATTATGGAAAAAATCCTCATGCCAACGACCCTTCATCGCCAATGCTGCTGGATTATCTGAAAAATCACGTGCTCCACACTCAATCACATTCGGGAGTTGAGCGACCTCTGCAAACTTTGCTAACTTATTTTTGCCCATCCTTATGTTTTTTAATCTCTACTCCTATAGCAGATATTTCATGTAATACATTTGTTCGCATACCATGACGCACACTTAATGTGTAATGACCCGGCTGTAACGCGTCAAAATTTTCTTGCCATAAAATTGGCATTTCGCGGAGCGCACCCCAGCCATTGCCCAGCCAACGACCTCGATGATCTGCCAAATAACACTCCACTGTATCGGTGAAAAGAGTACCGTCCGGAGATTGAAGGTCTAAAAAAAGCCAAAAGTTTTGATAACCATAATCTACTGTATGGCGGACATAAACTATCCAATCGGTAGCTCCTTCTGCCTCTTCTATCGGAATGTCAAGGCTGATAACAGAATCCACTGACCAACCACCGGTGGGCACAAGCGCTGAACCGGTATAAACTCGACGTGGCTGACATGATACAAAGACTGACGCCACTAAAAAGAAATAAACGATAAAACTAATGTTGCGCATTGGAATGATGTTTTTTGTGATTCTTGGAACGCTTCTTCCCGCCGGAACGCTTTTTCTGTTTATCAAAACGTGTCAAGTCATCTTGACCCACTACATTTTCATAATCCATCACCACCACATGCTCCTTCTCTTGAGAACTATCATCTAATATCGACGGTTTCTCTCCGCGCTTATTCATAGCAATAATGTCCTTTGCGCGTTGGGCTGTGATAGTAACCAAGTTTGACGGCATATTAGGCGCAGAGGAATAAGTAATCAACCCACGTAGAATGTCGGCCTTAAAGAAGAAGAAGGTCGCATCTTTTGTTTCCAATTGAATATCCTTTGAGGGGAGCTGTCTTTGAGCTTCTGCATACAAATCCACTTCATAGTTCATACAACACTTCAATTTAGCACATTGACCGGCCAATTTTTGAGGATTAAGCGACAGGTCTTGAATGCGGGCTGCACTCGTTGTTACGGAATTAAATGAAGTCATCCAACTGGCACAACACAACTCCCTGCCACAAGGACCAATACCGCCTATACGACCTGCCTCCTGACGAGCACCAATCTGCTTCATCTCAATACGCACACGAAATGTCTCAGCAAACACCTTAATCAATTGACGAAAATCCACACGTTCATCTGCTATGTAATAGAAAATGGCCTTATTTCCATCTCCTTGATACTCCACATCACCAATCTTCATGCTCAAATGCAAACTCTCAGCTAATTGACGAGCCTTAATCATCGTCGCTTGCTCTTTACTCTTAGCTTCTTCATACTTTTCCATATCATTTGGACGAGCCAAACGATATACACGACGATTCTCTAAACGTTGAATATCTACCTTGTTCTTGCGCATTTGATTCAACACCAATTTCCCAACCAAGGTCACCTCACCTATGTCATGACCCGGCTGAGCCTCCACTGCTACCATATCTCCTTTCTGCAAAGGAAGATGTTGATCATTCACATAATATCCTTTACGAGTGTTCTTGAACTGCACCTCCACATAGTCGGTCTGCTCAATCGTCTCCGGAAGATCACACATCCAATCCACCACACTTAATTTAAGAGCTGAATTACGGGTCCAACCTTTCTTATTTAAGCGACAGGAGCCATCATTCAATGTTATATCTGTTTCCATCTACTTGAATATATTTTTATCGTTTTAATAATACTATTACCTTCAACATAAGGTCAAAGAGCACTATTTTTGAATTAACATTCTGTTCTATATGGCGTTCAGCCAAAGCAAACTCGCCACTCAGAGCCTCCACATTACGTTGATTAACAAAGGGCGAAAAATTCTTGGAAAAAGCCTGCTCGTCCTCTGTCATATAATTTAAATCGGGCTGTTGTAAGTTTCGGATAAAATTCTCACGAATAAAACCTTGAGAATACTGCAAAAACTCTTTCTGTTTCTCACGTCCATTATTCGACACAAAAACATCTACCCATTCCCACAATTGCACAAGCGCTGTATAATCCTTCTTAAAACCAACCAACCATGACTTACGCATCAATTCAATAAACTGCACAAGATAAGGATTTCCTGCTTCTTGCGTAAGTTGATTGACAGCCATTGTATAACTACCCCGAGCAGTATGCGCCACCAAAGCAAGACGTCCCTCTGAAAGTTCAGGATACTGCTCTCTTAACGCATCCAAAATCTCCTCTTCCTGCAAGAGAGGAAACTGAATGATTTGCGTGCGAGAAGTAATAGTAGTCAGCAACTTATCAGGCTCCTCTGAAAGCATCAACAACAAAGTCCTATCAGCCGGCTCCTCCAAAATCTTAAGTATCTTGTTGGCACAATCAATATTCATCTTCTCCGGAAGCCAGATAATCATCACCTTATAGGGCGCCTCATACGCCTTGAAGTTAAGCTTACGAACTATATGCTCACTCTCGCCGGAATAAATCAACGTTTGCTTCGTAGAACCAATCTTTTCATTCCAGTCCGATTCATCAAAATAACCCCTCTCGCGTATAATCTCACGAAACTCTTTCACCTGATGATCACAACACGAAACAGACCCTTTTTTCTCAATTGGAAACACAAAATGCAAGTCCGGGTGCTCCAATGTGGCATACTTCCTACACGACGGACACACACCACAAGCATCATGCTCACCACGATTTGCACAATTTACATACTGAGCATAAGCCAAAGCCATTTGCAATTTACCCACACCGCTCATACCCACAAACAATTGAGCATGAGGAACTCTACCCTCCTGAACAGAGCGAATAAGATGTCGTTTAATATATTCCTGGCCTATTACGTCTTTAAACATAGTCGCACAACGCATAAAAACATACAAAGATAGTGCAAACCGAATGTAGAACAAAATAAAATTCATTTTATTTTTTATACTGAGGTGTAGCCCATCTTATCAAAAGATAGTGCAAGGCGAGCGAAATAGCAAAAATAAGTTTACTTAATTTTTGATATTTCCGAGCCGCAGCCTATCTTGGCCGCAGGCAAAGATAGTGCAAGATTTAAGGCGAGCGAAATAGCAAATCCAATGCAAGGTGAATGCATAAAAAATGCGTTCACGTATTTTTCATGCTAAACCGAAGCTTGGATTATTAAAATCATGCTTGCATGAATTTACATTTCCGAGCCGCATCCTATCTTATCTAAAGATAGTGCAAGGCGAGCCTAGAAACCCACATCCATACTAACTCTAGTAGGTTATTAGTAGGTTATTAGTAGGTTATTCAGCAACGATTAAGATATAATCCTTTAAAAGACAAAAAAGGAAGCAACACCATCTCATCGTACATCCACACACTATTTACCTCCTCAAAACAGCAAATTAACCTCGATGAAAACGGAGAAAAACGATTAGAAAGAATACTTCAGCATAAAACAAGCCCTTAGACCATCCACACGACGCAAAGCTTCGCTTCGTCCATTAAGAGCCAAATCCCCATAACCCACTACTGTGTAATCCACTTCAAGGGCCAACTGAAAACGATTGATGGTATATGTCACAGAAGGACTGATGCGATAAAGATAATTAGTGTTTTTAGCCCCACGAACCCAAAAATCTTCCAGAGAAATAAATTCCTTAAACGAACCTAAGTTCTGAACATAACCTAACATCAACCCCGCCTTCCAACGCTCTCCATAGGTAGCATTAACCCAAGAAACTGCCGAATTCAACGGAGAATATTCATAACGACCGGTTGTCGAATCAAACGATGTCGCACCATACCCACTCACCATTGTCAAATGGGATGTATTTTGGGCATACATCACTTTACCCATAATGTTAAACTTATCTTTCTTATAAGAAGCAAAAATCTCCGGAGAAAAACCCCACACTCTGTCATTCACTCTCACTCTGACGGCTTGGCTTTGCATAGTGCCGTCGCCCTGTTCGATGGAACGTGTCACCGTACTAATACTACGAGGCATAACACCCAAAACATCCACACCTGCTCCCACTGTCAAATGCTCCCCTGCATACTTGAAAGATACATAACACTCCGGAATACGACTCCACTTCGCATAAATAGCCGAAGCTCCATCCGGACCAACCGACGCATTAGATGCTTGATAGAGAGCTGCTACTGTCGCACTCCAGCCCTTACCTAAAGAGGCCACCATGCGCACCTGAGGTGAACAATTAAATGGAGCAAAGGGAGAACCTGTGGCCACTCCAACCACAGTAGGCATCATCTGATCTACCATCGGATGCCAAGCCTGACCACAAAGCAAACGAATATGCGCCCAATCTAATGCAACATAGGCTTGACGTATACGCAACAAAGTATTCATATTACCTGAACCACAAAAATCTGCCTCCATCTTGGCCGACAATTGTGCCTTGCCCAACTGAACACCACTAAGATTCAAACCCAATCGACTCACAATCGAAACATAAGTAAACTTATCTACATCATTCAAATCTTCCGTACCATCCTCGTTTAACAACACATCTTTAGGCATAATATGAAACATCTCATCAATGATATTCACCGACTCACGCGTGTCATAACACATGTAATTACACACAAAACCATAGGGCTTTAACTGAACAGAAGACTCTTTTTGAGCAAACAAAGGAAAAATCATGCTCAATAAAAAAAAGATAACACCTATTTTCTTCATATGTGGATGAATGGATGGATAAATGAATAAATACAATTTGTTTAATAATAAATCTTTACGGCACGAAGATACAGCAAATAACACACATCACCAAACACCTGATACACACTCCTACTACCGACAACAAAAAAAACACTATCTTTGCCTCCTAAAAATATAGAATCCTATGATAAAAGTTATTCTACTACCCCACAAAGAAGAAAGTTTACTCCGTTTTCACCCATGGGTGTTCTCTGGAGCTATTAAAGCAATTAAAGGAGAACCTCAAGAGGGAGAACGTGTTGAAGTGAGAAGCTCTAAAGGGGAGTTCCTCGGAATCGGACACTATCAAATTGGCAGTATCGCAGTCAGAATTCTCTCTTTTGAGGAAAGAGAAATCAACGAAACTTTCTGGACCGAACGCATACAAACTGCCTACAACATACGTCAAAGCCTACAACTCATCGGTGAAGGACGCAATACATATAGACTCGTACATGGCGAAGGCGACTTCCTCCCGGGATTGATTATTGATGTGTACGGAAACACCGCGGTAATGCAAGCTCACTCCATTGGCATGCACAAGGAAAGAGAAAACATCTGCCAAGCCATACGTACTGTCATTAAGGAAATAAAACACATCTACTACAAGTCTGAAGGTACTCTACCCTACAAAGCTGATTTTGAAGGAAAAGGAAATCGCTTCTTGCTCGGTGGAGATAACGGAATGACTGAAGTCGCACAAGAAAATGGCCTGAAATTCAAAATTGACTGGCTCGAAGGACAAAAAACCGGATTCTTCGTCGACCAACGATACAACCGCCAACTCCTGGAACACTATGCGAAAGGACGTAAAGTGCTCAACATGTTCTGCTACACAGGAGGATTCTCGGTCTACGCCATGAGAGGTGGAGCGATACAAGTGGACTCCGTCGATAGCTCGGCGAGAGCCATAGAATTGACCGATGAAAACGTTAATTTAAATTTCCCAAACGACCAACGACACCATGCACACTGCCAAGATGCATTCCGCTTTCTTGACAATATGAACGACACCTACGACCTCATCATACTTGACCCTCCTGCATTTGCCAAACACAGAGGCGCTCTGAGAAATGCTCTGCAAGGATATAAACGACTCAACGCAAAAGCGTTTGAAAGAATCAAGTCGGGAGGTATACTGTTTACGTTCTCTTGCTCACAAGTGGTGGATAAGGAACAATTCCGATTGGCGGTGTTCAGCGCTGCGGCGCTAAGCGGAAGGAGAGTTAGAATCTTACACCAACTCTCACAACCCGCAGACCACCCCATCAATATCTATCATCCGGAGGGAGAATACCTAAAAGGACTGGTATTATGGGTAGAATAAGTTATAGGTAGAATAAAATTTTTGTTAAAAAATACGAAAAGCGAAAGGCATACGTTATATATATACTAACTGTCACACGGATGCCTATGCAAAAATCTACTCCTAAAAAAACTACAAACTACAAAAAGTCGATTTACCACTTAACTCCAAGCCAAAAAACAATTAACAACATATTGTTATTTGCTGCAAGCGTACAAGTGGAAAAAATTGCTGACGATCGTTGGCTACAATTCTTCTTAAATTGATGAACTAACAACATTGTTCACACACAACAAAGCCGCGTCACTACACAATGACACGGCTTTGTTATAAATACCGGAAATGAATGTGTAACCTTTTCACTATTTTTGAATCTATAATATATAGAAATGGAATCCTATAACGATGACATAGAATTAGTGTATAGAGTGTTACACAATGCTGACGCAAAGGCATTTGGAACTCTAATGGAGCGTTACCTGTTAAAGGTGTATATGAGTGTGGGGCGCATGATAGAAAATAAAGAAGAGTGTAAGGATGTGGTGCAACAAGCTTTTATACAAGCTTACAAAAAATTAGATACTTGGCATGGTGAATGTTTTGGAGGGTGGATTACAAGTATTGCAAGGAATATAGCTTTACATCATTTAAGAGACAAAGAAAGAGCATGTGAAGTGGCATTTAAAGAGAACATTGATGTGTTGGATGATGTGTATGATGATGAACATGAACAATACTTACAGCAATTAGAAGATGCTATTAAACTGTTATCAACCAATGACCAACAGATAATTATATGGCATTATTATGAAAAATATTCTTTAAAAGAAATTGCGCAAAAAATTGGCGAGTCAGAGAACAATGTAAAGGTACGCATACACCGCATACGCAAAAGTCTAAAACAAAAAATAAATTATGAGTAAGATAACCGAGTCTGAACTGGATACTTTATTTGCAGAACTGAGTAAACTGCAACCGGAAATGAAAAGCATACAAGAAGAAGTGATTGCTGTTGTTCGTCACGATTTGCTTAAAAAAACTTTGGTGGCATGGATTAAGTTGATTGGGGTGTGTTTTGGAGTTCCACTTGCGGTAATGTTGTATGGATTTGTATTGTATCAAGTAATGGATGTATTGAGCTTTCCAAAAACGTTAAAAGTGGTTTGTATGGTAGTACCTATGCTAATAACACTCTTGGCTGGAGCCAGAAGAGTTTATACATACCAAATCTAATGAAGATGAGATAATTTACATGACCAACAATACGAATAAGACACTATCATGAATACTGATTGCAACTTATTTACATTGATTATAGCCATTGTTCTTGTTTTTATACTTCCTCTTTGGTTAGTATTCATGGAGATATGGTCTGTCGTAAAACAGCATCGCATAAGACAAAAATTACTGGAGAACAAAGATAATGAACAAAAGAATGACACACGCCAAATGTATCATTCAAGTTTCTTAAACTGGGGAAAGGTACGGGCTGTTTTTGCCTTACTCGGTGTAGGGATTGGTGTGTTGCTTAACTACATATTGAAAAAATGGATTATCAATAATTTCTTATTTTGGATAACAATGGCAATTGGAATTGGAATGGGATTATTTGCTGCTTTTATCCTTGAAATCATTATTACCAAAAAAAGATGATATAAAAATACTACCAATATGTTTCACTTTTTAATGAATAAATTGCGATGAAATCGATTGTTTGCTACCCTTATCGTCCTAATCATATACCATTATCATTATGGGTTGTGCTCAACGCGCTTATGGGTGTAGCGTTTGTTGGAGCTGTGTATTATTTAGTTCTTCAATTCACAAATTATACAGGGACAGGACCCGATGAGATAGGTGTAGCGCTCACAGCATTAGTAATGATAATTTTCTACTTGCGCAAACTAAATCAACCCGTCTGTCTAATCAAGAATGAGGTACAACTCTACCCTCATAACAAACGACGAAACACATATTTTGAACTGACTGATATCCACTCTCTGTCTTTAACAAAAACATGGTCAGTGTGGGGAAAGCGTCCATGCTTAATCTTTGCACTCAAGAATGGAAAAAATTACACACTTCACACGCGTTGGGCAGACGCCTATACACTGATAGATTTTTTAAAAAATCAAGGTGTAGAGATAAATGATATGAGTGAAGAATAACAAGATTGTCCTATTTCATCAAAAATCGATAAATCACACACAACAAAGCCGCGTCACTACACAATGACACGGCTTTGTTATGGCATAAATCGGTGCAACTTACACCTTATACTTATACTGTAACTTCGCCAATTCGGCATTGGCATCCACAATCTTTTGCTTGAGATTTGACTTGTAAGTAGCCAATCGATTTGCTACGTTTTCATCGGACAAAGCAAGCATTTGCAAAGCCAAAATCGCCGCATTCAAGGCGCCATCTATACCTACTGTTGCTACGGGAATGCCTGGAGGCATTTGAACAATGGAAAGAAGGGCGTCCATCCCATCGAGTTTTGAACTAATGGGAACACCTATCACTGGAAGAGTCGTCTGAGCGGCTATAACGCCTGGAAGTGCTGCTGCCATACCGGCTGCGGCTATAATCACCTTGATTCCTCGCTCCTGAGCATGAGCGGCAAATTCCTCCACCTCCTTAGGGGTACGATGCGCAGAAAGGGCATTTATCTCAAAGGGAACCTCAAACTCATCCAACAACTTGGCTGCCTTCTCCATGATGGGAAGATCCGAGGTACTACCCATGATGATACTTACTTGTGGTTTCATAGTTCTTGTCTAAAAAAATACAGGCGAAGCCATAACTCCGCCTGTAGATGTTAAATAAAGAATTAGATAATAGCTTGGTAACCTGCTGCATCCAACAATCCTTCTAATTCTGCTGGATCGTTTACAGTGATTTTCACCATCCAACCCTTACCATAAGGATCTTCATTTACCAATTCTGGATGATCTTCCAATTCTGCATTGAATTCAAGAATTTCACCGGTTACAGGTAAGTTAAGGTCAGAAACAGTCTTTACTGCTTCTACACTACCAAATACACCGTTTGCTTCAATTGTTTCACCTACAGTTTCTACTTCTACGAATACAATTTCGCCTAATTCGCTTTGAGCAAAATCAGTAATACCTACATAAGCTTCATTGCCTTCTACACGGATCCATTCATGATCACTGGTGTACTTCAAATTTGATGGAATGTTCATGGTTTTGTTTTTTAAATAATTTATAAATTGGGATTAATTATAATTTGGTTTTCTATATATACGACTATACACTGGATAATGGTCTGAATACTTTTCTTTACCCACCTTACAATCCAAAGTGCAAAAGTAATCATCATGCATGATATAATCAATACGAACATTGATCGGATTGCGCTGAAATGTAAATCCAAACCCATTACCCCCCGCCACAAAGCTGTCTATTAACTTTCGAGAAGTCTTGATTGTATTATAGGAGTAAGAGGTAGGTACATCGTTAAAATCGCCACACAACAACACGGGATAAGGCGAACCACTCACCGACTCGGCCACCTGACGCGCTTGCTTCGAACGCAAACGATAGGCCACTGAGAGCTTACGAACTATCGAACCGGCAAATACACTCGCCCGATGGGTATCAAAATCTTGCATCAAATCCGACTGAGTCTGAGCATCTCCCTCTGTGAGCTTGTTCGACTCCAAATGACAATTATAGACCCTCACTGTATCGCCCCCCAATAAAACATCCGAAAAAATAGCAACATTAAAACGAGAGTCTATGCCCACATTCTTCTTCTGAACTATTGGATACTTCGAAAAAGTAGCAATACCCACACTCTTACGCTTGGTGTCTGTGGTATACTCAATATGTGAATATGGGTAAGCACGTAAAACGGTTTTCACATCCGACATGCGCAAATTATCGCCCGTCTTGGCTACACCAAACTCCTGAATACATACAATATCTGGATTCTTCTCCTCGATATACGCCAAAATTGCATTCGGATTACCCTTCTTGTGGGGAGCAAAACGACCAAAAGTCATCGTATTATAACTCAACAAAGATATACAACCCGAATCTGCATGCTCGTCGCTTGAAAGGTTAAAACAAAACGTATGCTTAACAGGAACCCACAGTATCAAAAACAACGACAAGGACAACATGCACCACACATCACGCATAAAAAGCCAAAACAAGGCAAACAGTGCATTACATACAACAAAAATGGGAAACACCAACCCAAAACAACTCATATAAGACAACACCTCCGGACCTATCCACAATGTAAGGCCTCCCAACAACATCCCCAATGCAACGATAAGATTGCACAACACTACAACCAACTTAACAAATTGGCGATACCAAGGACGTTTATCGACGGAAAAGGATCTCTTTCTCATCTCTAGTAAGGCTCTCGTAGCCCGAACGTTTTATCTTATCTAATATCAAATCTATCTGCTCATTATGGGAAGACTTCTGCTGGTTATACTCAGCATCCGACACCGGACGCTTGTAATGAAACTTTGCCTTCTTGCGACGGGAGGGCTTAAATAGACCCACTAACCAACCCACTACACGAGAAAACCAAGCCGTCAGATCGCTTCCACGACGCAAAAATACAATAAATAAATAACCTGCCAAAGCGCCACCCAAATGCGCCAACTCACCACCGGCATTCTCTGAAGTTATACCCAAAAAACTCAACAACACGGTCGCTAGGGCAATATACTTCAAACTAATATTACCTATCAACAACACACGCATCTGCATATTAGGCATTTGCATCGCTGAAGCCACTATCACTGCCATCACAGAAGCAGATGCTCCTATCAATGTCGAATAATGACGAACATCGGCATAAAGGGGAAAAAAATTATAACTCAACACATAAAGTATTCCGCCAAACAATCCCCCCAATACATAAAGACCCACCAACTGTTTCTCCGTATGCTGCATCAAAAACACCTTACCAAACCAATACAAACAGAGCATATTGAAAAACAAATGAAAGAATGCCTTATGAACCATCATATAACTCAACAATGTCCATGGTCGTTTCAATAGCAGTGCCACATCTGACGGCATCGATAAATACTCCATCAATACACTATCCGACAAAGTAAACAACTTCAACACCAACGACAAAAGAGCTATCAACACCCAAACCCCTACATTGATATAAATAAGGCGCAACAAGCTGTCTGCACTCCTGAAACGTTCTAACAATTGCTTAAAAAAATCCATACTTTAATTTAATTTTCTCATAACAAAGAAACAACCTCTAATACAAAGTTCCTCTGCGCCTCCAATATAAAATCAAAAAGTACCCAAAAATCATACCACCCAAATGGGCAAAATGAGCCACATTATCACCCGAAAAATTAGCCACACCAAGGAATAGCTCTGCCACAGCATAAAGCGCCACAAACAAACGTGCCTTTATCGGTATCGGTAAAAACAACAACATCAACTCTGCCTGAGGATACAACCAGCCAAAAGCCAACAACAAACCAAATACTGAACCCGAAGCACCAACTGTCACCGGAGCATTTAAAATCAACTCCTTCATATGACTCAACTCGGAAGCACCTAAATAACGTAAATCCGGAAATTTCAACATCTTGCTCAACTCAGCCTCATAAGGCAACAACGCAACACCCGAATCCAGCGAAATTGCCTCATCAAGAGCACTCAACAAGGATTGATACTCCATTGTCCACATAATCTCCTGAACTACACCGGCGCCTACACCGGTCAGCAAATAATAAAACAAAAAACGTGCTCCACCCCACTGATGCTCCAATGCCGAACCAAACATATACACAGCAAACATATTGAAAAACATATGCGAAAATGAACCATGCATAAACATGTACGAAATCAACTGCAAAGCATTAAAACGTTCTGAGGCCCAATAATGAAGACCCAAATAATCCGACAAATCAAACTGCGGGAGCACACTCGATACAATCTGAGGCAACAACAAATCTGCTAACCAAACAAACAAATTGATTAACAATAAATTTTTCACAATCACAGGGATTCCACCCAAAAAAGAAGAACGATACGGAGACATAAATGTACTAAAAATCTATTCTGCAAAAATAAGTAAAAAGCATTAGAAAGAAAAAACAAAACACTATACGAATACCGATTACCCGCCACAAAAACCTCATTTTAACATAATTCACGCACAAAAACTCAAATTTAATCACTTTTATTTGGAATTTATAAACCAATGTATTACATTTGCAAGGTATTAGTGATGATTTTATATGTCTTCTGCATGTAGAAAGGTATGTAAAAGTTACAATATCGGATATTATCTTTATTTAATTTTAAAACATTTACGACTATGACAAAAGCTGAATTAGTTAAAGCTATCGCTGCACAAGCTGGTGTAAGCGCAGCAAATGCACAAAACGTATTTGATGCAACATTGAAAGTAATCGAAAACGCATTAGTTGCTGGAGATAAAGTAGTTCTTCCTGGATTCGGAAGCTTCTCTGTTTTGGAACGTGCAGCACGCACTGGTATCAACCCAACTACAAAACAAGCTATTGAAATTCCTGCTAAAAAAACTGCTAAATTCAAAGCTGGTTCTAAACTTAACGCTGCTTTGAATTAATCATTCATAGCTAAACACACAAAAGAAGGGACTCAATCAAGTCCCTTCTTTTTTTTCCTATCTCTCCAACAAAACCAACCTATCCCAAGCATTTTTTACGTGAAACATGCGTTATTCGCGACATTCCTGATTGGATTATTTGAAAAACTCTACCACAAGGTCAGCCACGCGCCGTGTTTTTAGACTAATCATGTGATTCTCGCCTTTAACGATAATCAGTTCGGCTGCATCGCCGTAAGTGGCTTTGAAGTCTTCGCTACACGACAGAGGCACAATCTTGTCTTTGCTGCCATGAATCAGACGCACCTTGCCCTTGTAATGACTGGCAGTGCCGTAAATATCCAACTGCTGCGTCGTGAGGATATACTCTCTGCCCAGTTTCATCATTCCAAAACACTTGATATACTCTGGTGGATTCTTAGGATCAAACTTGGCACTAAAAAACCTACCACGCAGACAAGCATCTTTGACCACTGAGCCGGGGGCAATGAGCGCCAGAGAGTAAGGTTGCTCCTCATCACCTGAAGCGGCTATCCTGCCTGCGGTCATCGCCGCTACCACACCGCCTTGCGAGTGACCAAGCAGTCCAATACGAGTAACATAAGGCAAACTCTTGGCATACTGCCAAATAGCCATGGCGTCGGCTATCTCTTTCTCAATGGTCATTTGCTGCATTTCGCCCTCACTATCCCAATGTCCACCAAAATCAAAACGGATAGAGGCAACACCTGCTTGAGCGAGTTTTTTGGCAATAGTGGGCATGGGCAAGATATCTTCACTGGCAAAAATCCCGTGCATCAATATCACCATAGAGCAAGTGTCAGTATCAGGATTGAAACCCTTGGGCAGGGTGACCGTCATTGCCAGTCCACCTTGCGGACCATACACTTGATAGTCTTTGGCAAATAGCGCAGTGCTAAACAACACGAGAAGGAGGGTAATGAATGTTTTCATGGTAAAAGGGATAAAATTAAGAATTATGAATTGCAGAGTTATTCCGAACATTATTTTGCAGTATGTATATATTTTCCATTAATTCTGCCCACATAGGAACAGAGCCATGAATCATTGAACTACGCATGACTTCATAGTCCTTCTGCCATGTGGCTGCAATATCTTCGCGAGGTAATAAGCAAGAAAACAGTGACTTTTTTGCCATTTCCGGCAGTAGAGGATGCAACTAAAGTGCTATGACTTACCGCGCACCGCAGACCGCCCTCACACAATGCGCTATATAGCGATTGGTGATTGTCATATAGCCATGCTCGTAGTTGGCAATATAGGAATGTGCACCATTGCTGTCCTGGCCCGTAGAACTCCAATAAGCCTGGTTATAAGTAGTATCTTTGAGTTTATAGGTCTCATCATCAGTATAACCCGTACTTGGGAGGAAAATGTAATTATGAGTCTTACTACTGGTGAAAATAACACCATTAACACCATTAATCATCTCATAACTCCACGTACAATGTTCGATGAGTTCCTGCCATTGCTCCAAAGTAGGTGTTTGCCATCCCTCTCCCCATTGCACAGTTGCTATGTCACACTTTGGATCGCCTGCATAGCAAGGTAGTTCAACATCATTATGCGTATAAGCAGCAGGAGAGAATGTTTTCTTGGTGGCCAACTCGCCCCATGCAATGCGTGTACCCACACCTTGCACTTTGGTAGTTCCGACATTACAAGTAGCCCATTTAGTGCCCGATGGCAGCCCAAGGTCCACCCATGCATGACCATTCAGCTCGCCCTTAAGCGGAACAACACTTTCAGCCTGTGCCTGAGCTTGCTTCTTGGCAGCCTCAGCCTCAAACTTCACTTGCCGGATACGAGCACGCTCAAGTTCCATCTCTTTCTTCACCTTCTGAATCTTCTTGCCAATCTGCTGGGCTTTCTTATCTAATTGGTCACTCACCTTATACTGCGCCAGATATTCAGCGTCCGTTTTGCAGGTAGCAATAATGCGATAGAGACTATCGTACTGCAACTGAAGTTTCTGACTCTGAAGATGCAAGTCCTGCTCAACACGCTGAAGACTATCCAAGCGCGGTGACGTATTCTCAGCCGCAGATGGCATGGCTATCAAGAGAAGCATAAACAGACTCAGCAGATGAAGATGAATGGTTTTCATGATCTAAGTAATTGAATTACGAATTTATAATTATCTGTTGATGGAAATACAATAACATCAATCGCAAATATACAGCATATCATCTGTACCTCCAAATAGAAATAACACAATAACAACTAACAAAATTAAAAGCAAATGCATCTATAACCGGAAATAACACCAACGCCCCTATTTCCCCTACTCTCCTAGTCCACTAGAGCCTTAGAGCAAAGCATCCTATAGCGCAACTCTTATGAATACAAAGCCTGTAGGGACATGGCGTGCCGTGTCCACCTAAATCCACAAAGCAAAACTTCCTCATATTCAAACACTAATCGCACTGTCCCCCTTTAAGGGGGACGAGGTGGCTTGCCACCGGTGGGGGTAACACTTGCGCGGTATTATGAGAAGAAGGTCAGTAGGGGCACGGCGTGCCGTGTCCGCAGTCAGAGCACAAGCAATTTATATAAACGGCGTGCCGTGTCCACCTAAATCTACAAAGCAAAACTTCCTCATATTCAAACACTAATCGCACTGTACCCCTTTAGAGGAAATAGCGAGGTCTTATAGGATCCATTTATAATAAAAGACTATAACTCACTCACATACAAGTGGTAATTAAAAAAGCACTGTCCTCCTGTTTAGGGGGACGAGTGGAGTGGAGCGAAGCGGAATGGAACGGAGGGGGTATGTCAACGAGAATAAATGCGATATACACAACGTCCCCGACACGACGGAGTTCCGAGCGGAACGAAGTTTACGAAGTGTAGCGGAGGGGGTAACAATAGCGAGGATATATGCGATGCAAGCAACGCCCACGTTGCTCCTGAATAGAAGGGGCTAACCCCAGCAAAGCGTACTACAGGGCTCTTCCCGTCCCACAGCGAGTAAAACGAGCGTACTATCACGAAGTGACCCCCTCCCCCCCCAAAAAACATCATCCGCAATGCCCCTCTTTCTGAAACATTGCGGATGAACGTGATAACGTTTATAATCTTTATTTCAAAAGCTTATTAACTTCGGCTTCACTCATTTTTTTCCAAACAAGTATTCTTCCTCCTCCCAAATAAGGTGCAGGATAGGTAGTCATACTATGTTCATAGTCGGATTGTTTATGCAATTCATAGAAAGAAGTCGTTGAAGTATTACTTATATGATCCACAAAATCAATATAAGGTAATTCTCCCTGATTCAGTATGGTGTCTGTCCACATTTTCTGTTTATACGTACCTCGTGCCACTACCACGCAATTATGGTAATAGGTCCATTTGTTATCCTCAGTCAGACTTAAGTGTAGTGTATATCCTTCACTTTCTGGAGTGAGTGGATCTGCCGGTGAGGCCCATGTTGTTTCTGTCCATTCCCATGTGCCGGTTAATTGTAATTCTCCTAAAGGTTGAGGAGTTGGTTCGCTGCATCCTACCCACATCAAGGGCAGTAACATCAACACAAATAAATACTTTTTCATATAGCGTATCATTTAGAAGTTTGATTGCAAAATTACTAATTCTATTTTTATCAGACAATTTATCTCACCATCAAAGGTTTGTTATCCACTTGTTGACCATCAATGACAAGACGCAACATATAGTTTCCTACAGCCTATTAATATAAAGCCGTAGTGTTTCATAAAGGTAGATTTATAATGTGATAGTATCAAGATAAGAATTACGCTCTACATAATCTCCTGATGACGATTTTTGTAGTTTATTGATGGTTATGTTGTATGTCCCTCGCATTATGTCTTGCATGGTCAAACTGATTGTAGGACTACACATACAGTTGGCATTGTCAACTCCTTCCAGATAAATATCTATAATAATGTCTTTGTCCTCCATGCAAAAAGTTGCGGTGGCGCCACTTATACCACAGTTTACTATCATTTGATAGTGTAATGATAGTACACCTCCGGTGTAATCATATTCCAACTTCTCCTCCTGTGTGGATGCAACTCCCTCTGAACAAGGTTGAAAATGTTGTCTTATTAGTTGAGGTAAATTAGGCTCAGCACATTGCACTAACAATATGGAGAATACCGATGATAAAAGATAGATGATATTCTTTTTCATAAACGTTGGATTATAAATTATACATCGTATTAAATTTTATTCCAGTTCAAATTTGGCTCCGTACGCATCTTCTCCGGTGTAGATTTCGAGCATGTATTCACCGGATTGTTTGATGAGCATCTGCTCGGTGACAAATATAGTAGGAATTTCTCATACTTCCAAGAAAACAAGGTGGACAATTCAATTTCTTAAACACTTGATAATATGGCATATCACTAATGTAACGACGGACATTTTCACGAAAGTATACCCACAACCAAAACAAACAACCCAAAAGCGCATCGAAAAACGGTCACTCTAAAACAATGCCTCCATCTCCAACGAAGCAAAGCACAGCGAACGTCAGTCCTATAAAACCTTCCCCATCCAAAACTAACTAAAAAAGCACTGTCGCCCTATAAAGGCATAAAGAGGTAATTATAGGAATATTTATAATAAAATAATATAACTCCTTCACATTCAAGTTCTAATCGCACTGTCGCCCTTTAAGGGGGACGAGGTGGCTTGCCACCGGAGGGGGTATGTCAGTGAGGGTTTAAGCGTAGTTTCACGACGGAGTTCCGAGCAAAGCGAAACGGAGGGGGTCCGTCTATGTATCTACAACAAACATCCTCCAGCGTTGCGTACTACATCCCCCGCTCCCCAAAAAACTTCATCCGCAATGCCTCTTGTGGAAACATTGCGGATGAACTTATAATATTTTGTTTTTGTGAAAACTACCGAACTTCAAAATCAATTCTAAAAGACTTCTCTAATACAGTTTGTGATAATTCAGTGCTGTTAGGATATTTTATCGAGCAGATGTTATTAAAGACCACAGCAGTTTTCAAAAGTACATAATAATTGCCTTTTTCTAGAGGATGAGTATAGGTAATTCGATAATATAGTTTCTCTGTCGGTTCGAATGGTCTCCTATATTGCGAAGCATAGCAACTCTCTACAGCACCGTGAACTATTGACCACCCCATAGCAGGCATTTCTACATTATCATCACTCCTATACACTTTTCCCCAACCATCCATATAAGGAAACCAATCAAAAAATGGATTACTACAATTGTCTACTATACAACAAATAGCACTATCCCCAATATTTTCAATAGCATAATGCATGGTGAAAGGTTCTCCTGCTTTAAATACAGTTGCAACAGTACTGTCTTGCGTTGTAAGCCAAAAACTGCATCTTACTTGATTTTCGGCATGCGTCACATCTTCTGTCCTCACCACAGGTTTTCTATCTGTGATTTCCGGTTCACTACACCCTACCCACATCAAGGGCAGTAACATCAACACAAATAAATACTTTTTCATAAAGCGTATCATTTATACGTTTATATTGCAAAATTACTAATTCTGTTTTATCGGACAATTTATCTCACCATCAAAGGTTTGTTGTCCACTTGTATATCCAGCCTATCAATATTGCGGACGGGAACATCCACTACCATTGGTGCATCCTAATCCAACGTGGGATGGAGTGAGGGGATTAATTGATTTTATGTTAAAATAA
>JAGCLD010000040.1 GCA_017647145.1 Paludibacteraceae bacterium
CTATCTAGTTCCTATCTAGTTCCTATCTAATTCCTACCTAGTTCCTATCTAGTTCCTATCTAGTTCCTATCTAATTCCTACCTAGTTCCTATCTAGTTCCTATCTAGTTCCTACCTAGTTCCTATCTAATTCCTATCTAGTTCCTATCTAGTTCCTATCTGGTTCCTATCTGGTTTGTATCTAGCGGTACCGTGAATGCCGGGTGTTATGTAGGTCGATTTGTTCGCATCCATTTATTTTTTTGTTAGTCAATGCAGGACTGACAGGCACACTCTAACAGACATCAGCGTGTGAAGATTTTTCTTATTTTCTTAAAACTTTTCTTACGGTCGTCATGTTATACTTCTGCATTTTACTTAACACCTTACATTATGAAAAAATTTATCTTACTTGGCATTAGTGTCCTCATTGGGTCATTTTGCCACATTTATGCCTGCACCGGCATTAGTTTTCAGTCACAAGATGGTGCTCACATTGTGGCGCGTACGATTGAATGGGCAGCCACCCCCACTCCAGCCTTTTATGTGGTCACACCTCGTGGACATTCCGTCACCTCTTACACACCTACCGGCACAAACGGTATTACGTTCACTACACGTTATGGCAGTGTGGGATTAGCCACTCAACAAGCCGAATTCATTGCAGAAGGGATTAATGAAGCCGGTCTTTCTGCAGGCTTGTTTTTCTTCTCTCGTTATGGCGATTATGGTCCTTACCATAAAGAAAATTCCAGTCAATACATATGCGATTTGCAAGTTGTGTCTTGGTTGCTTGGTTCATTTTCCACCATTGATGAAGTGAAGAAGGGAATGGAATCCGTCAAGGTGGTATCTGTCAATCCAGACCCTACAAGTGCATTACATTGGCGCATTGCGGATGCAAGTGGGAGACAGGTAGTGATGGAGATAACACATGGAGGGCAAGTGCATTTCTTTGAGAACACTGTGGGAGTTCTTACCAACTCTCCCGGATATGAATGGCATCTGACCAACCTTAATAATTACATCGGTCTCCACACCGGATATGTTTCACCCCGACAAATAGGCAATATATCTCTACATTCCTTTGGTGCCGGAGCAGGGTTGCATGGACTTCCCGGAGATGTGACTCCCCCATCCCGCTTTGTGCGCGCCTACTTTTATACAGCAACTGCAGCACAGCCCAAAACAGCCTTATCAGCCATCACACAGAGTTTTCACATCCTGAATAACTTTGACATCCCGTTGGGGCTAGAACATGTCAAGAAAGCAGATATTCCAGATATGCCCAGCACCACGCAATGGACTACAGCCACCGACATCAGTAATCGGAAAATCTATTATCGCACAGCCTATAACAGCCAGATTCGTTGTATTGACCTTCACCAGATTAATTTCAAAAAGGTGGATTATCAAGTACATCCGTTAGACCTTGTTCAAGAAGAGAAGATTGAAACTATTAGTATCAAATAATCTCTTTCAACGCTACTGATACGCTATGAAGAGAAGCCTCTAAAACAATAGATTTTAGGGGCTTCTGTATCCTCGTATCATTTTTTTGCCGTATCTTTGTCACACTAATTACAGGGGACTTCTATAAATTCCCCGTTTAAATAACTTTCAACAATAACAATAAAAACTTTTGCAGGATTTATGTTTTTTATCAGAATCTTTTCACCTTTCTTTCAATCACATAGCTCGCTATGCTCATTCAAGAAAGACAAAAAATCTTCTCTCTAAAAATTCACAAATCACTTGCAAAGCAATTTATAGAAATCCCCTATAGTGACATGGAAGTAATTTACGAAGATAATCATCTCATAGCCGTCAACAAGACATGCTCAGAGATTGTGCAAGGAGACAAGACCGGCGACACTCCGCTATCCGAAACGCTTAAGGCATACATTAAGGAGAAATATAACAAACCGGGTGAAGTGTTTTTGGGTGTGACTCACCGATTGGACCGTCCAACAAGCGGAGTAGTGCTCTTCGCGCGCACCAGCAAGGCTCTCACAAGAGTGAATGAGATGTTTCGTCTTCACAGTATCAAAAAAATCTATTGGGCCATTGTAAAGAACGCACCCGCAGAACACGAAGGAACCCTCATTCACTATCTTATTCGGAACGAAAAGCAGAATAAGTCATATGCCTACAACCACGAAAAAAATGGTAGCAAAAAGGCTGTGTTACACTATAAGACCATAGCACATTCCGACAACTACAGTTTGCTGGAAATTGAATTAGAAACAGGACGGCATCATCAGATACGCTGCCAGTTAGCCGCCATAGGATGTCCCATCAAAGGCGACTTGAAGTATGGCTTTGCACGTTCTAATCCCGATGGAGGGATTTCTCTACATGCACGCAGCATTGAATTTATACACCCCACTACCAAAGCTCTCATTCATATAGAAGCACCTACCCCAACTCATGATAAACTGTGGCAGGTGTTACAACCGTAATCTGTGAGGGATTAACTATTCGTAAAGTTGATTACCGTTCTTTTTAGGATAGTCAACGGTGTAGTGTAAGCCACGACTTTCTCTGCGTCGTAGAGCATGCTTAATAATCAAGTAAGCCACGCTAATCACATTGCGCAATTCACATATTTCACGACTCACCACAGAGCGTTCAAATAAATCTTCCGTTTCACGATAGAGGATTTCCAAACGACTCATGGCACGATGCAAGCGCAAGTTACTACGAACAATACCCACATAAGTACTCATGATTTGCTCTACTTCCCTGAAACTCTGTGTGATAAGCACCATTTCCTCCGGTAGTTTAGTTCCTTCATCATTCCAGTCGGGCATGTAGTCAACAAAATCAATCGAGTCTAACTTGGTAGCTGCATGCTTCACTGCCGCTTCGGCATATACAATAGCTTCTATCAGCGAGTTAGAAGCCAAACGATTAGCGCCATGGAGTCCTGTGCATGAACACTCACCCGCTGCATAAAGATGATGAATTGATGTTTCTCCGTTAAGGTCCACCTGAATACCACCACAGAGATAATGTTGTGTAGGTGAAACCGGTATATAATCCTTAGTAATATCTATGCCCAGTTCAAGACACTTTTTGTAAATGGTGGGGAAATGATGTCTTGTTTCCTCCGGATCCTTGTGTGTAACATCCAGATAGACAAAGTCATCTCCACGATGTTTCATTTCGTTATCAATAGCACGTGCCACTATGTCGCGCGGAGCCAACGAACCACGCTCATCGTAGCGATGCATAAACTCTTTACCATCTTTTGTGCGCAACACAGCACCATATCCTCTAATGGCTTCCGTTATAAGGAAAGAGGGTTTGTCACCAGGGTGATAAAGAGCAGTGGGATGAAATTGCACAAACTCCATATCATTGATTACGCCACGTGCACGATGTACCATGGCAATGCCATCACCCGTAGCAATCTCCGGATTGGTAGTGGTGCTATATACACTTCCGATACCACCTGTGGCCAACAATGTCACCTTTGCCAAGAACGTTTCTATGTGATTAGTATCTTGGTTGAGCACATAAGCACCATAACATTCAACATTAGGAGTGTGGTGTGTAACCACTTCTCCCAGATGATGTTGGGTCAATATTTCTATAGCAAAACAACGTTCAAATACTGTTATATTAGGATGTTTGCGAATTTCCTTATTCAGACTTTGTTGGATTTCATAACCCGTATTATCCTTGTGGTGCAAAATGCGATGTTCTCCATGACCACCTTCTCTGTGTAAATCAAACTCGCCTTGGTCATTCTTATCAAAATCCACATGCCAATTAAGCAGTTCTTGAATTTGTTCCGGAGCATTACACACCACCTGTTTCACTGCAGCCAGACTACAATGTCCGTCACCCGCAATCAGAGTGTCTTGAATGTGTTTGTCGAAATTGTCCTGTTCACTCGTTACCGCCGCAATACCTCCTTGTGCAAAAGAAGTGTTGGATTCGTCCAGTGTAGTTTTACACAACAAAGCCACTTTGCCATATTTGGCAGCTTTCAGGGCAAAACTAATACCGGCAATGCCCCCTCCGATAACCAAAAAATCGTATTTACGTGTCATGCTATTCTATATTTGTACACATCCGCAAAAGTACACAATAATCAGAAAATAACACTTTATAAAACAAAAATATTTATACAGACAGGCATAAATTGTCCGTTTTAGGAAGGTATGGGTTATCCAAAAGAAGTGTATCTTCGGTGCTACAGCTGTTGTTTGAGCAATTCATCATCACGTTTGCGTTGACGTAATTGCTGCAAATAGCGTTGTTGTTCTTCCAAGAAAGAACCATTTAACTGATAATTCCATGAAGTCTTTGCCACGTTACATGCCTTTTCCACCCATTTAATAGCACTGTCATAATCTCCTTTTAACTCATAAATCACAGCCACATTAGCGGCAGCATAAGCTTGCGTCAGTTTAGATGCGTCCTCGTGCAGACCATTCCATAGTGTCAATGCAGCGTCCCACTTTTGATAAGGTATGGAATCCATTCCCCGAATGATATGCTTATTTTGATTGGTATAGAAAAAGCGTTCTGTTCGTTGCCATGCAGGCAGCATGCGCTTCACTGTCTTCTCCCCCACGAGCAACGCCAAATCATGCTCTGCATCTCCCCTGTCGGGCAATTGATTGTAAGAGTTTTGTAAATCAAAGTCTTCTGTTTGCCAATAAAGACTATCGGCATAATGTTTATTCAGCACCGCTTGACTATTAGGATAATGCAATGACCAACTAGCCAAAGAGGTTACATCCAATGCTGTAGTCCAAGACGAAGCATATTCGCTGTATTGACATGTGATTTGGTCTGTGACAGCTATACGATTGAGCGCCAAAACAGCATCTGCGCCATACATTCTACATAGGCTGTCAATCTCATGCGAAGTGAGGCGTGAGATAGCATAAAAAGATCCGTCGCGATTCAGCGTTTCACCAATCAATTGCACAGAAGAAAAGAATCCAATCATCTGCAACTCTTCTTGCATAGACGCCAAAGCAAAGATTGACAAACTGTCTGTGCGTTGTTCCACCAGTGTGTTTTGCCCTTCCACATTGATGCTATGACCAAATCCAGAGGGTTGCTGCACGGTGTTATTCACCAGCAACAAATGAGCTACAGATGGTGCAAAGGTAAGATCACCCGGACGTAACACATCAATAGAGATATAATATTTTTCGGCAGACAAACAGCCTACAGACATCACAAAAAGAAACAAAAATAACTTTTTCATAGGGTCAATCATGTATAGTAATCAGATTTTAGATATTCGTCAAACGTAATCCATCATAGGCAAGATACATGTTTTCCGGCAAAGACTTTTCCACCTCTTCATACAGCCCCATATCATGCGAGCAATGTGTGAAATAAGTTCGCTTTGCACCTATGCGTTTTGCCCATGCGCATGCCTCCTCCAAAGCAATGTGAGAAGGATGTGGAGTGTGTCGTAAGGCATTGATAACCAAAACTTCCAATCCATCAAGATAGTTCAACACCTGTTCATCCATGCTTTTCATATCCGTGATATAAGCACAGTTATTCAAGCGATAGCCAAGTATGGGAAGACGAGCATGCATCACACGCAAAGGGATTACTTGTATGCCCGCAATCAGGTAGGTTTGGAAAGGAAGCAGTGTGTGCAAATGCAATGTAGGAGAACCGGGATACTTATTTTCCCCAAAACAATAGGGCATGTTCTTTTGCAAAACCGCCAGCACTCTATCTTCTGCATATACATGGTTGTCTCCCAATGTGCGTAAATCATCCATTCCCCACATGTGATCATAGTGTTCATGGGTAATCAACACAGCATCCAGATACGAGACGTGAGCAGCCAATGCTTGTTGGCGAAAATCAGGACCACAATCAATGAGAATATGCCGGTCTTGTTCACTCACCAATACCGATGAACGCAACCTAAAGTCACGCTTATCAGAAGATGTGCAGACAGCACAATCACACCCTATGTGCGGTACACCCGTTGAAGTTCCAGTTCCGAGAAATTGAATATCCATACATATATACAGTTGCCATGCAAAGATAATTTTTTTACATCAAACAACCAACCACTCTCTATAAAAATCGGTGTTAGCACTTTACTGCTATCGCATTCATGTTATTTGCAAAGCGTCTGCCAAACTCCTGTTTTAGCACGATGTTAGAAAGCGTAATAAAGCCTGAAAACACAGATAAACAGAGCTCAAAAAAGAGAAAAAAGAGGCTATAAATATTTATCACATTTACTCTTGCCTATTTGCAAAAAAAGTAGTAATTTAGAGCGTTTTTTGAAAGTAATTAAATTAGAATACAAATGACTGATAATGACAAAATTATTAAAGTGAACATCGCTGAAGAGATGCAATCATCGTACATCGATTATTCCATGTCAGTGATTGTAGCGAGAGCTCTGCCCGATGTTCGCGATGGTTTAAAGCCCGTACATCGCCGTGTTTTGTTTGGGATGAACGAGTTGGGTAACACCTCAGACAAGCCAACTAAGAAATCCGCACGTATTGTCGGTGAAGTAATGGGTAAGTACCACCCACACGGAGATAGCAGTATCTATGGCACCTTAGTACGTTTAGCACAGCCATGGGCCATGCGTTACACCTTAGCAGATGGTCAAGGTAATTTCGGTTCTGCCGACGGCGATAGTCCTGCAGCCATGCGTTATACCGAAGCAAGACTGAGCAAGGTAGCCGAAGAGATGTTACGCGACATTGATAAAGAAACTGTTGATTTTCAACCCAACTTCGACAACACACTCAACGAGCCGTTAGTGCTTCCTACACGATTACCTAACCTATTGGTGAATGGTTCATCAGGTATTGCTGTGGGTATGGCAACTAATATGCCTCCTCACAACCTTTGTGAGATTGTGGATGGCATTGTGGCTTACATAGACAATCCTGAGATTGAGACAAGCGAGCTCATGCACTATATCAAAGCACCTGATTTCCCAACAGGAGGTACGATTTACGGATATGCCGGTGTGAAAGAAGCTTATGAAACCGGTAGAGGCCGCATCATCATACGTTCCAAGGTAGACATCGAGACAGAAAGCAATGGACACGAACGCATCATTGTAACCGAGATACCATACCAAGTAATCAGAGGAGAGTTGATTCAAAACATAGCGAACCTTGTTAATGAAAAACGCATTGAAGGTATCAGTGGTATTTCCGACCAAACCAACCGATTAGGAACACGCATTGTGATTGACATCAAGCGCGACGCAAACGCTAATGTTGTATTAAACAAGTTGTATAAATACACTGCTCTTCAATCATCTTTCAGTGTAAACAACATCGCACTCGTGAACGGACGTCCGAAATTGCTTACCCTCAAGGAACTTCTCAAGCATTTTGTGGATCATCGTCTTGAAGTGGTGACACGCCGCACTGAGTTTGAACTCAAAAAAGCCGAAGAACGTGCACATATTTTAGAAGGATTAATCATTGCAGTTGATAACATTGACGAAGTGATTCACATCATTCGCGATTCACGCACTGTGGAAGAATCACGCAACAGATTGATGGAGCGCTTTGGGCTCACCGACATCCAGGCACGCGCTATTGTGGAAATGCGTCTTCGTCAATTAACAGGCTTGGCTATTGACGACCTGAAAGAAGAATATGCAGAGTTAGAAAAGACCATTGCCCACTTAAAAGCAATCCTTGCCAACGTCTCCATGCGTATGGACATCATCAAAGAAGAATCCATTGCCTTAAAAGAAAAATTCGGAGACGAACGTCGCACCAACATCATTTATGCTTCAGAAGAATTCAATCCAGAAGACTTCTATGCAGACGATGAAATGGTGATCACCATCTCTCATCTCGGATACATCAAGCGTACTCCATTGACCGAATTCCGCACACAAGGTCGTGGAGGCGTAGGTTCAAAGGGAGGAGAGACAAGAGAAGAAGACTTCATTGAATACATATACCCTGCTACTAACCACAACACCATGCTCTTCTTCACACAAAGAGGACGTTGTTACTGGCTCAAAGTGTATGAAATACCGGAAGGCGCCAAAACCTCTAAGGGTAGAGCTATTCAGAACCTGCTGAACATCGAACAAGGTGACAAAGTAAATGCCTTCATTAAAGTGAAAACATTAACAGACGAAGCATATAATCAAAGTCACTACTTGATGTTTGCCACCAAACAAGGTATTGTGAAGAAGACCTCTCTTGAAGCCTACTCACGTCCACGTCAAAACGGAGTGAATGCCATCGTCATCAAAGAAGACGACCAACTCATTCAAGTGCGCCTCACAGACGGCAATTCAGAAGTGATACTCGCCAACAAGAATGGTAGAGCCATCCGCTTCAACGAATCAACCGTTCGCCCAATGGGCCGTGTTTCAACCGGAGTGAAGGGTATGCAACTAGATGAAGACGGCCAAGACGAAGTAGTTGGCATGATTTGTGTAAGCAAGAATACAGAAGAAAGTGTGTTAGTCATTTCCGAAAAGGGATATGGTAAGCGCACACTTTTGGATGAGCGCGATGAAAGCGGAGAATTAGTCTTTGATGAAAACATGGAACCAATCGCCATCTACCGTGTAACCAACAGAGGTGGTAAAGGTGTGAAGACCATCAATGTAACAGAAAAGACCGGTAAACTCGTAAGCATCAAAAACGTAACAGACGAAAACGACTTGATGATTATCAATAAATCCGGCGTTACCATCCGCATGCGCGTAGCAGATATTCGCTTAATGGGACGAGCAACACAAGGTGTACGCTTAATCAACCTTGAGAAACGCAACGATGTGATAGCATCAGTCTGCAAAGTTGTATCAGAACAGGAAGAAGAAAACACTGCCGGAGAAGCGTCAACAGACAACAACGAAACAACTAATACAAACGAACAACAATAACCCAAATAAAAAAACGTTATGAAAAAAGTAGTTTTATTACTAGCACTTGCTTTAGTGAGCGGCAATATCTTCGCTCAAAAAGCTAACGTAAGCAAAGCAAAAACCAAAGCTTACTCAGAAGAACCAGACTTTGATGGCGCTCGCGAATTGATCAAGGCTGCCCTCGTAGATGAAACAACTAAAAACGATCCTAACACATGGTATGTAGCCGGACTCATCGGTTACCTTGAAAACGAAGCCATGACACTTGCTGCTCAATACGGACAAAGCATTGACGAAGCAAGAAAAGGACAAGTTGTCGTAGAATCATATGACTACTTCATAAAAGCAGATGAATTAGGACAGATTCCTGATGAAAAAGGAAAAGTCAACACTAAAGTTCGTCGCGATGTAAAATCAAAAATAGTGAACTATTTCACCAACCAAACTAACTTAATTAGCTATGGTGCTTATCTCTTTGAAAACAACAAAGACTATGCTGGAGCTTACAACGTGTTTAAACGTTATTTGGATATTCCTAAGTTAGAGATGTTTGCTGATGAGAAATCACAAAAACAAGTTCCACAAGACTCTACTTACAAAATGATTAAATACTTTAGTGCATTGGCTGCATCAAATGCAGGTATGTCTAAAGAAGCTATCGCAACCTTGGAAGACTTGAAAGATGACAACTATGAAGCAATGACAGTCTATCAATTGCTTTATCAAGAATATGTAGCAATGAAAGACACTGCTAACTATGTAGCTACCCTCAAGCAAGGTATTCAATTGTTCCCAAAAGAACCATGGTTTTTGCAAAACTTGATTAACCACTTCGTATTTACTAACCAAAACGAAGAAGCATTATCATACCTTAACGCTGCTATCGCAGCTGAACCAATGGTGGCAGACTACCACTATGTGAAAGGTAATATGGCTGAATCATTAGGTAACTATGACGAAGCACTTAAAGCCTTTGAGAAAGCTGTAGAACTTAAACCTGACTTGGTAGATGCTTACGCTGGTATGGGTCGTGTGTTCTACAACCAAGCTGTAAAAGTGAACGATGCAGCTCTCAACCTTGATGCAAAAGACGTAGATGCTTACACTAAAGCTGAGAAAGAAATGAACGACTTATTCAAACGCTCACTTCCATACTTTGAGAAAGCATATGAAATGAACAAAGATGACTACGACAACAAACGCATCTTGATGAATCTTTACTACCGTTTAGGTATGGAAAAAGAATATGACGCATTAAGCAACGAATAGACTACCCTATTCCACACTACAATAAAAGCTCAACTGAAAGGTTGGGCTTTTATTATATTGTAAGAATTACCCTCCTACTCCACTCATCGTGTTGACAGAGTTATAAATCCACAAGAATAAGCATAGGATAAGCAATGGTTAGTTATGGAATACAGAAGAGAGTGTGTATTATTGTTGTCCGGTAAAAATCTAAATACACATAAAGACAAGCCACTAATACTCCTTTACTTTACTCCTTTTCGTCTGTTACATTCTCGGCAGAGCATTTGGCAGTTTTCGACTACTGTTCTGCCACCCTCCCGCCAAGGAGTTATATGGTCGCCTTCCATAAACTCGTAGTCAAATTCCTTACCACAAACAAGGCAGATGTGGTTCTGCTTCTCCCATACTGCAAGTTTTATATCCTCTGGGAATGCTCTCAGGTCAAGGTAGTGCTCGTCACCTGTCAGCACGTATGGTATTATGCCCTGCTGTTTCTGTATTTCGCTATCTCGCATAAGTACTGAAATCTGCTTACCCAATTCCACTGTGTCAAGCGTTTCTTTGCCATATTTGTCGTAAAGCCAAGCCCAGTCGAGTCCCTTCATTATCTTACGAAACTTCTTCATATCAAAGTTTGTGATAGCCCAGTTCAGAACAGTCTGAAAATAAGACCACAGGTTGTTGGCATTAGGGTCATGCTGATGGTCAGCCATATACTGCACAGCACTCATGCGATGTCCCTCGCGCGTCTCATGCTCAGCCATCCACTCAAGAGCTTTTTTCAAGAAGTCCTGACGAATAGGTGTGCCATTCACCAAGTCCTTGCCCAAGCGGTATGCTCCACAGTTGCTCTTAGAGAAATGCTTCTTGGCGTCCGACACAAACGGCCCAGCAAAGATAGCATTATTGATCTCCTGCTCATTCAGGGGCTTGCCGGCTATGTTGATGGTCTGAAACCAGTTCAGTTTCTCTGATGCCTTACCTTCGCACACATATACCGTCAATTTATAGTCCAGTATGCGCTTCTGTATATCCTCTGGCTGATTGAAGAAGTTCTTAAAATCATACGAGAACTTTCCTGCCACATATTCGCAGAGCGACAGAGTCCTCTGCTGACCGTCCATCACCTCGTATGGGCATTCTGCATCCTCACTACGCTTCACCCAATACATCACGTTCAGTGGATAGCCATTCAACACCGTAGTTATCACAGCCTGTTGTTCTTTCTCGTTGTATATGAACTCACGCTGGTAAGGAGGGCGGATATCCAAACGACCGTCATAGCCTCTTACTCCCAGTTCGTCGTTGTTGATGTAGCCTTTGGTTATCTCGCCAACGGTTACCTCAATCTGCTTGATTGTCATTCTTTCGTTGTCTATCATATCTTTTGTGGGTGTTTGTTACGGATTAAGATACGGAAATAAGGGCACTTTCCATTTACTCGTAAATCTTTATCGTCATCTCCTTTTCTAAATTTTATAATATCAAATTGATTTGGATTATACTTGTCCAAGAAAGTAATCGGTACTCCCATCACTCCATTATAATCGCAAGGTATATCTGCTGTCTTACTAACATCTATTGCATCATAATTGTCATAGTGAGGATATTCTTCTGGTGAATACCTACATACCAAATCTAATTCTTCATGACGTTTTACATGATCTATATTGGTATACCAAGTACAGTTACGAAATTTTACTAATCCTGTACATTCATTAAAGACTCCGTTTGCATATTCTTTAATAGCATCATCTGGTATCTTAAAGTATGCATTCCCTGCATGGAAGCCATACCCTAACCAAAGTCTATTATGTTGAATAAGAGGAAATATTTCCTTATAGGTTATCGCATTATATGGTCCTATTACTAAAAACTTTTTGTTATACTCTATCAACTGCCCAATATACTCCCTAAACAAAGAGAAAGGCGGATTAGTAACAACTATATCTGCTTGCTTCAGCAATTCTATGCATTCAGGGTCACGAAAGTCACCTGTCTTCAAGATAGAAATTGCGTTCCTATCATTCTGCAATAAGTAACGAACATCGCTGAGGTCAACAGCTCCATCACCATTCAGGTCTTTCACTTCCGTTATCTCTACTTTATAGGCTATCTTCTTTGGTTCTTCAGAGAAATCGCCAAAGTCAATCATCAGTTCATTTCCTTGAACCGGTGAACCGTTATAGCACGTGCAGATAAGTTTCTTTAATCCCAATTGATTAAACCGTAATGCGAAATACTTGAAGAAATTGCTTTCATAAGGGTCATCGCAATTACAGAGCACCACCTTATCCTTAAAGTGCTGCCAGTAATGCTGCAACTCCCTTTCAATGTCCGTCAGTTGCGTATAAAATTCATCCTTCTTCGCAATCTTGGCATTGTTTAGGTTTTTGTTAGCCATAGTCTGTGCGTTTCATGGCGTATTGCTTATCTTCGGAGGTAGGCTAACGAAGGGCACAAAAAAACATGGACGGTCCTCATCCATGCTTCAACGGCCCTAGGAAGCCTAAACACACCAGATAAATCACGCCCATGCATAACGCACAGACATTTGCGACTTATTCCTTCGGTGAGTTAGTTCTTGAATTTCCTAGGTTCTTGAAGCAGTTCCGAATAACAGCAAACGCTTGTTAATAAATTTCCACAATGTCTTGCCATCCTCCACGCTTGGATTATGTGATGGCATTCAAGGAGCAAATATATACAAAAAAATCAATAAGTAATGCTTTTGGGTGTAAAATTATTTAATGGAGTTTGAGATAGAGGCTAAGGAACTAGTTTTCTAGGAGCCTAGTGATGAAATGATTGAATGCAGACATGGCACGACGTTTAAATAAATTGCTCTCGCTCGGCATAATTCAAGCAAGCTGGATTCTGCTCCATTCCCGACCTTTGGATTCCCGACCTTTGGTAGCCTACCCCTTGCCTTTCCCGCTTTGTCGCAATTTTACATAAGACATACCCCCTCCGGCAATAAATTGCCTCGTCCCCCTACTTAGGGCGACAGTGCGATTAGTAGTTGTATGTGAGGGGATATTGGGTTGGTAATTAGGCTTTGATGTCTAATTGGTCTAATACACGACGTATTTTTTCGTAGGTTGTTATAGTGGTAGGCACCAACGGAAGACGTAGTCTATTTTCGATAAATCCCATCGCTGCTAACATGCTTTTTACCCCGGCAGGATTACCTTCTACGAAGAGTAATTTGATTAACTCAGTAAACTGATGGTGAATCAGCAAAGCATGCTGGTAATCTCCCGCTAATGCCAGTCTTACCATTCTACTAAATTCACGTGGGAAGGCATTACCAATCACCGATATCACCCCTACTGCACCAGCTGTGATTAAAGGATATGTGATGCCATCATCACCCGAGATAACAGAGAAGTGCTCCGGTTTATTCTTAATAATATCGTCTATCTGGGTGAAATTGCCAGACGCCTCTTTTATAGCTACAATATTCTTGAAGTCATGTGCCAATCGAAGTGTTGTCTCAGCCTGCATATTCACGCCTGTACGTCCCGGCACATTATAGAGCACAATGGGAAGAGGAGATGCTTTAGATACTGCTTCATAATGTCGATACAGTCCTTCTTGGGATGGTTTGTTATAGTAAGGTGTGACAGAGAGTAGTGCATCTATGCCAGCAAACTCACTATGGCGGATAGTATTGATCAGTTGTTGTGTGTTGTTGCCTCCCATTCCCAATACTAATGGCACACGTCCCTTAGCAACTGAGACAACAGTTTGTATGACATCCTGTTTTTCTTGTTCAGTGAGTGTAGGTGTTTCAGCTGTAGTTCCCAGCACAACGAGATAATCCGTCCCATTGGCGATTTGATATTCAACCAGTCGTTTTAATGCATCAAAATCAATAGCGCCATCCACCGTGAATGGTGTGACCAACGCAACCCCCATACCTCTTAACTCGTTTTGCATAAACTCTACTTTCTTCTGATATTGTAACTAGCAGTTGTACTCTATCACGTACTCAGCATTTCATCTGCAAAGATACATTTTTTTAGAGTGTTGTGCGAATAGTTTTTAAGTAAAATAACATTTGATTGAATAAAAATTTCACTTCATCATTATTTAATGAGCGTTCCTTATGGCTATTTTCTTCCCATTCAATCATGAAATCAGGTTTCAACAATTTATCGCATTTCACTCCCACTCTACATTTTGCATCTACATAGAGCATGACATATTGCAAAGGCAACACAGTGTGCATTGTAAAGTCAAACAAGACATCACATACTGTATTTTTAAGTTGCTGTATTATTTGTTCTTCGGGAACATGCATACATCCAATCTGTTTTTTCTCCAGAATGGTAATGTCGTCATGGTGATACATTGTGTTCTTGCTTTTTTCCATATAGGCAAAAGCCTTCACTTGCATTCCATCCTCTTTGAGTTGACGGATTATGTCGTGATAAACCTGGTCTTCCTTTTCCCCCACACTCTCAAACAACACCATCACTTGCTTGATTTTCGCATAAGAGACAAATTCCTTGCGTTGTCTCTCATGTTGTTTGGCGCGTCGCTTAAAATTCCACTTTCTCATACGTTCATATCAATTCAACGTAGGCAAAGTTAATGCAAACAAGCGAGATATACAAAGTTGCTTAGATATATTTCACAACTTGTTTATCTCTCTTGTGGTGTATTGCTATGATGTTTCATAGAGAAATAATCTACGAGACATCATTTATGGGTCATATTAGCGCAAAGGATATGAGTCGCGCATTGACTCGAAAAGATGTGGAGTAGCCCTTAAAGCCTTATCATCCGCTTGTATGTCATAGAATGCATCCGGGTCATATCCCTCCGGGAGCGGTGCTTTCCAGTCATATAAGTCGTCTAATCCAAAACAGCGTGCCAATCCCTGTACACTTTGCGTTGTGGCATTCACTTTACCCAACAATGAATAGCCCGCAATGTGGAATGTTCCTAACAGCACTCGTTCCAAGAGGGTAAGATTAAGATTAGGTTCTCCTTCCCAACAGTCTATGATTGCTCTTTGAGGATAATGCGTCTGTAGTAAAGCATCCTCATCTATAATTCCCCCTCTTGCTGCGTTGATGATACACGCATCCGGTTTAAGCAGCGCCAAGAAATCAGCATCACAGATATGGTATGTTTTGTCTTGTCCGTGTCTTTGCAGTGGAGTGTGAAATGTGATTATATCCGCTCTTTCAGCCAGTTCATTCAGAGCTACAAATCCTATTTGTCCTTCTTTTTTTGCTCGCGGAGGGTCACAACAGAGCACCTTCATACCCCATTCGCGCGCCATCTTCTCCACTAATTTACCTACATGTCCTACACCAACAATGCCCAGAGTCTTAGTGGTTAAGTCCATTTGGAAGCACTTAGCAAAATGTTGTATTGCCGCTCCCACATATTGTTTTACGGCTGTTGCATTACATCCCGCCGCATTTTGCCACGCTATACCTTGTTGCTCACAATAGGCAGCATCAATATGGTCGTAGCCAATAGTAGCCGTAGCCACAAAACGCACCTTAGAATCTTTGAGCAAGCTCTCGTTACACTTTGTTCTTGTACGCACAATAAGGGCATCCACATCTTTCACAGTATTCGGGTTTATGTCGACCGGGTCAGCGTATATCACTTCCGCATAAGGTTCTAACACTCCCTCTATGAAAGGGACATATTTATCAATAATAATCTTCATATCCACTATTTACTAAGAATCTTCTTTTACTTCGTCAAGCCTATGATGTTCTTGTGTGATTAGTCACGTTCTCTTCTCAGTTTCACACCCCAAGACGTTTCTTCTTTTACCATCACCGGATTGCCTTTATATGTGATTTGTGAGAAGCCATTTGCACTCACCGCCAAGGAATCTTTTACCCACACCTCAGCATCCGCAGCGCCTTCCATCTTTAGGTCGAGTGTTCCTAAAGCCAGTTCATCCGCATCCAAATCAACAGCACCTTTCAAAGCAAACTCCGCTTGTTGTGCATTACCTTTCAGTTCCACCTTTGAAGCACCCGCTACATCCAGTGAGAGTCGCTCCACCAACATCTCCACATCAATATTTGCAGCTCCTTCAGCAAAGATAGACAAAGTAGATGTATGTAGCAAATCACGACTCTGCAGTAGGCATGCTCCTGCCAAGCTTAGCTGATCAATGGAAGGTGTAGTGACAAGTAGCTCCATCTTTGCTTTTTGCATATTGGAGACCATCAATGTACTATCTTTCACTTGTACACAGTGTGCCATCATTGCCGGTCTGACAGACACAGTTTGTTCTGGTCCATTAGCGAGGATGACAGACACCACTCCATCAGTTTCAATAGCGTTAAAGGCTTCGAGTTGCATTACTTCATACGCCATTGTGGAAAGTGGCATAGAGGTATCATCATCCCATGTGTCGCTATGCAGTGCCATGTCTATCATTTTTTGTCTCAGTCCCACAGAGGAGATCAATGCAAACATCAGTGTGCAGAGTGATAGCAGCCACACCAGACAGAAAGAGAGATTAAATTTTTTCCCTGTCCAACGTCTTTTAGTTAATAAGTTGATACATCCAGCAATGATAATAATCAATGGACATACGCACAACAGAATAATAGAGACTTGACACATTAGTGCCTGCCATGGTTGTAACATTGCTAATAGCCCAGTCCCATCCATGAACATTGCCGATAGTGCTCCCATTGTTCCTATTCCGGCTCCCAGAAAGCCCATTGACACTCCCATAAAAGCCAGCATAATGGCTCCCATTACAATCAGTGCAATGAAAGCAAAGAAACCCGCTACTGCAAAGAAACCCACCTTAAGGACAATGCCTATTATTCTCATCACTTTTCGAGAAAGAGAGGGTGTTTGTTTTGCCATTTCATTAAACCCCTCTTGAATGGTGTTGATAGTGACAGGTTCTCCTTTCATTTCTAACTTTTGTGCCACTGTACGTGCCGGTTCGGCAATTATCCACATCAGCAGATAGAGCACCACAGGCCATCCTTGTCCTAATAATATAAGTGCCACAAAAATCAATCTTATCCATAAAGCCTCCCATCCTAGCAATGCAGCTAATCCTGCAGCCACACCTCCCAACATGGCATTATCCATATCACGGTAATAGTGTCGGCGCGATTTGCTTGTAGTATTTGAGCTGTCCGCAGTTCCTTCCATGGCATAGTCTTTCGGTTCACCCATTCTGGTCATGATGCGTTTTAGCATTTCCACCGTTGCTATGGAAGCATTTCGTTGTTCATATTCTTCCGTGATAAGTTCAGCAATACGTGCTTCTATATCCGCCATAATTTCATCCTTATCATCAGATAGGTCTAAGCTTTCCCTTACCGCATTGAGATAGTCATGAAGTTGCAAATAAGCATCTTCATCCATGTGAAATACAGTGCCGTTTAAATTTACGGTGAGTGTTTTTTTCATATCCGTTTATTTTTTATTCGTTATTATTCGCGTGTAGTGATTGTATGGTGCTTTGCATTGCCCCCCACTCTTTTTCTAATTCTTGTAGGAGCAATTCACCTTCCGGTGTTATTTTGAAGTATTTTCTTGGTGGTCCTGCCGGTGATTCCTGCCAATAGTAAGCCAACACACCGACGTTTTTTAATCTTGATAACAATGGATAGAGCGTTCCCTCCACCACTACCAGTTGTGCAACTTTCAGACACTCCAATATTTCCGTGGCATACATCGGTTCGTATTGCAGGATAAGCAGGATACAATACTCCAGTAAGCCCTTCTTCATCTGTGAACGTAAATTGTCAATCATAGTCCTTTAATTTTTTTTGCAAAGATAATGTATTATTTGGTACTTTGCAATACCAAGTACTAAATAATAACAATATATTTCATAAAAATATTTATCTTGTGTGATGTTGTATTGTATAAAGGGGGTAATGTCAGGCTTAAAATTCGTTAGGATAGTAAATTTAACAATTATTTAGTAAATATATCTATTAAGAAACTGTTTAGATATTTTGTGTATTGAGTTTTTGTAGTATCTTCGCAGTTGGAAAGTTACAAATTCCTTTGGCATGCAGATTGCGTGCGTATTATATATAAACAGAAACAACAATACAACTAATTTATAATCTTAAAACTATCAATCACATGAAAAAGAGTTTTTTATTTATGATGGCTGCGCTCGTAGTAGCGGCTTTTACTTTTAGTTCTTGCGAACCACAAAACCAACCAAATGGTGATGAACCTCAAACAGATCAACCTGGCACTGATGATCCAAGCACTGACGACCCAATCCAACAAAGTCAATGGGAGCAAATCAATGCTGACATTCAATCATTCTTCCAAACTACAGAAAGCATTCCTGAACCAGCAGTTGAATATGAAGTAGTAACTACTCAAAAGCAAGCCGGCAATCAAACTTGGGTAAGTGGTATGTATATCATTACCTTTAAGGGAGATGCTTTAATCAACTATGCAACCACCTTAGAAGCTGCTGGTTATGTAAAGAATGATGCTAACAGTCAAGCAGAAATGAATTGCTATGTAGGTCCTAAAGATTACATTATCTTCCTCTTTAAAGACAACAACGCAGCAATGCAAATTTATAAGAAATCAGATGTGTTATAAAATAATGCATTGAGGATTTTCTCAATATCATAAGGGTGTATCCGCGCGGGTACACCTTTTTTTGTATTTTTGTCCACCCTGCCAACATGGGTAAAAGTAGATATTTTAGCGGACAGCAATATTTTCTTTGTAGTCACACAGAAAGCAGAGAGAAGCACGCAAGAATAACAAAAGCCAAACTCGTCATGAGTTTGGCTTTTGTTGTGCGCACGAAGGGACTCGAACCCCCACGTCTCTCGACACTAGATCCTAAGTCTAGCGCGGCTACCAATTACGCCACGTGCGCATCATATTGGTTTGCGTGTGCAAATGTACGAACTTTTCTTTGAATAAGCAAATTTTCCTTTGTACTTCTGCCTCTTTCCCTTACATTCAGCAGTAGTGTAGATGGGTTAGACACAGCTCATCCTGCTGATGTAGCGAGATTTAGTTGCCTATTTCAGAGAGGAACTTGATGCGTACTAATCTGACATCGACTTCGGAGATGTCATCTTCTCCTAATTCATTCAAAGCGTCTTCCACTTTGTCAGTTTCGGCTGTTTTGAAATATTCAAAGATCTCTTCTTCTTTATCAATGTCCATGATTTCTTCCAAGAAGTAGTCAATGTTGATTTTCGTACCAGAATAGACGATAGCTTCTATCTCTGTGAGGAGTTCGTAGATGTCTAATCCTTTAGAGAGCGCCAAGTCATCAAGATCCACTTTTCTATCAATAGCTTGAATGATAGAAACTTTGAGTTTAGACTTATTAGCGACTGTTTTGACTCTAAGGTCTTCAGGTCTGATTATATCATTCTCTTGAACATACTGCTTAATAATGGTCACAAACTCGTTTCCGTATCTTTTTGCTTTTCCTGCCCCTACTCCCGGTATGTTTTGCAGTTCATCAATGGTGATGGGATAACTTGTGGCCATGGCTTCCAATGAAGGGTCTTGGAAGATGACAAATGGAGGTACTTCCATCTTTTTAGACATCTTCTTTCTGAGGTCCTTGAGGATACCAAAGAGTACATCATCGGCCGCACTACATGCAGACGCGGACTTTGCCATAGAATCTTCCGGATCTTCGTCTTCGTCTTCGATTGGTATTTTGAAAGGTTGTGGTTTTTTAAGGAATTGTTTTCCGGCTGCCGTAATCTTCAACACACCATAGGACTCAATATCTTTTTGGATATAGCCGTCTAACATTGCTTGTCTAATGATGGTGTAGATGATAGTTTCGTCTTGGTCTTCAGCAGCGCCAAAGCATTCTAATTCATCGTGTTTATAGGAAATCACTTCAGCTGTGTCATTTCCTTTTAATATATTTACAATTTGTTCTGCCTTAAATTTTTCTTTAAGCATCAAAGAAGTCTCAATGACTAAGGCCAATAATTCAGATGCGTCTATCATTTTATAATGTTTTTTACAATTATCACAGTTATCACAATTATCTTCTTTATATTCTTCACCAAAGTAGTGTAACAATATTTTTCTTCTACACACTACCGTTTCTGCATAGGTTTGCGTTTCAAACAAGAGTTGGTTACCAATTTCTTGTTCAGCCACCGGCTTACCCTGCATGAATTTGCGCAATTTATCTAAATCCTTATCAGAATAGAATGCCAAGCAATGTCCTTCTCCTCCATCTCTACCGGCTCTACCAGTTTCTTGATAGTATCCTTCGAGTGATTTGGGCATATCATAGTGGATTACAAATCGGACGTCCGGCTTGTCAATCACCATTCCAAATGCTATGGTCGCCAC
>JAGCLD010000041.1 GCA_017647145.1 Paludibacteraceae bacterium
GCGTTGTGAATTGCTTTCAAAATTGTATCTTTGCATTATTAGCAACAACAATCCGTAGGTAGCCTCGGGCATGATTGAGTTGTGAATTGCTTTCAAAATTGTATCTTTGCATTATTAGCAACAACCCCAACATCTGTGGCGCATTATTAATAGTGTTGTGAATTGCTTTCAAAATTGTATCTTTGCATTATTAGCAACAACTCACTATGAGTAAAGCAGTGAGAAACAAAGCCTTACAAAGCTTATCATGCAAGAAAAAAAGTAGTTGCTATAATAGTGAATCCCGCCTTTCAAGCGGGATTTATTATTTCAAAAAAGTTCAAGTTGTTGTCCTGGTGCAGACATCGTCTTCTCTTTTTTACCGAAATAAAGTTCTATATTACCAAATTGTTTGTCAGTTATACACAATATCCCTACCTGACCATATTCTGGTAAAAACGACTTCACTCGCTTAATGTGTACAGCAGCATTCTCCTGACTTGCACAATGTCGCATATAGATGGAGAACTGAAACATAGTGAATCCATCTCGCACAAGATTCTTCCGAAATTCCGCATAAGCCTTGCGGTCTTTCTTGGTTTCGGTTGGAAGGTCAAAAAACACAAGTACCCACATAATGCGATATTCACTCAGTCGTTGCATAAAGAATGTCTATTTCTCCGGATAAATTATCTTGCGTTGTTCACCACTAAAACACTTATATAGAGAAGCAGTTGTTTGTGACACCGCCACCATCAATGGACTACGCCGCCCCTGAATCACAACGTCTATCGCTGGAATAACCAATAATTCAGCCTTCCACTCACGAGTAAGCTCGCCCGTTGGTAGCCCCTTATTCTTCACTACACCATACACTAATTCATCCACATAAGGACGATAAGGCTCCATAATATCATCCGCCAGACAATACGCATTATATCGATTGTGGTGATGTATTCCCAATGTTGGGAGCAAGCCACTCCCCACCAATGCCCTTGCCACCACTGCACGCAAAATGGCATAACCATAATTTAACAAATTGTTTGGAGGCACTCCATCTCTATCCCGTGTAAACCCTGCTATATGTTGTCCGAAAAGATATTTCCAATAATACGCAGCTGCCCTACCCTCTAAATTATCCGGATCTCCACTACGCACATCCTTTGCCCACACACGCATACACCTCACCTCTTCATTACGACAAGTAGCCAACACTGAAGCCTGATTATTAATCTTAGCCTGTATAGTCTGTTGCCACAACTGTTTCTTCAAGGGAACAGAAGCCTCAATCTGATGATGAAAACGCTCATTCTGTAGAGTATTTCCACAAAGAGGCAACATCAGTCCCACAGGCATACTCCGACTATCACACGTAATCACCGCACAATTATTCTCCAACAAAGCCTCCATCACGCCCGAGGTGATGGTGATTTGCTTATGGTCAAGAATTACCACTCCAATATCCTCTATAGGTTTAGTTACTTCTGCCTGTTTCTTAAAACTCTCAGGCAAAGTATCATTCCGTTCCACCTCCGGCATCTTAATCACCAATTGTCCCTGCTTAAGCGACAAGTAAGTTGGATTTCCAAAATAGAGGGTCTTTTTAATCATGGTAACTATCCTTTGAGTTTCTTTTGTTCCCGTTCAAAGTTTTCTATGAAATGCAGTTCTACCGGTGAGAGTTGATATTGCGTACGTTCTTTGAAACGGTCATATTCACTATCCGCTTTTATCTTTGCCATTTCTGCCGAGACGCTCCCTGCATGACTTAGCAGTTCTTTTCCTGATAGCGTTAAGAAATCATCCAATTTCTGAATCCAATCTTTCATATACATAGGTGTATGATTCTTTGCTTGCAGTTCAGCAAAGTCAAGATAAAGATTAACTATACGGTTTAAGGTGTCCAATTCATCTTCATTCAAGTAATTTTTGGCATATTCCGCATCGTTCTTTTTAGGCAACATACCTGTCCATGTAGTCAAACCCATAAAATCTTTTTCAGCATCTGCTCGATTGTATATCACTTCAGCTGCTGTGTGTCCATGCACAGCAAAATGCATTTTGTTTTGCACGGTGGCAAAGAACTGTCTAGTCACTTCTGTACGAGGATCATAATCAATGCTCAGTGCATATATTTCCAATACTTTCCGATAAAATATTTTTTCAGAAGAACGGATATCGCGAATACGTGAAAGGAGTTCGTCGAAATAGTTTCCTCTCCCTGCATTCTTCAATATCTCATCATTCAGTGCAAATCCTTTTATCAAGAACTCTTTCAACACTTGAGTAGCCCAAATGCGAAATTGCACACCACGGTATGAATTTACACGATAACCTATGCTGATTATCATGTCGAGGTTGTAATAATCAACCAAATGAGTTTGATATTTTCCCTCAATAGCACCATGTTGAGTGGTTGTTGCAAATTTTGCAACAACCACTTCCTTACTCAACTCTCCTTCTTCAAACACATTCTTTACATGCCTTGAAATAGTCGATTTGTTTCGCTGAAATAACTCTGCCATTTGGTCGATGGTCAACCAAACGGTGTCATTAGACAACGTTACTTCAATCTTGCTTTCCCCATCAGCAGTCTGATAGAGGATGATTTGTCCTTTATCTAGTTGTTCCATAATTAATATCCGAGTTTAATTATACGACCCAATCTATCTACTTTCACAGGTATACAAACTTCTTTTATCATTTCACCGGTTATAGCACGTTCCATTTTATTAGAAGAAGAATATTCATATTTATTTATAATTGAACTCGCTACATTTCCTTTTATGAAAAAGCATTGTTTTTTATTTGCAGAAACCATTTTATATAACCTATTACAATCCAATGGAAGATTTATTTTACTACTATTTATTTCCTCAATAGTAGGTACATATACCAAATCATTAGGCGATAAGAAAAACTTTAATTCCTTTCCATCATAATCAACTGGAACAGGCGACAATCCTTGTATTCTTCTTTCTATTACAGCTTTTAATGGAATTGTTGCAAACGCTCGTTTTGGTGTAAGTTTTTTAGATATACTATCCATTTCCTTTTCTTCATAAATAGCAAAATAAAGGTTTGTTCCATCATCTGCTTCTACAAACTTTGAAAACTTATTTCCTTTTTCTCCAATCGCAAACTTATTAGCCTCTTCATAATAACGCACTTTTAATATAGGTTGATGAAACTTACCACCATTCAATCCTATAATATTACGGTTCATTTCATCAATACCATCGGCAGAAAAAGCTAGTTCCGGATTATTTTCCTTCAACTCCAAATGACGCAACAATATCTTCTGAATACCCGTATCCGTTACACTCTCCTCGATTTTCTTTTTATTGAAACTTGTATCCAAAGATTTTCTTGTAGCAAAATATCTATCCTTGGTTTCCTTGGTAAAATAATAAACTGCTATCTTGGATAAGTTGATATCTTGCCAGATATCCTTATTAGTTTCAAAATACTTCTTTACTTTCTTTGCATCATAACCTTGCATTAATAAAGATGAAAGTTTTGCCTTAAATTCTTTCTCTACAATCCTCGAAGGATTCTTTATCGCCTCATTCAATGATACAACCTTGATTTTTCTCAAATTCACTTCTCCAAATACCGTATCCTTGTGCATCGGTTTACGGATAGCCCAATTAGTACCTTCTTGCTTAACAAGATTCTTCTTATCATCCTCAAAACGAACATACATATTGGTCGCTTTATTGATAACACGCAGATTTTGCTTAAAGCTAACTATTGTATTATTTAAAGTTGAATATACATTTTCTGCAAAGTTAGTCCATGGTTTCTTTATTGTCCACTTGTAGTTACCATTAGAATCAGTCTTTACCTTTTCACACAAGACTTTTTGCAAATCGTATCTTGAAGTTTGGGCTTTTGAACTTGCCGATTCGTTGTTTAAATAATTCACTATATTTCTATTCGCACAAGCTATCACTATAGCGTCCATTGCATGATGGCGATGATCTATGCGTTTTTTATTAAATCCTTTTTGCAATTCAAGTGGCATTGAAGGAATAAGATGTCCCTCACTATTTATCGCAGTAAAGGAATTAGTTCCTGTAATCTCATTAAGGCGTTGGAATCGTGGGAGAATTAGTTCATTCCATTTATCATTCAGTCCCCAATCCTTTTTCAAACGATCAGTAACACCACCCGTACAGACAATTACATTCTTGGATATAGATTCTTCTTCTCCTTCTTCACGAACAATGTTTGACAATAGCCCCTTTACAACCTTACTTATATAACGACTATCATTCAATTGCCGTGCGATGAACTCTTCAGGAATAGAATCCATCAACAGTTTACGCATCTTTGCACGATTCCGACCATAATGGTCTTTTACAAACTGTTCATATTCTTCCTCTGTAAAGATTTTCACCACCTTACCAAATGATAACTCTATTTTTTCGCCATGATGTTTCTTTATAAATTCAAATCCCAACTGATTATCTTTCAATTTATTTACTTCCGATTCACATATCACTTTATTCGAGAATGAATCATCAAAATAGCGGGATTGAGGAATCACATGCTCAATCTCATATGCAGAAGTAAACAATTTAGCCAATGGTATAGGCTGCCCTGTGTATGGTGAGCGATATTTCTGTTCTAACCACAACTTGTATCGGAGAACTTCACTTCTTGTAGGACGTTTCTTTACATCGCTTTCTTTGAACTTCTTCAATACATTGTCAATCTCTTCCGGTATGTTATCTACACTATCCAAAACACCTTCTTCATAGATACGCAATATATCTTGTTGACTTGGTGAATATGGACGAACGTTTTCTATCTCAAATTCCGGATTAGCAAACTCCATCAACAAAGCTTTAATACGGAGATTAGTATTTTCATTGTCGGCTATTTGTTGAGTCATCTTCTTACGCTTGTCTGCCGGATTTTTCATTTCACGGCCAAGCTCCACATGGATTTCATCAATGATACCATATTGTGCCCATATATCATGAACCGTACGCATGGTTTCCGTAATGACTTGCTCTACAATCGGATTACGCAAAGAGTGTTGTTTGAAAGAATCCAAATATTTCTGCAAATCGTCCGGCGATTCCCATTTTGCTATATCCTTTGTTTCCGAATGGCGACCGTAAACTACATAACATGCCAACCACAATGGTAGTCCCTTAAATTGTGATACATCCGTAAAGTGGATAGCTTTCTCTCTGACTCTATTCTTTATCTTTTCATCATACTCACCCGTTACTATCTTTTCAATTCTAATGCGAGTTTCATCATCAATGGTTGTTTCCGCCCAATATTTACCCATTCTCATCAAAGCCAATAATTTCTTGATTGCCTTGGCTGAATATGCTCCATATTCTTTCTTGAATGGTGGGAACTTCTGGAATGTCTCTACAAACGAATCGTCCAAAGAGTATGTTTCAGCATACTTATGCAATGCCTTACCCAATTCCTGCTTATCATCAATGGAATATAGCAGATGCCACAATCTTTCTTCCAATTCTGCTGTCAAGAAGTCCGACGAAATACCGGCCTTGGATAAATACGACAATAACTGAGCACGAGTTTCATTACATGGATACTCCTTGTCTTCTACATAATTCCAACGATAATTATCCGCATCTTTTTTCAAACCAAATGCTGGATATTTCAAGAAAGATTTCTGAGTAATCGTCTTTTTCTCGTTCAACCAATCAAACAAAGCAACATAATCTTCTTCAGTCTTCAAGAAATCTTGTGTCACATCTACATCATCTGCCAATCCTTTTTTATAGATACGCAAATTGCTCAAGAATTGCCATAGACGAAATTCTTGGTACAAAGGATGTGATTTGGCAATGCATTTCACACCATACTTCTTTTCTTCACCAGTTGCTTTATCAATACCAATGTGTTCTTCGTATGGACAATTGGCTATCAATGATTTCTTAGTTTTCAACGGACGCTGATAAAACAAGATATCATCCACAAACAGATATGTGAAATTTCTGTTTGCAATATTCAGACGATATGCCTCATTACTTGGATATAATTCTTCAATGCAAGCCTTATACAATTCATCGTTCTGCAACTCCGGATGATATTCAGTCTGCTTATCTACAATTCTTTTCAATTCTTCTTTATAGAATTTTCGCTCAATGGTACGTACCAGTTTACCACGTACCTTTTGACTTGGATTTTGTAAAATAGAATCGTAGATATATGCACCAACTGTCTTGCCGGAATCTGTAATCTCAGATTGTGTTCTTTCCTTTATCAAAGTCCAATCATCTTCTTTAGGCGAACGGAATGAACGTTTTACATTTCCATCCTTATCTTTCTTAGGCGTACCATCTTCGTTAATGTCCGTAGTTACTATAAACTCTTTTATCTTACCTACCCAATCCAAAGGCACATCACTTGTCCGTCTATAAATCCAGCCATTTTCCAAATGCACATTATACCATACATCCTTACCTCGCTTTTCTCCTGTATCTTCAACCGAAACCACCTTCAAAGCAACATATTCCACTTTCTTGTTGCTTACGGTCTCTTCTTCCTCTCCACGTAATTGATAATATCCACGCTTCTGATTGAAGTTCAAGAGTACCCAAGCTAACTCTTCTTTAGAAATCTTTTGGGTTAAAGCTTTTTTACGAAGATAATAAATAGTCCAATCGTACGGAATCTTCTTTCCTGCGAGTTCTGGATGCACCATCTTAAAGTCCTCCAACATCTCATTAAAAGAGTCAACAAACAAGAACTCATATTTACCGATGCAGTTTTTACACCAAGCCAATTTAGGTTCTTCACCTTCCTTGATTTGGCCATAACGGTTCAAGGCCTGCAAATAATGAGATGGCAAGAATCCAAGAATATCAAGTACTCGATGCAAACGTTCTCTACGCAACAAGCATCTCTCCAACAAATGACGAACCCCACGCAGGCGTGTTCTTTCCGCTGTTTGCGAGATAGAAATTCCACGATCAAAATCACCTAAAGTAGCAGCATCCATCGGTATAATCCTACTACCCATTCCGTCTATACCAATAGGATTGCCATTTTCATCTGCATTCACCACTGCCCATCCAATACTATTCGTACCCAAATCTAATCCTAAAATCTTCTTCATTGTATATATTTTTTTATTACTACAAATGTAATATAAATGAATCAAATAAACTCAATCAAATTTAATGCTTTGTAGCAAAAATAATGTGATTTTTGCAAAATACAAACATAAAAAGTGTTAATTCTTTTAGAATTTCATTTTTTATATCTATATTTGCCATACAATTTTGAAGCAATTCACAATAAGGATTATTCCGTTGTGAAAACATTAGGTTCCCTCGTCCTTAACGGGGGATTTTTTTTATCTCCAAATAAATAATTTCTCACTCCATCATACTCCTTCTCACCACATACATACTTTCTTCTCACTCACACCTCCTCTCTCCTCCCAAACCACTACTCAAAAAAAACACCTAACTTTGTAAATTTTTTCCTACCGGACACGTAGGATACACGTAGGATACACGTAGGATACACGTAGGATACACGTAGGATACACGTAGGATACACGTAGGATACACGTAGGATAAAGATAGGATAAAGAGACAAAACAGATCGGTGTAAAGTAATCGAATTCACATTACACCGAAACCATACAAGAAAACGGACAAAACAAGCTCAATAAAATCCAAGTGATCGCTTCACAGATAAGTCTATTTTGACGATTCTCTGCTATTTTGTAACTTTGCATTTGAATGAAGAATATAAGCAAGATATATCTATCAATCATTGTGTGGTCGCTATGTTGCATAACAGCCACAGCGCAAGATGTATCAAACAAAGTAGAAAAACATATAAATACATGGCGCCTGACAGAGATACCTGTCCTAGCAGATAGCATTCCCATTGACACTAACTATCTTAACTATCCCAAACAGAGTCCGCATCACCGCTACAGCATCGCCAATGCCTATAACGGAAACATGCTATCCCCACTACAATCAAAGGTGTTTTTTGACAGAACCCGGAAAACAGACTTTCTCTTTTCCCGGGCCTATGATGCCTATGTACTGACCCCTACAGACATTACCTACTACAACACAACTGTGCCCTATAGCAATATCACCTATCGTACAGGGGGGACAACCTATCGTGAAGAAGATTGGATAAACTTCCTATTTACAGCCAATGCCAACAAACATCTGAATGCAGGTGTTTACTTGGACTATATTTCCTCACGAGGAGAGTATGACAATCAAGAGGCAAAACGATTTAATGGCTCCTTATTCGGTTCATACAACGGGCGTAACTATTCAGCCCATGCAGCTGTTATGATGAGCAACATCAGCAATTTTGAAAATGGAGGACTCGCCAATCCTGACATGCTTGATTCACCGGTAGCCACAGAAGACTTGCAGACCAATCTAGATGCAATGTCGGCATACAGATATATAGCAGGATTTTATGACCACAAATACAGCTTGGGTATTGAGCGTGACACAAAGATTTCTGAAGATTCAATAGGAAAAGTGTTTGTTCCAGTAACAACCTTTGGACATACACTTCGCATCGAACAAGGCGTAAAACGCTATGTAGAGCATCGTCCGGACACTGAATTCTACGAGTACACCTATGTAGATTCCATACCTATGACTGACACAGCCAACGTACTCAACATCAAGAATACACTCTCAGTGACCTTTGAAGAAGAATTTAACAAATGGCTACAGTTCGGGGCTACTGTGTATGTAGAAAACGAAATACAACGATTTGCCTATGCTTTGCCAGACGACACATTAACCGGACGTCAATGGAAAAGCAACACAAAGGTGGGCGGTATCCTATCTAAGAACAGAGGTAAATACATCCAATATGCCTTTGGAGGTGATGTATTCCTACAAGGCTACAAATTAGGCGATTTTAATATACACGGACGTTTGCAAGGCAACATTCCAGCCGGCAAAAACGTCATACACCTTACAGCCAAAGCCTACGTAAGAAATGAAGAGCCGAGCTACTTCCTACAAAATTACACATCCAATCACTTCAGATGGAGTAATAATTTCAAGAAAACCTATCACACCTATATAGGAGGCGAGATAGACTTTCCCACCAAATATGTAACATTGGGACTGAACGTAGGATTTGAGAATTTGACCAACTACATCTACTTTGCCAAGAATGGCATGCCCTATCAACATGACGGGAATGTACAAGTAATAGCCGGCAACCTGCACTTGGATATTCACACCAAACATTTTGCCCTAGAGAACAACGTGATTTATCAATACACATCAAACGAAGTGCTTCCGCTTCCAATGTTGACCCTCTATCACAACATATACTACAAAGACCTCTACTTTAAAGTATTGAGTGTACAATTTGGAGTAGATTTACGTTATCACAGTGCATACTACGCTCCCCTCTATATGCCGGCAACCGGACAATTCTGTCTGCAAGACAAACTAAAAGTGGGCAACTACCCTGAGATGAGCGCTTACTTGAACTTTCATCTCAAACAAGTAAGGTTTTATGTAGCCTACAGCAACTTTGGGGGACTATTCCTACCTAAGAACTATTTCTCTATGCCCGGTTATCCCATTAATCCACCTCAATTCAAATTGGGGGTATCTTGGAATTTCTACAGTTAACCTCTCCACAAAAAAATAACCATAAACCAACAAAAGCAAAATAATTAAGTGTTTTTTTGTTGGTTAGCAATAGTGTTTTTCATAACTTTGCACCAATAATCCAATTAAATATTACCATTATGAAGAAACGTATTACCTTTTTAGGAGGTCTTGTATTGTTATTATGCAGCATCTTGCCTTCTTGCAAGGAAGATGTTGAATTAGGCAACATAGACACCAGCATAGCTGTGGATATGGGCATTGCACTCCCGGTAGGAACAATAGAAGCCACAGTGGGAGACTTTATTGGCAACGAAGCCATTGCGCCCTACGTAGAAGTAGATCCAGCAACTGGCATCATTGCTGTGAAGTATAACACTTTTGTGGCGTGGGATTTTCACCCTATTGACTTGACTGCATACAGCACAAGAGAAAGCAAAGAATTTTACCTAAAAGATGGAAATCTGGGTGGGGTCACACTTCCTCCGAGCGGTGTACTAACCTTTCCTAGCAGTTTACCCATCAAGTATATAGACTTCCCATGTGAGTTTCCAATTGAAAATTTCAACACCGACATTGACTACGAAAAGATAGACTCTATCCATATTTTGGAAGCGCACTTCATCTCCAATGTAGCGTTCAATGGATTTACTCCCGCTTTTACAGAACAAAACATCACAAGACTTGAAATTATCTTTGATGGCAAGTCGTTCCGCTTTGACAACGGAGTTCCTTCACAAGAGATTCCTATCAACGAACTTCAGTTTGGCACCGACATGGACATCACGCTCCACAACTTTGTGCTTGCTCCACAAAAGAACAGTTCCGGAAAATATGAAGCAGCCAAATTTACAATCAGAATACACTTTGAGAGCAATGAATTACACCAATACAACGAAAGTAGTCATTTCAAATATGAATTTGGACTTAATTTCATTGACTACGACGTGATTTATGGTGTATTTGAGCCCCGTAAAGCCACAGAGAAATTGGAAATTGTACGCGACAGCCTATCCAACTATCTTCCGATGGAGGACTTAAGAGGTATGCGTCTGCCTTTTGCCGACCCACAAATTAAGTTGATTCCATCTACTCACACAGTTGGATTACCATGTATGCTGATAGTGAAGGAACTTTACGTTGAAAACGAAGAAGGCGTAAGAAAGAATCTGCAACATCCAACATTGACCAACGAAATGGTAGGATATGCATTACCCGCTGTTCGCACTCCTTACACTTCCGACTCAGTGACCCTTGCCCCACTCAAACTTAGCAAGGATGAGGATGAAGGAAATTTGGATGAGTTATTTGCCATATCTCCATTGTATTTCGGCTATAGTTACTACATTCGAGTAAATAAAAATGCATTGGACTATGCCACCTTTATCAAGAAGGATGCAGAGTATGGTCTGAACATTGAAGCCAAACTACCTTTACAATTCAATCCGGGCTTAAAACTCTCCTATCGCGACACTATGGAAATGAGTTTTTCAGGAGAGGAATTAGATTCGCTCATCTACGAAATACCGGTAATTGACACATTGAAAACCGCTAAAGTAAAACTCAAACTATTAGTTGAAAACTCCATTCCATTTAACTTTGGTCTAAAACTCCGTATGTTAAATGAAGAAGGAAAGGTAATTGAGATAGCAGGTCTCTATGATGGAGGTGCCAATGACACTATTTCTTTCGACGCATTTGAAAACAACAAAGCATCCCAGAAAGAATTCTCCATCGAGTTGAGTGACACAGAAGTTGCCACATTAAGCCAAATGACTCATCTGTATTATGACATCTACTTAGGAGACAACAAGGCTCTTGCTGCATTGAAGGACATCTCCGGTCTGAAAATAAAGTTGGGCTTAGCCGGAAAAGTAGAAGGAGAATTAAGTTTTAACGAACTAATCGAAGAGTAATTATGAAGAAAAACGTTTATACCAAAATAGTAGCCACGATAGGACTGTGTCTTATCGCCAGCCTTGCTGCTTGGGGTCAACAACAAGTGAACACACTCTACTTCCTCAACAACGCCCCCATGCGACATCACATAAACCCGGCATTCCAACCTGCAAGTCGCATGTATCTTGAATTGCCCATAATAGGCTACACCAACATGTGGATAGGCAACAATTCATTTACATTGTCTGATTTTGTATATACAGCTCCCGACGGCAGTACAGTAACAGCCTTACATCCCCAATACGGAGATAAAGATAAGTTATTTAAAGTGATTGATCAAACAACAATGCTTGATGCCGACCTAAAAGTGAATCTCATTTCTTTAGGTTGGAGTTGGAAGAAATCCTATTGGCACTTATTTGTCAACGAACGCATCAACATTAGAGGAGGTTTGCCACGTGACTTACTAAAATTTCCTTTGTATGGTATGTCTGATTTAGACGGAGTGAATCAATTTAATCTAAAAGCCACTCAAGCAGAAGCACAAATATACACCGAACTCGGTATTGGCTTTGCACATCAACTCAACGAAAAATGGGGCTTTGGTTTTAAGGTAAAAGGCTTAGTAGGTAGTGCGTATGCATCCACCTTGCAAAACCGCATGATGCTCACCATGTCACCCGACAAGTGGAACATAGACGGAAATGGAACACTCAATATGGCCATACCCGGTAACCTTATCACATTCCCTGAACGATTAGACCCCAATTCAATAGCGGACATACAATTCAACGAGATAGAGCCAACACCAGAAGGCATATTGTCCATACTAAAGCCTGCCGGCATGGGAGTAGCAGTGGATTTAGGAGTTCAGTATCAACCTTTCAAAATGTTGAAAGTTTCAGCAGGTATAGTTGATCTTGGTTCTATCAGATGGAATGGCAAACGCTACAACTATGCAATAGATGCCACATACGATGGTTTAGGAAATTTATCGCTTGACATGATAGAGGACGGTTCTATTGAAGACACCATCACGGTACGCCTCAACAACATACTCAAAGATGCATTTGTAGATGAAGGAGACGGTGCTGATAAATTCTGGCACATGATATCTCCGAAACTCAATATTGCCGTTGAAGGATGCTTCTTGAACGACAAAATTGGTATTGGGCTTATTTCACAAACCGGCTTCATCAATCAGCACGCATACGAAGAACTCACATTGGGTTTGTCACTCAGACCTTCTGACTGGTTTAATTTAGCCGCAAGTTATTCATTCGTAAATGGCAGATGGTCATCAATCGGTGCTGGATTGAGCCTTGGTAAGCAAGGATTAAACCTCACATTAGCAGCGGACTATGTTCCTATGTCTTATGCAAAATATCAAGGCATGGCATTTGTCCCATACAAAGCTGAAGGCATTAACCTTGCCTTTGGATTAAGTTTTGTAATTGGTAGAAAGAAAGTGCGCGACGCAGATAAAGATGGCATATTAAACAAGCATGACCTCTGTCCAAACACTCCACAGCTTGTGCCGGTAGATAAAAATGGTTGCCCAATTGACAGCGATGGAGACGGAGTTGCCGATTATCTTGATCAATGTCCCAACACTCCGGCAGATGCTTATCCTACCATAGATGTACACGGATGTCCGGCAGACAGCGACGAAGATGGTGTATATGATTACATAGATAAATGTCCTGACACACCACGCAAAGCAATAGGATACACAGACGAGCAAGGTTGTCCGAAAGACAGCGACCTCGATGGTGTGCCGGATTACCTTGACAAATGCTCAGATACACCACGCGAAGCATACGGTCACGTAAATGAAGAAGGATGCTTAAAAGATAGTGACAATGATGGTGTTTACGACTACTTAGACCGTTGTGCTGACACCCCTGCAGAGGCAAAAGAAAGCATAGATGAATATGGCTGTCCCAAAGACACTGACAAAGACGGTATAGAAGATTATCTTGACCAATGTCCTGAAACTCCGGCCGAAGCAAGAGCGTTTGTCAACGAAGCAGGTTGCCCTAAAGACAGCGACAATGACAGTGTGCCTGATTATCTCGACCACTGCCCAACCATAGCTGGAGAAGTGAGCAACAATGGTTGCCCGGAGATAAAGCGCGAAGTAAGAAATCTCTTTAAAAAAGCCCTACAAGGCATACAATTTGAGACTGGCAAATCAATAATCAAGAAACAATCGTATGGCATTTTGCAAGAAATTGCGCAAGTACTGATTGAAAATCCAACTTGGTCAGTAGAAATTCAAGGTCACACTGACAATGTTGGACAATCAGAATCCAACCTAAAACTATCTAACGACAGAGCATCAGCTGTGCGCGACTTCTTAATCAAGGCAGGAGTTCCAGAAGAACGCATGAGTGCTCAAGGTTATGGTGACACTATGCCCGTAGCCGACAACACTACCTCAAAAGGCCGAGCACAAAACCGACGTGTAGAATTTGTCGTTTCATTCGAGCAAGTAACCTATGAAACCTTAGACATTCAAGGTAATGTAATTGCTACCGACACAATTCAATAAGCAGTACTTAGCGAGAAAATAATGGAGTTGAGCAGGAATAAAAGTTTCTGCTCAATTTCATTTTATTACACCCACACAAAGACGCTACAATCACACGCAAAAAAGTATCCCACAAAAGTGTCCCGCGCAGTTTTTTTTACACATATCAAACTATAATAAACAAAAAATATGTACCTTTGTCACGCAAAAATAATGAGGCACTACAACAGTTAAGTACAAATACACACTGAAGAGTGCCTAATGTTCAATCACATAAATAAGAATAGACATGAAATTATTAGAAGGAAAAACAGCCATCATCACAGGAGCTGCACGAGGAATCGGAAAAGCCATTGCGTTGAGATTTGCCGCAGAAGGCTGTAATATTGCGTTTACCGACTTGGTTATTGACGAGAATGCCCAGAACACAGAAAAAGAAATAGCCGCTTTAGGAGTAAAAGCCAAAGGCTACGCTTCTAATGCAGCTAATTTTGATGAGACCCACACTGTGGTAAGCGAAATACAAAAAGAGTTTGGTTCTATCGACATCTTGGTCAACAACGCCGGTATTACTAAAGACGGTCTTATGATGCGAATGAGCGAAGCACAATGGGATGCTGTGCTCACCGTCAACCTCAAATCAGCCTTCAACTTCATCCACGCATGTACACCTATCATGATGAAGCAAAAATCCGGTAGCATCATTAACATGAGTTCAGTTGTTGGAGTGAGTGGCAATGCCGGTCAAGCCAACTATTCAGCTTCTAAAGCAGGTATGATTGGTTTAGCAAAATCCATTGCCAAAGAATTAGGCTCTCGAGGTATTCGCGCTAACGCCATTGCCCCCGGCTTTATTGAAACAGACATGACTCATGCCCTCACCGACGAACAACGCGCCAAATGGGCAGAGATTATCCCTATGCGTCGCGGCGGTTCTCCTGATGAAGTAGCAAAAGTAGCCCTCTTCCTTGCATCCGACTTATCATCTTATGTATCAGGACAAGTTATTCATTGCTGCGGAGGCATGAATTGCTAAGAAGACAGCGGCTATCCGATATACTTTTTTTGATAACATAAAAACATAAGGGTTGATTCCTGCAAATGGAATCAACTCTTTTTAATTTGCCACATCAGAAGGACAATTTAGGGTAAATTATCATGGTTTTTTAATGCTGATTATATGAAAACCATTATCTTTGCAAATAGAAATTACATTAGAAAGAAACTATATATGGAAAGAAAAGTAAGAGTACGTTTTGCTCCCAGTCCTACCGGTCCATTACACATAGGAGGTGTAAGAACCGCTTTGTATAATTATTTATTTGCTAAACAAAACGGAGGTGACTTTTTGCTGCGCATTGAAGACACCGACTCCAATCGTTTTGTACCAGGCGCAGAGGACTACATCATTGAGGCCCTCAATTGGCTTGGAATAAAAGCCGACGAGGGTGTGGGCGTAGGAGGTAATCACGCACCCTACAGACAAAGTGAGCGAAAAGACATTTACAAGAAATACGTCAAACAACTATTAGACGAAAATAAGGCTTACATTGCCTTCGACACCCCGGAAGAATTAGAGGCCAAGCGTGCTGAAATTAAGAACTTCCAATATGATGCACACACCCGCATGCAAATGCGTAACTCCCTAACACTTCCGGCAGAAGAGGTAGAGCAACTCATGAAGGAAGGTCATCAATATGTAGTAAGAATCAAACTTGAACCGAATGAAGACGTACATGTGTACGACCTTATCCGAGGAGAAGTTGTGATTAATTCTTCCATCTTAGACGATAAAGTGCTCTATAAGTCAGCCGACGAGCTTCCCACCTACCATCTAGCCAATGTTGTGGATGATTACCTTATGGAAATCACTCATGTAATTCGTGGAGAAGAATGGTTGCCTTCAGCTCCACTTCACGTGCTATTATATCGCGCTTTGGGCTGGGAAGAGAGAATGCCTCGCTTTGCACATCTACCATTGTTATTGAAACCTGACGGAAATGGTAAATTGAGCAAGCGCGATGGAGATCGTTTAGGATTCCCTGTGTTCCCTTTAGACTGGACCGATTCTAAGACAGGTTCATTCTCATCCGGCTATCGTGAAGCAGGCTATTTTCCAGAAGCAGTCGTAAACTTCTTGGCACTCTTGGGCTGGCACTCCGGTTCAGACAAAGAAATGTACTCTATGGAAGAACTCATTCAAGAATTCTCTTTAGAACGCGTAAGTAAGAGTGGAGCCAAATTTGATTATGAAAAAGGAAAATGGTTTAACCACCAATATTTAAAAGCCAAAACCAATGACGAATTATCCGACCTATTCCAACCCACATTGGTAGAAAAAGGCATCATTGAGGACTCAGAAAAAGTGGCACAAATAATTGGATTAACCAAAGAACGCGTTAACTTTATTTCCGAATTGTGGGATCAATGCTACTTCTTCTTTGAAGCCCCAGCTACATACGACGAAAAGACAATACAGAAGAGATGGAAAGCAGAGTCAGCACACCACATGTCAATGCTCATTGATGTATTGGAGAGCATAGAAGACTTTTCAGCAGAGAACACAGAAAAGCTTGTGCTTAAATGGATTGAAGATAATCAGTTGGGCATGGGAGCCGTGATGAACGCATTCCGTCTGGCGATTGTAGGCATATCCAAAGGTCCACACATGTTTGACATCACGTCAATCATTGGTAAAGAAGAGACCATTGCTCGACTCAAACGAGCCATTGAAGTATTGCAATAACACATATTCCCAATACTGAAGTTCCGGTTGCCTCTGGGACTTCAGTATTAGGAATACATGAATATAAGGTATGAAAAAAGAGTTACATTTTGAGACACTACAAGTGCATGCCGGCTACACACCAGACCATACTAATTCACGCGTAGCCCCCATTTACCCTACCACCGCTTTTACATTTGATAGTGCGGAACATGGTGCAGACCTATTTAATTTAGATTTTAACGCCGGGCAATCTCCCTATATATACACCCGTCTTAACAACCCAACAGTAGCCACCTTTGAACAAAGAATGGCTTCCTTAGAAGGAGGAGTAGCAGCAGTAGCGGTGGCTTCAGGTCAATCGGCACAACTCATCACAATGCTCAACCTGCTTCAAGCCGGAGACAATGCTGTAGTTTCCCCATATCTGTATGGAGGTACCTACAATCAATTCTTTGTTTCTTTTAAGCGTTTAGGCATTGAGATGCGCAAGGCAGCCTCCGATAAAGCCGAAGACATGGAGGCTCTCATCGATAAGAACACCAAAGTGTTATACACTGAAAATATTGGCAATCCGTATTTCAACGTACCTGACTTTGAAAAAGTATCAGCATTAGCCAAAAAATATGACATACCTTTAGTTGTCGATAACACATTTGGATGCGGAGGTTATCTATGCCAACCATTACGCCTCGGCGCCAATATCGTAGTAGAATCAGCCACTAAATGGATAGGTGGTCATGGAACAGTGATGGGCGGTGTGATTGTAGATGGAGGCACTTACAACTGGAACAACGGAAAGTTCCCTTTGTATTCAGAACCATCAGAAGGATATCACGGATTAATTTTTGCAGAGAAATTTGGCAATCAAGCATTCGCCATGCGATGTGTAGCCGAGAATCTTCGTGACTTAGGTCCATGCATGAGTCCGTTTAATGCATGGCAAATGCTACAAGGATTAGAGACCCTATCCATCAGAGTAGAAAAAATGTGTCAGAATGCACTACACATGGCCCAATGGCTTCAAACCCTACCAGAGGTACAATCTGTTAATTACCTTGGCTTAGAAGACAATCCATATCATGAATTAGCCAAGAAGTATCTTCGTAATGGTTTTGGAGCAGTATTAACATTCCGTTTGAAGGGCGGATTAGAAAGCACAGTGCGATTTGTTGAGAGTTTACAACTCATTAGCCATGTGACCAACATAGGCGATGTACGTACACTCATCACTCACCCTGCCAGCACCACCCATCGTCAGTTGAGCGCAGAAGCCCAAGTAGCAGCCGGAGTCTATCCAGACCTATTAAGACTGTCACTCGGATTAGAACATCTTGATGATATAAAAGAAGACATATTACAAGCTCTAAACCAATAAGAAGCTATATCATGGAAGAAAAAAACAATCAACTCAACATTGAATTATCAGCAGAAGTAGCAGAAGGTATTTACTCCAATTTGGCTGTTATTTCTCACTCATCATCAGAATTTGTAATTGATTTTATTCGCATTATGCCCGGTGCTCCCAAGGCTAACGTAAAATCACGCATCATTCTTACACCTGAGCACGCTAAGCGTTTAATGATTGCCTTGCAAGACAACATCAGTAAGTTTGAGCATCATAATGGTAAAATCAACACTCCGGGTAATGGTCCGGTCACACCTCCAATCCCAATGGGATTCGGTGGAGGAGAAGCATAAAAAAGGCACCTTTGGGTGCCTTTTTTATATATAGAGTAAGATATCTTTCTCAATAACACTCTTGATCATTAGGGAAGTCACATGACTTAACATCACTGACATAGTGTTTAATCGCTTCATTCATCACAGCATTCAGGTTAGCATATCTACGCAGGAAGCGTGGCGAGAATCCACAATTTAGTCCCAACATATCGTGTAACACCAATACCTGTCCATCCGTATCACCACCTGCTCCGATCCCAATCGTTGGGATGGATAGTTGTTCAGTAACCAGTTTTGCCAATTCAGCAGGAATCTTTTCTAATACGATAGCAAAACAACCCGCCTCTTCTAACAAACGAGCATCCCTGATTAACTTTTCAGCTTCTTCGTCACCTGTAGCCCTGACGGTGTAAGAACCATACTTATTGATAGATTGCGGCATTAGTCCTAAATGTCCCATCACAGGAATGCCAGCAGAGATGATACGTCGTACAGAATCAATTACTTCTTCTCCGCCTTCCATCTTCACGCAATCACAATGACTTTCTTTCATGATTCGAATAGCAGAAGCAATTGCCCCTTCTGGATTTCCCTGATAACTCCCAAAAGGCATATCAACCACCACCAGTGCCCTTTGTGTAGCACGTGCGACAGCTTTTCCCATAAAGATCATTTGGTCTAAGGTAATTGGCAAGGTTGTGGTATTGCCACACATCACATTAGACGCAGAGTCTCCCACTAAAATTACATCCACTCCAGCTTGGTCTACAATTCCCGCCATGGTGTAGTCATACGCAGTCAGCATACTGATTTTTTCACCACGTATTTTCATTTCTTGTAATCGACGCGTAGTAACCCGTCTAACATTTTCAACATGCACTGACATATTATCATCTTTCTGTTATGCGTGGCAAAGGTAATGCAAAAGCCAATCAAATGCAAATATATTTTAAATCAGTATTATCGTTTTATCGTTGTTCACTTTCAGATAAGAAGCAAGCATTATTTAGAAGAGTCAAAATAGGCAGCTTAATTTTGATTATCCGCTTATCTTTTTGTACCTTTGTAAAGTAATTATAGAGCCATTTTGAATAGTTACTTCAAAATAGACAGGTATGACATGGAGGTATGACACATTAAAGAAAAGCGATATATTTTCTCATCTAACGTCGCTCAAATATATTTCAAGATGGATTGTGTTGTTAATAGACTTACTATTATGCACAACAGCATTCTTATTAACGGTTTTATTCTTATCACAATTTGAGATTGACATACCCCTTGTAGAGCATTTTTCACTCGGACATCGCCTTACAGCCATTTTGTGCATACAATTCTTATCGTTCTGGCTGTTTCACACCTATTCAGGGGTTTTGCGTTATTCCGGTTTTGTTGATATAATGAAAGTATTTTTGGCTATAGGACTCAACGTGTTATTTTTAGCCATTGCTAATGGGGCCTACTACTGCATGCATAACATATACGTTTTCAACCCATTAGAAATACTTCTCTACTTCCTCATCGCTTTTCTATTGCTATTTGGTTTACGTTTCAGCATAAAGACCATTTGGAACTATCTTAACCTTTACTCCGGCAATATGACACGTGTGATGATATACGGAACTCGTTCTTCCGGCATCGCCATTGCCAAGATGTTGCGTTCATTAGAAGACGTTCGCTATAAGATTGAAGGATTTATTGATGACAAAGACCTTATCACCAATCGATTCATCTTAGGCATGAAGGTTTATCCCAAAGACGAGGAGCTCATTCCTCTTATGCGTAGAATGCGCGTGGATAAGGTAATTGTTTCCACCCTTAAAATGCAGGATATTAATCCTTCAACCGATTTAGACATATTCATCAACAACAACATTAAAGTGCTCTATGCTCCCTCCATCATGGAATGGGACAATAGTTCGGTTATGTCTTCTAACGTATCTTTAGCCACTCACATTAAGCACATCAGTATTGAAGATTTATTAGAGCGTCCCTCCATACAACTCAATCTTGCCCCCCTGAAGCAACAATTATCTCAGGCCATAGTATTGATTACCGGAGCGGCCGGTAGCATTGGTAGTGAGTTAGTAAGGCAAGTTGCCCAAAACCGCCCTCACCTCATCATTCTATTAGACCAAGCTGAGTCTCCACTCCATGATTTAAGGTTGGATTTGTCATCCCAATTTCCCGAACTCAATTTTGCCACTTGTATCGCCGATGTGCGTGACCGAGAACGTATAAAAGAAATTATGGACACATTCCGCCCAGACATTATCTATCATGCCGCCGCCTACAAGCATGTTCCTCTCATGGAAGAACATCCATGTGAATCCATCCGCGCCAATGTGTTAGGCACTAAAAATTTGGCTGACATGGCCATTATGTATGGTGTGAAACGTTTTGTGATGGTCAGTACAGACAAGGCTGTTAATCCGACCAATATTATGGGGGCTACCAAGCGAGTAGCGGAGATATACGTTCAATCATTATTCAAGAAAACCATACAAGACAACCCCCATTGCACAAAATTTATCACCACTCGCTTTGGCAATGTATTAGGCAGTAATGGTTCGGTCATTCCATATTTCAAAAAACAGATAGAACAAGGAGGTCCGGTCACTGTTACCCATCCAGATATCATCCGCTACTTTATGACAATTCCAGAAGCATGTAACTTGGTGTGTGAAGCAGGTCTCATAGGCGAAGGTGGTGAAATCTTTGTATTTGACATGGGTCATCCTGTAAAAATACTTGACTTAGCCAAGAAGATGATTCGTCTATCCGGCTATACTCCAGGCACCGACATTAAAATTGTCTTCACCGGCCTACGTCCCGGAGAAAAGTTATATGAAGAATTACTCAATAAGAAGGAGGTTACGTTGCCTACCACCCACTCCAAAATCATGGTAGCGAAGGTTCGCGAGTTTCCTTTTGATATAGTAACGAAGCAAGTTGATGAATTATTGGCATTAGCATCAGTCGGCAAAACCTATTTAGCCGTATCCAAGATGAAAGAAATAGTGCCTGAATACATCAGCAACAACTCCCCCTACGAACAATTGGACCTTAAAAATCAACAGAACAAATAACACATCCGAATGGACTTCTTTTCACAACACATATATAACCATCCATTTTTAATTCTCTTCTTTTCCTTTATCATCGGACAATGTTTCATGCCGGTGGTGCTCAAGGTTGCACGTGCACGCCATTTTGTAGTAAAGCCTAATAAGCGTATGAGTCATACAGGAGAGGTTCCCAACATTGGAGGTATTGATATCTTCATGTCATTCATTCTCACTTACCTATTATTTGAATACAACCAATTACACCATTCCCAATTTATTTTCATTGGTGTATTTCTCATTCTCATGACCGGTTTTATTGATGATTTGATTGACTTATCTCCATCATGGAAATTAGCAGGTGAGTGTATAGCCGGCTTTTTCTTAATTATTTTAGCCAATATACGCTTAACCCATCTGCATGGTATATGGGGCATAGAGACCATACCTGCTTGGGTTAGTTATCCACTCTCATTTTTTGTATTTATAGCCATCGTTAATTCACTCAATTTGATTGATGGAGTGGATGGACTTGCTTCTGGATTAGGCATGTTGTATAGTCTCTTTTTTGCGCTCTATTTTCAGCATATTGGGGAAATCCACCTTGCCACACTCGGTTACTGCCTTATAGGTTCATTAGCGGTATTTTTCATTTATAACGTATTCGGTCGTACCCGCCACAAAATATTCATGGGTGACTCCGGTTCGTTGCTATTAGGGTACATGATTACGCTCTTTGTGTTTCGATTTTGCGAGTTAAACACAACCCTCACAGGTGTTTCTCACATTTCATCTGCCCCCGCCTTTATGATAGGCTTACTTGCCATACCTTTATTTGACACTGTCAGAGTGATGGTTACCCGCATCAAGCAAAAGAAGTCACCTTTCAGCGCAGACAAGAACCACATGCACCATTTATTGCTCAAGATGGGGCTTAGCCATGTGCAAGTGACACTTGTGTTGCTCATCGTCTCATTAGGCAGCCTCGCATTATCTCTCTTATTACGCCACCTTGCCAATGGTTATCTCATAATGGTTATATTCCTCTATTGTTGCACCTTTACCTTTATTGTATGGCGCATATTAGATTGGAAGAATCGCAAAAAAAACTCTTCTGAAGTATAGTTTTTCAGACTCACTCAATATGATTTCAATAGAACAACTCAGTGTCGAATTTAGCGCACGTCCTCTTTTCACAAACATTTCATTCCTGATTAACAGGAAGGACAAAATAGCATTAGTAGGTAAGAACGGAGCGGGAAAAAGTACTCTGCTCAAACTGCTTGCCGGATTACAGCAACCCACCTCCGGTCATATCAGTATGCCATCCGGACTCACCATCGGCTATCTTCCGCAGCACATGATACATGCCGAAGGAACCACTGTGATGGAAGAAACACAAAAGGCCTTTCAGACCATCAATGAGCTTCAAGCACGTATTGACATGGTGAGCACCCAATTAGCAGAACGCACAGACTATGAATCAGCTGAATACCAAGACCTCATTGAGCAGATGGCCCATGACAACGAGATGTTACAAGTGCTCGGAGGAGGCAATTTCGCCGGAGAATTAGAAAAGACATTAATTGGTTTAGGCTTTCTACGCAGTGATTTTGACCGCCCATGTTCAGAGTTTAGTGGGGGTTGGCGTATGCGCATTGAGTTAGCAAAGATACTCCTTCAACGTCCTGACATTTTTCTTCTTGACGAGCCCACTAACCATCTTGACATTGAGTCTATTTATTGGTTAGAGAACTTCCTTGCCAACTATCAAGGTGCGGTGATTTTGGTAAGCCACGACAGAGCATTCATAGACAACGTCACGACTCGTACCATTGAGATATCCTTAGGACGAATCTATGATTATGATGTCAATTATTCCAAATACGTAGTATTACGTCAAGAAAGGCGCGAGCAACAAATTCGTGCCTATGAGAATCAACAAAAGATGATTGCAGAGACGGAAGAATTTATTGAACGCTTCCGTTATAAAGCCACTAAAGCCGTACAAGTGCAGAGTCGCATTAAACAATTAGAGAAGATAGACCGCATAGAAGTAGATTTAGAAGACAATTCCCGCCTTCACCTCAAGTTTCCCCCTGCCCCACGTTCCGGTGATTTTCCACTAATTCTCACCAATGTAGGGAAAGCATACGGCAAACACCAAGTTTTTGACAATGTAGAATTCACCATTAAGCGCGGTGAGAAAGTAGCCTTTGTAGGTAAGAACGGAGAAGGGAAATCAACCTTGGTGAAATGCATCATGGGTGAACTACAAGACTATACCGGTACGCTGAAAATCGGTCACAACATCAAGATTGGTTACTTTGCCCAAAATCAAGCCTCACTCTTAGACGAAAACAAGACAGTCTTTGAAACTATCGATTATGTAGCGGTGGGTGATATACGCACTAAGATACGTGATATACTCGGGGCATTCATGTTTGGAGGAGAAGCATCCGAAAAGAAGGTTAAAGTACTCTCCGGAGGAGAACGTAGTCGTCTTGCCATGATTCGTCTGTTGTTAGAACCTGTTAACCTACTCATTCTCGACGAGCCTACCAATCACCTTGATATGCGCAGTAAGGATGTACTCAAAGAAGCTATCAAGGCCTTTGATGGAACAGTGATTGTTGTGAGTCATGACCGTGAATTCCTTGATGGTTTAGTCACTAAAGTCTATGAATTTGGGAATCAGCGCGTCAAAGAACATCTCGGAGGTATCTACGACTTCTTGCAAAGCAAGAACATGACCCATCTTTCCGAATTAGAGCTCACTCAACAGACGAAGAAGAAAGAAGATAAGGTAGATTCGCAAAACAAAATCTCATACGAAGCCCGCAAAGAACAAGCTCGCCAGTTGCGTAAACAAGAACGATTAGTGGAAGAGGCAGAAAAGGCTGTTTGCGAATTAGAACAACAACTCGCACAGATAGAAGCACAACTTGCACAACCACAAGCTCCAGACAGCACCTTGCTTTCCGACTACCAAAGCAAGCAACACCTTCTTGAGCAAAAGATGTATGAGTGGGAATTACTATCCGAACAACTCGAAGATCTCAAAGGAAATATGGAGTAGAGGGAAGGGTAACAAGGTGTGGTTTAATTCTATTTATTGGATAGTAATAATCTTCAACCCATTTTGTGACTATCTCTAATTACCAAAATATCAAAGAACGCTTAACAATCCCACGAAAGAATCGTAGGACACTGCAAATATACAGCATCCTCCAGTCGCATTGCCACATTCCGTTACTTTGCGTTACATTCCGTAACGATAAATTACGTTATGATACTTTTTGTGGCATTATTGTCGGTATCCGATAAAATGAGTACTTTGTTCATGTTACATGGGTTTTGTGGTGAAAACAAACATAACAAATAGGTCGGATTCCAAGCAAGAAAACCGACCTTTATTTATTTTTTGACGTATAAGTTTTACCGGACACCAATAATATGTTTTTACCAGACAACACCTATCTTATCCCTATCTTATCCCTATCTTATTCCTACCTAATGGTAACGGTATGGTAACGGGGATGATGAGTTTATGCTCTATTGTGGATACAAGCGTGGGAGGTAGATAGCGAGAAGGCCGCCACGTGCAGAGAGATAGATGAGGAATGCAAGCCAGAGGGCATGATTGCTAATAAGGGGTGAGAGCAGGTGGTAGATAGCAAAAAAAAGCATAGTTGCCACCAACATAGAAATCAGCATAGGCCGAGTAGCTGTAGCACCTATGTAAACACCATCCAGCAAGAAAGCAGACATGCCTGTCAATGGAATGAATGCTATCCATGGGAGATATAGAATGGCTTCTGTAAGGACTACTGAGTCGTCTGTGAGTAGGCCAACAAATGATGTACCGGCGCAGGCATAAAGGAGCGTGAACAATATCATTAATCCCCCACCCCATAGAAAAAGACGTCGTATGGTGGCATAGAAATCCACTCGTTGGCGAGCGCCTAAATAGCGTCCGCATACTGCTTCACCTGCATAGGCAAAGCCATCCATAAAGTAGGAATAAAAAGTGAAGAGTTGCATCAAAAGAGCATTTACCGCCAGGATTAAATCACCTTGTCTTGCTCCGACTGATGTGAAATAGAGCGTGACTGCCACCAAACATAAGGTGCGCAAGAAGATGTCACGATTAACCAAAAAGAAGCGCTTCATTGCCTCCCAATGGAAGATTTCTTTCATTGCTACTTGCTCTGTTAGCTGCGCAACATATTTACGCATATAGAGCCATAGAGCCATAAATAATCCTACATACTGCGCTATCAATGTACCCCATGCGACACCCTCAATCTTTAAGCGCAAGACAAAGACAAATAGTAGACTACATAGGATATTGACTACATTTTGCACTACAGACACATACATTGGGAAACGACTGTTTTGCATTCCCAGAAACCATCCTGTCATACTGTAGAGTCCCAGCACTGCAGGAGCTCCCCATATACAAATGGCATAATAATGAGAAGCCAAGACACGCACCTCTGGAGTAGCACCCAAGAAGTGGAATGCCAGATTTCGCACCGGCAGTTGCAGCAAGATGAAAAAGAAGCTTACTGCTGTAGCGATAGCGAGCGAGCGCAAGAGTATGCGTTTCTGCTCTACTCTATCCTCTCTTCCACAGGCTTGCGATGTGAGTCCGCCTGTACCCATACGCAAGAAGCCAAACAACCAATAAACCACATTGAAGAGCATACTTCCCACCGCAATGGCACCCAAATAGGTGGCATCTCCAATGTGACCCACAATGGCCATATCCACCATCCCCAGCAGTGGCACAGTGATATTAGAAATGATTGCCGGTAGGGCTATGTGGAGTATTTGTCGGTCGTGTGTATTCATTTGTGGTTTTGGTCATCAAATTGTTATTATCTTGTTAATGGTACTTGCATAGTGCTTTGCTCTCTGGCGTGTCGGGGACATTGTATGTAGAAAGACCCCCTCCGTTCCATTCCGCTTACGCTCCATTCCACTCGTCCCCCTTAAAGCGGGGACAGTGCTTTTTAGTTTGTTTTTAAATGTGAGAGAGCCATGCAAATAAATTCTATAAATTCCTCACTATGCTCCTTATGGCGGAACAGCTATGTTATCAAATAATGAACTTCCACTCATCTATCTCACAGGGGTGAGCGTGAGTGGAAGTTCATTTATAATGTTATAAAATTCTTAGATACCGAGACTTGCCTTGATGGCCGGTACTTTAGCTTCCGCTTCAGCAGTCGCTTTGTCGTAATCAGCCGGAGTTGGCATAAGCGCCGGTATTTCGAAGTAGAACTTGATTTTCGGTTCTGTACCAGAAGGGCGAACAGAAATCTTCATTCCCCCTTCCGTGAAGTATTGAAGCACGTTACTTGTAGCATTGAGAGCCATAGTGATAGGCGTTTCCACCCATTCACCATTAAGCAATTCACGTTGTACAAGCGTTTTGAAGTCTTTCGTTTTTACCACCTTTTCGCCCGCTATTTCCACAGGAGGATTTTGGCGATAGTCAGCCATCATCTGCTTAATTTCATCCGCTCCAGCTTTACCCAGACGCACTACATTAACGGTAGTTTCACGTTGGAAGCCATACTCCATGTACATATTGAGCAAATAGTCGTAGAGCGTCATACCATTGTCCTTCGCATAAGCCGCAATTTCACAGATGAGACAGATGGCAGAAGGAGAGCATTTGTCACGCACAGCGTCATAAGGCAAGAAACCGAAGCTTTCTTCACCACCACCGATATATTTGCGTGTGCCTTCCCACTCGCGAATACGATTGGCAATCCACTTAAATCCTGTGTACTCATCTGTGAGAGTAACCCCTTGCTTATCGGCAATCTTGCGAATCATTTCGCTGGTAACGATGGTTTTCACCAAATAGTGTTCCGGACGCAGTTTGCCAAGTTTTTTCATATTATTAATGATGTAGTAGCAATACATCATACAAGTTTGATTACCATTGATGATGGTCCATTCACCTTTATCGTTACGGCAGACGATGGCGATACGGTCAGCATCCGGGTCGCTTGCAATAACAAGGTCAGCATTCAATTGTGTACCCAGGTTCATACCCATGGTCATAGCCTCTGCGTTTTCCGGATTAGGACTTAGCACTGTAGGGAAGTCGCCATCAATCACCATTTGCTCAGGAACTACGTGTATGTTTTCAAATCCCCAAGAGCGAAGACACATTGGGATGATATGACGTCCTGCTCCATGTAGCGGTGTATAAACAATGTTAAGGTCTTTTTGACGCAAGATGGTGTCTTGGTCGATCATCACCGACTTAACCGCCATCATATAGTCATAGTCCATTTCACCCCCAATGATTTCGATGAGATGTTCGTTTCCTTCCATTTTAACATCTTCCATCACCACTTTATTCACCTCGTCGATGATGCCTTGGTCGTGTGGTTGGAGCACTTGGCTACCATCTTCCCAATAGGCCTTATAGCCATTGTATTCCTTCGGATTGTGGCTTGCAGTGACATTCACACCACCTTGTGCAGAGAGATGACGGATAGCAAAACTTACTTCCGGTGTAGGGCGTAAGCTCTCAAAAAGATAGACCTTAATACCATTAGCAGCAAACACTTTAGCCACAGTTTCTGCAAATAGGCGTCCGTTGTTACGGCAATCGTGTCCTACAACAACGCTTACGGTATCTCCTTTCAGTGTGGTGAATCCACCTTCACGTTGGACTTTGAGCAGATAGTTAGCATATCCTTGCGTAGCTTGTGCCACGATGTATTTGTTCATACGATTGATACCCGGTCCCATAAGTCCACGCAAACCACCCGTACCAAATTCCAATGTGCGGTAAAAACTATCAATAAGTTCTGTCTTATCTTCCGCTTCCATCATTGCTTTTACAGCATCTTTCGTCTCTTGATCATAGTTACCATCCAACCAAGTTTGGGCTTTCGCCATGACAGTTTGTAATAAATCTTGTTCCATACAATATTGATTGATTTATATATGTGTGTTAATATTTTCTATTATTTTCTACGGAACCATGTTCCCTTTTTTAATAATTTGGCATATCAAACTATAATTAATGACAAAGATATGCTTTCTTCTTTAAAAAAGCAAAAAAGCCGCTTCATAATTCTGAAACGGCTTTTATATTGTTGTAGTTCTTTCTTATTGAACAGGTACAGCGGCTGCGTTGAGAACTGTTTTGTAGTTAGATTTTGTTACAAAGACTACAAGTTCGCAGTTTTCAAGTTTCCACGTTGGATTGAGTGTGATTTCGTATTCTTTTTGATAAGTAGCAGCATCTAAAGTTACAGGATCACCCAATTGAGCGCTTGCGAATGCGCGTGGTACGTTATTGTGGATATAGTTGTCATCCCATCCTGTAGGACCATATTGTTTAGCCTTCAAGTTGTTTTCAATAAGCACTACGTTGAGGCAAACTTTTTGTTCATTTTTCACAGCACCATAAACGCCCACTCTAAGTTTACCATCTACCATTTCTTTGTTGATGTTAATAGAAGCAGTACCTTCTTGTCTAAGTCCATCTTCATACATAGTAGAAATACCTCCCATTTGTGAGTAAGCTGGGTGAAATACCAAAGAAGACATTTCTTGTCCGATTATAGGATTACCAGAAGCATCCATACCAAAATCATGATACTTTTGGTTTTCACGGTTGAGCATCATGTTAGGAGCAGCGTTAATTTTGAAGAAGCTTGCAAGAGCTTTACTTTCTTGCATGGTGTAGTCATCATCAGCGTATCCTGCATGGTGAGTAATCCAAGCCACTCTTGATTCATTACCTGCTATGGTATTCTTGATGGCTTGCGTACCATTAGGGCAATTACCACAAGATTGTGATGTGAATTGCTCGATTAAGAGAACACGCGTGAAATCTTCTGTTTCCGGATTCACTTTTTTTGTGAGTGCATCAGGTTCATTTCCTGCAGGGGTACATGATGCGAGCACTAAAGCTGCAATGGCCATAAAGGCTAAATAGAATTTTTTCATAATGTATTATTTATGTTAGTGTATTAGAATATTTCTTTTATATAGCGCTCAAAGGTACATAAAAATTCTTTGTTGAGCGCAAAAATACCTTATTTTTAACTACTACGCAAGAATTATTAACATTTCCTTTTTGCATTACCACATTTTATAGGGCTTTTTTGCCAGCATGACGTTATAGTAACGCTCATCGCCCGTGACCTCCTCAGCCAGAAAATCCGGCTTAGTGAAACTCTGCTGTTCAGAAGCGAGTTCGACCTCAGCTACGACCAAGCCCTCATTATCCCCTTTGAATTCATCTACTTCAACACAGACATCGCCCATAGGCACATAGTGACGAATCTTATCAATGACAGGAGGATGACAAAGTTGCATCAGTTCTTCAGCATCGGCCTTACTAATCTTCACTTCGTACTCATAGCGACTCCATCCGTGTTCATTAGGTCGATTTTTGAATGTGATATAGCCATCATTCCCTTTGAGGCGTACTCTCACCGTACGGTCGGGATCTTGTGAGATGTAGCCTTGCATGATGCGCTGCGCGTGTGTGGCCATTTGCTTGTAAGAATCATCACTCACAAGGAATTTTCGTTCAATCTCAATATGTGGGGCAGGAGTCATAGACTGAGCCATCATCTGAAGATAATGCTTCGCGATACCGAGCGAATAGTCGGCTCCATGTTCATTGACAAAATGCATAGCTCCCACAGAAGAAGATTCGTTGGCTGCATCCGAGATGACACGTACCACTGTGATGGGACAGTTATAATCCTCGCACACTTGCGCCACGGCAGCACTCTCCATATCCACACAGAGGGCAGAAGGAACATTTTTGCGTATGGAGTCGCGCATTTGTGTAGAAGAAACGAATAAGTCTCCACTTGCCATGTCGCCCACATACACCTCTGGCTGTGACATTCCAGACTCCGTCAGTTGTTGGCGGAAGTCAAGGTCGTGCAAAAGGAAAGCATTGACAGCGTCTTTACCCCTCCGGGTGTCATCAGGATGAGTGGAGAAGGTGTCTTTTCCCAGTAATGGAATTTGTAAGCGCGGCATGAGCGGACGCGCATCCATGTCGTGTTGGTAGAAATTTCGTGCCACCACTACATCACCCACCTTGAGTTTGTCATCCAATGCACCCGCAATGCCTGTAAAAAGGATGTGTTGAACTTGGTACTTCAGAATCAGTTCGGTAGCCGTTGTAGCCGCCGCCACTTTTCCCCAACGAGAGAATACACCCACCACTTGTACCCCATTGAGCGTTCCCTCGTAGTAGGTTCTTCCGGCAGATTGCGTTGTTTTTGGATTATCAATCGCTTGTAGTATTTTCTGCATTTCTTCGGGCATTGCGCCCATGAGTCCTATTTTCATACAATAACTTTAGATTTAAGAAAGGGCCAATATACGTTGATACAGCGTAGGATGTGAGTAACGCATGAACACACAGAAGGGATGAGGCGTGAGATTAGAAAGCGATTGCGCCGCAAGTTTTTTTAATCCTGAAACAAGGTATGGAGCATATCCGTGCTTCCACACATAGTTATCAGCCTGGTATTCATGGTGTCTTGATTGTATGTTGCCAAAGATGCCCAGCAATAAGGATATAGGAGTGTAAAGTACACCAAATATAGTGAAATTGACATGGAAGGAGGCTTGCGGGCATCCGGCAGCTTGTGCCACAGCATCGTAGTGGAGACAGAGTCCTAAGAGATAGAACATCAATAAGGATGTCAGCATAGAGACTGTCATATTTTTAATAGTGTGTTTGTAGTGATTGTGTCCGGCTTCGTGTGCCAATACAGCTACAATTTCATCTGTGGAAAGCATATCAATCAAGGTGTCGTAGAGTACGATTCGCTTTTTTCTGCCGAATCCTGTAAAGTAAGCATTTGCTTTTGTAGAACGCTTAGAGCCGTCAATCACATAAATGCCACTGATGGGGAAATCAGCCTTTTGTGCAAACTGTTCAATCGCTGTGCGTAGGTCGCCTTCCGGCAGAGGGGTTTGTTTGTTGAAAATTGGGACTATCCATTCGGAATAGAAAAAGTTTATGCACAAACTGATTAACATCATGACTCCCCACGCCAGTAGCCAGAAATAGTCGGGCAATGCTTGGTATATTAAAATTACTACCGTAAAAATCACACCGTTCATACCAATAGACAGCAGCAGGCTCTTTATTTTATCCGTAACAAAAAGACGCGGTGTAACTTTGTTGAACCCAAAACTCTGTTCAATTCCAAACACCTTGTAGATTCTCAAAGGGAGGTCAATGAGACTTGATATGAGCGAGTAGAACAACAAGAACAAGAGCGAGACAACAAGAGGAACAGAAGACAACTGAGTGGCTGCCCTATCGAGCATTGCTATTCCTCCACCCGCAAACATCACGAGACTGAAAATCGTGAAGATTGTACCGGAAACAATACTCAGTTTGCGATTTACCCTTGCGTAGGCTTGTTGTTTATTGTACTTTTCATTGTCATAGAGTCCTTCCAAGAGAGGAGGAATAGGTTGTCTTGAAGCTTTATTATTCAAAAAGATGAGGAGTACATCTTGAAAATAGTCGAATAGAATCAATGCGATTACGAGGAAGAATATTAGTTTTATCATATTTGTGTGGTTTGTTGAATATGTTTACAAAGATAGTGAAAGGAGCAAGAAGAAGCAAGAATGAATGTGATGAATGTTTAGGGTTTGCAGAAATTCACTTCGCCTTAATCTGATTGCCAGAAGGCATGAGTGGTGGGAGCGTAATCCATTGCTGATTCCTATATGGTGGTCGCGAGATGGTCCCGAAGTGGTCGCGGTGATGCTTGCTCAACAGAGTGATGAGATTAAAAGAGAGGGCGTGTCATAGATTGACACACCCTCCGTTTTTATTTAGAATCTGAGGATTGCTTATTCAGCAGCTTCAGTTTCTTGTGCTTCTTCTGCTGGTTTAGCAGCTTTTTTAGCAGCTTTCTTTTCTTCTTTAGCAGCTAATTTTTCCAAAGCAGCAGCATCCATTTGTTCTTTCAATTCAGAAAGAGTTTGTAGGTCACCTAAAGTCGTTTTTTCCAAAGCAGGAGTAGCTACGTGCTCTTCTTTTTTGGTGCGACGTTTTTTAGGTTGTTCAACTTCTTCTTTCTTATCATCGTAAGTGCGAGTGTGAGAAAGAACGATTCTCTTAGCGTCTTTGTTAAATTCAGTTACTTTGAAAGCTACGGTTTCACCAGCTTTAGCTTGTGATCCGTCTTCTTTAACCAATTGTTTTACAGGAGCGAATCCTTCAACGCCATAAGGCAATGTGATTACAGCACCTTTGTCCATGATTTCAGCGATAGTTCCTTCGTGGATGCTATCAACAGTGAATGTTGTTTCGAGAACATCCCATGGATTTTCTTCCAATTGTTTGTGGCCTAAGCTCAAGCGACGGTTTTCTTTGTCGATTTCGAGCACTTGAACTTCGATTTCAGCACCGATTTGAGTAAATTCAGATGGGTGTTTGATTTTCTTAGTCCAAGAGAGGTCAGAGATGTGGATGAGTCCGTCAACACCTTCTTCGATTTCTACGAATACACCAAAGTTAGTGAAGTTGCGTACTTTAGCGTTGTGTTGAGTACCCACAGCATATTTAGTTTCCACAGTTTCCCATGGGTCAGCTTTGAGTTGTTTGATACCCAAAGACATTTTGCGTTCTTCGCGGTCGAGTGTTAAAACAACAGCTTCTACTTCGTCACCAACTTTGAGGAAGTCTTGAGCAGAGCGGAGGTGTTGTGACCAGCTCATTTCAGAAACGTGGATAAGACCTTCTACACCAGGAGCGATTTCAACGAATGCACCGTAGTCAGCCATAACAACCACTTTACCAGTAACTTTGTCACCCACTTTAAGGTCAGCGTTCAAAGCATCCCATGGATGAGGAGTGAGTTGTTTCAAGCCCAAAGCAATACGTTTCTTTTCGTCGTTGTCCACTTCGAGAACCACCACATTGAGTTTTTGGTCAAGAGTAACCACATCTTCCGGATGAGAAACACGTCCCCAAGAGAGGTCAGTGATGTGGATAAGACCGTCAACACCGCCGAGATCGATGAATGCACCATAAGAAGTGATGTTCTTAACAGTACCTTCAAGCACTTGACCTTTTTGCAAGCGGCTCATGATTTCTTGTTTTTGTTGTTCGAGTTCAGCTTCGATAAGCGCTTTGTGAGAAACAACTACGTTCTTGAATTCGTGGTTGATTTTCACAATCTTGAATTCCATAGTTTTTCCAACGAACAAATCGTAGTCGCGAATAGGTTTCACGTCGATTTGTGATCCTGGCAAGAACGCTTCGATACCGAAAACGTCAACGATCATACCACCCTTAGTGCGGCACTTGATGTAACCTGGTACGATTTCGTCGTTATCCAAAGCAGCATTAACTCTATCCCAAGAACGAGCAGCGCGTGCTTGTTTGTGAGAAAGAATCAATTGTCCTTTTCTGTCTTCTTGATTTTCAACATACACTTCCACTTTGTCACCCACTTTGAGTTCTGGGTTATAGCGGAATTCGCTCATAGGCACGATACCATCAGACTTGTAGCCAACATTTACTACAACTTCGCGTTTGTTGATAGAAATGACAGTTCCTTCTACCACTTCTTTGTCTTTGATGGCATTTAAGGTTTGGTCATAAATTTTGATAAGTTCTTCTTTTGATTGTGCGCCAAGGACTTCACCTTTTTCATAAGCATCCCAATCAAATTCAGCAGCCGGAGCAGCTACTACGTTGTTTTGTACATCTTCAACGATGTTTTCTTTGTTTTCCATTATTGGAACATTTTTAATTAATGCAGACGAGTCTGCGGGGTTAAACATTAAGGGAATCAAGTTCCCCGATTACTTACATTAGTGCTTATTTTACAAAGCGACTGCAAAGGTAGTGTTTTTCTCTGAGAGTCACAACCTTTGCAGTCGTTAGTTTTACGAAATATTTCTATTTACAAAATCTTTGTTCTTTCGGCAAGAATTATTCTTTGAGTAATTGGTCGATTGTTTGCACTAAAAGATTAAATTCCTGCTCTTTGTACAGGCGGGTGAGCATCACAATTTTGCCATCTTTTCCGATTAGTACATTGCGTGTGATGCCAGCATTTCTTTCAGCATAGAGTGCAAAGATGTCGGCACCGGGGTCGAGCGCCATGGGATAGGTGACACCAGTGGAGAGCATAAATGCTTTGACTTTATCGAGCGGCTCATCACGGTCGACTCCCAGCAAGATAAAATTGGGGTTGTCTTTATGGCGTTGCCATATACGCTGTTCAATATGAGGCATTTCTTTGCGACAGACTCCGCACCAACTTGCCGTGAATTGAAGCATGACCACTTTGCCTTTGCATTGTTTGAGCGAAAAGGAAGAACCATCTACCAGTGTGGCTTGAAAATCAGGAGCAAGTTGTCCGACTTTCACCCAATAGCCGAGGCTGTCTAGTTGATTAGCCATGAGTGCAAGAGATGCGAACAAAGAGAAAACACAGCAAAAAAGAGTTCTTTTCATATCCTAAAAATTTATTTTGTCCAACGAGCGAATCCAGAAGACTGTAGCGTCATAAATGTACCATCATCACCTTCATAAATAAGGAAACAGTCCAAATCAGGATTATTTTCACAAATCTTCAAAGCCTCATCTTTGCCAAGCACCATGAATGCAGTGGCCCAGGCATCAGCCATCATGCATGAAGGGGCAACTACCGTGGCGCTCAAGAGATTGTGAGCAACGGGATAGCCCGTGCGTGGGTCAATGGTGTGGGCATATTTTTTTCCATCACGATAATAGAATTGGCGATAGTTGCCAGAAGTAGCCACCGCAATGTCGGACAAGTGTAAAACACATTCCAAAGATTTGTCGATGCATGTAGAGTCATTCACGGGTTTATTCACCCCAATTTTCCATGGTTGTCCCGAAGGATTGAGCCCCATGCACGCCACTTCTCCACCAATCTCTACCATGGCATTTGTGCATCCATGCTCTTTTAGACACTGCAAAGCGACATCAACGCCCAAACCTTTTGCAATAGCACTTGCATCGAGGCGCATTCGCGAATCAGATTTCAGCAAACGATCGTCGAGAAGAGTCAGATTATCATACCCCACTAACTGCAACGCACTATCCACTTCAGAGGCAGAGACGGTCTTGCGTGTTCCTCGTCCGAATCCCCACAAATCAACCAAGGGTGCCACTGTGATGTCAAATGCTCCTTGTGTGGTCTGTGAAACCAAACTGGCCTGTTGATACACCAACAAGAACAAAGAGTCTAAATCTACCGGAATATTCTCATTAATCTTTGCAATAGTAGAAGAATCATTGAAGATGGAAAGAGAAGCATCCACGCCCTTTAATTCAGCCAACACCTCTTCACCTAAGTCTTCTCCATCAGGATGTTGGTAAGAAAGCGAATAGTATGTGCCAAAGATTTTTCCCTCGTTACGCATATAAGGCGCAGTCTTTTTATTAGGATAGAACAGCAAAAAGAACAATGCCACTAAAAGGAAAAAGAGTGCAAGTAGATTTCTTTTTTTCATGAAATTATAAATTTGGTATTGGCGGTATTGAAGTTAGTTTCTTGTAAAACTAAGCGGCATTGCAGCAGAGTGTTCGGCAAAGTGGTCATCAGCATAAGCAATCACGCCATTCAAAACTGTCATCTTCACTCTATGTTTCAATGTTCTACCCTCCAAAGGTGACCATTTACATTTATACAGGAGTTGATCAGCATGAATTTCATAAGCAGGACCTTCTTTTATCAGTACAAAGTCGGCATAGTAGCCCTCACGCAGGTACCCTCTCTTTTCAACACTATAGATATCAGCAGGAGCATGAGCCATTGTGCGTACGACATCCACTTTAGAGAAACAGCCTTGCTCTGCAAGATCAAAAAGCAGAGGCAAATTATGCTGAATAGAAGGGAAACCTGAAACAGCCTGTGTACAATCACCCTGTTTATCAGCAAGGAGGTGAGGAGCATGGTCACTACCTATCGTGTCTACCTTACCAGTACAAATAGCCATGCGCAAAGCCTCTCTATCCATCACGGTTTTGATGGCAGGATTACACTTGATGCGTGCGCCCATTGAGGCATAATCCTTATCTGAAAAGAATAAATAGTGAGGGCATGTTTCCGCCGTAATGCGTTTATTTAAATAAGAACCTTCCGAGAGCAAAGACAATTCGTCGGTAGTAGAAATATGTAGCACATGCAACTTGGCTGCATATTTTTCAGCCCATGTCATTGCCTTTTCCGTAGAACGGACACAGGCCTCACGACTTCGGATTAAAGGATGAGCTGCAATAGGAACAGACATTCCCTTTGCACGATAATATTCCATATTGGCACGGATGATTTGTTCATCCTCACAATGAGCAGCCACGAGGGTTTCCGCTTCAGCAAATATCTGTTGCAAGGCTTTCTGCTCATTAACCAACATATTACCTGTGGAAGAGCCCAAGAAAAGTTTGATACCACAAAGACGCTTGGGGTCGAGTTTCTGCCATTGGTCAGCATTATCATTCGTGGCACCTATGTAGAAGGCATAATTCGCATAAGCAGATTGTTGTGCCAAGTGATACTTATTTTCCCATGCCTCAACAGTAGTAGTTTGAGGCTGGGTGTTAGGCATCTCCATAAAGGAAGTAACCCCCCCTGCTAATGCAGCCTTACTCTCATGCAAAATGTCAGCCTTATGTGTAAGTCCGGGTTCTCTAAAATGCACATGCGCATCAATAGCCCCGGGCATCAGCCATGCAAATTCCGCATCAATACGTTCTGTTTCTTGTTCCCAAACACACTCCGCAGGGACGCCCTCACACACACGTGTGATTTTATTTCCCCGCGTTGTGAGATAGCCCACAAAGGATCTTCCCTCATTGATGATTCGGGCGTTATATATCAGCATACTTTTTTCGGATATTTCCTAAACCAACTTTGAATTTTCAGGCGCATGACACCAAAGAAAGCCTCTCCGAAGATTCCCCCTGACATTTTAGAGGTACCCAATTCTCTATTCACAAAGATAATAGGCACTTCTTTGATAACAAAGCCACACTTGTATGATGTATATTTCATTTCAATCTGGAAAGCATACCCTTTGAATTGAATTTTATCCAGTTCGATGGTTTCCAGAACTTGTCGTTTGTAGCACACAAAGCCCGCAGTGGTATCAGCTATTTTGACACCCAAGACCATACGCACATATTTAGAAGCAAAATAAGACATGAGTACGCGTCCCATAGGCCAATTCACCACATTCACTCCACTCACATAGCGCGAGCCAACCGCCAAGTCAGCCCCTTGGTTAGCACAAGCATCGTAGAGTTTGAGCAAGTCGTTAGGATTATGTGAGAAGTCAGCATCCATTTCAAAGATATAATCATACTTATGCTCAATTGCCCATTTAAATCCAGCAATGTAAGCAGTGCCCAGTCCTAATTTTCCCTTTCTCTGCACCAAATGTAATTGTTCAGTAAACTCGGTTTGCAGACGTTTAACTATATCAGCAGTTCCATCAGGCGAACCATCATCAATGACCAAGACATGGAAGTCAATTGGCAGATTAAATACCGCACGGATAATGTTTTCGATATTTTCCTTTTCGTTGTAGGTAGGAATAATGACTAACCTCATAATCGCTCAATTTATTTATAGTTTATAATAATTCATACACTTTAGAAGCCGATGTTCTATCTAGCACAGTCAGTTGTAGTTGTTTACCCACTTCTATTCCATTATTCATTAAAATCTCCCTTACTGTGTTATAGGCCACATTCGGTTGATTATTCTCTTTGCTGAGATGGCACAAATATACATGTTTTAATCGAGACGAGACGTTTTTTGCCAATAAATTTGCACAATTATCATTGCTCAGATGTCCTCTCGGCGATGCAATTCTATCTTTTAGTCGTTGAGGATACGGTCCTCTTGCCAACAAGAGTTTATCATGATTAGCTTCAATTACCAAATAATCAGCCATTGCGATTTGCTCTTGTATGACCTGTGTAGGCTCACCCACATCCGTAGCGATACAGAATCTTACCCCATTATATTCTACTGCATATCCGACGCAATCCGTAGAGTCATGAGGGACCGGGAAAGCCATAACATTAAAATCAGCAATATCAAATTGCTTCATTTTTTCTATAAATCGTCTATCAGCCGCTCCCACTTTAGGAGTGAGTCCATAATTTCTATCCATACCAGCATGTACCATCTGTGTAGTGTAGACAGGAATATGATATCGTTCAGCCAATGTGCCTACCCCTCTCACATGATCAGCATGGTCGTGTGTTATGAGGATACCCCACAAACTATCCAATGTAACTCCTATCGCCTCGAGGCGTCTTTTAATCGTCCTTGCAGATATTCCCGCATCAATCAGCAAGCCTCTATTGATAGTACCAATGTAATAAGAATTGCCACTACTTCCACTTGCCAAACTTTGAAAAATCAATTTATTCATTTTCTTTCCTTTTGTACTTTCCACACAAATCCACAAACTTACAATGTTCACACACCTTAGTATCCTCCGCCTGCTTAAACCTCACATCCGGTGCAAATATTTCATTCTCCAAAAAGTTTCTCAGCGCCGTTTCAAACTTATCATTCCAAAGCGCATAATCATCCATGGGATGTACATTTCTATCCTCGGCCACCATCAATCCCTTTAAGGGAGTGTCAGAATAGAAGGAACGCAATGAAGCAATGTACGGAACAATCCGTTTTCCATCAGCCACACCACATTCACGCATATAGAACCAAGCATATAACATAGTTTGTAATGCGTAAGCCGGTCGCTTATCTCCCAAATCGCCATTAAATATATCTTCTATTTGACTAAAAGTGAGTGTATCCACTTTTCCCGTTTTATAATCAATAATACGAATCTCATCCTCTTTACAGTCAATTCTATCAACATAACCAATCAGATTAACCCACCTTTGTCCATTGTCAATATCAATAGCACATACAAATTTCTTTTCGGGCGCCACATATTGAAAAGGTGTGTCCTTCTCGTCATTCTCTAATTGTTTTAAGACATACTCCTTAATAACTCTTAGTATAAGGCTGTGACTACCCTCTACTTCTCCATCGAGTTCTCCCGACTTATTCTTTAAAACATTGATTGCATAGGCTCTATTCAGAAGTGCATCTACTTCTGTCTTCATTAGTCGAATATCCTTATCTTCAACGATTTTTCCCACATAAGGTTTATAGATGTTTTCCATTACCTCATGGTAGAGCGTTCCGAACATATCCGCTTCTATCTCTTCTTTCACTTCATCCGCTTCTTTCAATCTACAGATGTATGTAAAATAGAAACGCATAGAGCAATCAAGGAAAGTCTTTAGTGCAGACGCAGACAACGAGCGTCCGCCTTTATCTATCGGCAGACTGTATTTATTCAATTCCTTTTGAATATAGTCAGAGTTTTCTATTTCAAAATTGTGGGCTTCCGTTAAGCAAACATCAGCCGCCACCATTTTTTCATGCAGTACCTGATTGTACTGATATTTCAATTGCCATACATATCGGCTCACTTCATTCGTATTTTCCCGACTTGTTCTATTATCATACACCAGATGTACTTGTTCGGCATTAGATATTAGTCGATAGAAATTGTAAGCCATGATCGCATCATGCTCTTCAAAAGTAGGGAGCCCATACCCTTTTCTCAGGTTGTAAGGAATGAATGAATTAGCGCTTTGCACCCTTGGCAAAGAACCCTCATTTGCAGCCAAGACAATCACTTTCTTAAAGTCCAATGCTCTTGTTTCCAAGAGTCCCATCACTTGCAGTCCATCCAGTGGTTCGCCACGAAATGGGATTGTGGCACCTCGCATATACTGTTTGAGAACCCCATAAAGTGTTTCTCTCTGCATGAGTACTTGTTTGTGTTCTGCCAGCAAATCAGCCAAGCGTTGCGTAATCGCACAAGCTTGTTCAATATAGATTTTCTCTTCTTGCCATCCAGTAGTCTGTGAGACACACGCTTTCAAAACTTTCCATACAGATAACACAAATTGCAAATCCGTCAGCTCTGCCTCACAAGCAAACAACACATTCAGCAAGGGGTCGTCTTGCCTCAGCACCATCTCACGTGGCACATAAACCCTATTCTCTCTCAGGATATCCGCACATATCTCCTCCACAAACTGCCCACTGACAAGTTCTATGTATTTATGTTTCAAGAGAGCCACTACCGTTTTATGATAGAAGGCTATCCCTTTCTTGAGCGTTCTTTGTTTACGTCTGAGATCGAAGAGTAGTTCCAAGAAACTCATCACATCCGTGCTTGACAGAGGGTAACCCATAGTCACATTAATTCGCTGAATATCGGCAGGAACCGCTTGTAACACAGGCATCAGCAGAGCCTCTTCAGGCAACACAACCGCTGTATCCAACCACGATGTTTTACCTGCTTGAATATCGTCTCCAAGTATTTTTCTTACATACTGCGCTTGTCCTATCAAGGAAGGCAATGCAATTAAAGAATAGTCAGTGTGATGAGCAAAATGTTCCCATGTGAGTGTTTGAGGAAAATCACGTAAGTTTTCTCTTTTGAATTTAGACGCTATATTACGTTCATCCGACAGAAAGGGACCATTATAATCCCAAAAAAAGAGCGTATCGGCATGCTTTTTATAATACGAGAACAACCTATGCTCACACAGAGTCAAAGCATTAAATCCAACAAACACCACCTTATGATTCAGCACTTGTGAATCACACATTCCCTTTTGCAAAGCAGTTATAGCTTCGCGCTGTATAAGACCCGGATAAGCCTCCCTATTCAGAAGTAAAGAATCATTAAAGACCCTCATGATATCTGCCAAGTGTTTCCATATCTCCACAAACTTATTTCTGGCTTTAGAGTCGAACCTTCCGCCATCAAATTGCTCCCAAAAGGCACGGATTACTTGTTTTTGTTCCTCCGTCAAGTAGTCAAATGAAGAGTCCAAGACTTTCAAATCCTTCAGGTTTGCAAAGAGTAGTTGTGCATCCACATCATACTTTGCTATATCATCAAAGTCAGTCAGCAACATCTGTCCCCAGAACATAAACGAGTCAAAAGATTCCTCAGAACCAGTTTGCTCCTTGTAAATCAGATACAATTTCAAGAGCAACGCAAAAGAATCAGAAGGGGTAAGAGCAGTTAGTTGTTCAAATAGTTGCGTTATAGTAATAATTTTGGGAGAGAAAATAGGTTTAGTTATCTCCTCTCCCAAATAGCGTTGAAAGAACAATCCTGAACGACGATTAGGAAATACGAAGGTCACATCTTCCATATTACCCTCGTAATAATTATAGGTAGCTGCAGCTACTTTTCTTAAGAAATTATGTTTACCTGCTTCATTCAAGATGTTCCTGTGTTTCTATCCTATGTTTTTCAAACCAGTTGTTTGATTATATCCTCTGTGTTTCCCGGTAGTAAATCAATCAATGGAATTTCAATCATTGTATATGCCCCCGGCATCAACTTAGTGGTAGCACGAGCAGCGGAGAGCATTACTTGAGCTGTCAGGGCTGGATTATTGATTCTCATCTCAAAGGAGAGGAGTTGGTTTTGTGTCATTCCCGAAACCCCTTTTCTCATCATGTTCACTCCATGCCCTCTGTCTATGAGTGCATCCACATCAGGAACAAAGAGGACATGCGTTTCGTCGTTCACAAAGTAGGGATCTGACTTGATAGCTTGTTCGATTTGGTTTTCCTCAAATCCATTTTCTTTTTCCACATATACCATTCTCCTGTGTACACCCGTACCGAGTGGTATAGTCATAGAGAGCGCACTTTTCACTCCTTTTATAGCTTTCACTGCCACAGTGTGCCCCATACTCATACCCGGTCCAAAATTCGTATATGTGATACCTTTAGGTGCCATTGCCAGCATTAACGCCCTTACAATTGAGTCTGTACCCGGGTCCCATCCTGCCGCTATGACTGCCACTGCTTTGTGTTGTTGTGCAAGTGGAGTGAGTGTTTGTTTTAGGTTCCAGATTCCTGTGTGAATGTCATAGCTATCTACAGTGTTGATGCCCAAGGCCAACATTTGTTGTGCATATTCCGGCACGGCACGCGTTGGTGTGCACAACAAGGCAACATCCACATGTCCCAGTTGTCTAATATCCGTCACCACTTGAACATTTTTCAGTTCTTCAGGCAGGTTCTCCAAAGAGCGTCTTACTACACCTGCCAATTCACAGTCAGGTGCAGTAGTCACAGCCTCTATAGCATATCGGCCTATGTTGCCATAGCCCACGACAGCGATGCGTATATTTTTCATCATTATTCTTCTTTAATTATTCAAATGCTCCCATGAGTAGCATATTTACTTCTCTTGGAGTGAGGAAGCGATATTTACCTCTTGGAAGATTTTTCTTTGTGAGTCCGGCAAAGAATACACGGTCGAGTTTAATTACTTTGTATCCTACTTTTTCGAAGATACGTCTTACTACGCGATTTTGTCCTGAGTGTATTTCTATGCCAATTTGTGTTCTATCGTTTTCCACTGTAAACTCAAGTGCATCCGGTCTGATTACTTCTCCATCCAGTTCGATTCCTCCCATGATAGTTTGGTAGGCTTCTATATCCAATGCTTTATCGAGTGTGGCATGATATATTTTTTTCTTTTCAAACTTAGGGTGTGTCAATTTAGACGCCAAGTCGCCATCATTGGTGAGCAGCAGGACTCCTGTGGTGTTTCTATCCAATCTTCCCACGGGATAGATACGTTCAGCACATGCGTTCTTCACAAGGTCAAGCACAGTCATTCTGTCGTGTGTATCTTCCGTAGTTGTCACACAGTTTTTAGGCTTATTTAGGAGTAAGTATACTTTTTTTTCAGTACGAATTGTTTGGTCATGGAACATCACCTTATCGGTTGGGAATACCTTTGTACCCATTTCTGTTACCACTACTCCATTAACTGTGATTACACCTGCTTGGATATATTCATCTGCTTCTCTTCTGGAGCAAATACCAGCATTAGCCAAGAACTTGTTGAGTCTTACCGGTTTTGTGAGATCCATATCTTTCGGTTTATACTCATTGAATGCTTGACTGGTGCGTCTTGTCGGGTTATAGTTGCCATTTCGGCGTTGGAAAGAGCGATGTTCATCATTCGAACGGTTATTGCGATATTCCCCACCTGCGTTGTTGTAGCGACGTTGTGGTTTATCTCCGAATGAGAGTCCTTCATTCAAGGTGCGATAGTTGTCATGCGATTGGTATCCCCCTTGTTTTGAGCGACCTTGTCCTCCAAAACGTTTGTTATCTTGACGATTTCCATAGGAGTTGTTATTTCGGCGTTCAATACCGAAGTCACCATTTCCATAAGAAGAACGTTCAGGATTGTAAGGACGGTTAGTTTTAAAATTTCTTTCCGAGTTATTATAATTCCCTCTTCCAAATGAATGTTCATTGTTGGATTGTGTAGCGGAATTTCGTTGGATTCTCGGACGTTTTTTGTGGAAGTTGTTTTCTTGGTAGTTACCTTGATTTCGGTTAGATTTAGCAGATTCTTCTCCCGAAGTCCCATGCCAGAATTCTTCGTTCATAGTTTGTTTTTTTCTAATACCTATCAACAGTTAAAACCAGCGCTAATCTTCTCTGTTTAAAAGTGTTGTTATTACTATATTGTTTTTAAGTTTTAGCGGGGATTGCGCTGTAATTATAGTTTTTAACACCCCTACTATATCACGTGCAAAGGTACGATAAAGGGTCGGAATATGCAAGGGTACACGATTGAGAGTTTATTGTTATTCAGACCGCTTTGGGGGAGATGATAATGTTGGCGAAGGACTATCCTTGACTATCAATAGAGCATCGGGAATGGTAGGTCTTTTGTATCTTCATCCTACGTAGTGGTCCCGAGGTGGTCGCGTAATGGTCCCGATGATGCTTGCTGTCATGCAGGCAGATGTGATAAAATTTCTCTGCGACAACTAAGTTTTGTATGAATATGGGGTTTTAGACTTTAAAAAAGAAATCTCAACCACATAAATACTGCGATTGAAACTAAATTGTATTCACTTTTAGTTTTTTACCGGACAGCAATAGAAAAAGGCATTTCTCACAACACTACTTGGGCTGATGAATAAGCCCCCATAAATTATCTATGTACTTGTTGATTCGTTTTTTCTTTACAAATCTTTACCAACTCATTTCGGTGATAATCGGCAGATGATCAGAAGGGTAAGCTTCCAGTCCGAGGTTATCGTTATCTGCCCAGTAGGTATGTATGGTTGTTTTGTTTGGATCAAAGAATACAAAGTCTATGCGTTTGGGTTCTTTGTCGGAACTGCTATAGAGTCCGGTATAGGTATTGCCCGTTTCGGCACATGCATCCGGAAAGAGGTTTTCTTGCTCAGCATTACAGATGTAGCCACCTTGTGCATTTTCTCCCATTGCCACAAAAGCGTCGGTCCAAACTTGTTGTAACTTTTCGTATGCCGGTTCGGAAGGTTCGCAATTGAAGTCACCGACAAAGAAGAAAGGCGCGTCTGCAGCTATTTGGGGCACAAGATTGAGCGCAACATCTGCCTGAGAAGCTCGCGTATTGATTCCTGCCTGCGTTGTGGGATGGTCGAAGTGAGTGGCAAAGAAATAGAAGGTTTTGTCGGCATTTCGTTCTTTCAGTTTAACCCATGTGACCATGCGATTAAAGGATGAACCAAAGCTCTTAGAGACCCGATGAGGCGTAGTGGAAAGGAAGAAGCGACCTTGGTCTAACTTGACATAACGTGCTTTGCGATAGAGAATACCTGTTTGTTCTCCAGCACCCCCTGCTGCATTTTCTTTCCCATTGTCACGTCCATAACCTATGTACTCATACTCTTCCAGAGAAGCCACAAAGTCGGGCGACTGATAGGTGGTGATTTCCTCTATACCACAAACATCCATTTGGTGTTTACGAATCATCTCAAACACCTTCTCCTTGCGGATGGTCCAGGAACGATTACCTGTGTTAGCGTTGTCGCCGGGACCATTGTAATAACGAATGTTATAGTTACAAATCTTATGATGTTCAACCGGTGTGGCAGGAACGATTTCCTCAAAGACAGGTCGTATGATTGTATCCATCTTCACTTGGAATGAATCGCGCGCCGCACAACCCTTCACTATGTTAGAACCAGTGAGGATGTGTTGGTCATCCGGCGTAAAAATCACTGTAAGCCAGTGAGTCTTCTCAATAGAGAAAGGAGGAGTCACTGTGTCACCTTGATACAATAGTTTGACTGTTCCTCCTTGCACATTCTCCACTTCTACCGTTAACAGGCCGTCATTTTCCACCAAGATGGAATCTGATGGATTAGAAGGTTCCATTGGTGGATTAATCGGTTGTTCAGAGGGGCTGCATGCCCAAAGTAAGCATGACAAGAGAAAGAGATATTTCCAAGCGCAGCGTTTCATAAGGTATAGTTAAGATGAATTAGTCAATACGTGTGATGCGCGCTCCCAGTGCATTGAGGCGTTCATCTATGTGTTCATATCCGCGGTCAATCTGTTCGATGTTGTGAATTGTGCTCACTCCATTGGCACTCATAGCTGCGATGAGGAGTGCTACTCCGGCACGAATGTCAGGCGAGCTCATGGTTGCCGGTCTGAGGGCAAAGCGTTCACCAAGTCCGATAACTGTAGCACGGTGGGGGTCGCAGAGAATGATTTGTGCTCCCATATCAATGAGTTTGTCCACAAAGAAAAGGCGACTCTCAAACATCTTTTGGTGGATGAGCACGCTACCCTTTGCCTTAGTGGCCACAATCAGCATCACACTGAGCAGGTCGGGAGTGAGTCCCGGCCAAGGCGCATCAGCAATTGTCATGATAGAGCCATCTATGAAAGACTCGATAGTGTAAGAATCCTGCTGTGGAATGAAGATGTCATCTCCTCTTCTTTCCATCTTAATACCCAGTTTTCGGAAACATTCCGGGATGATTCCCAGTTCGTCGTACGCCACATCCTTGATGGTTATTTCAGAAGCCGTCATTGCCGCCATTCCGATAAAACTACCCACTTCAATCATATCCGGCAATATTCTGTGATTACAACCATGCAGACGTTCTACTCCTTCGATTGTCAGCAAATTAGAGCCCACTCCTGTTATTTTAGCCCCCATATTATTGAGCATGCGACAAAGTTGTTGCACATAAGGTTCACATGCAGCGTTGTAGATTGTAGTTGTGCCTTGAGCAGTTACAGCCGTCATAATGATATTAGCCGTACCCGTCACAGAAGCTTCATCCAAGAGCATGTAAGTACCTTGGAGGGCGTCTTTAACCTCGGCGTTATATTGGCGTTTATCCGGGTCATATTCAAAGTGAGCACCCAATTTTTCAATACCGATAAAGTGTGTATCGAGGCGGCGTCTTCCGATTTTATCTCCTCCCGGTTTCGGCAAGATTGCCTTCTTGATTCTAGCCAAGAGAGGTCCTACCACCATTACAGACCCTCTTAAAGATGCAGCCTGTTGGTAGTATTGCTGAGAAGCGAGGTATTGCTGGTCAATATTCTTTGCACAGAATCCATACGTACCATCTCCCACTCTTCTGACGGATACACCCAAGGAAGAAAGCAGGTTGATTAAGTTATTTACATCTAGGATATCGGGTATGTTAGAAATAATTACTTCCTCTTCGGTTAATAAAGTAGCACAAATCACCTGCAGGGCTTCATTTTTAGCACCTTGCGGAGTGATTTGTCCACTTAACTTATAACCTCCTTCAACACGAAAAGACGCCATAGTTATACTTATTTATTATTTTTATTGCTATTGTTATTTTTCTTTTTATTCTGCTGATTCTTATTATTCTTTTTCACTCCGTTGCCAAGAATATCTTTGGCATCCCAAAGTTTATCCCCTTCAGTCGGTTTTAGTTTACCTCCTGACAAGGCCAACAAGTCAGCCCAGATTTTGGAATCTTCCACCACATCCTTATTCCACAAAAGAAAGTTTCTTTTCATCAGATTAGCGATGGCACATACGAGCGCTTGTTTTTCTTCTCCTTCTTCGTAAAGCAATGCTTTTTCTATCATTTCATCCACTATTCTTCCGTAGTGCATACAGCGAATAGGTTTTGTGAGATATTCCACCCTTTCCGGTTTGGTCTCCAAGGAACTTTTTTCAGGTTCACCATAAGGGAAGTCAATGTCTAATTTGAAGTCAGACATGATTGCCAAGTGGTCCCAAAGTTTATGTTTAAAGTCACTGATATCTCTCAAGTATGGAAACAGGTTACCCATTGTATGTATGATAGAATGCACACAACGCGTACGTTCTTCCCTATCTTCAATAGTCAGAGCATGTTCCACCATTTGTTGGATATTTCTTCCATACTCCGGCATAATCAATTTACCTTTATGTGTAGGATATTCCATACTATGTATTATTTTTGCTTAATAAGATAGACTAATACGGGGAAGTGGTCACTATATCCATTAAGCCATACTCCCCCTTGGTGTGTACGCTTAGGATAACCTTTATTTTGTCCTTCTTGAACAATCAAGAACGGTTGGTTAAAGATTTCAGCCTTCCAGAATCCCAGTTCTTTTGAGCGATCAGCATTTGCCAAATTACCAGAAATAATGATTTGGTCAAAGAGATTCCAAGCATCGTTGTATCCCAACGATCCGATGCCTCTGCTCAAAGTCTTCCACAGAGTGTTATAATACCCTTGCGGCTCAACTTGTTCTTTGTTTTTCTTTGCTCCCAAAACCTTTGCACAGCTTTCATTGAAAGGGTCGTCATTTAAGTCGCCCATGATAATGATTTTAGCATTCGCATCCGTTTTGTAGATTGAATCACAAATTTGTTTTGTAAGTGTTGCAGCCGCATTACGATTAGGACGAGAATAGAGCTCTCCACCATAACGTGATGGCCAGTGGTTGACAATGACATATACCTTTTCTCCTTGTAAGTATCCGCTTACCATGAGTTGGTCGCGTGTTTTGAACTCCGGTTTTTCCGGCATTACCAAGCGATGAGAAACCGAGTTAGTCACTGTAAAATAGGTAGGATTATAGAGCAAGCCTACATCTACACCACGTCTATCCGGCCCATCGTAGTGTACTATTTGATAGTTTTGGTCTCTGATAGCAGGTTCTTTCACTAAATCCTCCAACACACGTCTATTTTCTATTTCAGACACTCCAAGGATAACCGGTCCAACAGGTGAAACATCTTTTCCGATTTGAGAAATTGCATACGCCATATTTCTCAGTTTGTTTTCATATTTGAGTCCACTCCAATGATAGCCACCTTGTGGCAAGAATTCCTCGTCATTGATGGTAGGGTCATTGATTGTATCAAACAAGTTTTCCAAGTTGTAGAACGCCACGCAACTCACGGAATAGGAAGTCGTTTGTTTTTGCGCCATCACGTTCACCAATGAGATGATACATCCCAATAAAAGCAGATTTAAGCGTTTCATATTTTATGTGTTTTATAATTTTCTTTACTCCCTCGCCCAAGGTCATAATTTAACCTTGGACCAAGGAGTGAGAATCTTTACTATTTGTTCTTACAATGCTTCAACCATGGCCACTACTGCTTGTAGTGCAGCATGTATACCATCTGGATTTTTACCTCCTGCTTGTGCCATGAAAGGTTGTCCTCCACCTCCACCTTGTATATTTTTGGCAGCTTCTCTCACCATGTTCACAGCATTCATACCTGCGTCCACTAATGGTTGGCTCAAGAAAATGGTGAGCGATGGTTTACCTTCATGTACTGTACCCGCCACAAACAAGAAACGTTCTTCTGCAAATTTCCCACGGAAATAGGATACTAATGAGCGCACCATATCCGGTGCATAATCTCCTTGCAGTTGAATTAATTTTACTCCATTCACTTCAGTGCTCTTTTCAAGTAGCACTTCACGAATTCGCATTACTTTCTCTTGCACGAAATCTTCAATTTGTTTTTTCAAGGTAGCATTTTCTTCTATTGACTTTTTAATCGTCTGCACCAAGTCAGGCGCGTTGTTGAAGAATTGTCGAACAGTTTCTATCATCTCTTGTTGTGCATATGCCATTTTTTCTGCACCTTCAGCTGTTACTGCCTCCACACGACGTACTCCTGCTGCAATACTGCTTTCGCTGATAATGCGCAACATACCTATTTGACCTGTAGCCTTCACGTGAGTACCTCCACACAACTCGGCTGATGTACCGAATCGAATCACACGTACACTATCACCATATTTCTCTCCGAATAATGCCATTGCGCCCATTGCTTTAGCCTCAGCTATAGGTAGATTTCGATGTTCATCCAATGGATAGTTTGCACGTATCTTTTGATTGGTCAACACCTCCACCTGACGAATTTCTTCCGGAGTAAGTTTCTGGAAGTGACTAAAGTCAAATCTCAATGTATCAGGTGTCACATATGAACCCTTTTGTTCTACATGCGTACCGAGAACTTCTCTCAAAGCTTCATGCAGAAGGTGGGTGGCTGAGTGATTGCATGCTGTTGCCACACGCTTTTGTTCGTTGACCTTAGCCACTAACACTTCCTCTACGTTTTGGGGCATTTGTTTAGCCAAATGAACAGCAAGGTTATTTTCACGTTTTGTGTCAATAATTTCCACATCTCCAAGCCATCCGGCATCACCTACTTGTCCCCCCATTTCTGCGTAGAACGGCGTAGTTTCTAAAACTATCTGATAGAACTCATTGTTCTTTTGTTTCACCTTACGGTATCTCAATATGCGCGTTTCACATTGCAAAGAATCATAGCCTACAAACTCACAATCACCTTCTCTGACTACCACCCAGTCACCTGTTTCGACAGCAGCTGCGTTGCGAGCACGCGTTTTTTGTTTGTCCATTTCCACTTTAAACTCTTCCTCATCCACAGTGAGTTGATTTTCTCTAAGAATCAATTCTGTGAGGTCAAGCGGAAATCCATATGTATCATACAAGGTGAATGCATCCTTGCCTGAAATGACGGTCTTTCCTTGTTTACGTGTGTCTTCCATCACTTTATCCAGGAGGCGAATACCCGTTTCCAATGTTCTCAAGAAAGCATCTTCTTCTTCTTTGATTACCTTTTCAATCAGAGTTTGCTGTGCTTTCAATTCCGGATAAGCCCCTCCCATATCCTCAATGAGTTGTGGAATGAGCTTATACATAAATGCTGCGCGTTGTTCCAAGAAGGTATAACCATAGCGCACTGCACGACGCAAGATACGACGAATCACATAGCCAGCTTTCGCATTACTTGGTAATTGTCCATCTGTGATAGAAAAAGCGATAGTACGTATATGGTCGGCAATTACGCGCATTGCCACATCAACATCTTTATCTGCTCCATAGGTACAATGACAGATTTCTCCAATTTTCTTAAGCATAGGCTGGAACACATCAGTATCATAATTTGACTGCTTTCCTTGTAATGCCATACACAGACGTTCAAATCCCATACCTGTGTCTATCACCTTGTTAGGCAAGGACTCAAGTGACCCATCTGCTTTTCTGTTGTATTGCATGAACACATTGTTCCAGATTTCTATTACCTGCGGATGGTCAGCATTCACTAAGGACTTGCCATCCACCTTTGCACGTTCTTCTTCGGAACGCAAGTCAATGTGTATTTCTGAGCAAGGTCCACATGGTCCGGTGTCACCCATTTCCCAGAAGTTATCATGCTTATTTCCATTGATAATTCTATTTCTATCGATGTGTTGTGCCCAGAAATCAGCTGCTTCATCATCACGTTGTAATCCTTCAGCCGGTGCACCTTCAAACACTGTAACGTAAAGACGGTCCTTATCCAGATGGAGAACTTCCGTGAGGTATTCCCATGCAAAATCAATCGCCTCTTTCTTAAAGTAGTCACCAAAAGACCAGTTACCTAACATTTCAAACATGGTGTGGTGATAGGTGTCATGTCCTACTTCTTCCAAGTCATTGTGTTTTCCACTCACTCGGAGACACTTTTGAGAGTCTGCCACTCGAGGATATTTAATTGGGTCGTTACCCAAAATAATATTTTTAAATTGGTTCATCCCTGCATTAGTAAACATCAATGTGGGGTCATCCTTAATCACCATGGGCGCAGAAGGCACTATTTTGTGTCCCTTAGAAGCAAAATAATCCAAGAAAGATTGTCTAATTTCTTTTGACGTCATCATTTTCATATCTTTTTATATCCAACTAATTGCTTAAATTATTCTATTCATTATGAATTTGCAAAGGTAGTCATTTATTTTGAAACATGCGCTCACAAATATTAACAAACTACAACTCAAAGAAAGAAAAATAGATGCAAAAGAGATGGTTTAAGAAACTCAGCTCTCATCATCGTATGAATCAGCGCAGCCTCAGCACACACTTCGCCGCCAACTCTCTTGTATATAAGTATTTGTTTCCCAGTCGCTGTTTTTATGATTTTGAGATTATTCTTTCATCCCATATCCCCTTTGTTTGGATTGTATTTTCTTCCTACCCGAGCAACCCACTAACAACCTACTAAAACAAGGAGACTATACCGTTGTATGATGCCAAGCGAAAGGAACGGGTGAGAGTGGAAATTATTTTATCGAACACTAATCATTCACATTGAATTTTAAGCCGTGACACACAGAACAAATCGCCTTGCCGGTGCGCGACAGAAACGAGGCATACCACCCTCTGCCGTCACAGAGCCGGAATCAAATTTGCCCAAGTGTGTTTTTTTTACTATTTTTGCCCTTTAATACTACGTATTAGCTGAGGTAACAAACAATGGCCAAGAAAAAATACAGATATAACCCTCAAACATTGAGTTATGAGCAGATAGAGCACACGTGGCGTTTCAAGTTAAAACGCTTAGTGCAGTATTTGTTTGTAAGTGCGTTTGGTGGCGTGGTATTTTTGCTTTTGTTTCTCAGCATGTTTCCATCTCCCAGAGAAAAGCAACTATTGCAAGAGCGTAAGCAGTTGATGGCACAATACAGTCTGTTAGACAAGCAGGTTGACCAATTACAGCGTGTGTTGTCTGACCTGCAACAACGCGATGAAAACTTGTATCGCGTGGTGTTTCAAGCTGAACCCATTCCGTCATCCATTCGCCAGAGTGGTCCTAACCGCCCGGCTTACTATGACGAGTTGGCCAAGATGACAAACGAGGACTTGGCTGTATCGATTACCCAGAAAGTGGATGCCATGAAAAAGCAACTTTACGTACAATCCAAATCATATGACGAGATAGTAAAGTTAGCCAGTGACAACGAGAATCGTCTGCTGTGTATTCCTGCCATTCAACCCGTATTGAACAAAGACCTGAAACGCATGGCTTCGGGATATGGTTGGCGTATAGACCCTGTGTATCACACACGCCGTTTTCATGAAGGGATGGACTTCACGGCTCCTACGGGAACCGACGTATATGCCACCGGCAACGCAAGTGTGAGTTTTGCAGGATGGAAGTCCGGGTATGGCAATTGCATTGTACTGAACCACGGATACGGTTATGAAAGCATATATGCCCATCTGCATAAAATCAATGTACGAAATGGACAAAAAGTAACTCGTGGTCAGGTGATCGGTCTGGTGGGTAACACCGGTAAATCTACGGGACCTCATTTACACTATGAGGTTCATTTGCGTGGCAAAGCCATGAATCCGCAGAACTACTACTTCAAAGATTTATCTCCGGAAGAATATGACCAGATGGTACAATTGTTAAACAATGCCGGTCAAATGTTTGATTAACAATTTCCACTGCTTGATGTAGATGAAACAAGTAAGATTGGCCATATTCTCAATTCTTGTAGTCTTTAGCACTTCTCTCTTTGCGCAAAATTTTGCGTACGACAGATGGTCGTCCTATCGCATCTACATTGAGGAATTATTGAAGCAACATCAGCTGCCTTTGCATTATGCCTATTTACCTCTTTTGCAAACTAATTGCGACACACACCACAGGAATCCCTATGGAAGTGGAGCATGGGCACTGAGCGTGGCAGCCGCACGTCATTATGGGCTTCACATTTTGCCCGGCTACGATGAACGTCACGACATGAAGCTGAGTTGCAAAGCTGCAATAGCCTACCTTGCCGACCTCTACAAACACCACCATGGTGACAGCGACAAGGTGCTAGCACAATTTATGCAGTGCACTCCAAAATCAGTAACTGCCAATGAAATATCAACCGACTTTTTACTACGCAGACTACAAGAAGGCTGCCCTGCCGACATGGTACACACCGACAGTGGAGCCACCCACACCATCACTTTGGAGAAGAGCATATACATGCAGGATTTTTGCCGTTGGGTTGAGATTGACAGTATAGCCCTGATGGCCTACAATCCCAGCATACTTCCCAAAGCCAAATACCTACATTCCACTACTCAAATACACCTACCCGACACACATATAAATCAATGGGAATCGGCAAAGGACACACTCTACGCTTGTGCAACTGAGAACAAGAAGAGCCATGTAAGCATTCCCACCACACCCCCAAAACCAGAGCCCACATACATCGTTTATCGAGTGCGTTCTGGCGACACCTTGGGACACATAGCCATGAGATATCACGTGACTGTATCACAATTGAAGCGTTGGAATCGTCTTCATTCCGACATGCTTCAGATAGATCAACGATTAAAGATATATAAGTAAGATGAAAGCATATAAAATCAACTTATTCATTTTCTCCATCATCATCGTCCTGGCAGTGATTTGCTACATTTTCCCCAGCGAAGGCATTCAGATTGGAGCAATAGAACTGGAGTTTCCGAGCCTTAGCGATGTGTTAGGACAAGAGGAGGACAGTGTGGAAATCCCCAGCGAATCACCTGAGGAACTATTAGCACGTCGATTGGCAGAAATGCGCATGCAGGAGGAAGCCCAATACCTGGAATACTTCCATGAAAATGCCGGCAGAATACATTTTCCAAATGACAACATCAGCCTGTTTGACCCTCTGTTTGCTGCGCTTGACGAGGGCAAGCATTCTGCTGTGAAGATTCTACACTTTGGAGACTCTCAGATAGAGGAAGACCGAATCAGCAGCATGCTGAGAAGTGAACTACAGAAAAAATTTGGCGGTCAAGGTGTAGGCATCATGCCTGCCGTGCAGACCATTCCTACTCTCTCCATCGGTCAAGCCACCGATTATGAAATGCAGCGACACCTCGTGTACGGCCCCACAGAACTACGTGCCACAGACAACCACTATGGAATCATGGGACAAAGAGCCCAACTGGACACCACCGTTCACATACGCTTTTACCCGCGTCCTAAAATCAGCCAGGACAATCCAAGCCGCTATTTCACTCGCTTACAAGTGTGGGTGGGCAATATTAACGGAAGCCTGAGCGTCACATGTGAGGGCATCACTCAACAAGCCGACACCACACAGCCAGGCATGCAAGCCCTCAGCTTCACACTACCCGACAGTACTGTAAGAACCGCACTCACCCTCCAAGGAAACGGAGAAATTTACGGCATCTCCTTGGGTAGTCCCACCGGAGTATCCATTGACAACATTCCGATGCGCGGATGTTCCGGCACTATTTTCACCCAAATGAACAGTCAAGAAATTGAGCAATATTGTCGTCAAAACAATGTGCGACTCATCATCTTACAATACGGTGGCAACTCAGTGCCCTACCTGAAGAAAGAATCCGGAATAAGCAATTACGCCCAACAGTTGGAGCGCCAAATAAAATACCTCAAACGCTTGGTACCCACAGCAGAAGTGCTCTTTATCGGTCCGTCAGACATGGCTACCAAGGTGAAAAGCGAGATGCAGACCTACCCACACTTACCAATGGTTGTAGATAGCATCAAACATGCCGCTTTGCGTGCGGGCGCCGCTTATTGGGACTTATACATGGTGATGGGAGGCAAAAACTCCATGGTAAATTGGGTAAACAGCCAACCACCATTAGCAGCCTCCGACTATGTACACTTCTCACGTTTGGGAGCCGACAAGATTGGCGACATGTTGTGCAAATCCATGATGTTGTATTACGACTATTACAAGTGGAGAAACCAGAAAGAAGTGGTGATAGATGATAGTTGCGTGGTGAACATCGACAGCCTATTACCCCTCACACAAATCTTAGCCGACACCGTCATACAAGAAGTCAAATAAATAGATGCAGAAAAAAATATTGACATATGTAGTTGGAATAATCGCCACCTTATGCATGGGTTGCACCGGTGCGTATGCTCAAGGCTTAAAAGACCTTCCGGCATACCGCTGTGTCAAATATGAGGAAAATGTATTGCAATTTCCGGGAGAACGCTCGCGCCAAGATTATTTCTACACTCGCTTAGACAGTTTACTCCTTTTTCACACAGGCAATATAAACATTTGGCATGTAGGAGGCTCACACGTACAAGCTGACATTTTCTCCCACAAAATGCGCAGCAATCTGACAGAATTACAACCCGACATAGTAGGCAATAGAGGCATCCTGTTTCCCTACTCCATCGCACACACCAATTACAGCCAAAACTATCGAACTAGTTATGCAGGGAAGTGGAGCACAGACAAAAACACGCGTAAGCCTCACACCTATCGCATGGGAATCACCGGTATGGCAGCTTCCACACAAGACCCCAATGCCCAAGTCACACTACGCCTCAACACCAACAAGCAAGACACGCAATGGAGCTTTGACCAACTGCACATCCTGGGCTATGCTGACAGCACCAATTGTTATCCTTACACCGTGTGGGAAGAAGACACGCTGCGCGCCATGTATGACAGTCTGAATCACTATTATTTCATAGAGTTGCCAACCCAAGTGGATAGCGTGACTATACAATGGAACATCCCCGGCAATGCAAGTTTCACGCTTACAGGCTTCATACCTCAACTTTCCAACAATGGAATCAGTTACTACTCTTCCGGAGTGAATGGTGCAGCTGTGCCGGCTTGGTTGCGCTGTGAAGATTTAGCGAAGGACTTACACTACATCCGTCCTGACTTGGCGATATTTGCCATTGGCATTAATGACGCCGCAGTTCCTTCCGGCAGTTTTAATCCGGAAACTTTCAAAGCCAACTACCGACAACTGATAGAACAAGTATTGCACGCATCGCCTCAGTGTGCCCTGCTGTTTATAACAAACAACGACAGTTATCGCTATGTAAGCCGACGCCGCATGACAGCCAACACCAATGGTCCCCTCGTTCAACGTGCTTTTTATGAGCTTGCTCTGGAATATGGAGGCTGCGTGTGGGACTTATTTAGCATCATGGGAGGAATGGGGTCTGTGGACAATTGGGAAGAAGAACAACTCATCCGTCACGACCGTCTTCACTTCACTCACCAAGGCTATGAATTGCTGGGTGACCTGCTCTACAATGCTCTATTAACTGATTATTTGACTCATTCTAATTAAATATATGCCTGAACAATTAAGCTCATTAGTTCATTTCCTGCAAGAGGTATTTGCCTTTGATGCCAGTTCACCATTGCTGTTCACTCAGTTTTACTTCTGGGCATTCTTCGCCTTGGTATTTGCGATGTTCAGTCTGGTGAAAAGCCGTCGCTTATTACGCAACAGTTTTCTCTTTATTGTCAGTCTATTCTTTTATTACAAAACCAGCGGACTATTTGTGCTGATTCTGCTCTTTGTGACATGCTCCGATTTTCTCATCGGTCAGCGCATAGGCAACACCCGGCGAAAAGGGGCAAAGAAAGCATGGCTGCTAACGAGCGTGGTCTTAGACCTCTTCTTGCTCTGTTACTTCAAGTATGCCTACTTCTTCACAGACATCGTCAACAACATCCTACACACAGATTTTCAAGTATTTGACGCTTTCGCATGGGTGGGCAATTCCCTCACCGGGACTGAACGCTTCAGAGTAGATCAAATCATACTCCCCGTCGGAATATCGTTCTACATATTTCAGGTAATCAGCTACACGGTGGACGTATATAAAGAACGCATAAAACCTGTCACCAACCTGTTGGACTTTGGCTTCTACGTGAGTTTCTTTCCACAACTTGTGGCGGGTCCGATTGTGCGTGCGAGCGAATTTATCCCACAAATCTACAAACCCTATCATTTAGGACGTCGGCAGTTCGGAATCGCAGTATTCTGGATTCTCAACGGTCTCGCCAAAAAGATCATCTTGAGCGACTACATAGCGGTTAATTTTATAGACCGTGTTTTTGAAAATCCGCTGCTCTTCTCCGGATTTGAAAACCTTTGCGCCCTCTTTGGCTATTCTCTCCAAGTGTATGCCGACTTTTCAGGATACACCGACATTGCCATCGGGATAGCCATGCTGATGGGATTCTACTTACCCCAAAACTTCAACTCTCCTTACAAAGCTCCCAATGCATCCAACTTCTGGAAACGCTGGCACATATCGCTCAGCCGTTGGCTGCAAAGCTACCTCTACATCCCCTTAGGTGGTAATCGCAACGCCACTTTCGGCACCTACTTCTGGATTGTTCTCATCGCCCTGATAGCCTTAATCCTTTCAGGCAGCATCTATGCCTCTCTGATTATCATTGGCATTGCCCTGATAGTCGGCTTGGTGGCTTGGCTGCGCCCCGGCAAACGCATTAAAATTATCACCAATCTCAACTCCTTCATCACTATGCTTTTGGGCGGATTGTGGCACGGTGCAAGTTGGAACTTCATGATTTGGGGCGGACTGAATGGCGTAGGGATGATTATATATAAATTCTGGCGCGACATGAATTGGCACCTACGCATGTTGTGGATAGGAATAGTCACACTCACATTAGGCATACTCAACCACTTCCACCCACAACCCGTCTGGCAAATGTTGTTTGTGTGGAGCGCTATCGTGTGCGCCGGCAGCCTTGTGCGCTACATTTATCACCTCACACACCTGACTTATCAATTTAAGTGGCTTGGCAATGTGTGGGCCATTGCTCAAACCTTCACCTTCATCACTTTCACCCGCTTGTTTTTCCGCTCAGGGTCTAATCTTGACCCGGCTGTGGCAAACGAAGTGGCATGGAACACAGCCAAAAACATGGTGAATCAAATCGGAGGTAGCTGGAACTTTGGCATTATACCACAAATCATCCACGAATATCGCTATGTATTCATCCTCATCACACTGGGCATGATAATTCACTGGCTGCCCGACCGCTTCAAGCGTTGGTATCGCCTGAACTTCGCCTTGCTACCTGTTCCGGTAATCGCACTCCTGGTGATACTGGTTGTCTTCATAGTATATCAATTTATCACAGCCGATTTACAAGCATTTATTTATTTTCAATTTTAGATATAAGCATTATGAAACTTAAAAATTCCCTCCTTATCTGTGCCGTATGCGGCTTAGTTCTCTCCATGAGTTCATGTGAAGGCAACACACCTGGTGTCAACTTAGAAAACGGACATGAATACGTAGATTTAGGATTGTCTGTCAAATGGGCTACATGCAACCTCGGTGCAACTGCCATAGACGACCCGGGACTATTCTATGCATGGGGAGAGACCACTCACAAAGGCTCTTATGAATGGAGCACCTACATTCACGGTACCGGCAAAAACAATCTCTACGCCTACACCTATCAACCGGGAGATTTGCTCACCACTCTTCTGCCTGAAGACGACGCTGCCTACGTTTTGCTGGGTGAAAAATGGCGCATGCCCACCATTGAAGAGTTCGAAGAACTACGCACCAAATGCACCTGGAAGTGGGCACAAATCAAAAACACAATGGGCTACTACATCACAGGCCCTAACGGAAACAGCATATTCCTACCCGCTGGAGGTTTTCAAGATGCCACACACAATGTCAGCAAAAATCTATACGGCTACTATTGGTCATCCACACTTGACACAACCAATGTCATTTGCGCCAGAAGCCTGGATTTTGTAACCGGCAATGTAAATTGCAGTAGCAGCAGCCGCTTCTATGGTCAGTCAGTGAGAGGCGTGATTCCATAACACAAGACCACAAACACCGACAAAGCATATTCAGGCGTTTCTTCTTCTTAGGAAACGCCTGAATTGTTATTATTGCTACCCGATAATTCTTTGTCAGCAATCCTCATTCTTCCAACTACCAATCCGACACCTTCGGACTGATTCTGCAATACATCACCACCCATCCCCGCGATTGTCGTTTACGAGAAGTAAATGGTAAGCGTTCAGTCAGCATAGAACATGTTGACACGCCTCAAAAAGCATTACACATTTTGCAGACAATGCGAAATGCTTAAGTTTTTCATCCTCCCAAGGAGCACAGTTCCGAGCACTAGTCCATTTATCCCTACGAAAAAAACAACCTCCAACTGTTGTGCGTAGGAGTCGGTGTAGTTTGCGTGTGAGAGGCTTGGGCTCGGAACAACTTTTTAAATAAAGTGCTCCCGCTCGGCAATTTGAAAACAAGTTTTCCATTGCCCTCGCTTACTCGCACTTTTCACTTTTCAGTTTTCACTTTTCAGTATTTATTTAGACGGACCCCCTCCGGCAATAAATTGCCTCGTCCCCCTAGCCCAGGGCGACAGTGCGGTTAGAACTTGAATGTGAGAGGGTTGTGCTATTTTGATGCTGTTTTGGGTATATTTAAAGTACTTAGGTTTGGATATCATTTCCTCATACAAAAACTAATTAAAAAAGCACTGTCGCCCTAAGTAGGGGGACGAGCGAAATGAAGCTTTAGCGGAATGGAGCGGAGGGGGTATGTTCTCACTTTACTATTTACTATTAGAC
>JAGCLD010000042.1 GCA_017647145.1 Paludibacteraceae bacterium
CTTGCACTGCCCAAATGGTCGGAGTGATAATAATAAATGTCAGAAGCAGGATATTCCGGGTCGTAAGGAAGTTGAATCAATAGAGATGCCAGCAAGTCTTGTTCACAATGCACTGCTGTATGTAATGTCCGTTCTTCTTCATAACACTGTGACAACCACTGCATCTGACCCAAGACTTCTCCGTCTGGGGTAACAAAGAGATTTGCATCTTGATTATATACTTCTATGGTTTTACGCATTTTCTATCCTAAAGGGATTTGGCACTAGGGTTATTTATTGACAAAGATAGTAAATTTTATTTACGTCAAATTTATGGCCCTGGCGCAATAAAATTATGATTTTTAGAGATGGAATATATATATATGCTATCAGTATCTTCATGCTCACAAATCGGGAATAAAATTGTTTCTTTGTTGCCACCAAAATTCATGTGATTAGTAAGGTGTGGAGAGTGTTGAAGTTCTATCACTTTCCTATTCCACATTATGATATAGTTATATTGTTCATAGTTTAACTTGTTATCCAAGTTCTGTATAGTGATGGAATCTATATTGGGGGTTTGAAAAGGCCAATCACTTAACAAGTGAAAGTACAAATCTTGAGTTGAATTCACAATATCAAATGACTTATACTCATACCTACTAAATGATTTGTTTGGAATAGGTAAAGCACATATCAATGTTGGTTTTATTACTCGGGGTTTAAAATAGTACACCCCCATAAGTATTAAGAATACTATTAATGACACAAATAGTATAATACTTTTGTGCGTTTTCATGTATATATTTGTTTTATATGTACTTTTGCTATCCATCTTTTTGGATGCTCTTTGTAATAAAGAATGAATGATTGTTACAGACTTACGTGTAAAGTATTAATATTGTACACAATGATTCAATTTAATTATTTACCAGTTTCCTAATAGTCGAAATTTTTCTGTTTTTGATATGGAATATATATAAATACTATCTGTATCTATATTCTTACAAATTGGGCGTAATGGTGTGCGTTTTGCCTGTGGCACACAATATTCTCTATGATTGGTGATATAATGAGAATGATGCAGTTCTATCAATTCTTGATTCCACATTATGATATATTCATTATTTGTGTAATCTAGCATACTGTCTAATATCTGTATAGTAATAGAATCAAATCCTGTTTTCTGTTTTGACCATTTAGGCTGTAAATGATAATAGAGATGCTTACTTCTTAATACATAATCACATGAATGGTAGTATTTTTCAAAACCATAAGTATCATAGTATTCCTCATAATTATCATAATTAAGTCTACTAAATGATTTGTTTGGAATAGGTAAAGCACATACCAATGTTGGTTTTATTACTCGAGGTTTAAAATAGTATACCCCTATAAGTATTAAGAGTACTATTAATAACGAAAGTAATATAAATCGTTTATAATTCAACATAATACTATTGACTTTTAAATTCAACGTCGCAAATAATCCCATGATTGCCAAAAGAATTGAGGTTCTGGTTGTAGTGTAAAACGATTATAGCTTACTCCTGCAGATGATCCTTTGACCTCTTTGAATGGGAAAATGTTGTAAAATGCTTGCATTAAGGTTAATTTTGAACCTATGAGCGTATGTTGGGTTTTGCTATTGGATTTACATGTGTGTAAATTTAGGCGAGCATTACTTATAGTTCCTATTGGCAAACCCAAATCTTGTATATTCATAGCTTTATTTTGGAGTACATTAGTTAACCTGTCACCTGTGGATGTAAGGTATTGTGGATTCTTATTGCTACTATTCAATATTATTGTTTGATTGTTACCATGATGATTTATATTCACTTCTCTGATTTCTTGACTTGCCATATTTTGCCAATCTTGCTGAAATTCTTCTTTTGTACACACATCACTAAGAGCAACAGTTCCTTTGCCATATTTCTTCTCCAAAACAGAGTACATTTTGTGCGTTTGTGGACTAAAATCCTTCTTGTTATAAAAAATATACGCTTTGATATTTGAGTGGTCTTTTATAATATTACCATCCATATCTTTCCATTCCCTTCCATCCGGATCCACATACTTTAATGGATTCCATGCACAATAAGCATAGGACGAGATTTGTGGGTATTTATCACTTAATGGGTCTGGCGAGAGCCAGATGGATGCAGCAGAAGTGTAGTAGCGTGCTCCGAAGAAATCATAACCCGATTCTTCGTCTCGCTCTTTGCCTGTGAACTTAAACCGCTCGTTGTATGGTGTCCTCTGCTGGTTCTTCCACAACTCCCCATACGGCATGTAGTGAATGTACTGCACCGGCTCGCCCGAAGATTTGGTAATCTATTTCAAAGAACTTTGCGCCTGCAATTTAGAAATTATTTTTGGTTTGACAAAGTCAGGCCGTATTTTTTTGTTTTGTATCTGTTTTGTGTTTTATTCCTATCTAGTGGTCCCGAAGTGGTCCCGGGAAAGATAGGACGCTGCGCTATGCTTGCTACAGGACGGGCGGAGCCTGGAGGACTAGTGAGGCTAGTGAGCTGGTGACATTGGTTTTGTGGGTTATTATTTATTTCGTTGCTTTTACATACTATTATGTGAAATTTCGCCCCTACAGGGCTGTTTTGTGTTGTATCTTATTGTTTCATAGCCCTAATGGACTATGCTTTAAAATTTAACCCTTTTCAGGGTTTTCTTATATTGATGATAATTGTATCTTAATCCTACATTCATCCTATCTAGTTCCTATCTAGTTCCTATCTAGTTCCTATCTAGTTCCTATCTAGTTCCTATCTAGTTGGTATCTGTTTTGTATCTAGTGGTCCCGAGGTGGTCTCGGGAAAGATAGGACGCTCATTGCATTCGCTATAGGTTAGAGATGAGAGGTTAAAGGTTAAAGAAAGAAATAGAAATAGACCCCCTCCGTTCCATTCCGCTGACGCTACATTACACTCGTCCCCCTTAAAGCGGGGACAGTGCTTTTTTAGTTAGTTTTGAAATGTGAAAAAAAAGTTATATAAATATATTCCATTACTACTTCGCTTCCAAAATAATAAGGACAGTGCTTTTTTAGTTAGTTTTTTATGAGTGGCGGACACGGCGTGCCGTTTAAATAAATTGCTTACGCTCGGCAATTAGAAAACAAGTTTTCCAATGCGCTCGCTTAATCGCAATTTTAGATAATTTGCTTGTGGTTGGTGTAATATATTAATCCCCATTAACAATGTAAGTCAATGGGGATGTTTGTGTGTAGGCTTTTGTGTGGGTGTGGCCTATGTAGGTTTGAGTTTATTCGGAAAAGTTGCGCACTTTTGCTTTTGCTCCTTCGGGTACTTTTTCGCCTTTGATTAGGGGTGTAAATATGGTTCTTTCAGTAGAGGTTCTGCCGTCGATGTCTATTGCGTGTGTAATTACATTGTGGAGGACGGCTTCATTTTCTATGGCGTATTTGTACATGTCGTCGATTACGACTTTCAGGTGTTTGAATAGTTTGTTGGCTTCTTTCAGATGTTTACCATAAGCCACAGCGGCAAAGCCCATTTCCACCAGACTTGTTGCTGCGTTTACTTGCATAAATGTCAGTTCGACGCATGTTTCTTTCATGTCGCGCAGGTTGTCAATGATGTACATGTAGTCTTTGTGTGTGTAGGGTATTCTATTGTCGCTTCCATCTTCACTAATCAGTTTTACTGCCTTGCAGATTTGGTTGGCTTCGGTCTCAAGATAGTAGGTGTGGATGGCATAATCTGGTTTGCCTTTTTTTAACATATCTTGTGCTTCCCAGTAGAGATTTCTGACTCCTACCATGTAACTGTCAAAGGCTTTGACTCCTGTGGATCTTGGGCATTCCCATCCCTCCGGAATGGTTAGTTCTGTCCATCCGGGTGTAGTCACCACGGCGTTGGCGGGACGCAGGTCTTCGGGAATAATGAGTTGGCATTTTTGTTTTGAGATTTTGATGTCATGGAAAACGTATGCGGCAGAGGTTCCTTTGGTGTTGGCGAGCCAGAACATCAATTGTTCGCATCCATTGATGGGGACGGTGACTGTTTGTGGCTTCATTCCTTCAAAGACTGCGAGTTCAGCCATGACGATGTGGTCGGCTCCAATCAACAGTTTTTCTTTTCTTTCGGAGATGTCGGGTTGCCATGTGTCTGTGCCGAGTACTTGCATGTCGCCTTGGGTTCGCAGACATTCCACTGTGAAAGTGACACTATTATATTGCCCGTAGGTATTGAATGCGGCACATGAGTTCTCTACGGCTTCTCCGCCTGCGGCTAACATTAACAAGCCGGCTGCACCCATCAAGGTGGACCCTACTACAGTACCTCCTACTGAAACGCCTATCGGCACGAATGCCGCACCTACAGCTGCTGCTCCTACTGTGCTGGCGCCTACTGCATCGGAACCGGAAAGTACCCCGTCCTCAAGAGAAAAATGGGTGGTGGCTTGTAATACAAAGCCTTTGTATATCTTACTGTTGTCGTAGCGTGTAAAATAATTCTTCTTAGATGTTCCATCTACAAAAGCTCCAGAAGCTGAACCGCTGAGATAGTGAATGTAGGGCGCGCCAAGGTCAATCAAATCGATTTCGGATGGACATTCCGGTGTGGGATGCTCAAAGAGATTATGCGCTACGGGCTCGCCACGATAGACCACTATGTCGGCCACCCCCCACACGGGTGGAGACATGGTGGACATACCCACTTCTTCAAACATGAGTTTTTGGCATTTGTTGATTTTCACGACGTGATGTTCATTAGGCATGGTGGCAATCAGGCGTGTTTCGTACACCAGTTGGTCGTCGGCATAGACGCGCAGGATGTCATTTTTCAGTACGCCACATTTGCTGATCCATCCTGTGGTGAAGGAGACGTAGTCAAACTGTTTTCCTAAGTCGAAGAAGGCTTTACAGTGTGTGTTGTCGTCAAAGATATGTGTGGAAGATTTCATCACCAGCCCTTCGTTGTACTTGATTCCTCCCATGGAGAATGTGATGAAGTCGGACTTTCCGTCATACACCATATCTTCTCTGCTGATGCCTCCTCCGACAGCATAAGGAGGGATGTTGGAAATGAGTTTGCATACATTGGGTAGGGCTTTCAGTTTGTCGGAAGCTTCGAGTGTGCTTCCTTCCGGTGTGGTTTCTTCAATGTTGTGTCCGGCAGGATAGAGCATGATGTTGGCAGCAGCCAATTCGCTTGATCTTTCTTCTTGTTGACTCTCAAAACTAAGCATGTGTACACCGGAAACATCCACAGTGTACTTCTTTGCTAATTCGCCTTGCTTGATTTCTTCTTCCAAAAGAATCTTTCCATCTCCTCTAACTGTGAGCCATGCCACTCCTTTTACGCCATCATCAGAGTCTTGTGATCCGGCGATGAACTGTAGGGTTTGGTATTTTTTGCCGATGTTGAAGAAAGTGCGGCGTTCGTCGGAACCAATGAGTTGCATGTTGGCAGTCATGCTGATACCGTAGTCGTAGGTGATGCCATTGACTTTAACCGGCTCAATAAATTTTTTGAATAGATTGGTATTTGCCGGTGCGTTTCCTTTGTAAAAGCAATTGTGAAAAGCAGTGAGGTAGAAAGGGAGTAGGTCGCGCACGAGCATGATAGGTTTACCTGTGGCTTTGGTGAGCGTGGCGGTTTCTTTAGGAGTTTCAGAAGCGGTCCACAACAGTGGTTCGGCAACCCCTATTTCAACGTCATCATAGAGTGTTTCGAAGCGTAGGATGTCCACTCCTGTAATGTCCACAGAGATACGTTCGGGTGTGCTGATTCCTCTTACTTTGGTTTCGAAAAGTTTTCTTCCATCCCCTCTGATGGCCAATATTCCCACGTGGTCCCAGTAGTCGGCAGAGCCACAGATGAATGTGAGTGTTTTGTATTTTCCTTTCAGGCTAAATTCCACCCATCCGTGTGTGTCGTTGCTGGGCGAATGGCTGAGGCTGAATCCGTTGTTGTAGGTTATGCCTCCAATCTCCAAATTGTTGTTGGCAGGATGATAATAATACTCAGCAATAGGTTTGTGTACTTTGTTTAAGTAGCGGAGTGTTTGTGCGTGTCCAAGTTGGCTGCAAACAGAGATGGTTAAAAGTAGAAAGAGGATTTTTTTCATAATATAAGCATATTATAAGGAGTGGAAAAAAAGTTTAACGTTAGAGAAGTTGCGTAGAGCCAGATCTTCGGGTGTGATGAGGAAGTTGAGATTCCCCATGTCAAAGAGGCGTAATCCCCATCGTTCGTCTTCGTCGATTTGCAGCAGAGAGAGCATGCCTTCTGCCTCCCATGTGACTTCTTCAAAGAATGGTGTGCCTAAGAGCTTGTGCCCGTGGTGTTTGTCGGCCACGTTGTTAAAAGTGATTGCCTCAGCCGGGAGTGTGGCCGGTGTGCCGTCAGCCCATCTCACTTCGTGTGTGTGTAGCGAAGTGAGGGTGGGGGAATAAATGACCTTAAAAGAAGTTTTGTCCCAGAAGCCAAGCCCTTCGGCCTCAGCGTCGGTTTGGCCGAGGAAATAGTCTAAATCAGCAAAGAAATAGAGCATGCCTTCGGCGGGGAGTAGGTGTTGTGGGTCGTGTTGGTGGAGGTCTTCCATGCGAATCTGGCAGATGAAGGTGAGTAGGTCTTCAGTGCCCTGTTCGTCTTTTTCACCCCTGCAAGGAAAGTTGACTCCTTCGGGCAAGTCGGGGAATCCCCACCAATGGCTTAGATTGACGAGATTGTTGTTGGAGTTATATGTGTTGATGCTTATGGCCATATCAGTCGAACATAACTCTTGGGTTCATGGAGGAGGGAGAGCGCCATTGAATGCCACGCTCTGCTAATACTGCACGTTTTGTGGACCAATACGCATGGCAGAATCCCATGCCTCGCGGTTCGTTATTAAGACGGCGTTCACATTCTTTTTCAACAGCATAGATGTTTTTCTCCCATTCGGGTGTTAGTTGTATGGGATCGGTTTTCAGCCTGCTCATCTCATCCCACACTTCTTGCGAATACTTGTTGTCAGGTTCAAAGAGTAACCAAGAGTAGGTGTAGATGTTGGAATCGACCGTGTGGTGAAATTTGCGGTCGTGCTCTATGTTTTTAGCCTCTTCCTGATTTTCTTCGTAGGAATTGATGCGCCAATATTCGTTAAAAGTCATGTAAAGGCGCAGCGCGTCACGCTTGTCAATCATGTCCTCTTTTATCACCTGTTCGCAGATGAATTTACGGATGGTAGGATTGATGTGAGGGTCACTTTTGGGTGACATGTCTTTCATGATGCACATGAGTTCTCTACCCAATGCGATGTTTTTCCATAGTTGTCCTTGTTGGGTGTTTTCGCGCATCTTCACCAAGCATTGTTGCATGCGTTCGTGGTCCCAGTTGGCGCTTGGATATTGGTTGACAAACTGGAAGGTGCAGCGGTATTGTTCTGTTACTTGCTCGTTGGGACAGCTAAACCACACCGTGCCCAAAATTTGCCAGAATTTATTCAAGGTAAATTCTTTCTTGCGATATAGGAAAGTCAACTCATCTTCAGTGTTGGAAATCACTTCCAAGGGATAACCAAACACATCTTCAAACACGCGATGTTCGGTTAGTTCTTCGGCGAGTATAATGTGATAATCCACATGCCTGCTACTTGCACCTCTGTCAGAATATTCGTGAATGTATCTGACGATAAAACTATGGTTCATATAATTTGATTTTTTGCAAAGTTAACAAAAGTTTCTATATTTGTGCACCCTATTTAAATTTAGTGTCTATGAAAAGAAATAATGTTACTCCTCGTACATTGATCAATGCTGCTATACAGGAGTCTTTGCCTCTGTTGCCAGAAGATAAAAAAGCCGAAAAACGCTACTTGAGTGTTTTTCTGGAATCTGACAACCTATTTCTTCTGAATGAAGATACATTGGCAATGTTAAAGGCTTATGCAGAGAAAGGTAATCCGCATGCTCAGTATGCACTGGGGCGCTATCACATCATTGTGCAACCGGAAGCCGACTCCGTAGAGCAGGCAGAAAGGATGTACACTTATGCTTATGAACATGGAGTGGCAGATGCAGGAGCAGCTATGATGGGTCCGCTTAAATATGGAATGTTTGGGAAGATTGATGTGACAAGGGCGAAGGATTTGCTGGAGGAAACTCTGGAGAAGGGATCGAGATTGGCGGCAATGAAACAGTTGTCTAACCTCCTGTATGGATTTGATGGTGTGGAGCAAAACCATGGTAAAGCGCTTACCATTATTAATGAATTGATTGAAATGGACGGAGAGGATGATGTGGTGTGGATGGAGTGGAAAGCAAATGCCTTGTTTGATATTTATGGAGCTGAAACGGCCCTCCCTTATTATGAAACAGCCGCTAAGATGGGTTCGCTTTCTGCGATGTATGTTTTGCCTTATGCAGTTGAAAAAGATGAGGACGGAGAACCATTGGATAAGAAGGCTTATCTGGAAGTTTTGAAAAGAGGTATGGAGATGGAATGTTATGATTGTTTCTATCAGTATGCCATGACGTTAGAGGATGAGGAGGAAGTGGAACAAATGCTGAAAAAGGCTGTGGAACTGGGTTCCCCGCAAGCGGCACGTTTCCTGGGTGATTATTATCGCCAAGTGGGGGATATAGAAGATGCTGAGTTGAGAGAATATTACTATCAGCAAGCATGGCTCTACTACAGCGCGGGTGCGCGCTATGCATCGAAAGAGTGTATGGAGAGGATGTATGACATGGCAGACGAACAAGTGCTTCTTGTGCCCGAGGAGCGGAAGAACGTGATTGCAATTGTAGGTGCAAGAAGAGAGTCGCAAAAGTTGATTAATGCGGTGGTGGATGCTTATAAGCAAGGTAAACTCACTGAGTTTGCAGCTGAAATCGAACAATATCATCTGCCTAAGTATGATGCAGAATGGATGGAAGAAGACGATGAGGATGACGAACCGGATGATGATGGAAGTTATGATGCGTATGCTTAAGCTTACCGTATAGTCCGGAGATAATAGCCGTTTGCTTTTATCGATATACAAAAACACCGACTTTGAGTCTTCTCTCAAGGTCGGTGTCTTATGTAAAACTATGTTTTGTTGCCTATGAAAACGTCGGGTTTAATTTCTTACATCCACAAGAGCTTTTACCTGTGCGCTGAAACTTTCGTTTTGAAGTAATTCTTCCATGGTTACATGCATTCTGTAACACCAGAAGTGATCTGGATTTTCAGGCACATTGATTCGCTCTGCATGAACATTAGGAAGGCTGATGGCTTCATCGATGGCAAACCAGTCTTGTAGTGGTAGTATTACCCACATGGCGGGAGAGTAAACGTGTTGTTTCAAGATGGCTTCAGCGATAGCGCCGGAGCATTTGGCAGGTGCACCTCCCCACCATCCCATGGTGTGGTTGTAGAAGCGTTGTGTTTTGTCATAGTTTTCTTCCCACCAAGCACGTAGTGGATTCATGTCGTGAGTGCCCGTGGTGCACACAGATAAATAAGGTGCGTCGGCAGGGTGAGCAAATTCTATTTTAGGATTCTTCGGCATGCGTTGAATTTCCAAAGAAAGAATTTGTAATTCGTTCATCACTTCAGGCACTGTGTCAGGCACCATACCTAAGTCTTCTCCACACACTAACATGCGCGTTGAAGCAATGAGTGTAGGGAGTTTTTTATAGGCTGATTGTTTCCAGAATTCATTGTGACGGCGGAAGAAGAACTCGTTGTAAAGATCCATGAGTAAGTTTTTGTCATGGTCATTGAGAGCTCTAAATGAACGTGATAGGTTCATTGAAATGCGTGGATGTAAGAGTTCAGGTTGACGTGGGTCGCGCACAAAGAGTACTTCGCAATGCAATTCGTATAGTGCATTGCGTAGGCGGATGTCTTCTTCGCTGGTGAGATTGTTGTCACGGAAATAAGCTTGCACTTTCTTTTCTGTGTCAAATTCAGGTTTGAAGCGGAACATTTCATATCCGTCAATGTCGAAGAAGCGGTCACGTACTTCTTCCCATCTATGACCAAACATTTCTTGCAAGCACCATTGATGAATGTAAGGACTAAGCATGCGCTTTTCGTCTATCCAGATTCCTCTTTGGCGTAAGTCATCCAACGAGTATGGAAGAGCAGGAAGGAAGCAACCAGTGAGTCCCCACACGGCTTGTTGTGGCATCACCCAGATGCGGAAGAATCCTAAGATGTGGTCTATGCGGTATGCATCAAAGTAGTCGGCCATCTTCACAAAACGACGTCTCCACCAGTCAAAGTTGTTGCGTGCCATGATGTCCCAATTATAAGGAGGGAATCCCCAGTTTTGTCCGGAGATGGAGAAATCGTCGGGTGGTGCACCGGCTTGCAGTGAGAGGTCGAATAATTCGGGTGCTTGCCAAGCGTCGGCACTGTTAGGGTTGATACCGATAGGTATATCTCCCTTGAGAGCTACTCCGGATAGATGTGCATAGTCGCGCACTTCGCTGAGTTGTTTGTGTAGGTGGTATTGCACAAAATAATGAATGGCAATGTCGTCATATACTTTTGACTTCTTGTCACACAATTTAGCAATTGCACTTTCATTATACACTGCATATTCACCCCATTTAGCAAACTCAGGAGTTTTGTTGAGGTCGCGCAAGTAGCAGAACGCAGCATAAGGCATTAACCATGATTGGTTGGTTTCGAACCATTTTTTATAATCAGCAGATGCGAATACTTTTTCTTTTTCAGCCGGATATACAGCTCTGATGTATTCCCATTTAGCGGCGATGATTTCTTGGTAGTTTACATAGTCCAGCGCATTGAGTTCTTCGCGTTTGGCTTCAAATTCGGATTGCTGTTTTTTGTCTTTAAGTTTGCCAATTTTCTCTAAGCGTAAGTAAAGAGGGTGTAGCGCAAACACAGACACGGTGCTGTATGGATATGAGTCCTTATTGGTCCACAGCATGGTGGTGTCGTTGATGGGTAGGGTTTGAATCATCTTCATGTTAGTGCTTACTGCCCAATCTACCATCTTTTTCAAATCAAGAAACTCACCTACACCAAATCCTTCTTGGGTACGTAGAGAGAACACAGGAATTGCCACACCGGCCCCTCTCCATGCTCCTCGCGTGTAACGGAAGGTGTAGTCGTTGATGCAAAGACAAGATTCCGCAGCAGATGTCCACAAGCGGCGGTTGTCTCCATATTCCATGTCAACAATCTCGTTGGTGTCGGTGTTGAAAATTACGTATTTGTATTCAATGTTAGCCGGATAGGATTTGATTTTCACTCCCCCTTCCCAGGCAGGGAAATTTTTGTCAGAGAGTATCAACTTGTTGTTGCAGTCCCAATTTCCCAATTCAGGAATATTACCCACTATGGCCACAGCTTCGTTGCGTTGGATGCGAGGTAAGCAGATAGAAAAACGAAGATTACCGGTGGCACTTTTACGGCTTTTCTTGGTGCGGCTGAAGAGCGCATCCGTGAAGAGTGATGACATGAACGAATCATCCAATGATTTGGCTCTCCAGTAATCCACTACACGACAATTTCCCTTGATACCTCCGATATTCAGACGACGATAATCACCTCTTTCGTAGAAGAAGTGTCCATCTTGAGTTTTTACACCATAACGGTAGGTTAAGAGCGTGTCAATGTCAGGAATCTCAATGCTGGTTTCCCAATAATCACTACCGGAACACTCTAAAAACAACGGAGCGTTTTCTGTCCATTCACGGCTTTCTGTATGCCCAACCATGCAGAGGGTTTGTCCCCATTCTGCTTGATACTTTATCGTTATTTTGATGGTCATATTTATAGATATTTTTTGTTAAATAAATCTTTATTGACTGATTTTCTGCAAAAGTACTACTTTCTTTTTGAAAAATGGCTGATTGATTGGTATTTTTTCAGAATAAAATGAGTAAGTTTGCATGGCTAAACAGAATGCTTGAAATAAAAAGATTAAATAAATTTGATTATGGCTAAAAACATTTCATACGTATTGGCAGTTTTTTCGGTCTTGTTGCAGTTGATGGCTTGTACTAATTCATCACCACGAGTGCAGGCTGTGCAGATGGACTTACTTTCTGTGGATAGCACCTTGGATAGCAGAGCTGAGGATGCCTACGCAGCATCTTTACGCCCTTATGCTGAAGAATTGAGTGCTACTATGGATGCCGTGATTGGCTATGCTCCACAAACGCTGAAAGCCTATCAACCTGAAAGTCCGCTCAGTAATTGGACGTCCGACGTGTTGCGCGAGGCAGCGATTGATTTTATGGGAAGGTCAGCCGACATAGGTGTAGTTAATATGGGCGGCTTGCGATGTGAAATTCCGGCTGGGGAAGTCACATTAAGAAAAATGTATGAATTGATGCCTTTTGATAATCAATTGACCATAGTGTGGATGACGGGTGCCGATCTTGATTCCTTGTGTCAGTCTTTCGCTGCTTACGGAGGACAAGGCGTATCAGGATTGACATTCTGTATAAAGGAGGATAAAGCTTATGACATCTGTGTCAATGGATTGCCGATAAAACCAGAAACACTCTACTCTGTGGCAACAAATGATTATTTAGTGGCAGGAAACGATGGCATGCAGGCACTGACACGACACAAAAAACGACAGGACACGGGCGTCACTATTCGTGACATTTACATAGCCGCAGTGAAGAAAAAAACAGCACATGATGAACCGCTGGTGGCAGAAGTGGAAGGACGGCTTGGTTTTTGTAGTGAATAACAGGGAAAGATGTACCAATATGAGCTCTGTTAAAAAATAAATAAAGAAAAATTTCATTAAAACATTGCTTAACTCCGAAAAATCCGTACATTTGCCCTCACAGTTGACAGAAAAATAAATCTAACCATATAAAAAACACATTTTTATGAAAAGAGAGATTAAATTCAGCCTTGTTTATCGTGACATGTGGCAGTCATCAGGCAAATATGTGCCACGCAAAGATCAGTTGGCTCAGGTAGCGCCTGCCATCATCGATATGGGATGTTTTGCCCGTGTAGAAACGAATGGTGGGGCATCAGAACAAGTGAATCTCCTCTATGGCGAAAACCCAAACAAAGCAGTACGCACCTTCACAAAGTTCTTTAATGAAGCGGGTATTCAAACTCACATGCTTGACCGTGGATTGAATGGTTTACGCATGAACCCCGTTCCAGCAGATGTGCGTCAATTGATGTATAAAGTTAAAAAAGCCCAGGGTGTGGACATCACACGTATCTTCTGTGGATTGAATGATCCTCGCAATATTATTCCTTCTATTAATTGGGCTAAAGAGGCCGGTATGATTGCACAGGCGACGATGTGTATCACATATTCTGAAGTGCACACTGCAGAATATTACATCAATTTGGCTGAACAACTCATCGCTGGTGGAGCGCAAGAAATCTGCTTGAAAGACATGGCAGGTATCGGACGCCCTGATACATTGGGACGCATTGTAAAAGCAATTAAGACTGCTCATCCTGATATCACTATTCAATACCACGGACACTGCGGACCTGGTTTCTCTGTGGCTTCTATGATTGAAGTGGCTAAAGCGGGTGGTGACATCTTTGACGTGGCAGTAGAGCCACTTTCATGGGGTATGGTTCATCCTGACGTTATCACTATCCAAGCCATGATGAAGGATGCCGGATTCCTCGTTCCAGACATCAATATGAAGGCTTACATGGAGGTAAGACGCCTCACACAAAGCTTCATTGACGACTTTTTGGGCTACTTCATCGACCCTCGCAACCGATTCATGACATCGCTCTTAGTGGGATGCGGACTACCTGGTGGTATGATGGGTTCTTTAATGGCCGACTTGAAAGGTGTTCATGCAGCTATTAATGCTAATCTGAAAGCAGCAGGAAAAGCGGAACTTTCTGAAGACGAACTCCTCGTGCAACTCTTTGAAGAAGTGCAATACATTTGGCCTAAATTGGGTAATCCTCCTTTGGTTACTCCATTCAGCCAATATGTGAAAAATGTTGCACTGATGAACCTCTTCGGTATGTCTAAAGGACAACCACGTTGGAGCATGATCGACAAGAACACTTGGGATATGATCCTTGGTAAAGCGGGTAACCTACCTGGTAAATTGGATGAAGAAATCATCGAATTGGCTAAACAAAACAACTTCGAATTCTTCACCGGAAACCCACAAGACAACTATCCTAACGAACTCCCACGCTTCATTGAAGAAATGGAAAAGAACGGATGGGAACGTGGTGAAGATGATGAAGAACTCTTCGAATTTGCAATGCACGAAAAACAATATCGTGAATTCAAATCAGGTGAGGCTAAAAAACGATTCAACGGAGAACTCCTGGCTGCTATGGAGAAAAAAGCTGCTACTACCGGAGCTAAACCAATGAGCGCCGCTGACAAACGTGCTGCTCTTTATCCAAAAGCAGAACCGGTTGTGGCTCCATGCATCGGTAAAGTGCTTTGGGAACTCGACTATGAAGACGAATCAATGCCACCTCAACACGGAAAACTGTTTGAAAAAGACCAATTCGTCTGTGCTCTCGAAACGAAATATGGCGTAGAAACCATCAATGCTTTCTGCAAAGGTAGAATCGTGGGCATTGAAGTAGAACAAGGAAAACACGTCAAGAAAGGTGATATCTTGGCATGGATCGAAAAAGAAGAATAATGTTCTAAATTGCAGAATATCAATTCATCACGGAGACCGATAAGTATTCTGCTTATCGGTCTCTTTGCTTTATACAGATATATTTCGTACTTTCGTGGCGCATTTTTAACAATTAAAAATATTTTATAATTTTTTCATCTAAAATATATAAGGTATGAAAAGAACAATTGTAGATTTGTTTGAAGAATCTGTTAGACAGTATCCTGACAACACGTTTTTGTTGGAAAAAACAAATAAGGTTTTCGAACCTACTACCTACAAAGAAGTACAAAAACAAGTTTATCGTCTCGGAGCCGGACTACAAGCCATAGGAGTGAAGAAAGGGGAAATGATGGCCCTGCTCAGCGAAGGACGTAACATGTGGATTATTGGCGAATTAGCCATGTTTTATGCCGGAGCGGTTAATGTCCCATTGAGCATTAAGTTGGAAGAAAGTAATGACCTCCTCTTCCGCCTCATCCATGGCGATGTGAAATACATCATGGTTTCCGGACAACAACTGAAGAAGATTCGTCTCATCAAAGACCAACTCCCTGAAGTAAAAAACATCATCATCTTTGACAAACAAGAAGAATACCAAGATAAGGAAATCGCTCTTGAAGACCTCTTGGTTAAGGGAGACGAATTCCTCGCAACACACACTCAAGAAGAGTTCTTACAAGTGGCACAATCTATTCAAAACGACGACAACGCCACTATCACCTACACCAGCGGTACCACATCCGACCCTAAAGGGGTTGTGCTCACACATCGCAACTACACAGCCAATGTCGAACAGGCCACTACCCTCGTACACATCGACCAAACATGGCGCACTATCATCATACTTCCGCTTGACCACTGCTTCGCTCACGTCGTAGGATTCTACATCATGATGTCTAAAGGGGCTACCGTGGCTACAGTCCAAGTCGGACGCACACCAATGGAAACACTCAAAAACATCCCGGCAAACATCCGTGAAGTAAAACCTCACTTTATCTTGAGCGTGCCGGCATTGGCTAAAACCTTCAAGAAAAACATCGAACAAGCTATCCGTGCGAAGGGTAATGTCACTGTTAAACTCTTCAATGCCGGACTCAAAATCAGACAAGTCTATTTCGGTGATAGCAACCTCGATCCTAAAGGCATCAGAGCATTGCTCAAACCATTGGTAAACCTCTTTGATAATGTCATCTTCTCAAAAGTACGTGAAAACTTTGGTGGTGAACTCAAATTCTTCATCGGAGGAGGTGCCCTGCTCGACAAAGATTTGCAAAAATTCTATGTCGGCATCGGCATCCCTATGTATCAAGGATACGGACTCTCTGAAGCTACTCCGGTTATCTCCAGCAATGGACCTGAACTCTATCGCTTCGGCTCAAGTGGTAAACTCGTAAAACCTATCGAACTCAAAATCTGTGATAGCGATGGTAAAGAACTTCCTTTGGGCGAAATGGGTGAAATCGTGGTGAAAGGTGAAAATGTCATGGCAGGATACTGGAAAAACCCACAATCCACAGAAGAAACTGTCCGCAATGGATACCTCTACACAGGCGACCTCGGATATATGACTGCCGAAGGATTGCTCTATGTTAAAGGACGTTTCAAAAGTCTGCTCATATCAAGCGACGGAGAAAAGTACAGTCCGGAAGGTATTGAAGAAGCATTGGTGGAAAAATCAAAATACATCGATCAGGTGATGCTCTACAACAACCAGTCGCCTTACACCATCGCTCTCATTGTGCCTAACAAAGAAGCGCTTAAACGTAAATTGGCTCACTTGAACCTCAATCTGAATACAGAAGAAGGACGCCAAGCTGCTGTGAAGAAAATGGAACAAGAACTCGCCCGCTTCAAGAAGGGTGGTGAATTTGAAGGTATGTTCCCTGAAAGATGGTTGCCAAGCACATTTGCGTTGCTCAAAGAACCATTCACCGAGCAAAATCAAATGATCAATTCAACCATGAAAATGGTGAGAGGCAAAATCGAAAAAGCTTATGCCGATCGAATTGCTTACCTTTACACAGCCGAAGGCAAAAAAACAGATAATCAACAAAACTACGATGCATTAAAATAAATATGCATCAAATAAAAACTGTCTAATAGTGCTGTGCCACCCTAATTCAGGCACAGCACTTTTTTTTATTATTATTGTCTGGTAAAAATAGGGTTACACCATGCACTTACATATATAACCCACCCATAAAAAGTTAACTAAAAAAGCACTGTCCCCGCTTTAAGGCGGCGTAGCGAGGTACTTATAGAATTATTTGCAGCATAAATAGGCATAAACACCTCACATACAAATACTAATCGCACTGTCGCCCTAAGTAGGGGGACGAGGTGGCTTGCCACCGGAGGGGGTATGTCTTATGTAAAAGTATGAGTAAGTGAGCGCAATGTAAAACTTGTTTTCAAATTGCTGAGCGTAAGCACTTTATTGTAAAAGTTGTTCTTTTACAAACACTAATCGCACTATTGCCCTAAGTAGTGAGCGCAGCGAACGTCCTGTAGCGACTGCAATGAGCGTTCTATCATCCCCGCGACCATCTCGGGACCATCTCGGGACCAATAGAGAGCCAGAAGATACAAAGCAGAATACCAAACAAAACACCAATTTATCTGCTCCCTCTTGCTTAAGCATGTAAAAAAATGTACCTTTGCATCTTGCGTAATTAGCATTATGAAACAACGACTGACATACATACTCTGCTTGTTTAAGTGCCTGACTCTCTGTTTGCTGCTTATTCCGGTCACTCTCCATGCACAGGATAATCTCTTGCGTAAGGTGCGTCTGTATGGATATGTCATCGATACAGACAATAGGGGTATTGATTTCGCAAACGTATTCGTCAAAGGTACAACTGTCGGTACTACAACCAATCAAAACGGATATTACGATTTGCAAATCGAAGCTACTGACTCCATCACTGTGGTCTATTCCATGTTGGGCTACACCACAATCGAACATACATTCCTCCCCACACAACGCGTAATGCAAGTGTCTGTCGAACTGCAAAGTGAAGCTACAGAATTGGAAGGCGTGGAGGTTAGAGCACATCGCAAGCAAATGGGAACTATGGAGCAGGCAAAGGCTGAACACGTACGCCTCATGCCGGATGCCACAGGGGGAAGCATAGAGTCCTTGCTGATTACTTTCTCCGGTGTTAATCAAACGAATGAACTCAGTTCGCAATACTCCGTCAGAGGTGGTAACTTTGATGAAAATAGTGTCTATGTCAATGGGATTGAAGTGTATAGGCCATTGTTGATTCGTGCAGGACAGCAAGAAGGCCTTAGTTTTGTTAACCCTGATATGGTGGATAATGTGTCTTTCTCGGCGGGTGGATTTGATGCGAAATATGGAGATAAAATGGCTTCGGTACTGGACATCTCCTACAAACAGCCGAAAGCGTTTGAGGCTTCGGCTTCGCTTTCTTTGTTAGGGGCTAATGCTTATGTGGGCACGGGAGGAAAACACTTCTCGCAAATGCACGGAGTGAGATATAAAACGGCTCAATATCTGCTGGGTACGCTCGACACGCAAGGAGAATATAAACCATGGTTCATTGATTATCAAACCTACATGACGGGACGTATCAATGAGAAATGGGAACTCACATTCTTGGGCAACTTCTCCCAAAATTCATATAAGTTTGTGCCCAAAGAGAGAGAAACGGAGTTTGGCACCTATCAAATGGCAAGAAAACTGAAAATCTTTTTTGATGGACAGGAGAAAGATAGATTCCAGACTGCCTTCGGTGCCTTCGGAGTAAACTATAAGCCTAACAAAGGTCTGAAATTGGGATGGGATATCTCAGGCTTCTACACTAATGAGCAGGAAACCTATGATATAACGGGGGAATACCTCTTGGCTGAACAAAAGGTAACGATGGATGAAGAGGACAAAACGGGCGATCTGCTCGGAGTGGGCACCTATCACGAACATGCCCGAAACAGACTGAATGTTGGAGTGGTCACACTGGCCCACAGAGGGGAATACAAACGTTCGAATAATCACCTCCAGTGGGGACTGTCGGCACAAAGTGAAATGATTGTCGATAAAATTAGTGAGTGGGAATGGAGAGATTCCGTGGGATACTCGCTGCCTACTACTAACCCTGCCGCAGTTGACCTCTATTATAGTATGAAAGGGGTTAATCGACTCAACTCATTCCGCTTTCAGGGCTATGTGCAGGATGCTCACAAATGGACAACAGAGGCGGGTGTAGTCTCGCTCACAGGGGGTGTGAGAGCAAATTACTGGACATTCAATAAGGAGTTTTTGCTCAGCCCGAGAGTCTCCCTCACTTATATACCCGGCTGGAAACGTGACTTCGGATTCCGTTTGGCAACAGGATTGTATTATCAGTCTCCTTTCTATAAAGAAATTCGCGACACGATTACCGACGCATTTGGAGTCACGTCGGTGTTACTGAATCATGACATCAAAGCACAACGTTCTGTGCATGTTGTCTTAGGGGGTGACTACTATTTCCGTGCATGGGGAAGACCTTTTAAGTTTACCACAGAGCTGTACTATAAATACATGGATAGAGTCATATCCTACACAGTGGATAATGTACGTGTGCGCTACTCGGGCGAAAATGATGCTGAGGCCTACACAGCCGGGGTTGACTTTAAGTTGTATGGTGAATTGGTGCCGGGGGCTGACTCATGGATTAGCCTCTCTCTGATGAGCTCAAAAGAAAATCTTCTGCATGATGACATGGGGTGGATGCCAAGACCCAACGAACAGAGATACAACTTCTCTATGTTCTTCCAAGATTACTTGCCCAACAATCCGAAGTATAAGTTCCATTTACGATTTATTTGGGCGGATGGACTCCCCTTTGGAGCGCCAAGAAACAGTGTGTATAGAGCTGTATTCCGCATGCCGGCCTACAGACGCGTGGATATAGGGGCTTCGCGAGTAATCATGAGCGATACGGATAAATTCATGAGAAAACCTTGGGCTAAACACATTAAGAGTTTCTGGATACACGCAGAGATTTTTAATCTCCTCAATTTTAAGAATGTTAACTCTTATTATTGGGTAACGGATGTGTATAACCAGCAACTGGCTGTGCCTAACTACCTCACGGGAATAATGTTTAATCTTCGTCTCACAATTGACCTAAAATAGAACTACTATGATTGATAAAGCAACAGTGGCGCGCATCATGGATGCAGCGCGGATAGAGGAAGTGGTTTCTGACTATGTCTCTCTGCGTAAAAGAGGAACTAATCTCATAGGTCTTTGCCCGTTTCATAATGAGAAAACGGGGTCGTTTATTGTGTCGCCTGCCAAGGGTATATTTAAGTGTTTTGGCTGTAGTGAGGCAGGAAGTGCAGTGCACTTCATTATGAAAATTGAACAAAAGTCATATCCGGAAGCGCTCAAGCAACTGGCAAAGAAATATAATATTGAGGTTCAAGAGAAAGAACTGACTCCGGAGGAAGTGGCGGTGCAAAACGATAGGGAAAGTATGTTTGTGTTGAATGATTTCGCACAAAAGTACTTTGCTGACATATTGTGGAATAATCAGGAGGGTAGAAGTATCGGACTGTCTTACTTCAAGGAACGTGGTTTTCGGGATGATATCATCGAAAAGTTCGGACTGGGATTCAGCCTTGATTCATGGGATGCTCTGGCTGTAGCAGCCAAGGCGAAAGGCTACAAAGAGGAGTATCTGGAAAAAACAGGACTTGCCTATAGGTCTGATAAGGGTAAGATGACTGACAGATTCCGTGGAAGGGTCATCTTCCCGGTGCATACGCTCACAGGTAAGGTGGTGGCATTTGGCGGACGGGTGCTCAAAACGAATGACAAGACGGCTAAGTATGTCAATTCACCGGAATCGGAAATCTATCATAAGAGTAATGAACTCTATGGGATTTATTTCGCTAAAAATGCCATCATAAAGCAAGATAGATGCTACTTGGTAGAGGGATACACGGATGTGATTTCCATGCACCAGGCGGGAATAGAAAATGTGGTGGCTTCGTCGGGTACAGCACTCACCTTGGAACAGATTCATCTCATACGTCGTTTTACAACAAATATCACAGTGTTATTTGACGGTGATAATGCTGGTATAAAGGCGGCTAAGAGAGGAATTCCTCTCTGTTTGCAAGAGGGAATGAATGTAAAAGTGCTGCTCCTGCCGGATGGAGATGACCCTGACTCTTTCTCTCGCAAACATAATGCGGACTATTTCTTGGATTATGTCGAACGTAATCAGGTGGACTTTATACGCTTTCAGGCAAATCTATTGATGAAAGAGGCGGTAGATGACCCTATGAGAAAAGTTGCACTGATTCACGAAGTGGTGCAAAACATTGCGCTTATCCCCGATAGTATCGCACGTCAGGTCTATGTGCAAAATAGTGCCACTATCCTGGATGTAGAGGAGAAAATGCTGCAAGCGGAAGTTGTTAAGGAACGTAACAAACTTTTGAAGCATGGTGGTGCTAAAGAGATACCTGCGGAGAAAGATGAACGTCAATCCGAGCAGGTGGCATCTGATACTCCAAATCAACCTCAGCCTCAACCTGCACCGCAACCATCTCCCGATCTGAATACGCAGATTAAAAGTCAAGTGCTGGATGAACAGATAAGAAGTTTGTTGAGAATAATGACACTCTTTGGACAAACTCCTTTGTATGAGGATACGGAGTCTTCTCGTGGTTACATCACTGCGGGTGAGTATATCTTGCAGGAATTGGAAACTGATAAAATAGTGTTTGAAAATCCACTCTACAATCTTTTTGTGGAGCAGTATGACACACATAAGGATGAGGATAATTTTATGTCGGAAGACTTCTTTAAGTATCATCCGGATGCGGCGCTAAGCCAAATGGCAGTAAATCTCATTTCTGATAAATATGTCTTGAGTAAGATTCATTACAAACGAAAAGTCTCCGAAAATGCCCAAGTGGAGGAAATTCCCCCTCCTACTGATGCCGACCGTCTTGACTATTTAGTGCCTCGCCTTATTTATGAGTTCAAATCTACTTTGTTGAAGATAAGAACCAAAGAAGTATTGGCTGAAATTAAAGAGGCGGAGGACTTGCAGGATACGAATCGCTTGCAGGAGAAAATGAAACTCCTGAAGTTCTTGACGGAAAAACAAAATGCACTGTCTCGGCAAGAAGGACCATTGGGTGGAAGAATAGTTGTCAAATGGTAAGCTTAGGGTAGTGCCTGCGGAGATGGGCGTTGTTGCATGTCCGCGGGATGTCACATCAGACTAAGGCTTTGATAGGAATGTCAGAGCCTTTATTTTGTCTTCTTGTATTTGCTCTTGCAGCGCCTCCAGGGTGGCAAAGTGTTGTTCGTCGCGGAGGCGGGTTAAGAAGTCCACATGAAGTTGCTTGCCATATAGGTCGCCTTGGAAGTCAAAGAGGTGCACTTCAATAGTGCGAAGTTGTTTGGCGTCAATGGTGGGGCGTATGCCTATGTTAAGAATCCCATTGTATGACTTGCCTTCGTGGGTGACCTTCACTACATATACTCCATGGGGAGGTAGCATTTTGTGAGCAGGAAGGGTAAGATTAGCAGTGGGAAACCCTAATCGACGTCCTATCTGACGCCCTGTTGTTACACGGCCGGTCAAGTGGTGAGGGTGTCCCATTTGTTGATGAATCAATTCCATCTCGCCTTTCTGAAGACCTTGTTTGATGCAGGAAGAACTGATGCGCACGCCGTCTTCAAGGTAGGGGGCACAATGAAATATGTCCATCTTGAGTTGTTTTCCGTAGGTGTTATAGGCACTGCGTGACGCAGGACGGTCGCTGCCGAAGGTGTGGTCATGTCCGAGCAGCAGTGCTTGTATGTTCAACTGACGTTTCAATATGTTACGCATGAAGTCAAGGGCATTCATGCTTAGTTTCTCTCGGTCCAGACGAAGTATATACACCTCATCAATGCCCATCTCATAGATGAGTTGTTCTTTTTCAAGGGTTGAAGTGAGTGTTGGATGGGGACGTTCCGGGTGTAAAATGCTTGATGGGGAAGGGTCAAATGTGATAGCCATGGTGCGAAGTCCTTTGGCTTTACCTATCTTTTTGAGCTCTTCTAATAGAAACTGATGTCCCTTGTGTACACCATCAAAACAACCAATGGTGGCTGCGTAGGCGGGTTGATATGTGCGTGGGCTTCTGCAAGTGGCTTGATGATATGCCTCGGTGACCAATTCACGAAGCAAGGTCATGTTACATTCGTGCAAGGACACATAGGTGTTATGGCGCCTACGTCTTTTGTCGCGCTTTATGCAGGCATATTCGGTTGCTTCTGAAAAGATGTCGGATGCTTTGATGGAAAAACCTATCTGAATCTCCCCGGCTTGATTTTGAATGGTGGCAAGTGGTATGCCTTGAAACTCATAGATGTAGTTGCGCTCCTCTGATTGTCTTTCAACAACATGAGGATAACTGAGAATGGTGGTGCGAACGTCTTCTATCTGCATACTCTGCAAAGATAAATCTTATTAAACACTCCTGCAAGTATTAAGGTGAGTATGCCTGCTTTTTAACGCACAAATGGGGTGTACACTCCCTCCTTATGACGCATTTGTAGTTATTTTTACTAAAAAGTGAATTTTTTTTGGGATTTATTTGGAGGATTCAAATAAATGTTGTACCTTTGCACCGCTTTTGAATAAAGCAACCCTAATTGGTGCGGTAGTTCAGTTGGTTAGAATATCGGCCTGTCACGCCGGGGGTCGCGGGTTCGAGTCCCGTCCGCACCGCAGAAGTCTTGAGTTTTCAAGGCTTCTTTTTTTTGTATATACTCATATCATAAATGCTTCATGTGGACTATGTGAATGCAAAGTGTTATCTTTGCAACTTCTATGTAGAAGTGTCCTATTGTTGATGGAAGGTGCTATGCAACGTTATTTTATTTTTCTTTCTTATAAAGGTGGAGCTTTTCATGGATGGCAACGACAACCGAATGGGGTGTCGGTTCAGCAGGTCCTGGAAGAGGCTCTTTCTGTGGTTTTGCGTCAAGATATTGCGGTGGTGGGTGCCGGGCGTACTGATGCCGGTGTGCACGCCAAGTGCATGGTGGCTCATTTCGATGTGGAGAATCTCCGGTGGCAGGAAGATCAGCTGGTGAAGAAACTCAACAGTCTTCTTCCTCATGATGTGGCGGTTCGGCAGATTCGTCCTGTTAAGCCGGATGCCCATGCGCGCTTTTCGGCCTTGGCAAGACGCTATGAATATTGGACAGTGGAGCACAAAGACCCGTTTATGAAGGAATTTGCGGTGCGTGTTCCTGCTGTCTTAGATTATGACAAGATGAATCAAGCTGCTGCTTGTTTGTTTTCCTATATTGATTTTACAAGTTTCAGCAAACTTCACACGGATGTTAAAACGAACAATTGTCAAATTTATGCGGCTGAATGGCAACAACGGGGAGAATATCGTTGCTTTGTAATCGAGGCTGACAGATTCTTGCGCAACATGGTGAGGGCTATTGTGGGCACACTATGGATGGTGGGCAAGGGTAGTATCTCGGTGGAGCAGTTTTGCCAAATTATCGAACAGAAAGATCGTTGTGCGGCTGGCACATCTGCACCGGCAGAGGGACTGTACTTGGTGGATGTGCGCTATCCGGATGATATTTGGATGTAAATGTAATTTTCAAGTGTAAAGTTTTATGTGGTTGTTGTTTGGATTGTTGTCGGCCATCTTTCTGGGGTGTTATGACATCTCAAAGAAGCAAGCGCTCACGCATAATGCAGTGATTCCGGTCTTGTGCTTCTCGGTGGTGGGATGTGCGCTTTTGCTTTCGCCCACTTGGATTCTTTCGTCGTTGGGCGTTCGTGGTATGGCTGATTCTGTCTTTTATGTTCCCTCGGTAGATATTCGCACGCATGTGTTCATCTTTATAAAATCCGTGATTGTACTTCTTTCGTGGGTCTTTGCATATATGTCGATGAAGCACCTTCCGCTCACAATCGTCGCCCCGGTCAATGCTACACGTCCGGCATGGACATTGTTGGGGGCACTACTCATTTTTGCGGAGCGTCTTTCGCCTTGGCAGTGGGTGGGTGTATTGCTGATTTTGTTCTCTTTTATGATGTTTTCATTGGTGGGACGCAAGGAGGGTATATCATTTGTGCACAACAAGTGGATTTATTGTCTTCTTGTGGCTACATTCTTGGGGGCTGTGAGTGGGCTTTATGATAAATTTCTTATGCGTCAATTCCCGCGCATGGCAGTGCAGGCTTATTATGTGCTCTATCAGGCAGTCATGATGTTGTTGGTATATTGGGGGTGGCGACGTAAGACGCAGAAGGAAGTTTCGTTTCGGTGGTCGTCGGCTGTGTTGGCTATTTCAGTGTTCTTGGTCTTGTCTGACTTTGTCTATTTTTACGCCTTGTCCTTGCCGGATGCTCTTATTTCGGTCCTGTCCTCGGTGAGAAGGGCAGGGGTTATTGTGCCATTCCTCTATGGTGCGTTGGTCTTGCACGACCGTAACCCTCGACTGAAGGCTTTGTGTCTTTTGGGTGTGTTGATGGGAATTGCTTGTCTCTTGTATGCCACCTTCCGAGTGTGATGGGCCTGAAACAATATCTTTAAGATTCTCACGTTATGAATAATAATATATAGTGTTGTGTTTTTTTTTAGAATGAATAGTTTATGAATAGATTTTACTCGCTCTTATTGGTGTTGGTCTGTATGCTTGGTTTCTTCCCTCTACAGGCGCAGAATGAAAATGTATCTACAGCAACTTTGGTAGTCGAACTCACCCGTTTGCGTCACGGCAAAATGCCTATGAAGGCCACAATGCCGGCGGTGGAGTTGATAAAGCGTAATCCAAAACATACCTTGGCCATCAATTTCTTGCGAAAAGATTTTGAAAAGGCGGAAATAGCCATCCAGGATGAATTGGAACAAATAGCATTTGCCAACACTTTGGAGGAAGCACAAAGACGTTATGATTTGGTGAAATTGCTCGCTGAGTCTTATGAAGCGCTGTCTTCCTTGCAGTTGCCTTTGACGGGTGATGGATGGACATGGCATCCGGGAATTAAGTACTATGATGGTAGTTTGAGTGAGGCGCAGACCGACCTTATCAAGATTGCTGAACAACAAGGACTCGTGGCGGCTAATCGCAACGAACCGCAAGAAGCCTATCGTTGCTATGCGGCAGCACTCGCTTGTCTTACGGATTCTGGAGAAATCCGTTCTAATCGCCAACACTATGCCCGTGTGTTGCAACATAGAGGTGAGAGCATTGAGTCAGGTGCATCTGACCTTCAGTCGATGTCCTTGGCAAAAGAATTCTATGAAGGTGCATGCCGACTCAATCCGGATGATGAAGGTTTGCAAAAGAAAAAAAATGATTGTTTGGATGCGGTAGATGCTCTCAAGGGAGATGCAGGAGTGGACGATGCAGAAGAACTTTCTATGGAAACTTCTAAGTCGCATGTCATTTTGCCGGCCACGGAGCAGGTGCCGATAAAGGATAAATATACTTTTGGCGACTTTTTTGACGCACTTGATTTGCCTACTGTGCTTGGGGTGGGGTTTACACCCAATGGAGTGGAGAGTGCCACATTTAATTCGGCAATGCGACTGGGATGGCGCCAACATAAAAACTATGGTCTCTTCTCATATATCACCTACGATACACATAGCAACAAATATGATTCTTTGACTGTGAAAGGCACGAATGTTCGCACGGGAGAAGTGTGGTACAATGAGGTGGGAATTAGTGTGGGTTATCGTATTCCTTTGGTGGCAAACATTCGCAAGTTCTACCAGAACCCTTACTTCCATCCCTGGGACTTCTTTGCCAGTGTTCAACCCGGAGTGTCTATAGCTACGGTGAAGAACATGCTTCCTTGTGAGGGAGAACAAGATGCTTTTGTGATGGAAAACTTTGACCATGTAGTTCCCACTGTGCGTTTCTCTGCGGGATTAGAGTGGTTTATATTCCCCAACTTTGCTGTCTTTGCCGAAGCAGCTTACACACAACACGTCCTACCTACCATCATAGAACAAGCAGCCATTACAAAAGGAACTATCAAACGTCCTACCGGTCAGGTAAATATCTCGGTCGGACTTTCCTTATTCTTTAACTAATCATTGCTGCTATACCCTGCCTCCGGCTCTCAAACCTACTCTCTAGAGTTCTAGGATTCTAGTCCCTCTAGTTATTTATACAGGACACGCAGTAGGGAGAATTGCGAGTAAGTGAGGGCAGAATCAAGCTTGCTTGAATTATGCCAAGCGTGAGCAATTTATTCAAAATTGCGAGTAAGCATTGTAGGGACACGGCGTGCCGTGTCCGTATTTATTCTAAGCAAGAGCAATTTATATAAACGGCGTGCCGTTCCACCCAAATCCACCTCCTCCCACCAATAAAAAACAATCATTTTACACGCCCCATTTAAATTATTTAATTAACTTTGCGGTGAAAACCAAAAAATAAATATCCCGAATAAGGGGTACAATTAGCATAATTAACCCAATAACATAGACATCGAAAATCAGTAAAATATAAATTATTTCGCAACGATTAGCCGTTGCACGACATATTGAATATAGCGTTATAAGCCAAACTTGAGTTTTGAAAACTGGACACTTTCAAAATTTATTAAGCATTCAAGCACGAGCCGATAAACGCTCACGCTATAGCGTGGGCTTTTGTGCATCATTTGAATGCTTAAGGTTGTCCAGAATCCTCAAAACTCAAATTGAAGCGAACGAAGGTTCACGCTCTTTTTGTATATATACCCTAATAACACACGATACAAAACAAATCGAATATATAAACAACCCTTAAAAACCAAATCATTATGAAACGAGTATCAACTATTTTTCTAATTGTGTTGAGCATTATCTTTGCTCCTTTGGCACAAGCGCAAGTCTATTGGGACGGTACTATAAACAAGTCATGGACGGGTACGGGTACTGCAGCCGACCCTATTCAGATTGCTACTGCCCAGCAGTTGGCAGGCTTTGCTGATAGTGTGAATCGTGGCGATGATTTCTCAGGGCGCTACATTGAGTTAGCTGCCGATATTTACCTCAATGATTCTACATTGGCTGATAGCCTTAAACTCGAATGGGAACATCCTATTGGTCAATTCCTGAATGGTGGTTCAGATTGGGAGTACACCTTAGATACCGCATGGTTTAGAGGTAACTTCGATGGTAAAAACCATATTATTTACAACCTCTTCTATGGCACAACACCCGAGAGTCCTGATTGGGATGACCCTGATAATCCTCTTGGAGGCATGGGGGGACCTGACTTCTCTGGTTGGGCTAAAGCATTATTTGGCTTCGTTGAGAATGCTACTATCAAGAATGTACGTTTGGAGAATGCAGTCTTGAATGGTGCTTCCAGTATTGCAACCCTCGCATTGCAAGTAAAAGGAAACTCTGTGATAGAAAACTGCCACGCTACAGGAGTAGTAATGAATATAGACCCGGACTATGGTGGCCCTGCAGGCGGTTTGATTGCACGCTTGATTAGTGGACAGGTACTCAATTGCTCTGCCGATGTAGATGCATACGCATCGCGCGGAGCAGGTGGACTGATTGGCTATGTGGATGCTGATGGCGTTGTGCGTAATTGTTCTGCTGCTGGTATCGCACATTGTACAGAATACAATGTAGGTGGCTTGATTGGCTCTAACGCTGGTTTGATAGAGAATAGCCATGCTTCAGGTCGCGTATCGCGTGCCTATTACCAACATGCGTATAATGATTGTGGCGGATTTGTAGGAATGAATAGTGGTATAATCCGCAACTGTTCTGCCAAAGGTAATGTGCATATCTATGGTCAAAATGGAGGAGGTTTCGTAGGATGGAACACAGGGCATATAGAGAGTTGTTATTGTACGGGTGATGTGCATGACGAAACAGACGGCTACGGCGCTACGGCATCTGCTTTTTGCGCAATGAATGGTCGTAATACAAGTAGTATTTATGAAACGGACCAACCTGGCACATTAATCAACTGTTTTGCTACGGGTAAGACGGATATTCGCAAAGAATTGAATCTTACTGGCTATCCTGCAGGACGTCCATCTAATGGATTTCTTAATAGTTATGGCGACCGTTTAGCAAAAATTGTCAATTGCTCATACCGTCAAGTGCGTCCTGATACCTTGATGGGCATACGTGGCGGTGTACAAGAACTCCAAGAATCCTACATGAAGAGTCAAGCATTTGTGGATACACTCAATATGTTTGCTGCTCTCTATGGTATAAGTACATGGCAGTATAACGCAGGTGACTACCCCACACAAACAGGTATAAAAGCCTCAAATATTACGGATTATTTAGCAGGTGGTTCGGGTACTGAGGAAGACCCATTCCTCATCGCTACCAAGCAACATTTGGAGAATTTCCGTGAGATGGTGAACCATGGCGAGCACTTTGAAGGTAAGTATATTCGTCAAACAGCAGATATTGCACTCAATGCTCCTCGCGCCCAATGGGGCATTCAGATGCCTGAGCAGTGGACGGCTATTGGTACGATGAAGTTCGTTACATGCTACGAACCGCATTATATGGTAGAACGTTCACACACCTATCATTTCCGTGGTACGTATGATGGTGGCTTCCATAAAATAGAGAATATGTATATAGATGACCCCGTGGGTCGCCCTGCTGGATTATTTGGTATATTGTATCATAACGCAACAATCAAAAATCTGAGTGTGACAGATGCTTATGTCATTTCCCCAGGTACACATGCTGGTGTAGCTATCTTGGCAAGTGAAGTGGAGCGATATGCCAATAATGTATATATCTCACAATGCCATACTTCGGGTTTGGTGGGTGACCCTGAAAATATTTTGGGTCTTGGAACAGCATCGGCTATTGTGAATGGTATCGCGTTGGAAGGCGATAACTGGATATTGAACTGCTCATCTTCCGCGGATGTGTATGCCTATGGAACCCCAAGTGCTGTAACCCATCAAGGTGGTATTGGTGGTACGGATACTATCGGCAACTTCCTCTTTACAGGTACTCTTACCAAGCGAGGAGTTACTAGTTATGATCGCTGTATGATACCTAATCAACAAGATTCGTGGATTGTTTCACAAAATGGTTACTTCGACTCTGATAAATACCAATGGAATACGAATGCTCAAACAACCTACAACAACCTCGGTCGTCCTACTGCATATCTACAAAGTGAAGATTTTGCAAATCTCCTCAATGATTATGTAGATAATTGGAATGCTACGCATGCCTACAAACTTGACTATTGGCAACCACAGGAGGGTGACTATCCTAAGGTTAGTCCAGATTATAAACCCAATTTGGTAGTTACCTTTGAGAGCAATGGCGGAACGGCTATTGCTACGAAACGGGTATCAGAGAATAGTCACATCTTGATGCCTGCTAAACCAACCAAAGACGGATATATCTTTGCGGGTTGGTACGAAGATGCTGCATTTACTAAGGTCTTTGACTTTGATTCGACTGCTGTTACTCAAAGCATGACGCTCTATGCGAAGTGGTTGGAACCAATGACTTACGATATTTCTATATATACCAACAAGTTTGCAACAGAATACCATATCAAGACAAAAGAGCAATTGATAGGTTTGATGCATGCAGTACGCGGTATAGAAGGTGTTATAAATCCGATGTCATTCGAAGGAAAGAATGTATATTTGGACAACGATATAGTTCTCAACGACACAACAGATTGGCAGTATTGGGGGCGTTTCATTTATGCCGAACCTTGGATTCCAATTGGTACTTCTGCCAACCCATTCCTTGGTACATTTAATGGTCAAGGGCATACGATTGGCGGTTTATATATTGAAACGAATCGCGAAACACTCCATGATTATGTAGGTCTATTTGGCTATGCTGGTGCAAATGGAGTCGAAACAAAAATTCAGAATGTCGGTCTATTGGCAGCGGTAGCAGATATGAGAGAAAACACTGACGAACGAGTAGGCTTATTGGTAGGTGTATTCCGCAATGGTACTATTTCTCAATGCTTTGCAAAAGGAAAAATGATTATTTCTTATAAACGCAGTGGTGATACTGGCGGTCTGGTAGGCAATATGGGAGGTTTTTATTCAGGAGAAAGCGGTGGTGTGATTACCGATTGTTATGCACAGGTAGATATTAATATTGAACCTTGGGACATTAATGCTATAAATAGAGGTGTTCTTGGTGGTGGTCTTGTGGATTATAATAATGGTAGTGTGAACAACTCATACGTAGCGGGATGCAATTGGCAAGATGGTGTGAGTGGCGGTACAATAAGCAATGTATATTATAATAAGGAGTTGAGTCCAAAGGCAGGAGCTAAAACGGGTACCGCATTGACGACCAACGAGATGCATGCTAAGAGCAGTTTTGCTGGCTTCGACTTTGATACTGTTTGGGGCAGAAATGATACAATCAATGGTGGCTATCCATACTTGAGGTGTTTCTATGATAATATAATTCCCGATAGTCCGGATCCGGTAAAGGTGACAGGAATTGACTTTACCGAGGCAGGTATGACCTTGGATATTATAGCAGGCGAACAATTGCAATTGCATGCAAAAGTGTTGCCTGAAGATGCTTTAGAACAACAGATTGTTTGGACGCAAGAATACAAGGATAATTATGGTTATAAACACATACTATCCGTAGATTCTAATGGATTGGTAACTACTTATTACGATAAAAGTGCAATGTCCATAAATCATTTTGTAGTTACCGCTGCTACCTATGAAGGCAACTATCAAAAGAAATGTACAGTGAATGTGCATAAACCACAAGTTCAACGAGAGAATATTAAATGCCGCCGCATTGGGACTACAGAATGGTCGGAGCCTGAAAGCTATTGGATTGTAGCAGGTTGGGAGTATCAAATGGCATTTTATGTTACGCCCGACAGTTTGCATCAGCCACTTACCATTACGAATAGCGACCCGGAAGTGGCTACCGTGAGCATAATATCGCAAGATACTATCGTGCCAAGTTTTATCTATGGTAGCGACACACCTATTCGTTGCGTATTATTTACATTATCCGTGCATAAAGAAGGCAAACTGAAATTGGATGCCGTCCATCCAAAAGGATATACGTACAATTCAACTATTACTACGAAATATGTCGAGGTTACTAGTATAAACATTAATGCTCCAAAAACGACTATCTCAATCGGGGAAACTTTGCAGTTGAACGCATTATCTAATCCTGTAGAAAGTAGTATACTACCTGATTCCTATTCATGGTCAAGTAGCGATGAGAATATTTTGCAGGTAGATCAAACTGGTCTAGTCACTGCAGTTGGCTTAGGCAAGGCGACCATCACGCTCACCAGCAGCAATCCTAACTTTACCGCTACAAAAGAGATTACTGTGGATCATATTCAACCATCGAAAATGGAACTTCTCTGCTCGGACGACGACGGAACAATCCGCGTAGGTGACACTTGTACTCTAACAGCTGTTTTTTATCCGGAGAATACCACGATGCGTGATGTGAAATGGTCTATAGGCGGACGAAATGGTGCCGATAGTACCTATATCAAAATCATTCCGATGGGAGACTCTTGCAAGCTTATTGGTCTGCAGAAGACAAGAGGTATCCCAGCCTCTGTCATTGCGAAATCTTTAGGTTCTTCCGGCATCTCTGTAAGTTATGATTTTTATGTCGAAAATAAGATACTTAATACCTCTCTAACTTTCAAACTTGCCTCCATTTCTATGGCAAAGGGAGAGTCTAAATCCCTTACACTGAATAAGACATACAATTCTAACGAAAATATTACATTTAAGAGCAGTAATGAAGATATCGTCAGCATCAACGAAGAGAGCATAAATATATCTAGTCGTGAAATTACTTTTGACATCAAGGCTCTCGCTACTGGCAAAGCTACCATCACTGCTATAACCGAAGAAAGCGGACTGACAGCAACTTGCGAGGTAAACGTTATCTCCAACAACTTCTTTACGATTAACTTTGTAAATGAAGATGGAACTGTATTGCAAAGCAGTCAAGTGCGTGAGTTCGAAATGCCAGTGTATAATAGTGACACACTTCCAACAAAAGCAACAACCGCGGAATACACATATACGTTTGCAGGTTGGACACCTGATCTTATGCCGGTTACGGCTGATGCTACTTACACAGCCACATACAACGAAACCAAACGTAGTTATCAAATCCGTTTCTTGAACTATGATGGTACAGAGTTGCAGTCTTCGCTAATAGAATATGGCACAATGCCTGAATATACAGGCAAAACACCAACACGTCCTTCTACAGCACAATACAACTACAATTTTGACGCATGGAGTCCGGAGGTCGTTAGTGTAACAACAGACGCTGATTACACTGCTAACTTTACAAGTGTTATTCGTCAATATACTGTTACTTTCCTTGACTGGGATGGTACTGAGTTGAGTAAGCAATTGCTGGATTATGCTACTCCTGCTACTGCCCCTGCTGACCCTAATCGTGAAGGATATACCTTCAAAGGTTGGGACAAGGACTTTAGCAACGTACAAAGTGATTTGACTGTAACAGCGCTATATGAACAGAATGCGGTAGAACCACCTATTCCTGATGAGGCTATTACCATCCGTTTGGACCCAAAGAGTTGTGCAAGTTGGTCAACTGTTTATCTCTATGCTTGGGATGCAAAACAAACTCCAATTGCCGGCGCTTGGCCTGGCACTAAAATCAACAAGGATAGCGATGGATGGTGGAGTTATACGTTTGATAACAAGATTACGAATGTCAATATCATTTGGAATAACGGAAGTGGAGCTCAAACAGTAGATATTACCAATGTAACAGCCTCTACTTGCTACAAACTGAATACTCAATCGGGAAATAAGATACAGGCAACTGTCGTAGATTGTCAAGAGGAAGTAACTCCTATTTATTTCACAGTCACATTCCAAGATTGGAACGGCATAGTTCTTAAGACCGAACAAGTGGAGCAAGGCAAATCGGCTACTGCCCCTGCTAATCCTACTCGTGAAGGATATACTTTCACAGGCTGGAATAAAGACTTTAGCAATGTGCAAAGTGATTTGACTATAACTGCCCAATACAAGAAAAACATCACTTATTTCACAGTGACTTTCCTTGATTGGGATGGTACAATGCTTAAAACTGAACAAGTGGAACAAGGTCATGGCGCTACCGCTCCGGCTGACCCTACACGCAAAGGCTATACCTTCATTGGTTGGGACAAGGACTTTAGCAATGTACAAAGTGATTTGACTGTAACAGCGCTATATGAACAGAATGCGGTAGAACCACCTATCCCAGATGAGGCTATTACCGTCCGTTTGGACCCAAAGAGTTGTGCAAGTTGGTCAACTGTTTATCTCTATGCTTGGGATGCAAAACAAACTCCAATTGCTGGCGCTTGGCCGGGTACAAAAGTAAGCAAGGATGCAGATGGTTGGTGGAGTTACACCTTTACAACTGATATTGCAATGGTCAATATCATCTGGAATAATGGTAGCGGGGCACAAACAGTTGATATCGAAAATGTGACTACTTCCACCTGCTATCAATTGAATGCTACAACAGGTGGATCCATTACTGCAACAGTGGTAGAATGTCGTCCGCTCACAGCTTTGGAAGATGCCGAAACTGACTCTACCCCTCAACCACGAAAAGTGATGATAGACAACAAACTCTACATCCTTATGCCTGACGGAACAATGTATGACACATGGGGACGTAAGATCAACTAACACATTCAAAACCAATCCACATACAACCAAAGCACCCATGCATTCACCAAGCATGGGTGCTTTTCTCTTATCCCAAACACACCTCCTCCCACCTTCGCTCCGCGACCCACCTGCACACCCATCTGCCTCCTCCCACCAATAAAAAAACAATCATTTTACACGCCCCATTTAAATTATTTAATTAACTTTGCGGTGAAAACCAAAAAATAAATATCCCGAATAAGGGGTATAATTAGCATAATTAACCCAATATCATAGACATCGAAAATCAGTAAAATATAAATTCTTTCGCAACGCATAATCGTTGCCCGACATATTGAATATAGCGTTATAAGCCAAACTTGACATTTTGAAACTTCGACACTTTCAAAAGTCTATTGAGAATCAAGGAAAGCCTATTGACGCTCACGCTCTTCCGGCGTGGGCTTTTTTCCGTAGATTTTGATTCTCAAAGGTAGTCGAAGACCTCAAAATGTCAATTGAAGCGAACGAAAGTTCACGCTCTTTTTGTATATATACACCCTAATGACACACGACACAAAACAAATCCATATATAAACACCCTAAAAACTAATCATTATGAAACGGATTTTTACTATTATCTTGATGGTGCAGAGCATTCTTTTGGCTCCTATCGCACAAGCACAAGTCTATTGGGATGGTACTGCTGATAAAGAGTTCGCTGGTATGGGTACAGAAGCAGACCCATATCTTATTACTACAGCTGAAGAATTAGCAGGTTTGGCTGCGCGAGTAAACGAAAAAGAGGATTTTGCAGGCCAATACCTTAAACTCACTCAAGATCTTTATCTTACGGACTTTACAGAACCAGACACCACCAAGTGGAACGAGTGGGAACCTATTGGCAAGTGGATTGATATACCTGATCCAAATGACCCATATGTACATAAATTCGACACATGTTGGTTTAGAGGTAATTTTGATGGTAATAATCACACTATTCATAATGTATATATGGGTACGGTAGGAGAAATCTCATTTGGCGGGGCAGATGATCCAACAACTGGTGATGTAGTAGATTTTTCGGGTAATACCAACTCTTTTTTCTCTTTTGTAGATAATGCCTCGATTAGTAATCTTACGCTTAATAACTTAGGGCTTTTGGCTATGGGTAAAATGGGTGGAATGGTTTCGTGTGCCTCAAACACAAAGTTTAAAAACTGCCATGTGACGCATTCCACACTGATTCAAGACACTTATATGCCTGGAGCTTTAGGTGGTCTTGTAGGAGAAGTTACAAATTGTGTAATAGAAGACTGTAGTGCAACGGATAATATATTCCAATCATCAACAGCTGGGGGACTTGTAGGTACAGCTTACAACACGACCATTCGTAATAGTCATGCGAGCAGTACAATGTATCTTTTATCTGTACATTCTAATTCTAAAGAGATATTAGGAAGAGGTTCTGGATTTGTTCTAAATAGTGAAAAAGGAAGTGTCATAGAAAACTGTCATGCGGATATTGTTTCTCGTGGAGGAACATTAAAAAAAGAATACAATGCAGGCTATGGAGTAGGTTTTGTAAGCGTGAATCACGGTGTTATTCGTTGTTGTTCGGCTACGGGACAAGTAAAAGCATTTGAATGTACTGCAGGATTTTGTATGACCAATCGTGGACGAATAGAATCATGCTATACTTCTGTGAATGGAATCTATACTAGCATTGAAGGAAAAGCATCATCATTTGTCTCTAATAATGGTGATAGCCAGATAGACTATGGTTTGTTGCTTGAAGATGCACCGGGAACTATTATTAATTGTTTTGCGGTGGGGCATTATTCCCTACCCAATGGTACTGGTATTCAGGGTACATATGGTTTTATGTTTTATCAAAATAATACATCTGAATACGATAATGGTAGTTATAGTCATGCAATAGGATGTTATTATAACAATGATAGTGTGCCAGCTCTGCCATCGTATTCTGCAAAGGGAACGGGTGGTGCACATGGCTACTCTGGTCAATACATGCAATCCCAAGCTTTTGTGGATACGCTTAATATGGTGGCTGCTTTTTATGGAACAAGTACATGGGAATATCGAGAAGGACAATATCCTATTCCTACTGGTATGAAAGCAACAAATATCACTGATTATGTGGAAGGCGGTTCTGGTACCAAAGATAATCCTTTCTTGATTAACACAAAGAAACATTTAGAGAATTTTCGCGCAATGGTTGATCATGGTGCAGACTTTGAAAATATGTTCATTAAACAAACAGCTGACATAGAACTTAATGCACCTTTTGAACAATGGGGAACACAAATGCCTGAGCAATGGACACCAATTGCAGATACACGTTTCATGCCTAAACTTAATGAATACTACGAATATACATTCTTAGGTACTTACGATGGTGACTTCCATGAAGTACGTAATATGTATATTGAAAATATGAAAAACGATCAAGCATTCTTTCGCACGATTGGAAAAGGAGCTCGTATTAAAAATTTAGGTGTAACAAACGCTTATATAAAACAGGATGGTTCTGTATATTCTGCTGCCATTTTGTTAGCAACCTTCCCACGTTATGCAAAGGATATGATTATTTCGCAATGTTGGACTTCTGGAACGGTTGATTACTATGGTGCATCAGTTAACTATTTTGGTGCTGGCGCGATGATAGGTAATCTGCCACTTGAAGGAACAGCTAATATCCTCAATTGTTATTCCTCTGCTTCTGTCACCAGTCATGAAATTTCGTTTGCTGCAGCACCTACGCTTACGCGTGTTGGTGTGGGCGCTACGAATGACACAGTCGCAAATTATCTATTTATGGGTACATTGCAAGCCAATGCCGTCAAAGGAGGCACGACCATTCCCTCTGCGGGCAAAGCAATCAACTACAATGCATACTATGATGTAGATGTCTTCCCAAAACCAGGTACATTAGAACAGCAATATGCATATGGTGCTCGTTCGACAGCGCAAATGCAGACGAAAGAGTTTGTTAACGATTTGAATAACTATGTAGATGAATGGAACATGACCCATGACTATAAATTGGATTATTGGGAATGGCGTGAAGGAGAATATCCTAAGCCAAGACCCAATCACAAACCGGCTGTTATGGTGAAATTTGAAAGCAATGGAGGTTCGTTTGTAGCTGCGAAACGAATATATGAAAATTCTTATCTTACATGTCCTAAATGTCCAACTAAGGAAGGACAAATCTTTGCTGGTTGGTATGCTGACACTGCTTTCACTCAAGTATTTGACTTTGATTCTACACTCATAAAACAAGATATAACTCTCTATGCAAAATGGTTGCAACCTACTATGCATGAGTATGATATCACGCCATTCCAAAATAAATTCACCACGGAATATCACATCCAAAACAAAGCGCAACTAATTGGTTTTATGCGTGTTGTAAACGGTATTGAAGGTGTACAAGCTGCCAATTCATTGAGCGGAAAGACGGTATATCTGGATTGCGATATTATGCTCAATGATACAACCGATTGGGAGTATTGGGGACGCTATGTTTATGCAGAGTCGTGGGAACCGATAACCACGTTCTTAGGTACTTTTGATGGTCAAGGACATACGATTAGTGGTTTGTATATTCATGGGCAAGCGGACAAGGATTATACCAATACTGGCTTATTTGGTGTTGTGGGTATTCCGGGAGAGGATGCCAATGCCAAAATATGCAATATGGGAATAAAAGCCTCTGTCTTCGATTTACGTGAAATAACAACAAGAGGAGATAAAATCGGTTTACTTGCTGGTAATTTTTTAGATGGCTCTGCTTCCCAATGTTTTGCTCATGGTAAGATTGTTGGTAACAACATATACTATTACATAGGTGGTTTGATAGGACTTTTAGGTGGCCAGAAAGGCATACAATATGGTGAGGCTATTGTGACTGATTGCTACGCTCGTGTAGATATTATCAGTACAAGTCAAGGCGTGTTAGGTGGTATTGTAGGTCGTAACGAAGGAACGGTTTTAAATAATAGTTTTGCTGCTGGTAGAGGATGGCGTTATGGAGCAAGTGATGGCAGTATTACTCAGGTTTATTATGACAAGCAATTAAGCAACACTGCGCTGCAGAATAGCGGTACTGGTTTGAGCACAAACGAAATGCATGCCAAATCTACTTTTGTAGGCTATGATTTTGAAAACATTTGGGGACGCAATGACACTATTAACGATGGTTATCCATATCTGCGTTGTTTCTATACTGAGCATATCCCTGATAGCCCAGACCCTGCTAAGGTAACGGGTATTGAATTACAGGAAACAAGTTTATCTGTAGTCGCTGGCGCACAAATACAATTACATGCTTCTGTTCTTCCTGCTGATGCTCCAGAAAAAGGTATTATTTGGAGCATTAGAAATGATGTGAGCGGAATGGCAGAAGTAGATGAAAATGGTAAAGTAACCACGCATTACCTATCATCATATGCTGGTCAAACCAAGAAAGCCTATGTAACTGCTACTACACTGGAAGGTAATTATCAAAAGACATGTACCCTCAGTGTTTCTTACCCTTCATTAGCGCTTGCAGCTACTAAGCAACATCGTCGTGTAGGTACCCAAGAATGGAGTGCATGGAATACGAACGAAAGCAGTAAGAAGAGTGTAAATTGGGAATATTTGGTGGCTATCTATCTTAATCCGGATAGTTTGCACCAAACTATCACATATACGAATAGCAATCCCGATGTGGCAAGTTTTGAGATTATATCACATGATACGATTATACCTAATTTCAATTCCAGCAGCGGTGCACCTATTCGTTGTGCGTTAGGTATATTGACATGTCATGCCTCAGGATCTACAACTATTACTGCTACTCATTCCGAAGGTTACACCAAAAGTACATCCTTTACAGTTGCTCAATACTCAATTAATGGTATCTCCATCAATATGACTAGTGCAACCATCTACCCTGGAGATACTGTGCAACTGACAGCAAATACTAATCCGACTTACGCAAGTGATAAACCGGAATCTTACACTTGGTCTAGCAGTGATGAGAGTATTTTTGAAGTGAATGAACTTGGACAGTTGATAGCTAAGAAACCGGGAACTACTACTGTTAAATTGACTAGTACTAATCCTTCTTATAGTACAAGTAAGAGCGTAACCGTAGCTTCTGTTCCAGTAAAATCAATAACAATTATACCTTCTGAGATCACTATAGGAGTAGGTGATACGGCTCGACTAAGTGTAGTATTTGAACCATTGAATGCAACAGAAAAAGAGTTCTCATGGAGTTCTAACAATACAAGATATGCCACTATTAGCTACATTGCCGGATCTAAAGATGGATTATTAAAAGGAGTAAAAGTAGGTTCTACTACAATTTCGGCTACTATACCAGGTACACAGACCACTGCTTCCATAAGTGCAAGTTGTAAGGTGACTATAGTAGAAAAATATACTGTGGTGTTTAAGGATTGGGATGGTACTGTGTTGAAGTCTCAAAGAGTGCTAAAAGGTAGTGCCGCTACCGCCCCTTCTGACCCTATACGCGAGGGATATACCTTTACCGCTTGGGATAAGGACTTCAGTAATGTGCAGAGCGATTTGACTGTAACTGCACTATACGAACAAAATGCTCCGGACCCTATATACTACACGGTCACATTCCAAGATTGGGACGGTACTACACTCAAGACAGAGCAAGTCGAGCAAGGCAAATCAGCTACAGCACCAGCTAATCCTACTCGTGAGGGATATACTTTCACAGCTTGGGACAAGGACTTCAGCAATGTACAAAGTGATTTGACCGTAACAGCCCAATACAAGCAAAACATCACTTACTTCACGGTAACTTTCTTTGATTGGGACGGCACAGAACTACACACCGAGCAGGTAGAGCAAGGCAAAGATGCAGTAGGACCAGCTAATCCTACTCGTGAAGGATATGTGTTTACCGGTTGGAGTAAGTCCATCAAAAACGTAACATCTGACTTGGTGGTCATTGCCCAATACGAAAAAGAAACACCTAAACCGGTGTATTTC
>JAGCLD010000043.1 GCA_017647145.1 Paludibacteraceae bacterium
AGAACGTCGTGAGACAGTTCGGTCTCTATCTATCGTGGGCGTTGGAGAGTTGCGTGGCCCTGACACTAGTACGAGAGGACCCTGTTGGACAGACCTCTGGTTTACCGGTTGTTCCGCCAGGAGCACTGCCCGGTAGCTAAGTTCGGTTCGGATAAGCGCTGAAAGCATCTAAGCGCGAAGCTATCCCCAAGATTAGATCTCCATTGAGGGTCGTCGGAGACTACGACGTTGATAGGCTGCAGGTGTACAATGGTGACATAAAGCCGAGCAGTACTAATTGCCCGAGACTTTCTTCTTAACCCCTCAGGGGCCTATGCATGATACCGTTCATGCTTATCTCTCTACGCAATAGTCAACCTTATTAAGGTGGTTATAGCAGTGGGGTTCCACCTCTTCCCATTCCGAACAGAGAAGTTAAGCCCACTAACGCCGATGGTACTGCGCAAGTGGGAGAGTAGGTAGCCGCCGTTTTTCAGAAGCTCGAAGATACAAGTCTTCGGGCTTCTTTGTTTATATATACTTGCCTAACGAACTCGAATATCTAATAAGGCTTCTTTGCTTATATATGCTGATAGACTCGAATATCTAATAAGGCTTCTTTTGTTTATATATATGGCTTATACACCCCTATTCCCCAACTCCTCACTAGTCCCACTAGTCCCCCCTAGTGCCACTAGTCCATCCACCACCTCGCTCCGCTCAGACTCTACCCCTAAGTAAGGACGAACGAGGTATTTGTACATTTTGTTTAGATAAACCTTTCTCATATCAGTGCTAACTAAAAAGCACTGTCGCCCTGCTCAGGGGGACGAGAGGAATGGAGCGCCAGCGGAATGGAGCGGAGGGGGTCCGTCTCCAGCTTCCTATCCTCATATCCTCACCAGCTCGCCCCGCGAGCGTCCTGTAGCTCACTTGTGAGCGTCCTCTAAACTATAAAGAGTAATGTAACGGAAAGTAACTTATTGTAATTTATTGTCACGGAAAGACAGAAACGTAACGGAAAGTAACAATGCACTTTCTGAATATTGTATCTTTGTTCTCGCATTGAATGGGATAGGGACATTTATAAATACCCTTTTAGAATCTACTCCCCTTAAATGCAAGCGCTCTTTGAATAAAAAGCCCTATCTCATAATTGCTATTTTGATGTAATTTAGATTGCTATAAAAGTGCAATGCCCCACGCATCATTGGATCAAACCACTTTATTCCTCTGTCTTTGCTCTTGTAAAAACTAATGTTGCATGATTAATAGCAACAAATAAAAACATAAGATGCGTCAACTAATTCGCTGACGCATCTTATTAGGTGATAAGTAAATGAGAGTATGTTCTATACTTTCTCAACTGCTACTTTTACGATGAAATCTTCAAAGTCCAATTCTACTGCCTCAGTAAGCTCGGCGATAGTGATATTGTTTGCGAGTACTTGTGATGCAATATAGGTCTTGAAGTTTTCTACAGCTGCGTTGATTTCTTCGCATGGTGCAATGCTTACGTTAATCTTGTCTGTGATTTCATAACCATTGGATTTGCGAATATTCTGAATGCGATTGACTAATTCGCGTGCGATTCCTTCTTGACGCAGTTCTTCGCTCACTTCTATGTCAAGGGCAATGGTGAGGTTGCCTTCATTGGTAACTAACCATCCCGGCATGTCTTCTGTTGCGATTTCTACATCTGCTAATTCGATGAGAACGTCTCCTTCAGTCAATGTAAGATTGAATTGTCCTTCGCGTTCAATGATAGCAATAGTGTCTTGTGTCATTGCTGCGATAGCTGCTGCAATCTCTTTCATTTGTTTTCCGTATTTCTTACCTAAGGTTTTGAAGTTAGGTTTAATGCGTTTAACAAGCTTGATAGATGATTGGTCAGCTGTTACAATTTGCAACTCTTTTACGTTTACTTCAGTCTTGATAAGGTCTGCTACAAGATTTAAAGCGTTTAAGCTGTCTGTGTCAGATACAGGAATGACTGCCTTTTGGAGTGGTTGGCGTACTTTCTTGTTGGCTTTCTTGCGCAGTGCTAATATCATTGAAGTGGCTTGTTGAGCCAATTGCATGCGTAATTCTAATTGTTGGTCAATGTGTTTTGTTTGTGCAACCGGGAAGTCAGACAAGTGTACTGAGCTACCATTAGTTAAATCGCGATACAATTTGTCAGCATAGAATGGAGAAATGGGAGCCATGAGCTTGCTGACTGTAATCAAGCATTCATAGAGTGTTTGATAAGCAGCCAACTTGTCAGCATCCATTGTGCCTCCCCAGAAGCGTTTGCGGTTAAGACGTACGTACCAGTTAGAAAGGTTTTCTTGTACAAAATCACTGATAGCACGTCCGGCGCGTGTAGGTTCATAGTCTTCATATTGTGCAGTAACTTCAGCTACTAAAGTATTGAGAAGCGATAGTATCCAACGGTCTATTTCAGGGCGTGATTCAACAGGTACTTGTGCTTCTTCACCGGTGAAGCCGTCTACATTGGCATACAAAGCGAAGAATGAATAGGTGTTGTAGAGTGTTCCAAAGAATTTGCGACGCACTTCTTCTACTCCGTCAATGTCAAATTTCAAGTTGTCCCATGGTGATGCGTTGGTCATCATATACCAACGTAATGGGTCACTACCGTATTTCTCTATTGTGCCAAATGGATCAACTGCATTACCTAAACGTTTAGACATTTTATTGCCATTCTTGTCGAGAACAAGACCATTGGAAATGACATTCTTGAAGGCAATCTGACCATCAATCATAGTGTGGATAGCATGGAGCGTGAAGAACCAACCGCGGGTTTGGTCAACACCTTCAGAGATGAAGTCGCATGTCTTGAGGGCGTCTGTGTTTTCAAATGGATAGTGCACTTGTGCATAAGGCATAGCCCCGCTGTCGAACCATACGTCGATGAGGTCCAACTCACGTTTCATTGGTTGTCCTTTAGGCGATACTAAGATAATGTTATCAACATAAGGACGGTGCAGGTCAATGTTCTTCACAGCATAGTTTTCTTCACTGTAGTCACCAACACGGAAATTCTTCCATGGGTTTTCTTGCATGTAGCCAGCTTCTACAGATTTGTTGATTTCTGTGATGAGTTCTTCTATTGAGCCGATGCAGATTTCTTCTTGTCCGTCTTCAGTGCGCCAGATTGGAAGAGGAGTGCCCCAATAACGACTACGGCTAAGATTCCAGTCATTCAGGTTTTCAAGCCACTTACCAAAGCGTCCTGTTCCGGTAGATTCAGGCTTCCAATTGATGGTTTTGTTGAGTGCAATCATCTCGTCCTTAACTGCAGTTGTCTTGATGAACCAACTGTCTAATGGGTAGTAAAGGACCGGTTTGTCTGTGCGCCAACAGTGAGGATAGTTGTGTACGTGTTTTTCAATGCGGAATGCTAAGCCTTGTTGTTTGAGCATCATACAGAGAGAAACGTCTAATGTTTCGTCCTTATCTGTGAGCGTTTTGTCGTAAGCATTCTTAACATATCTTCCTGCATATTCGTTGTATAACTCAGTGTTGATTTGATTTTGAACAAATTGTTCGTCCAAATCTTCGCATACAAAGAACTTACCTGTCATGTCAACCATTGGACGAATTTCGCCTTTCTTGGTGAGGAATGTTAATCCGGGTACGCCTGCTTTTTTTGCCACAAAGGCGTCGTCGGCCCCAAAGGTAGGTGCAATGTGTACGATACCTGTACCATCTTCCGTAGTTACATAGTCACCGGCAATCACTCGGAAAGCACCTTCTCCCGGATTTACCCAAGGGATGAGTTGCTCATACTCCAATCCAACCAAGTCAGAACCCATGCATTCACCTAAAAGGGTGAATTCTTCTACCTTCTTTTCTCCAAAGTAACTTTTTACTAATTCTTGGGCAATGATGTATACACATTCTTCTCCGGAATATGGATTCTTTGCTTGAATAAAGTTGTATGTGATTTTTGGACCCACACACAAAGCGGTGTTGGAGGGAAGAGTCCAAGGAGTAGTGGTCCAAGCTAAAGCATACATAGGCAGTGCAGTGTTCAGACCACATTTTTCAGGATTGGTAATCTTGAATTGTGCCGTACAAGTAGTGTCTTTTACATCACGATAGCAACCGGGTTGGTTTAACTCATGTGAGCTGAGGCCCGTACCGGCAGCAGGAGAGTATGGTTGGATTGTATAGCCTTTGTAAAGCAATCCTTTTTGATACAATTGCTTCAATAACCACCATAGTGTTTCAATAAATTTATTGTCATAGGTGATGTATGGGTGTTCCATGTCAACCCAATATCCCATTTTTTCTGTGAGTGACACCCATTCTTGGGTATATTTCATTACTTCTCTACGACAAGCGGCATTGTAATCATCTACGGAAATCTTTTTACCGATATCTTCTTTGGTGATACCTAATAATTTTTCAACGCCTAATTCAACAGGAAGTCCATGCGTGTCCCAACCGGCTTTACGCTTCACTTGGTAGCCTTTCATGGTTTTATATCGGCAGAAAGTATCCTTAATTGTACGTGCCATTACGTGGTGAATGCCGGGCATACCATTGGCAGAAGGAGGACCTTCAAAGAAGACAAAAGATGGATGTCCTTCACGTATTTCTACACTCTTGTGAAACAAATCTTCTTTATCCCAAGTTTGTAGTACCTCTTTGTTGATTTCTGAGAGGTTTAAACCATTGTACTCTTTAAATTTTTTCATATATACCTATGTGTTGTTTGTTCTATACGATGTAATAATGTGAATATACTTAAAATGAGTGAGATAGTGTTTTTTTAACGCTATGTTTGTTCGCATTATTCACACATAACTGCAAATATACGAAAAGGATTGAAAATATGCCATGTTTGATTAGAAAAAATGGATAAGTTGATGATATAATTTGCTTCTCACACAAACTTGATGTATCTTCGCAGATAAATGTACTAATGAAGAAATAAGATGGAAAAACATAAAGCAGGTTTTGTCAATATCGTGGGTAATCCTAATGTCGGTAAATCTACTTTGATGAATCTTTTGGTAGGTGAGCGTTTGTCTATCATCACAGCCAAAGCTCAAACCACGCGTCATCGTATTATGGGTATTGTGAACGGGGATGATTTTCAGATTGTCTATTCAGATACTCCGGGTGTGTTGAAGCCGAATTATCGACTGCAAGAGTCTATGCTGAATTTTTCTCGCTCTGCTTTGGTGGATGCTGATGTCTTGTTGTATGTGACAGATGTGATTGATGCTATGGAGAAGAATGCGGATTTCCTAGAACAAGTGAAATCGAATACGGCAAAGATAATATTGGTTATCAATAAAATCGATTTGATTGATGAAAAAGCATTGATTGAATTAGTAGAACGTTGGAAGGTGCAATTGCCACAAGCGGAAATATTCCCTATATCTGCCTTAGAGCGATTCAATATTGATAATCTCTTCAAACGTATCAAAGAACTCCTGCCTGATTCGCCTCCTTTCTTTGATAAAGACCAATTGACTGACAAACCGGCTAGATTCTTTGTGGATGAGATCATTCGTGAGAAGATTTTGTTGAATTATGACAAAGAGATACCATATTCAGTAGAAGTAGAAGTAGAGAAGTTTGAAGAAGAAGAAAAGCTGATACGCATCAATGCCGTGATTTATGTGGAGCGTGATTCGCAAAAGGGAATTATCATTGGGAAAGGAGGAAAGTCTTTGAAGAAAGTGGGTAGTGAGGCAAGGTATGACTTAGAGGCATTCTTTGGTAAGAAAATCTTCTTGGAACTCTACGTGAAAGTGGAAAAAGACTGGAGAAATAAAGAGAATAAATTGCGTTATTTTGGGTATAAGCCCGAATAACTTAGGTTCGTTTGTTACAAATTAGAATAAATAACCATAGGCTTATGTTAGATATTGCTTTTCTTGATGCTTCCACTTTGGGCGAAGGAATTGATTTTGAACCTATCCTGAAACTTGGTCAAGTGAGGATGTTTGCTTCGACCAGTAGAGAACAACGTTTGCAACATATCGGTGGTGCAGAAGTGGTGATTACCAATAAGGTGGTGATAGACAAGGAGATTATGGATGCATGTCCGAATCTGCGTTTGATTTGTGTGGCCGGTACAGGAATGGATAATATTGATTTGGTGTATGCCGAACAAAAGGGAGTAAAGGTGAAAAACGCAGTGGGTTATTCTACTCATAGTGTGGCGCAAACCACTTTTGCTTTGTTGTTAGAGCTGTATATGCGCGTCAGTGTGTTTAATCATTATGTGCATAGTGGTGCTTATTCAGCCGGTAATCTCTATACCTGCACTCAGTATCCATTCTGTGAATTAGCCGGTAAGACACTCGGTATAATTGGTATGGGTAATATAGGAAAACAAGTTGCTAAGATAGCTACTGCCTTTGGCATGAAGGTGTGCTATTACTCTACATCCGGAAAGAATACCTCTTGTGAACACGAGTATGAACGACTTGAATTAGATGATTTGTTGACCAGAGTGGATGTGCTCAGTGTACATGCACCAAGAAACCCGCAAACGTACAATCTTATCGGAGAAAAAGAATTGCGTCGCATGAAGAAGACAGCCGTTGTACTCAACACAGGGCGCGGTGGTATTGTGAATGAACGAGAATTGGCTGCGGTGTTGGACGAGGGAGTTATTGCCGGTGCAGGTATAGATGTGTTTGAGAAAGAACCATTTGATGCCGAACATCCATTTATGTTGATGCAACATCCCGAGCGTTTAGTTTTGACTCCGCATATAGCATGGAGTAGTTTTGAAGCGAGAACATGCTTGGTGGGTAAGATTGCCGAAAATATATGTAACAATATATAAAAAAGAAAAGAGGACTGTTTTTTTGAACAATCCTCTTTTTTAGGGTGGCAGATGGGGCTCGAACCCACGACCTTCGGAACCACAATCCGACGCTCTAACCAACTGAGCTACAGCCACCATTTTAGTGCTGCAAAGATACGTCAAAAGAGTGGGTTGTGCAAATAATTTGTGAATATTTTTTTAGTGCCTACTCTAATTGATTGAGTGATAAAGTAATAAAAATAAATAAGGGTAATGAAATTAGTATATTTGTCACCTTCTATCCGTAAGGAAATGCAGGAAATTAAGCGCGAAATCGTGCTTTCTATGAATGGAATTGTGGCAGAATCGTTGGAAAAACAAGGATTGAACTATAAGCGCAATTATGGTGTAGTAGTGTCTCGTTTGTGTGAAATAGCGCGTAAACATACAGCAAATGCACCCTTAGCCGAAGCTCTATGGCTTTCCGGAGAGCGTGAGTTTATGTTGTTGGCCTGTATGCTACAGCCCAAAGAGGAGTATTCAATAGATGATGCTAAGAAGTGGTTAAAGAACGTAAGCAATGCCGAATTAGCCGAACAATTGTCTTTTCGCCTGTTGAGTAGAGTGAGTTTTGCCAATGAAGTTGTGTCTTATGCCTTTCAGCAAGAAGACATGTGGCAAAAGTTGGTGGCACTGTATGTATTGCCAAGAATTGTACATCAGTTGGATATAGCAAGTAGTCAAGCCTATTTACACGAGATATTACCTTTGTTAGATGCCGACTCCATGGTGTTGATGCAGGCAGCAATCAATGTGTTGCAACATCTGTGTGAGCAGCATACCGGTTTGACCGAATACTGTTCTCAGCATATGACTATTTCTCGCCATCCGGAGAGGAGAAAGTATGTGGAAGATATTTTAGAAAGCTTTTTATAAATCATACGGTTTGTATCTTCACATAGGTTTTACTAACTTTGTGTGCTCAAAAAAGAATAAGATGGATATATTAGTAGATTATAGTAATGTTGAGATTAGGCAACAAGAACAAACGATACTTCGTGATGTTAATTTGCAGATAGGTACAGGGGAGGTTGTTTATTTGTTGGGTAAAGTAGGCAGTGGGAAAAGTTCGTTGCTGAAAACACTCTATGCCGAGTTGCCCATTAAAAATGGCGAAGGCCATGTGTTAGGCTATAATTTACGAAAAATACGCCGTCGAGATATACCTATCCTACGCCGTAAAATCGGAATCGTCTTTCAAGATTTTCAATTATTGGCAGATCGCAGTGTATATGAAAATCTATCCTTTGTGCTGAAAGCAACAGGTTGGAAAGATAAGAGGGTGATGAAATCCCATATTGAACAAGTGTTGGCTCAAGTGGGAATGGAAACAAAAGCCTACAGAATGCCTCATCAATTATCAGGTGGAGAACAACAACGTGTGGTTATAGCCCGAGCATTACTGAATTCACCTCAAATCATTTTGGCTGATGAACCCACAGGTAATTTAGACCCCACAACCGGTAGAGAGTTGATGGAGTTGTTGTACAGTGTGCGAGGAGCCGGAACCACCCTCTTGATTGCCACACATAATCACACATGGACAGAATTATATCCGGGAACCAAACTGTTGTTTGAAAAAGAACATGTGGTGAAAGTGGAGGCATAAGTTGTTTTATTGTTTTCATAGAAAAACTTGTTTTTTTTACTCCCTCTTTTCGGTTGTTACGCTTTATGTGGTATTTATTCGCTATAAAGTGAATAAATGTACTCGTTTTGCCTGTGTTAAAAAAAACTATCAGAGGGGTCTGTGTAGAGATTGTACACTTCTTTTGTCTATTTATATACATTGAAGTGTGAGGTCTTGTGTTATTTTTGTAGCCGACTTACTATAATTATATTACACATGAAGAAAATTTATTTATTTATTTTAATGTACTTGGTTGGTGTGGGCTCTATGATGGCGCAACACACAGCTTTTGGACATGGTGCTAAAGCTACGGGAGGTGGAAATGTGACGCCTACGCTCGTTGATACAGAATCAGAATTAAAGACAGCACTTGGTAAGAGTGGAAATCGTGTAATCATTATTACGAATAATATCACCGTTTCCAGTCAGTTGAGTGTTAGTAAAGGCAATTTTACGCTCATGGCTTTGCCCGGAAAAAAATTGATAAACCTCAAACAAAATAAAAAAGAATCAGGTATTATCAATGTGAAGGGATGTTCCAATGTTATCATACGCAATGTTATTTTTGAAGGACCGGGAGCATACGACTGTGATGGTAGTGACTTGTTGCAATTTGAAGGTGTGACCAATGCTTGGGTTGATCATTGTGATTTCCAAGATGGTTGTGATGGTAACTTTGACAACAAGAGTACGACAGATAATATTACAGTGTCTTGGTGTAGATTTCGCTATCTTAAAAAACCAAAGGCCGGAGGGTCAGGGGGAAGTGATGATCACCGATATACTAACTTGATTGGCTCCGATTCCGGTGATAAGCCGTCTGATGGAAGGTATAGTATGACTTGGGCATATTGCTGGTGGGATGAAGGCTGTGTGGAACGTATGACGCGTTGTCGTAATGCAGATTTACATTTCTTGAATTGCTATTGGAAATCTTCAGTGGCCAAATGTTATATCGGACCGGAGAATGTCACCTGCTATTTAGAGGGTTGTACAATGGAAGGCTCAATAAGTACCGGCAATCGTTTTAAAAGTTATGGAGGTACTAATGCGTTAAAATCAGTGAACTCATCCGGAATACCTAAGGATGCAGGCTCTGTGTCAGCCCCTACTTATGCTTATGATAAATTAAGTGCACAAGATGCTAAGGCAGCTGTGATTAGTGCCACCTGCGGTGCGGGGGCTACTCTTCTTGTGCAAGAAGATGGAACAGTGAGTTCCCCATGTGATTCAGAAAAACCTACTTTAACCCTACAATCCGGAAACAAGGACCAAGTAGTGACAGAAGGTAACAGCATGAGTTCAGTGGTGTTTGTAGCGGGAGGAAGTGCGACATCTATTTCCGTTAAGAATCTGCCTGCAGGCGTGAATAGCCAAGTGAATGGATTGGTGCTTAGCTTGTCGGGTAAACCTACATCTACAGGAACTTATACAGTTACGGCTACAGATGGTGCAACCAATGTGACACTTACAGGAACCATTACCGTCAAATCTGCTTCTACGGGAGGCGGTGGAGGAAGCGCTGAAGTCGGAGACCAACTTTGTGTGGACCTCACAGGTGGAAATATGCCAACAGTGGATGGCGTAAGCATAGAAATAATAAATGATGGTAGTGGTGAGAAGGCTACTACATGGGAAAGTACAGGTGTGAAGTTCAATACCAATAAAGCCGGTATTGCATTTGACTTGTCAGCATTGAATAAGAAATTGCTAAGTGTTACATTTGATGTAGAATTGCCCAACTGTGCAGAAGGTAAGAACACAGTCGCTTATGGCTTCACAGCAGGGGCTACTTCAGAAACCTACACATTGTCAGATAAAAATGTTACTGCCATTACAGTAAATGCACCTGCGGGAACTACCGGATTTACCATTGCACGTACGGCAGGTACAGGTACTTTTGTCAGCAAAGTATGTTTTGCATTTGAAGCAACAGGCGATAATGGAAATACTGACCAAGGAGGCTCTGATGATGGAAACACAGGTGGTGGAGATGTAACGACAACTTCCGATTGGTGGAATTTCTCCGATAGTGATTTTGCCGGCTTAGGCACTATTACAAGTCCTACCACAGTAAGAGGTCTTACCATTTTGGCAACAACAGAAAAATCAGTCATTGTAGATGCGAATGTCAAGAATGTAGAAGGAGTAGAGTTTACCAGCAGGATGAAACTGAGTGGAACAGGTGCAGCAGATGCACGCACACTCACCTTCCCGGTGAAGGGAACTTGTGAAATAGAAGTCTATTTAGTGTCATCTACATCCACAGAAGAACGCAGCTTGAATGTAGCAGCCGGTTCATTTGGCAATGTTGTGGGCACGTTACCCGCCGGCACGACTGTACAAAAAGCAAGTTATCGTTATGAAGGAGCATCGACCACCATTTATTTGTACAGTCCAAAGAGTGGTGTGAATCTATACGGCGTGCGTGTGACCTATAATGGAACTGCAAGCGATTTGAAAGAAAATATTCTTACAGATGTATATTATGCGGCTGATGTTGTGTTCAATCCATCTAATCGACCAATTGCGTTGTATAATGCATCCGGAATGCTTTTGGAACAAAGCGTAGAAGATATATCTTTGAGCAAATATGGTCATGGATTCTACTTTGTTCGCTTGGTAGATACTAACCAAACATTGAAATTAGTGAAATAAACAACACGGGGATAATTAATTGCAAGTGGAGTGTGTCTAAGCTTTATGGGCTTAGGCACACTTTTTTGTTTGTACCCTCCCTGCATACAACTAATAATTGCACTGTCGCCCCCTTGAAGCAGGGCAAAGCGAAGCATAGTGCACCGGAGGGGGTATGTCTAATAGTAAATAGTAAAGTGAGAACATACCCCCTCCGCTCCATTCCGCTAAAGCTTCATTTCGCTCGTCCCCCTACTTAGGGCGACAGTGCTTTTTTAATTAGTTTTTGTATGAGGAAATGATATCCAAACCTAAGTA
>JAGCLD010000044.1 GCA_017647145.1 Paludibacteraceae bacterium
ATAATTTGAATTGTTTTATATCTTAGCCCGGACGGTCTTCCATAAAAAGATTTATAGTGTTCGGTTTTCAAGAAATTGAATCGAGGACTCTAAAATATATTTTTGAGTTCTTGTACTACATCTTTCGTTTTGATTTTCCAGTCATCCAAAGATCGCTTGCCACTAAGTGGCGTGTGCTTCACTAAATATCCAAATTGAGCGAAACGGACTGCAAAGATAAGGCAAATTTCTGAACTGCCAAAATTTTTGCAAAAAAAATTTTGCTTTCGATAAAACTTGGCTCGCTTGCCAGGTCCTGATTCAGCACCGCTGTGCCGTTCTCGAAAGCGGGTGCAAAAGTACTGCAAGTTTTTCATATACGCAAGAAATTAAGAGAGTTTTTTAAATATTTTTTAATGGGAGGAGTGTAAGTGGTTGAGAGATAGGACGCTTGCGGGGCGAGCTGGTGAGGCTATGAGAGTATGAGGATATGAGGTTATGAGGATATGTGGGTGTGTTGATTAGTCGGCTTTGGTGAAAGTGTACACAGTGCCAAACTCATCCTCAAAGACAAGAGATAATAGGTCAAGTTGCTTGATGCGATAGTACTTTGGCACTACAGCCCTGCTGATGCCCATATGATGCATATGCGTAAAACGTGAGCGCTCAAGTGTCCATGTGAGTGATGAAGCCTCTTCTTCAGTGACATCATCAGCTGTGTCCCATGTGAGTGCAGTGCCGTCTTCATTAAACCTATAATATAATGTGCCCGATTTCCATCGCCCTATGAGCAGGTCGGTGTCATAAGTCACATCTTCATAAATTTCCGCCTCAATGACTTCCGGGTGATAAAGACGCTTCTTGTAGCTATAATATATATAAGAAGCAGCGGCAATGAAGATGACCAATAAGAGGATGGACACTATGATGAGGGTAGGACGTTTCATGTGGATGTAATTATAAGGTGTGTGCGATGGTTTTCAGTCGAATCACTTTCGGCGTTTTTCCTTTGAATTGTGGCATGGTCATTCCGATGGAGGCATTGATATAAGTGGGGTCACACACATAGTAGCGACGTCCTCCATAGGAGAAGTAGTCACCTTTACCGGCATTCGGGTCGGTAAATGCCACAGCTGTAGCCACATGTCCTTCATATTGCAGTCCGATGACCTGTAATCCGGTGAGCGACGTCACCAACCATGAGAACAATGCCGATCGGTCTTCACAGTCGCTATAAGGATAGCCTATCACTTCTTCCGGATAGAAGTATTTCTCATATCCGAACTGTTGTCGGTCGGTGCGGTAGGCAAATGCTGTTTGCACAAAGTTAAGCAACAAACCCACCATCTGTTCTTGTGAATAGCGCCTCGCATAGGGCTCAAAGTGACGTTGCAACGCCTCTTGTGATTCACCGGGCACCTCTGAAGAGAAATAGATGGGAAATACCGTCATGGGCACATCGTTCAGATAAGCCATGTGGGAAGAATTGTAGGGCAAATGAATAGTTGTCCCGGTTTTCTGCACGTGCAGTGTCCGTTGTTGGTCGCAATCACCGATATTGAGTGTTCGGTCAAAGTCAAGACGCATTTGTTTCAAAGGAGCTTCTTGTTCTATGAAAGCATAGGTGTAAATACTCTCCTTGGCTTTCCCTCCACCATACACGGCATAGTATTTCACCTGGCGTTCATTTTCCGGGAAACGGAAGAATGTGTACGAATATACCTCCTTTTCATTGTCGAGCGCCAACAGCAGGGTTAGTCTTCCGGAGTCTTGTCCGCGTGCGATTTTCACCTTATACCCCCCTTCGTTGCGCAGCATGTAGAAAAGAAAGAGCGTACACTCGTCAGAAGAAGTGAGCAGTGTTTCAGCCACTGAGCGCAAGAGGCAGAAGTGTCCCCACTCATTGAGTCCGAAGTCATAAGCCTGTTGTTGCACAGCATGCCACAGTTGGCGTGTCTCACGTGGCATTTGTGCCATAGCACGAAAATAGTCGGCAGCATGTCTTTCGCTCACTCCGTTGGCACGTATGCGCAAGTTCGGGCTACAAGGCATAAAGAGTGTTCTACCATAGAAGGAGAAGGAAATACCCTCCTGTTGCACCACCCCATTGTTTTTGCCCGTAGTAGATGGAGTGTAAGTTTGTATGCTACCTTGTGGCGTTACTGTAGTGCGCAACACATACACCCCCTTCGAGTTGGTAGATTGAGTAGCAGGTGGGGTGATTTGTGCTCCCACAATGTTTTCTGTCGGTTTCTCGGTGCCCGGAGCCACAGGTGCATCCGCCATTTTCGGTTTGTCGAGTTGTAATTTCTGTGTTTGAAAGTTCTCAAACAACTGCCAAGCCTCCTGCATAAACGCCGAAAACTCCTCATTTTGTTTGGCTGTGAAAGCTTCAAATTCCTCCTGCTTGGCTTGCTTGAAGTCATCAAACTGTTGGCGCATACGCGCAAAAGGGTCATTAGCATTTTGAGCAAAAAGCGTCAGCCCACTCAATAGAAAATATAGGGTTACAACTCTCTTCATTATATATTTAAAAAATTGTTATTTACAAGAACCAGACTTCCTAGTACATACATAACTCATCATAACACGGCACTTACTAGAAGAATCCTGCTTAGTCGTAGTTGCACCTATCAACTCACGAGTTAATTTAGTAGCTACATTTAGCAATTCTTGCATACTATTCAACGGACTACTTGTATTGGAAGCTTTTAGCACTTCAGCGCTTTCTACATCGATTAATCGGGCTGAAATGTATTTTTCTTCAAAAACATCCAATATATCCGCAACACAAACCAATTGAGCACCAAATTGCTTGCCTAAACGAGATAATTCTTTATCATCTACGGCACTACTACGTTGATAATTTTGCTCTTTACCTAATTCTGCCAAAAAACTAACAGTACGCTCTATTGCTACGTATTCCTCACTTTGAGCAAATCCTGCTACCAATTTATCTCCAAGAACTTTATTTATCGCTGATTCCTGACCTGTAACATATACAGCCACTTTCTTTTGCTGTGCAAACACTGTCAGCGAAAGTGCTGAAAGTAAAAGAATTAAAACTTTTTTCATTGAGTATATTTTATGTGCTTATAAATTCTGGACTAAACGCACGGATAGCCCGTAGCAGCGATATTTGGAGTAGCCCACATCGACCGCACTCGAAACGAAGTAGAGGCTCCAAGCGTTGTCTCCGAGAGGAGTGGACGACCAATAGAGGCCCTTCGCACCTACAAGGTACACATCGCCATTGCAACGGCGGTTGCCCGCAGCAGGGAGAGTAATGGAATTACCATTCGGGCCGGTGACACGACAACCACCACCTATATCTATCCACGTCCAAGTGCACTTATCTTTAAGTTCTCGTAATTGTTGATATGTGGGTAAGTTATTACCAAATTTACTTACTGCTTCATCATAAGTATATCGAGCATTATCACCACCCTCATTTGAATTTTTCCATAATGTTCCACTTGGTAAACCTAAATCTACATATCCTTGAGCAAGATAGGATTCTATTTTGAGTTGTTCTGCAATCGTTTTATCTGATAGTTTAGTAGCGATTTCTTTTGCCACAGTTACTACTTGTTGTGAAGAACCCAACTGAACTGCATCTTTTTTATAAGAATTCACCACTTCTCCATGCTCCACATCTATCAAACGCGAAGCAATATAGTAATCCCCAAACAACTGTGAGGTCTTGGCTACACAAACATATTGCACACCAAATTGCTTACCTAAACGCATCAAGTCTGAATCATCTACTGCTCCTGTCTGCTGGTAGGCTTGCTCTTTGCTCAACTGATTTAAGAATCCCTGCGTACGTTCTATTGCTAAATAACGTCCACTGGTAGCAAAACCCGCCACCAATTGGTCACCTAAAATAATATCCACATCTTTATTACCTGTACGAGTAACATACACCGCTACCTTCTTTGCGTTTGCCAATTTCGATTGTTCAAATGATTGAAGTAGCCCCTTAGTTAAAGTACTCAATAAAGCAAGAAATTGTGTACTATTCTCAATCTTGCCATTAACAGAAGAAGTCGCAATAACCTCCGCGCGTTCTACATCTATCATGCGTGCAGATATATACTTTTCACCCCACACATCAAAAGGAGTCGCTACACAAACATAGTCCACACCAAATTGCTTTCCCAAACGAGAGAGTTCACTGTCATCCACTGCACCGGTTCGCTGATAAGACTGCTCTTTGACCAATTCATTTAAAAAACTTGCGGTACGCTCCACTGCAATATACTTGCCATCATGAGCAATACCATCCACCAAGTGGTCACCCATAATACTATTTATAGGATCATCACCCGTAACATACACAGCCACCTTCTTCTGCTGTGCAAATGCTGTCAGCGACAATGCCGACAAAACGAAAACGAAAAATCTCTTCATTGGTATATATTGTTTTATTTATTTTTTACATTGATTGTTTGTCTTGCTCTAACTCCGCTAATCGTAAAAGTCTCTACATTAGGGCTGAATATATAATCTCTAGTCTGAACAGATTTCAACACACCTTGCATTTGGATTGGGACTGTAAAAGTCTTTTCACTGTACCCCTCCACTGTTCCTATCACCTGACCATTAATAGATAGACGACGTGGTGATGAACGTAAATTGACAAAATGTATGTAATATGAATTTCTATCGTGTTTTACTTGCGCTGCCATGTTTACTATACCTACAATAGAATTACCTAGTTCATCAAAACTATCTTCCAATTGTTGCTGTTTTGCTAATTCTTCTTGTTTTCTTTGTTCTTCTAAATCTCTTTCACGTTGCTCTGCCAATGCCTTTTGGCGTTCTGCTTCTGCTTGCTGTCGTTCTATTTTATCTAAACCAACAATCTTTTTCCCTAATTCAATGGCTGAATTTTTCAGCACTTCAATATCATTACTACTAATCAATTTATTAGCAGAGTTTTCAATCTTTCCTGATTGAACATCAACCAGAAGAATATCTATATTTAAATAACCATGCCCTTCCGCCATTTTTGAGACACATATATAATCTACTCCACCAAGACTTCCCAGACGTTTGCGAGTGGCATCATCTACAACTCCACTTTGTTGAAAGTTTTGTTCCCTTAAAATAACATCAACATCTGAACGCGTAAAAGCTTGATAACCTGCCATCTCATTAGAGATACTACTCATTAAATTAGAACGCAAAACAGAAGTATAAATCACAGAAATATCTCCATCCTCAACAATTGGCTCTAATACAGCCACCTTCTTTTGCTGTGCAAATACTGTCAACGACAATGCCGACAAAATTAAAACGAAAACTTTTTTCATTGAGTATATTTTATCTGTTTATTAATTCTGGACTAGACGCACGGAGTATCCATTGTCGTAATTGCCATGTCCTTTGATACTCGTTTCGATAGACGAGAAGTAGAGGTGCCACGCGCTACGTGGATGTTGAGTAGTGGACGACCAATAGTAGCCGCACATACCCACGTTTTGCACAAGTCCCAAGCTAAAGCGGTAGCCCGCAGCCGGCAAAGTAATGGAATTGCCATTCGGACCGGTTACTTTATAACCATTACCCGTCCATGTCCAAATGCATCTATTTTTAAGTTCTTCTAACTGTTGCTTAGTTGGCAATTTATTTCCAAACCTACCCACTGCTTCTTCATAGGTATGAAAATTTCCTCCTTCATTTTTATCTTTCCAAAGTGTTTTGCTCGGTAAGCCTAAATCTACATAGCCCTGAGGAATTGTACGATGATTCACGGATGAAGAACTCGAAGAAGATTCGCCGGAAGAAGAAGCGGTAGTTGAGCTAAATTCCTCATCTGAAGAAAGCTTCGGACTTGAAGAATAAGAGTAAGAAGGACGACTATACGAAGAAGTATATTGAACCTTCCTGCCTACCAACTCAGCAGCCAGTTTCTCACAAGCAGCCAGCATATTAGAAAGACTACCTCCATCAAGTTCGCCATATTGTGTGGCCGGATTGGAAATCTGCCCTGACTCTATGTTAACCAAATTAGCTTCCAAGTAAAAAGAATTACCTTCTCGGGTAATTTTAGTGATACACACATAG
>JAGCLD010000045.1 GCA_017647145.1 Paludibacteraceae bacterium
AACGTCTACGATAGATCCAAAATTATTTTTTTTCAGAGGTTTGTCGTTCCTAAATAAAAAAATTGGTTAACAAACTGTTAACCAATCTCTTGTGGGCGTTGACGGATTCGAACCGCCGACCCTCTGCTGGTAAGGCAGATGCTCTAAACCAGCTGAGCTAAACGCCCTTTAACCTTTAAAAGCGAGTGCAAAGGTAATACTTTTATATGACACGTGCAAATTTTTGTTGTAAATATCTTCAAAAAAAATGCTGAGTGATATTAGATTCTTAAGTTTAAACCGGCAAATATTGTGTCGGGGCAGAAGTTGAAAACAGAAGCCATTTCACCTGCCATGCAAAATCCACATTTTTCGCATGTGTCTGTCCCCTCTCCTATACAATTAGCTCTTTGGCCATCTGGATAAATAAAATTGGTTACCCAACATCGTTTTTTGAAGTTGAGGTTTTTCATTTTCTTTAATCCTGAGATTGAGTTCATGATTGGATAGCCTTTTTTCTTATAGGTTATAACTTTATCTATGATTTCTTCTCTCAATTTCATATCTATTGCAAGATATTCTGTTCCCGGGAATGGTGTATGAAAGTTGATTGAGATGGATTTAATGGCAGGATTATTGTGTACGTATTCTATTGTTTCTTCTACGCTCACATAATTAAGTGTATTGACTACCATATTTACACTTAATGCTTTATGTTTTGCTGTTGCTATATTTTGTTCTAATCGGGCAAAGGTTCCTTTTCCTCTTACAGCTTCATGATATTGACCAATTCCATCTAAACTTACCCATATTGAGTCAGCTTTGCAGTTGGTGAATGGTAACTGCGCATTGGTGGTGATGGTGGCTGAAAAGAAACCAATTTCTTTGGCCAGATCAATCAGGTGGTTAATATTGTATTTTCCATCACGCCAAATCATCGTTTCTCCTCCTTCAAAGTCAACAAATCGTGATCCTAAATTGTAGGAATAGAGCAAGTGTTGCTTGATTTGTTCATAGGTCATATTGTGTGGATTTTCTTTTTGGTAAACGCTACAATGTTTGCATTGCAAGTTACAACGATCACTGATGAACAGGACTGTTTGTAGAGGTCGTTTTGAACCAAATACTCGTGCTCTCAAAAACCACCATCCGAGATAGATGAGATGAAATAACTTCATTGTGTGTTAAAGAATAATGTGTATTATTATTAGTATAAGACAGAAGAATGTTACCATGTTGCGTGCTACTAACCAACGAAAAAGGAACCAATCCATGTCGGCTGCTTGGTATTTTTTCCAGTCGCCCATTGGGCCCATCCACCACTTTGGTTCTAATGGTATGTGCTTATTGTATAGGAAGCAACGAGTGGAATAGACAAGATGTATTGCCATTGGTACTAGGAGTAGTGTTATCAGTGTGGACCAGTGTAGGATATTGATAATTACTGCTATTATTATGAGAACAAATGGCAACAAGGAAAAACATGCTAATGCGATTAACATTGCTGTTTTGTTTTTTAGGATTACTGCAAAACTTTTCCGCAAGGAGAGGGTGTCTGTACGTAAATCTAATACTGAATGTACGTATCCGATATTAATGACAAAGAGTCCTACTGCAAAGGATACAATGATTACTGCAGGAGTTACTTGATTGGCACTTGCGAGTGACATTCCCAGCATGAGCAGTGGCCCAAACATGATGCCGATAACAAATTCTCCGAAACCTCTATATCCTAATTTTAGGGGTCCTCCTGAATAGGATAATCCTAATAACAAGCCACTGATGGCTATCACCGCTATGTGCCATGTGCGATAATATAGAATAATGGTTCCTGCTATTCCGGCTAAAGCTAAGAAACAACATATAGCGCATGCTAAATCACGTATTGTGGCTTTTCCTGATGTGATATAGTGACACTTCTCCATGTGTGTTTTAACTCCTTCTTCATGGACTTGTTGTCGTATTCGCGTTGTGTCTTTTTTGTAGTCAAAATAATCATCAGCCAAGTTCATGCCTAAATGTGCTGTGATGACTCCTAAAAGAGCAATGAGGGATAGCCCCCATGAGAATTGGGGCATCCCTGCCATCATTGCTATTGTCAAGAGCGAAGGTAATATGCATTGTGGTAGTGCTATTGACCTCGCGTTATTAATCCAAAAACGTATTTTATTCACTTACTTACGTGATTCCATGAAAGAAATAAATGATTCATTTAGCAGTTTCATACCTCCAGGAGTCGGATAGTTGCCTGAGAAGTACCAGTCGCCTTTATTATTAGGACATGAGTCATGTAGTCCTTCAATAGTTTGGAAGATTATCTCAATAGGACATTCAACCTCAGCTGGCGTTAATAGTTCTGCCATTTTTTTAGAAATCTGTTCATCCGTAAATGGAGCATAGATTTCTTTTACATAGTTGACTATTTGCTCTTTAGGCAATCCTTGCTGGGCTTTACATTTTGCATATACGTCGTTAATCAATTGGAAGTTTCCTTCATCTTCTAACAATGCTAATGCTGAACGGAATGCGATAAACTCACTCATCTTTGACATATCAATGCCGTAAAAGTCAGGATAACGAACTTGTGGAGCAGATGATACAATGACGATTTTCTTAGGTTTTAGACGTGCTAGAATTTTAATGATACTTTGCTTGAGAGTTGTTCCTCTCACTATGCTATCGTCTATTACCACCAGATTATCTACATTTTGCTGAATACTTCCATAAGTGACATCATAAACATGGGCTGCCATATCATTACGTGTAGCATCTTGTGTGATGAATGTTCGCAATTTTATGTCTTTGATGGCTACTTTTTCTGAGCGAACGGAGAATGACAAAATCTCTTCAATCTCTTCGCATGTGAGTTCATGTTGTTTTTCAGCTATTATACGACTTTTTTCTTTATTAAGATAGTTGTTCATACCTTCCACCATACCATAACAAGCTACTTCTGCAGTATTTGGTATGAAAGAGAAAACTGTGTGTTTTAAGTCGTAATCTACTGCTTTGAGAATTTCGGGTACTAAATTGGCACCTAGTTTTTTTCTTTCATTGTAGATGTCGTAGTCACTTCCTCTTGAGAAATAGATTCTTTCAAATGAACATGGTGCAAATCCTCGTGGCTCTACAATTTGTTCGAAGTGTAATTCTCCTTTTGCATTAATAAACAGCGCTTGCCCTGGTTGTAGTTCAATGACTTGTTCTTTTTGCAAGTCCATGGCAGTTTGAATGACTGGGCGTTCTGATGCGAGAATAACATTTTCATGGTCAGCATAGTAGAAAGCGCTGCGAATACCCCATGGATCTCGTATAACAAAGGTTTCGCCGCTTCCTGTCATACCACAGATTACATAGCCACCATCCCACATAGGCGCACATTCACGCAAAACGTTTGCCAAATTTATTTCATTTTCAATGGCACGTGTGAGTGATAAACCTCTCAGTCCTGCTGCAAAGTGTTTTTCATAAAGACGTTCTACTTCTCTGTCCAATCTGTGTCCTAATTGCTCAAGCAGGATGAATGTATCCGTTTCTTGGCGTGGGTGTTGACCACTCTCAGCTATGTGGTTGAATACTTCTGGAACATTGGTAAGAGTGAAGTTACCACAAAGCGTAAAGTTCTTAGCTCTGTAATTATCTCTTCTCATAAATGGATGCACAAAGCTAACTCCCGACTTCCCTGATGTGCTATAACGCAAGTGTCCCATGTACATTTGCCCTGCATATGGGATGTAGTGCAATGCGTTAGGCTTATCAACTTCACGTGCAATTTTCTTGTTTATGTCAGCAAAGACTTCTGAAATGGCATTGCTACCCTCTGCTCTTTCGCGGAACATAAATTCTTCTCCGGGATTAACAACTAATTTAACGCATGCTACTCCGGCACCTTCTTGACCTCGATTATGCTGTTTCTCCATCAGAAGATAGAGTTTATTTAATCCATAAGCCCAAGATCCATATTTTTCTTGATAATATTCCAGTGGCTTGAGCAAACGCACAATTGCCACCCCGCATTCATGTTTTAATGGTTCCATAGTCTGATTCTGCTATTAATATTCATCCCAACTCTTAATTGCTATATTATCTACATCCATTGTACAGAATGCATTGATGTAAGCACTTGCTAATCTCACATTGGTAATCAACGGGATGTTAAGGTCAATTGCTGCACGTCGCACTTTGTATCCATTGCTTAATTCACCTGAGGTCAAATTCTTAGGTATATTAACCACCATGTCAATTTCTTTGCGATGTAGCATTTCCAACGCTTGAGGTTGCCCTTCTTCACTTGGCCAATAAACCATAGTGTTTTCTACCCCATTTTCTGTCAAGAAGCGTGATGTTCCTCCTGTGGCATATAGTTTATATCCTTTTTCCACCAAAAGACGAGCTGCTCCTAACATTTCAACTTTGTGCTTAGCTGCTCCGGTAGAAAGCAGAATGTTTTTCTTTGGAATTCTATGACCTACTGACAACATAGCCGTTAGAACTGCGCTTGGTGAATCTTCTCCAATACATCCAACTTCTCCGGTTGAAGCCATGTCAACACCTAAAACAGGGTCAGCCTTTTGCAGACGATTAAATGAGAATTGTGAAGCCTTAACGCCCACATAGTCTAAATCAAAAAGGCTCTTGTGAGGTTTTTCCACCGGCAATCCCAACATCACTTTTGTTGCTAAATCAATGAGGTTAATCTTAAGCACTTTGCTCACGAATGGGAAACTTCTTGATGCACGGAGATTACATTCAATTACTTTAATATCATTTTCTTTTGCAAGATATTGGATATTGAAAGGACCTGAAATATTTAACTCTTTAGCAATCTGACGACTGATGCGTTTGATTCTTCTAACGGTTTCCACATAGAGTTTTTGTGGTGGGAACTGAATGGTAGCATCACCAGAGTGCACACCGGCATATTCAATATGCTCACTAATGGCATAAGCAACTATTTCGCCATTTTGTGCAACAGCATCCATTTCCACCTCTTTAGCATTTTCAATAAATTGGCTAATTACAACAGGATGTTTCTTTGACACATTAGCGGCTAATTTTAAGAAACGTTCCAATTCATCCTGATTAGAACATACATTCATAGCTGCTCCTGAGAGAACATAAGACGGACGCACCAATACTGGAAAGCCTACCTTTTCGATAAATTTATTCACGTCCTCCATAGAGGTGAGTGCACTCCATTCTGGTTGATCCACTCCTATGCGGTCAAGCATAGCTGAGAATTTATCACGATCTTCGGCGTTGTCAATGCTCTTTGCACTTGTTCCCAATATATTAACACTTTGTGAATCCAATCGCATGGCGAGGTTGTTTGGTATTTGTCCTCCTGTTGACACAATCACACCATGTGGATTTTCTAATTCAATGATGTCCATTACACGTTCAAATGTAAGTTCGTCAAAATAAAGACGATCACACATATCATAGTCAGTAGACACTGTTTCAGGGTTATAATTAATCATAACACTCCGATAACCATTCTGACGTATGGTTTGCAATGCCTGCACACCACACCAGTCAAATTCTACTGACGAACCAATACGATAAGCACCAGAACCAAGAACAATGATTGATTTTTTATCCCCGGTATAATGCACATCATGTTTTACTCCTAAATAAGTAACATACAAATAGTTGGTTTGTGCAGGATATTCTGCTGCCAGCGTATCTATTTGTTTCACTACAGGTAATACTCCTACTTTCTTACGCCATTCACGAATAGTCATAGCAGCATCTTCTGTAGACATTATTTGTTCTAATCCAAGCGCACGTCCTATTTGGAAATCGGAGAATCCTTGCACCTTAGCCAATCGCAATAGTTCTTCATCAATATTGCACACTTCTTCTGCCGAATTAACAGCAAGATTTTCAAGTTCTTGAACAGTGCGTACAATATTCATCAACTTTTGCAAGAACCAACGATCTATCTTTGTCAATTGATAAATTTGCTCAATGGTGTAGCCTGCCCGTAATGCTTTGCTTATAACAAAAATACGCTTATCAGTTGGTTCACGCAGAGCTTTGTCAATATCAGCAATTTCCAATTCTTTATTGCCAACAAAACCGTGCATGCCTTGTCCAATCATACGAAGACCTTTTTGAATAGCTTCTTCAAATGTACGACCGATAGACATCACTTCACCTACTGACTTCATGCTTGAACCCAATTCGCGATCCACTCCACGGAACTTACCTAAGTCCCAACGAGGAATCTTACATACCACGTAGTCAATCGATGGCTCAAAAAACGCAGAAGTTACTTTGGTAACAGAATTTTTCAACTCAAACAAGCCATAACCCAATCCTATCTTAGCAGCCACAAATGCCAATGGATAGCCAGTAGCCTTACTTGCCAATGCTGACGAACGACTCAAACGCGCATTTACTTCTATAACTCGATAGTCCTCACTTTCAGGGTCATAAGCATACTGCACATTACATTCACCCACAATACCGATGTGGCGTACAATGCGAATAGCCAATTCACGCAGCTTGCTACAATCTGTATTACTCAATGTTTGAGTTGGGGCTATCACAATACTTTCTCCCGTATGAATACCAAGTGGGTCAAAGTTTTCCATGTTACATACAGTGATACAGTTATTATAACGGTCACGTACCACCTCATACTCAATTTCTTTCCAGCCCTTCAAGCTCTTTTCCACCAACACTTGAGGAGAGAACGAGAATGCCTTTTCAGCCAACTTATTCAACTCTTCTTCATTGTCGCAAAAACCTGATCCAAGACCTCCCAATGCATAAGCAGCACGAATAATCACTGGGTAGCCCAATTCCTTGGCTGCCTGACGTGCATCCTCTATTGTCTCAACAGCTTGACTCTTAATGGTCTTAACATTTATTTCATCTAGTTTCTTTACAAACAATTCACGGTCTTCAGTATCCATAATTGCTTGTACAGAAGTTCCCAACACTTGAATGTTGTATTTTTCCAACACACCACTTTTATAGAGTGCTACACCACAGTTCAATGCAGTTTGCCCTCCAAAAGCAAGGAGAATGCCATCCGGACGCTCTTTTTCTATCACCTTCTCAACAAAAAACGGAGTAACAGGCAAGAAATAAATCTTATCCGCTACACCTTCAGATGTTTGCACAGTGGCAATATTTGGATTGATTAATACAGTAAAAATACCCTCTTCCTTTAAGGCTTTCAGCGCTTGCGAACCGGAATAGTCAAACTCACCGGCTTCACCAATTTTCAAGGCTCCCGAACCAAGAAGCAAGACTTTCTTAAACTCCGGTCTGGGCTTCACTTCACCTTGTATCATATTTTCTATCATTTTATTCATAATTGTGCTCTACTTTATTAATTATAACATACCCATAAATTCATCCAACAAAAAGCTGGTATCAGTACTACCCTCCTCTGCTAATTGAGGTTGAAATTGAACCGAAATAAAAGGTTTAGTCTTATGACATACACCCTCATTCGTATTATCATTCATATTTACAAGCAGCGAAACCCAATCTTCACTCAGCGTTGCAGCATCCACTGCATATTCATGATTCTGATCAGTGATAAAACAGCGACTGCCATTCACCATTCTTACAGGTTGATTATGTCCATGATGGCCATATTTTAACTTCACAACAGAAGCACCATCCGCCATACATAAAATCTGATGTCCCAATCCAATGCCCATAATGGGTTTATCTTGTCGTAACGCACACTTCACATGTGCAATTGTCTCCTCACAAGCATGAGGCGCACTCGGACCATTACTAATCATAATGCCATCATATTCCAATTGACTGAAATCATAATTCCAGGGCACTTGCGTAATCTGAACATCATATCTCAACAAAGCGCGAATCAAGTCATGTTTCACACCACAGTCAACAAGCACAAGTTTCTTTTTCCCCTCACCATGTCTCACTACCTCCTTACAAGAAACCACATCCACAGCATTTACACTGTCCACGCTCACCACCATTTCTTCTGCACCTTCCACTACAAGAGTTCCATCCATAACTCCTTCCTCACGGATGATGCGTGTAATTTCGCGGGTATCTACGCCATAAATTGCCGGAATACTTTGTTCTTTCAACCACGCAGACAAACTTTTCACTGCATTCCAGTGGCTATATTCAAAAGAATAGTCGGAAATAACCACGCCACATGCATGAATTTTTTCCGACTCAAAAAATGTTGAAATACGTTCTTTAATCTCTTCAATGGGTACCCCATAATTACCAATAAGAGGATAAGTAAAAACAAGAAGTTTTCCAAAACAAGAAGGGTCTGTAAGAATTTCAGGATAACCCGTCATTGCAGTGTTGAAAACCACCTCACCCTTAACAGATGTTTCACACCCGAATGATTTTCCTTTAAAAACGGCTCCGTTAGCCAAGCGCAACGAAGCATTTGTGTTGTGATGCATATATTACTGAATTTATGAATATCGATAATACCTACTATTGCAAGTGCTTACAATACATTTGCAAAGATAGAGATAATTATTGAAAATGCAGAGTCGTTTTAGCATTTTTTCACTATTTTTTTACGCACACCATAGCAAGGCAAAAAAAATACACCCGATTTAGCTTTTGCAATAACAAAACAAAGACACTTAACTTACTAAAATAGCACTTCCATCGGTTCATTTGAGAAAACACGCTTTGGCACCCAGATAACAGTCTGAGGGACAATCAGTGTATCCATTGACGCACAATGACAAAACGCATATTCTCCTATACTTTTCACACTCTTAGGGATTGAAACCGATTTTAATGACTCACATGCATAAAACGCATCATCTGCAATCAAGCATGTACCTTCTCGGATAATATATCTACCCTTAATCCATCTTTTTGCCTCTATAAGATAATCATCTATATATAACACCCCATCCTGCCAGTTAGACGCAGTGTTATAAAAACATGTGCCATAGAAAGCAGATTCTCCAATTCTTTTTATATTTTTTCCTAACGTGATAACATCAAGAGATGAACAAGCACAAAATGCTCTAACTCCAATATTCTTCACGTATTCTGGCACTTTAACTTGTGACAAGGATGAGCATTCTAAAAACGCTTCCTTATTAATACTAAACAAATTCACTGGAAGAGTGATTGACTCTAATGAAGAACACCCCATAAAACACCCTTCCTCAATCTCGCTGATTCCTTTGGGGAGTTTAATCTCTCGAAGAGAAGCACAGTCCATAAATGCAAATGAACCTATCTGTTTAACTCCATCGGGAATATACACATTCTTTAGAGCTGAACAACAAGAAAAAGTACTTGAACCAATATTTACAATATGCTCCGATAAAGTAATGGATGTAATGGATGAACACCCTAAAAAAGCACAACTCGCCACTGACCTTATTGTGGTTGGCATTACATAGTCACCAGACAATGATTTTTTTACACGAATCACATGATTATTCACTCTCAAAACACCTTCCTTCCAATTTGACTCATTGGCATATAAAGCTGTAAGACCAAGAATATTCTCCCCTATAATTTTCACACTATTTGGCAAAGATAAACTTGTTAATGACTCACATCCCAAAAACACATTACTTCCAACAGTTTCAACACCATCCATCACAACTACTGACACCAACGATGAACAATCCTGAAATGCTTTATCTGCAATACATTTAGTCCCCTTGGGTATTACAATCGACTTCAATAACCCACATCCTCTAAATGACTCACGCCCCACCTGTTTAACTCCATCGGGAATAATAGTGCTCTGACATCCCACTATGAGCTTATTCGATTCTGTCTCTATAATGGCATTACAGTTATTACGACTATCATACACAGGATTACCTTTCTTAACTACAATAGACTTCAGAGAATCGCAATAATTGAATGCATTACTGGCAATTCTCCCCACACTATGAGGAATAACAATGGAAGACAAAGTAGATGCCTCAAAAGCATGTTCAGCAATCCCCACCACTCGATAGGTTTTATTATTATGGACAACGGAAGATGGTATTATTACAGATGTGAGCTTTGAATAATTACGCGTAGAAGGGTATCTAGAAAAAACAGAATAATCCGAACACATTACTTCCACTGCAGATTTATCAAATTTGTTAATAGAATAATGCAACTCACCACACTTAAAACTCTCTCCTTTAAGAGTACGTAATGCAGTTAGAAACAATATAAAAAGGATGATTTTTTTCATATCAATATAAGTTTAATGTCAACCACCATATAACGACATCCTGCAATTGCAAATATATAAAATTATCGCCACCAAGGAAAATAAACTCCGAAACAATGAATACACTACCACCATGACAGTACTACCTTTAGAACTCACCTGTCCCACTACCAACTCTCTTACCTTTAGTAGGCTATTAGTAGGTTATTAGTAGGTTATTAGTAGGTTATTAGTAGGCTATTCAGCAACAATCAAGACACAATCCATTAACAAATAGGAAAAACAAGATAATTGCAACTGAGTTTTCACCACTACAATAGCCTCACACCATTTATCGTGCTTCATTGGCACAAGAATTGACTTTATAAAGAGGATAAAAACAAAACACATTGTTAAACTCCTCACAAATAAACGATTATTTATTTTTGCCAAACAAGACATGCTTACCGAGTCAGTCATTTTGGCAGTATAATATGACATAAAGTATGATTGAAGACGATTTTCAAGACAGTTTTACATTAGATTCTGCAAATGCACAAGCAGAAATTATTCCCATTATTGATGGGGACGATTCCTGCAAAGAAATTAGCCTAAACGATGGAGATACACTACCCATCCTACCCCTACGCAACATGGTGCTATTCCCGGGAATTATGCTACCAATTGCAGTGGCAAGACCTTCGTCACTCAAACTAGTACGCCATGCATTCAAGCACGAAAAACCAATAGGAGTGTGCACGCAAATGGACAAACGCACAGAAGATCCTGATTTCAATGACCTCTACCCAATGGGAGTAGCAGCAAGAATTGTACGCATTTTTGAAATGCCTGACAATTCCGTCACCGTCATTTTAGAAGGATTAAGTCGTTTCATTTTAGGAGAAGCAGTTAGCAAAACACCCTACCTCAAAGCAAAAATACAAATATGCGAAGAAGTACTTCCTGAAGAAAACGACCCACAATTTCTTGCAATAGCATCTAACATCAAAGATGTAGCACTCAAAGTGATAGACAGCAATCTGCCTGCAGAAGCATCATTTGCACTAAAAAACATTGACAACCCCATCATGTTGATCAACTACATTTGTGCAAATTTTGGATTCAGTGTGCAAGAAAAAGAAGAATATCTCGCATGTTCTAACATGGAAGAGAGAGCACTGACACTGCTAGTCGCATTAAACAAGGAAGAGCAAAAACAATCCATCAAGCGTTCAATACAAAACAAAACACGCGAAGATATGGATCGTCAACAACGCGAATACTTCCTGCAACAACAAATGCAGACCATTCAGAAGGAACTTGGAGGCAACTCACCCGAAAAAGACATCAATGACTTCCGAAAACGTGCAAAAACAAAAAAATGGGATGCAAAAGTAAACGACGTATTTGAGAAAGAGCTCAAACGCTTGGAGCGCATGCACGTATCAACACCCGACTATTCAGTGCAACTCAATTACATCGAGACAATGTTAGCACTACCATGGAATGAATGCACTACCGACAAGTTTGACCTCAAGAAAGCACAACGCATACTTGACAAAGAACACTACGGCATGGAAACCATCAAAGAACGCATCATGGAACATTTAGCGGTCTTAAAAATGAAAGGTGACATGAAAGCCCCCATTCTATGCCTCTACGGACCTCCGGGAATAGGAAAAACGTCACTAGGAAAATCCATTGCTGAAGCATTAGGACGTAAATACGCAAGAATATCATTAGGAGGACTACATGATGAAGCAGAAATACGTGGACACCGTCGCACATACATAGGTGCAATGCCTGGACGAATCATTGAAAATCTCAAAAAAGTACAAGCAGCCAATCCGGTCTTTGTACTAGATGAGATTGATAAAATTACGGCCGACTACAAAGGAGACCCATCTTCCGCACTATTAGAAGTACTCGACCCAGAGCAAAACCATGCTTTTCATGACAATTTCTTAGACGTTGATTTCGACTTATCAAAAGTGCTTTTCATAGCCACAGCAAACAACATAAGCAATATACCTCGTCCACTACTCGACCGTATGGAACTTATAGAAATGAGTGGCTATCTAGCTGAAGAAAAAATCGAAATAGCACGCAAGCACCTCTTACCAAAAGAACTCAACAATCATGGATTAAATGCCAAGGATGTCAATTTAGACAAGAACACCATACGACAAATAATTGACAACTATACACGTGAATCCGGTGTACGTGAACTCAATCGTCAAATTGCCAAAGTAGTACGTAAGATAACAAAGAAAAAGGCAATGGATGAAACATATAATGTTAAGGTCACAGCAGAAGACATCAAGTCTTACCTCGGGGCTCCACGTTATATGCGTGATGAATATGAAGGAAACGACTATACTGGTGTAGTTACCGGATTAGCATGGACACAAGTTGGAGGAGAAATACTCTACATAGAGTCAAGCATGAGCGAAAGCAAAACACCAAAACTCACCCTCACAGGCAACCTTGGAGATGTGATGAAAGAGTCGGCTGTCATAGCATTAGAATACATCAAGTCACATGCACAAACACTCAACATCAGCAATGACATATTACAAAAGAACGATATTCACATACACGTTCCAGAAGGAGCTATCCCTAAAGATGGACCAAGCGCAGGTATCACAATGACCACAGCATTAGCATCCCTACTTACAGGTAGAAAAGTCAAGAAGGCCATTGCAATGACCGGAGAGATGACCCTTCGCGGAAGAGTGCTGCCTGTTGGAGGTATTAAAGAAAAAATCTTAGCTGCTAAACGTGCGGGGATTAAAGAAATCATCCTATGTGAAGACAATCGTAAAGACATTGAAGAAATCAATGCAACCTATGTACAAGGGCTCACATTCCACTACGTTAAAGAAGCAATGCAGGTACTACAAATAGCCTTAATATAACCTACCCGCTTAGCAAGAACATCACACTCACTTACATAACACACCCCAATAGTACACAAAAAAAATACTATTGGGGTGTATTCATATACTAAAGTTCTTATCACAACTCAACTCCCATTATATTATACATTTTATCACCAGATACTATCAGCATCTGTCCGTTACACCACATCTTTCTAGCTCCTTTTCTCTCCCATACGCCCTGTTCTATCTTCGTTTGCTCTATGGGTAAGATAGCGCCAAAATTCTTCCATTGCTCTGCATCTTTATAAGCCTCAAGCAGTTCTGCTGGAACATAAAGAGTAGCATCTGCCACAGGAACATACCAAAACACAAAATAACCCATCTGAGGTAATGCCACTGCTGCACACGTCACACTTGTCAATGCCGAACAACCCGAAAAAGCCTTATCTCCTATCTTGACAACATCCTTACCTATTCGCACTTCTTTCAGAGACGTACAAAGTGAAAAAGCATATTCCTCAACACTACTCACACCATCAGGAATGTAAATAGACTCCAAACCGGAGCAACCTGAAAAAGCATTCTTAGCAATAGTAACCACACTATGAGGAACCTTCGTATTTTTACAGCCAATAATAAGACTATTCTCAGATGTCAACACAACCGCATTACATCCATCCCGGCTATCATACGTTTGATTATTCTTATCCACCACTATCTCACTCAAATTAACACATCCCTCAAATAATTTATTACCCAATTTCTCCACTTTAGCAGATAGATGTATGGAACTCAATTCAGTACAACCATAAAAAGCCGTCTTACCGATACTTACCACACTATTAGGCAATAACACCTCTTTCAGCGACCTACACTTTCTAAAAGCATTCTCGGCAATCTCCCCAACCGACTCACCTAATCTCAAATCCTCAAGTGCCATACAGTCCAAAAAAGCACTTTCTCCTATGATTACAACACTATTCGGCACACTCACAGAACGCAGTGAAGTACAATGATAAAAAGTATGTGGTGGAATCATCATTATCCTCCCTGGCAGATTCACAGTCTGCAAAGACGTACACTGATAAAACACCGAATCACCCAAAGTAGTTACACTCTCAGGAATCTTAATGCTTGTCAGCGACCCACAATTATAAAAAGCACTAATTCCAATACTCGTCACATTATATACTGTATCATTATATGTCACCTGTTCCGGAATATCCACTATACTTACTCCCTCATAATTTCTTACAGAAGGATAGTCTTCATACGTCACCTCAACCATGAACGGTTCCATTTCACTCGTGACATTGTAACACACATCTCCAACTTTAAAATCATAAGCACTCACCTGAACTGCCAACATCACTAAAAATATAACAAAAACTCCTTTTCTCATACGAATATAATTCATAAAACCATTAACACTATGTTCGCGCGACAAATATAAAACATTTCCTATAAAACACACAAAAAAACTTAATACATTAATGTCCACTAATGCTATGAGCTAACCATAAAAAACAATGGAGAAATGCTTTAGTTGACATTTCTCCATTGTTATCAATTTATAGTATGTATTAATTCTACAATGTGTTTAATGTTAATGCGCATGGTTATGATCATGACCATGTGAATGATCATGATGGTGATTATGATTATGGTCATGATGGTGATGTCCGCTACATGCAGATTTGTGTTCACATGGTTTGTCGCAAGCTGTTTTTTCTACAGCCTTTTTATCTATTTTAGCAAATCCTTGTATGAGTTGTTCTATAGTGGTTTTTTGTGGATTATAAACAATAGTCACAGTTTGTTGTTCGAGGTTTGCGCTAATGTCTTTTACACCTTTTTCATAGGACATATAACCTATAACCTTTGTGCGACATCCTTCACAGTCCATAGGTACAGAAAAAACTACTGTTTCTTTGGTTGATTTCTTTTCTTTCTTGGTTTGTGCCAAGCTTTGTGTCATTAGTCCGCTTACACATGCCATTAAGGCAATCATTAAGATTCTTGTTTTCATTTTGGTTTTATTTTATGTATTAGTATACTATTTTTAACTTTTCCAATCGGTCAATGCCCAACGCATTCCTACATAAACTTTATATCCATGTACAGGTCCCCATATCATTGTTGCATCAAAGTTGTCGCCAAATGGGTCTGTAACGTCTATGATAGGATTTTTCTGGGTGAAATTTGTCATATTCTCTGCTCCTGCATAGATTGACCATGTACGGAAGTATTTTGTGATTTGTGCATTCAGGATGGTATATGGTTTGAATGTTTCATTCCATTTTTTTGTCATATTACCATCTACATCTACTACATCATAGGAGTCTGGTAGTCTTCCTCCCCCATTAAATTGTGCAGTGAAGTCAAATTGCCATTTTTTCAATGGTGTTTGATAAGAGATGGTTGCCAATCCTTTGAAACGATTGGTCAAAGGCTTTTCTCTCAAGACTCCTTGATAGGTGCATTTCACATCAGTGTAGCGATAGGCCAATGTTGCTGTAAATCCTTTAAATACTTCCATAGTGGCTTCTGCTTGTGCACTCAAGGCATATGAACGTCCATCCAGATTGTAGAACAATACTTTGTGAGGGTCGGCATCCATATCTACAACGGTTTGGTTAAGGAAATCTGTATAATAACATTCTGCTGATAAGGTCAACTCACGACCTGCTATTGGGATATATCCTGTTAGGCTTAATCCGTAGTTCCAAGCTCGTTCCATTTTCAGGTTGTCTTCAATCACCAATTGTCTGCTACTTGATAGCAAATTGTTGTTTTCTGCTAATACATCAGGAGCTCTATGCCCCATTCCTACAGATGCACGCAAATGCAAGAAGTCCCATGGGTTATATTTGATGTTCACACGTGGTGTAACAAATGCTCCATAAGTAGAATGGTAGTCTGCTCTTAATCCTCCCAAAAGAATGAGCTTGTTATTCCAATTGAAGGTGTATTCTGCAAATATTCCTGGAACGAATTCATTTCTAATAGTGTCGTTGATGACGTTGGCAAAGAGGTGTTCGTTGTAGTGGTCATAATTAAAACTTAGTCCGGTGCTGAGTTTATGCATGTCAGTCCAAGAGGTTTGGAAAATAGCATTCAGATAGGCATTCCATTGTGTTGCATTGTATTCTTTATGACCATATACAGATTGTTGGTTATGGAATGTAGCATTGGTGATGATTCCAATGCTTGTGCCATTTTCTGGATCAAACACATAACCATTTTTCATAAAGAGTTCTGCCCTACCTGTTTGTATATCTACATGATAAGGATTTTCCATGGTACGGATTTGTCCGCCTTTGCGTGTTTCATAGAGTCCTCGGGCAAATATTTGTCCGGTGTAGGCGCCTTTTTTGATATACCACCTATCGATTAAGTTATATTGTGCCACTCGTGGCATATCCAAAAAGCCATCTTTATTATGATCCCATTCTACAAATTCATCGGAAGCATGCAGCAGAAATCCGGTAGAAACGTATGGATTTACGGTAAACGCGGCATTAGCATTGATTTCCGCACGTGCTGCACTGCTGACAAATACATTGGCAGCCACCTTTTCTTCACTGATAGGTTTTTTGTATTCCACATTGATTTGTCCGGTCAAAGCTTCATATCCGTTTAATACGGAAGATGTTCCCTTTGACACTTGAATGCTTTCCATCCATGGTCCTGGTATATAGTTGAGGCCGAATGGAGCTGAAATACCTCTGAAGTTAGGAATATTCTCGGTCATTATTTGCACATATTGACCCGACAACCCTAATAAGCGTATTTGTTTTGCACCTGTTGCTGCATCACTATAAGCAACATCTACAGACGGATTGGTTTCAAAACTCTCAGCAAGATTACAGCAAGCCGCCTTACAGAGTTCTTCTCCACTAATGGTTTGTGTATCAAAAACAGAAACACGGCTTTTAGTCAAAGAAACTTTTTTGGCAGCCACATCCACATTAGAGAGTTGCACTGCACCACTCAAACGTATCGTTAAATCTTCGCCATCACGAGCTATCAGAGTATCGTTTTTGTATGAAACATAACTTACAATCAGCGTATCTGTGCTCTCATCTACAGCGAGTGAAAATCTACCATCCAAATCGGTGGAAGCTCCTTTGGAGGTTCCCTTCCACACAACATTAGCGCCTACAATGGTTTCACCTTTTTCATCTAAAACCACCCCACGCACATCTGCATGCAGAAAAAATAAAGTTGTTAGTAAAATGTTGGTTAAAATTAAACGTGTTGTTCTCATTGTTTTTCATTTGATTTGATTAGAAAGTATCTTGGCGCATTCCTATTTCGCATTTACGCCTACAGAATAAAAAAGTGGAGCAAAGAGGATGTAACATGTAACTTTGCTCACAAGAGAGCATTCTAAATGAGCAAAAGACAGTGACGCGCGAGCATAGTTCTCCCGTCGTCTTCTAATAAAATGTCTGTAAAGAAAGGTAAAATTTGTGTACAAATGAGCAGAGAAGCCTGGTCTTGATTGTTAGCTTCACTTATATCCAGCCATGGTAATTGCATACAAGAAATATCAGGCAGGCGGAGTTCAGCTTTATTCAACATAACATCACTGAGTGTCACTCTCCAGAATTTACATTCTCTGCCCTGATGAATCGGTTCTGCACAATCTTCTCCGTGGTGATGACAACATTCATGAGCTGTTTCGTTGTGTGAACAATGTAAATCAGAACATCCATTTTCAACAACGTGTTCAATGCCCTGCTCCGCACAAGATGAGCAACAAAAAGTAACAATATTAACGCCTATTCCTGCCAAAAGAAAATAAGACGCTAAGATGCTACCTAATAGATATGTTGTCCATTGTTTTATCATCGCTCAATAAAAACACAATAATCATACCAAACAAAAAAAATCAGCAGATTTGGGCGCTTTTTAAAAATAATTAACTAAAAAATGCAAGATGGAAAAGATTTGCCCATACCAATAGTTTGCACTACCTTTACACCCTATATTTTTCACATCAATACTAAACATCTTTATTATGACAATAAAAGTAATCAATCGTTCAAAACATCCGCTACCTTCATACGCCACACCACTTTCTGCTGGTATGGACATACGTGCTAATATTGATAATGCTATCACACTACAACCTTTTGAACGCAAATTGGTCCCCACCGGTCTTTATCTCGAACTACCTCAAGGCTATGAAGCACAAATCAGACCACGCAGTGGATTGGCCATCAAGAAAGGCATTACAGTATTGAATTCACCGGGAACAATAGACGCCGATTATCGTGGAGAAGTGGGAGTCATCCTAATCAATCTCTCACAAGAACCATTTGTAATTGAAGACGGTGAACGTATTTGCCAAATGGTAATTGCAAAACACGAGCAAGCATCTTGGGAAGAAGTGGAAATTTTAGGAGAAACCGAACGTGGAGCAGGTGGATTTGGTCACACTGGCGTATAGAATACTTTGTATAAAACAATGACTAAATCTTTTAAAATATCTTTGCTTATCATTGTCGGGGGATGGATTAACATTCTCTGTGGAATGCTGTGTGCACAAAACTTACCAAACCCTCAACAACAAAATTTCGATTACTATTATTATGACGCAGAACGAACTCTGCTAAAGGGCGAGATAGCCAACGGTACTGCTCTGTTACAACACTGCTTGTTTCTCCAGCCAAACAATGCAGCAGCCAACTTTCTGATGGGGGCAGTTTATGCCGCTATTGACAGCGTTGATTTAGCCCTCAAGCACTATGCCATTGCTATCAAAAACGACCCGGCTGCATGGCAATATGCTGAAAACTACATATCGATATTGGCTGACAAACAAAATTATAAAGAGATTGAACGCGTAGTAAAAACCTACCTCAGAATCGACCCCACCAATGCTGAAGCGCTACGCATTAAGGCACTGGTACATGTGCAGAAAGGCGCCTACTCACAAGCCATTCGCACCTACAACACGCTGGAACGAATTCAGGGAATCAGCGAAATGACATCCATTGAAAAATTCAAACTCTACATGGCAACTAAAAAAGAAAAAAAAGCCATGATGGAGATAGACAAACTCATCGCTGAATTTCCCACTGAGTATCGCTACCAAGTGCTGCGAGGACAGTTATACTTAGGAATGAAAATGCCGGAAAAAGCCTATGAATCTTACCTCTATGTGCTGGAAAAAAGCCCTGAAAACCCCTACGTACACATTGCTTTAGCCGACTTTCACACACAGAAAGGAGAACCACAAAAAGCATCCGAACGTATCCTTACAGCCTTGCAAAGCAAATACCTCGATCTAAATACAAAACTTGAAATCTACGGTCAATATAAAGCATCCTTCAAGAATCTTGCTGACAAACAAGATGAATTAGAAAACATGCTCAAAGGCTTGTGTGAAGATTATCCGTTTGACGAGGCGGTGTACATTGCTTACGCCTTATTTTTAGAAGAAAGCAACAACACTGACAGAGCACTCCTGCAATGGAAAAACGCTGTTTCCATCAATCCCAAGAATCGAGAAGTGTGGGTAGAAATATTAACCATCTATTCAAAAAAAGAGGATTATGCATCCATAATCACCGAAGCCGAAAAAGCGCATGATGCATTGCCTGAAGAATCGATTTTTCTCTACTACAAAGCTATGGCACACAACATGCTCAAAGAGTTTTCTGTGGCATTAGATGTATGTACGAAAGCAATAACTCTTTGCAAACCTGAAGAATGGGGACTGCAAGCACATTTGTGGGGAATGAAAGGAAACATTCTGCAGGATATGGGTGACCTCCCCGCCACTTTAGAGGCTTATGAAGTCGCAACAAAAATGTTACCGGAAGACATGATGTTGGCCAACAACTATGCCTATTTTTTATCAATGGAGGGTAAAGACCTCAAAAAAGCAGAACGTCTCAGTCAGCGCACCATAAACGAAGACCCCGAAAACGCTGTCTACCTTGACACATACGCATGGATACTCCATCTGCAAGGCTATCATTCTCTGGCTAAATTTTACATCGAACGTGCTATCAAGAATTGCCCGGAACAAGAAATTGACCATCCGGTAACCTACTATGAACACTACGGCTACATCTTGCTCAAAAACAATCAAGAAGAAAAAGCAATACAAGCATGGAAAAAAGCTGTAGAATGCGGAACAAAAGACCCTTATATTATTGAAACCATACAAAACTTATCCAATGAAGACAATCCTCAATAAATACACCCTAATATTAGTTAGTGGACTTCTATTGGCCTCCATCCTCACGGGATGCAAAAGCAAACAAGCCCTCACCACAACCCCTACTCCCCAACCTGCCATGCACAAAGTGCTCAGTCAGGCATTGGAAGTTCTTCCTCGCTTTAACACTGCCGACGTTTCCCGAATGACCATCAAGATTCAGATGAACAATCACTCATTCTCCACTCCGGCTCGATGCACCCTACAGCGCGATTCTGCCCTACAAATATCCATTTTGCCTCTTTTGGGCATAGAAGCATTCAAAGCTGAAATCACACCCACCACTGCACTCATCGTTGACAAGATGAACAAGCGCTATGTGCAATGTCAATTAGACGAAATCGCAGCCACCACAGGACTCAAAATTGGCTATCAAGAACTACAATCCATCATCTGTGCACAAATATTTGCCATAGGCGAACCCAATTACTTTCTCCGCCCTGACAACAACATACAAGTTACAACAGCCGACAAAGTACACAACATCTCCTTTAGTTGCAACGGCTTTGAACACATCTATCGCATAAGTGCTAATGGCACACATCAATTGCTTTCCACCACTCTTCGCAAGGAGAATACGCCATACACACTGCAAATCAATTATTCATCTTATCAAATCTTCAACAAAGTGATGTTCCCAACCAACATTACCATGAATATTCAGGGAGGAAAACAAGTAGCCGAATGTACTTTCACCATCACAAAAGCGCAATTCGACACCCCCATTACCTTCACACCTACCCCACTCAACCGATACACACCAATCACACCACAAGAACTTCTTTCTAAATAACCGACGATGAACTACTTCAAACACCATACTCTATTCTCATTCTGCGCATGCATGATGCTACTATGCCTCACATTCACTCCGGCAGTAGCACAATCAGTAAAAGATTTAGAAAACCAACGTAAAAAAACCCTGCAACAACTTGCCAATACAGGAAAACTCCTCAATGAAACAAAAAAGAATGAGAAGGTCACACTCAACAAACTCAACATCATCAATCGCAATATAGCCGACCGAAAACAACTCATTACAAACATCGGTACAGAAATCACAGCCATCAATTTGCAAATGGATAGTCTGAACATGCAAAAAAACGAACTCGAACAACAACTCGCAATGTTAAAGGCTGACTACGCACGATTGATTTCCGAAACACACTACACGCAAAATCGCCATTTGGCACCACTCCTGTTCGTACTCTCTGCCGATTCGTTAGACAAAATGTATCGTCGCATTCGCTACCTGCAAGAATTTGCCGACTATCGAAAGCAACAAGTACATCAGATTGAAAACATACAAGCCGACATAGAACTCAAAAATCAAATTCTCGAAGAAAACCGACTCAATAAACAAGAGATAATCCAACTCAAAGAAAGAGAAAACGAAAAACTTGCAGGCGACCAACGGAAACAAAGCAAAATGCTCAGCGAACTCAAGAAAAAAGAGTCACAACTGAAAGCAAAACAAAAACAACAACAAAAGAAAGCCGACGAACTCAACAAACAAATTGAAAAACTCATCGCGGCAGAAATTGAAAAATCAAAGAAGACACAAACCGGAACTACCACATCCACATCTAAAGTGCAACTCACAAAAGAAGAAGCACTCATTGCAGGCAACTTTGAAAAAAACAAAGGAAGACTGCCATGGCCGGTTGAAAAAGGATACATCAGCGGGAAATACGGCGTACAGCCCCACCCCGTTCTGGAACACGTCACCATCAACAACAAAGGAATACACATCAAGACCAACGCCAACTCTGATGCAAGAGCCGTATTTGAAGGCGAAGTCACACAATGCTTCTCCATACCAGGAAGCAACAATGCAGTCATCATTCGACATGGAAACTACCGAACCGTTTATGCCAACCTCACCAGCATATACGTGAAAGTAGGTGACAAAGTCACGCCAAAACAGAAAATTGGACGCATCTACACCGACCCCGAAGACGACAACAACACAGAACTACAGTTCCAAGTTTGGAAAGACAAATCCACTGAAAACCCCTCACTCTGGTTAGCACGCTGATACTCACACAACACACACATAAAAACAAAAACCCCATAAGGATAAGCAGGTTTTACACCCAACCTCCCTTATGGGGTATTATTTTCTAAAAATCAATTACGGAATAGTCACAACATCCTGCAAGCGATAATGCCCATTCACACACACCACTTTGCCTTGCAAGGTGTATGCATCGTGCTGAAACACAAACAAACATCCATGCATAGCTGCTTCATGCAAAAGCAACCCCTTCTCACGCATCGAAGAAAGAGGCAGAATATCATAAGCTGAAATCCATGCAGGAGGCAACGAGGCTGCTGTAGGAAACACATCACCCACCAAAAACGCACCACCCTGATAAGTAGGAAGATAAGGCATCAGAAATCCCACTGTATGACCCTCAAAAAGCCGCAACTCCACTTCATCACACAACCACTCGTTTTGCTCCACCAAACGAAGACGACCGGCCTCTTCCACAGCCGACATATTCTCAGGAAAATAAGAATTACCCTCACGCACATTCGGGTTCTCAAAATTTTCCCATTGAGCCTTACCCACCCAATGAGTAGCATACGGAAAACGCAAACACAACTCACCGGATTCATCATAATAAGTACACCCACCACAATGATCAAAATGCAAGTGTGTAAGCACAACATCAGTCACCTCCTCACAAGAATAGCCCATACGTGCCATTTCATCCCCAATCGATGCAACACCCTCTATATTATAGTACTTCAAGTAGTCCAACTGCTTGTTTCCCACACCCGTATCCACCACAATTAAGCGCGAATCTGTTTTGATGACAAAACAACGCATAGACATTCTGCACAGATTATCATCATCACATGGATAACGTTTTTGCCACACCTTTTTGGGCACTACTCCAAAACTTGCGCCACCATCACAATAAAAGTCGGCTGCATTAAAATAAGACAATTGTATTGACATAAAAATAGAGTTTAAAACGCAGCGAAGATACTAAATATCACCCATACAGAAAAGTAAAAAATGAAAACTCCGTCGGGAGTAATACAGACCGGTACTCATCTCCACTCATATCCATCCTCACCCTCCTGTCACAACACCTCACACCAACCATCAACGCGACCACTTCGCGACCATCTCGGGACCACTACGTAGGATAAAGATAAAAAACAGATAGGAATTAGATAAGAACTAGATAGGAACTAGATAGGAACTAGATAGAATCTAGATAGAATCTAGATAGAAACTCGGCACATTATTTGTTAAGAACTCACAAACACAAAATAACATCAACCATGTCCTTACGCCTACCCGCCCTCCTACTACTGATCCTGGTAGTCATCCTCCCTGATTGGTGGTTATCCCATCGATTAAACAATCGTCGTCCACACCATTGGACATCCCATCTCTTACTATGGTTACCCGGCATGCTATCCCTAATCGGATTTATTCTCCTCGGCACACGAGCTCACAAGATAGCACACCCGGTCGTCTTGCAACAAGCAGCATGGTTCTTCACCATATTTACACTGATATATGTCCCAAAGTTAGTATTTGTTGCATTTCACATGCTCAACACACTTACACACCGACTCACCCGCTGTCGCTCAAACATCATCACATACATCGGCGCTGCATCCGGCATGACACTATTAATTATCTTACTGACTGGAACCATACACACACGTAAAAATGTTGTAGTCAAACAAGTAGAAATCACACACCCGGACCTACCTCAACAATTTGACGGACTGCGAATTGCGCACATCACCGACCAACACCTTGGAAACTGGGGACAAGACACCACATTCCTAAGCAAAGCAGTACACACCATCAACCAACAACATCCGGACATCATCTGCACAACAGGCGACATGGTCAACAATTTCGCAGACGAAATACCCCCATTCATACACATCTGGCAGCGTCTCCAAGCACCATTAGGTAAATATGCAATACTTGGAAATCATGACTATGGCGACTACACAACATGGGAAACACCCCAAGCAAAAACAGCCAACCTGAATGCCACAAAACAACACATAACAAACAGTGGTTTCCACCTACTGTTAAACCAACACACACACATCACACGAGGCACAGACACCCTATACATCGCAGGAGTAGAAAATTGGGGAAAACCACCCTTCCCACAATACGGAAATCTGAACGAAACAATGAAAAACATCCCACAAAATGCATTCACAATACTACTTTCACACGATGCATCACACTGGCGAAGAGAAGTTATAGGAAGAAAAAATATACCACTCACACTCTCAGGACACACACACGCGGCCCAATTGGGAATAGTCACCAACAACATAAAAATCTCACCCGCAGCATACATCTATGAAGAATGGGACGGACTATATCAACATGAAAATCAATATCTCTACGTGAATCATGGCTTAGGGTTTATAGGAATGGCCATTCGCATTGGCGTACCACCCGAAATCACTATAATAACACTCCGAAGAGATAAACAATAAACATCAACCAATTTCCAACAAAAAACAGACAAAAAGAACAACGCATATCACAACATTTTATTTGCCATTCTTCACTTCATTTATTATCTTTGCAGAGATAAAGAAGAACAACATCTATGGCAACAAAACCACCGACCAGACCAAATAAAAAAGACAATAAAAAGGGAACAAACTCTCCCACGCCACAACGTCAGAAAACCTCCATCAAAGAATCATGGAGCAAGTTCGTTACATTCACCACAGACCCGCGAACAAAATCCATCATTAGCCTACTCCTGGCAGTGTGTTCTATCTACATGTTACTGGCATTTACATCATTCTTTTTCACAGGAGCAGCCGACCAAAGCATCATAGAACTGCCATCGTGGCACCAACAAGCAGAAGTAAGAGCACGCATCACCAACTGGACAGGCATTCCCGGAGCATGCTTAGCAAGTCTATTCATGGCCGACCTATTCGGAGTAAGTGCTTATTTTCTGCCCGCCTTTCTGCTAATATGCGCACTACGCATGATGAACATCACACACACCTCGCCACTAAAAGCATTCTTCCAATGCTCATTCTGGCTCGTATGGATCTCCATAGCCATCTCCTACTTGTTTCCCGCACTCTACGACACATCATTCTTCTTATGGGGAGGTAAACACGGAGACATCATTGCAAGATGGATGAATTCCTACATCAAACCTATCGGAACTGCTTTAGTACTACTCTCTGTTTTACTCACATTCTGTATCTGTAGTTACAACAATACCCTTCCATTGCTCAAAAAAATGGCAAAAAAACTCATTGCACTCTGCACACCTAAGCGCAAAATAACAACAGAGGAAACAACAGAAGAAACAGAAGAACAAGTAGCAGTAGGAACAGAAATCCTGCCCACCGAGTGGGTAGAAGCACCCACTGACAATTTAGAGGAAACAACACTGGACGACGTGACCGTACAAATCACCTCATCCGACGAAAATCCTCAAACACCAATTGAACACATTACTACCAATCCAACAGAAGAGGAGGATAGTGACGAAGATACAGATGTAGAAGAAGAACAAAATGAAAAGGAACAAAATGAAAAAGTAAAAGTACAAATAGAAGGTGCCCAAGAAATAGAAAATGGAGACCCTAACTACAGCAGTGAAACATTAGAGAAATATGACCCAACACTCGACCTTTCACACTACCAATTCCCAACACTTGATCTGCTCAAGACCTACCCTAACGAAAATACACCCATCATCGACCAAGACGAACAACGTGCCAATATCAACAAAATTGTCAATACATTACGCAACTACGGCATAGAAGTCAATGAAATTAAGGCTACAGTTGGACCTACCATCACACTCTATGAAATTGTGCCAAAAGCCGGTGTACGTATAGCAAAGATACGCAACCTTGAGTCAGACATTATGCTTAGTCTGGCTGCTACTGGAATACGTATTATAGCACCCATCCCGGGAAAAGGAACCATCGGTATTGAAGTACCCAATGAAAAGCCACAAATCGTTTCCATGCACTCAGTCATTGCATCAAAGAAATTCCAAGAAGAAAGCAAGTTTGCATTACCGGTTGCATTAGGACGCACAATCACTAACGACATTTTTATGTTCGATTTAGCCAAGACTCCTCATCTGCTCGTAGCTGGAGCAACAGGACAAGGTAAATCTGTCGGACTCAATGCCATCATTACATCCCTACTCTACAAAAAACATCCGGCAGAACTGAAAATGGTGTTAGTTGACCCCAAAATGGTCGAATTCAACATCTATGCTGCACTTGAAAACCACTACATGGCAAAGATGCCTGACTCTGAAAACGTCATCATCACTGATTCTACGAAGGTTATACAAACCCTCAACTCATTAGTCATTGAGATGGAAGAACGATATAAACTCCTCATGGAAGCCAATTGTAGGCACATAGCAGAGTACAATGAAAAATTCATCAATAGAAAACTAAACCCGCAAAAAGGACATCGTTACCTGCCTTACATAGTCATCATTATTGATGAATTTGGAGACCTCATCATGGTGGCTGGAAAAGAAATAGAGATGCCTATCTCAAGAATCACACAAAAAGCACGTGCTGTGGGTATGCACATGATACTTGCCACACAACGTCCATCAGTAAACATTATCACTGGTGTCATCAAAGCCAATGTACCTGGAAGAATAGCATTCAGAGTATCATCAATGATTGACTCGCGTACCATTCTCGATGCACCGGGAGCCAACCAACTTGTAGGAAAAGGAGACCTGCTCTATTCAGGAGGAAGCGACCTGATACGCGTACAATGCGCATTCGTTGACACCCCTGAAGTAGAAAACATCGTACACCACATACAAAAACAACAAGCATATCCATGCGCATATGAACTACCCGAATACATCCCTGAAGGAGGAGATAGTTCTAACAATAACGTAGATATGACCAAGCGCGACGCTCTCTTTGAGAAAGTAGCAAGATGGGTAGTTGAACACCAACAAGGATCAACATCAGCTATTCAACGTTCATTTGAAATTGGGTATAATCGTGCAGGACGCATCACTGATCAATTAGAAGCGGCAGGAATTGTAAGTTCAAATAACGGAAGCAAAGGACGACAAGTACTCGTGCAAGACGACTACACACTAACACAGATACTGGAGAGCCTAAAGTAAAAACAGCAAAAAATGGCACTGATATTGTAATGTTTCCATCAAAACAACACACATGAACATGAAAAAACAACTATTCATCACCCTATGCTGCATGGCTACCCTACCCATATTCGGACAAAATCCCGAACAACTCATCACGCAGATGATTAGCCTACTAGACAAAAACGCACTGCAAGCCAACTTCACACTGGCCCTGCAAGAAGACATGATAGACGACCCCGATATCTATCGAGGAACCATACGAATGAAAGGAAACAAATTCCACCTCAGCATGGGCGACAGTGAAGTCTATTACGATGGAACAACACAGTCAGTCTATAACGATGAAGCCAACGAACTCACCATCACAAACCCCACAGCAGATGACCTCGCTGGCACTAATCCACTACTTATACTCAAACAATTCAAGCGTACAAGTAACATTGAATTCTATGACAAGCAACAAGCAAAAGACAGTTACATCATAGTATTCTACCCTAAAGAACAATACTCTGAAATCAGAAAGTTGATTGTCACATTACGAAAAGACAATACACTACCAACAAAACTCGTCCTTGAAGCTTCAAGGGGAAATGTAACAACCCTTGTGCTCACCAACCTGAAGCATAATCAAACCATGGACGACAAAACATTCACAATAACAACAACACAATACCCCAATGCAATTATTAACGATTTAAGATAAACAGAAAACATCATGGAAAAAACACGTTGCCTTATTATTGGTTCCGGACCTGCCGGATTTACAGCCGCTATCTACGCATCACGCGCTAACATTCAGCCCATCCTCTACGAAGGAATGCAACCTGGAGGACAACTTACACAAACTACTGAAATTGAAAACTTCCCTGGATATCCTGAAGGAGTGCAAGGAGGACAAATGATGGACGACCTTCGCGCACAAGCCAAACGTTTTGGTGCAGACATCCGTTGGGGTATTGTGACAAAAGTAGATTTCTCTACATCACCTAAATTAGTAGAAATAGATGGCGAACACCAAATTGAAGCAGACACAGTCATCATCGCAACAGGAGCATCCGCTAAATACCTCGGACTTGCCGACGAACAAAAATATGCCGGAATGGGTGTATCAGCATGTGCTACATGTGACGGATTCTTCTACCGCAAAAAAACAGTAGCAGTAGTTGGAGGTGGTGACACGGCATGTGAAGAAGCTACATACTTAGCTGGACTATGCAAAAAAGTTTATATGATTGTACGCAAAGACTATCTACGTGCATCAAAAATCATGGTAGAACGCGTCATGAACACTGAAAACATCGAAGTTCTCTTTGAACACAACACAATAGGACTCAATGGCGAAAATGGAGTAGAAGGTGCAACTCTCGTCAAACGCAAAGGAGAACCAGACGAAGAAATCGTACACATTGACATAGACGGATTCTTCCTCGCTATCGGACACAAACCTAACTCTGATGTATTCAAGCCTTACATAGAAACCGACGAAATAGGTTACATAAAAACCCAAGACGGACGTCCTATGACTAATGTTCCAGGAGTCTTTGCGGCAGGCGATGTTGCTGACCCACACTACAGACAAGCCATCACAGCTGCTGCATCAGGATGCAAAGCAGCTATTGAGGCAGAACGCTATCTCCAAAACTTACAACACTGATTCCGACATGCAAAACTTCGAATTCTGCAACCCAACAAGACTTGTCTTCGGAAAAGGACAAATTGCACGACTCGCAACGCTCATTCCTACCAACGCTAAAGTATTGGTTACATTTGGTGGGGGCTCAGTGAAGCAAAATGGTGTGTATGACCAAGTCAAAGAAGCCTTGCGCCAACACGACCATGTAGAGTTTTGGGGAATTGAGCCTAACCCTGCCATTGAAACATTGCGCAAAGCAATTAAATTGGGCATTGAAGAAAATGTCACTTACCTACTTGCTGTAGGTGGTGGTTCTGTGCTTGACGGAACAAAACTAATAGCATCTGCACTCACCCACCCTGAACTCGATGCATGGGAACTGGTGAAAAAAGGCTATAGCAAAACATATCTGCCATTCGCCAGCGTAATGACATTGCCGGCAACAGGATCGGAAATGAATAGCGGAGCTGTTATTTCATGCAAGACTCTACAAGAGAAATTTGCATTCTACTCCACATATCCTCAATTCTCCATCCTTGACCCGGAGGTTACATATACATTGCCGCCTCATCAAGTTGCATGCAGTTTAGCCGACATATTTGTACACGTCATGGAACAATACATGACTACACCCGGTCAATCACGCGTGATGGACAGATGGGCAGAGGGAATCTTGCAAACTGTTATAGAGATAGCCCCTCTACTCAAAGCTGACCCCACCAACTATGACTTACGTTGTGACTATGTTCTCTCTGCGACTTTGGCACTAAATGACATGATACGCATGGGAGTTACTCAAGACTGGGCAACACACATGATTGGACACGAACTGACAGCACTGTTGGGTGTTACTCACGGCGAATCACTTGCCATGGTGCATACAGCCTTGCTTACTGTGCTACAAGAACAAAAAAGAACTAAGCTCCTACAATATGCTGAGCGCGTGTGGCATCTCACCAATGGCGATGAAGATCAACTAATTAGTCAAGCCATCACGCTTACTAAGTCGTTCTTCCAATCTTTAGGTCTGCGCACTAGTCTTTCTGAAGCCGGTGCAGGTAAAGAAATCATTGACACCATCAGTCAACGCTTTACTGAACGGGGCGCACACTTTGGTGAATTGAAGAATGTGGACGGAGAAATGGCACGTCGCATACTTGAGAAAGCCCTCTAAACACACATCACTATCACAATCAAGAGCGATACCCCCTACCGACGGTGTCGCTCTCTTTTATTAGTGTACGATAAAAGAAATATTAAAGTATCTTGATTGTATCTAGTTCCTACCTAGTTCCTACCTAGTTCTTATCTAGTTCCTATCTGTTTTGTATCTGATTCCTATCTATTAGTCCGGAGATAGTCACGGTGATGCTTACTCTTGCTTATGGTGAGTATAGTGATTATATAAAAAAAAACAGACACCTGCTGGAGATGTCTGTTTTTTTTATGCAGTCTGCTGTATGTGCGGATTAAAACCAACGTACGTAGCAGAAGTCTTGACGATGTGGTAATTCTTCATTTTTAGGGAACATACGGAATGCATATTTGAATGCTCCTGAATAATCTAACTGATAGTTAGTAGAGAAGTACATGTGGCTTCCTTCAGTCTTTACCAAGTCTAACTCTGCCACCTCATACAAGGTATGTTCATTGTTCTTGTTGATTTTGATTGCCACGAGTTCGACTCCGATACCTTTATCGTTGAGCTCTTTAACATCCAATTCCACATCTAGTTTATATGTTTCGCCCACTTGTGAGGCATGTTCAAACTTTTCAGGAATTGACACAGATACCACTTGAATATTATCCCAGTTTGCAACCATGTTTTCTTTCCATGCCACGAGGGATTTAGCCTTGCTAAAGTTGTCAGCACGCAAGAATGCAGAACGTTTTGCCAACTTATTGTAGAAACGATCAAAGTAGTCGTCCATCATGCGTTTGGTTGTAAAGCGTGGAGTAATCTGCGTGATGGAGTTCTTGATAGTTTGAATCCATTCTGGAGAATAGCCCTTGCTGTTTTTAGCATAGTATAATGGAATGATTTCGTTTTCCAACATGGTGTAGATGGTAGCTGCATCCAATTGGTCTTGATATCCTTGGTTTTCATACGTGCGTTTTTCTGTCAAAGCCCATCCAGCTCCATTCACGTAGCCTTCAAGCCACCATCCGTCAAGTACGGAGAAGTTGAGAACACCATTCATTTGTGCTTTCTCACCCGATGTTCCAGAGGCTTCAAGTGGACGTGTTGGAGTGTTAAGCCAAATGTCCACACCTGAAATCAATCGTTTTGCAAGACGCATATCATAGTTTTCCAAGAAAATAATCTTTCCTAAGAATTGAGGCATGCGTGAAATTTCAATAATGCGCTTGATGAGTCCTTGACCACCACCATCAGCTGGGTGAGCCTTACCGGTGAAAAGGAATTGTACCGGACGTTCCGGATTATTCACAATGCGTGAGAGACGTTCTAAGTCAGTGAAGAGCAAATGAGCACGCTTGTATGTAGCAAAGCGGCGTCCGAATCCGATGATAAGTGCGTTAGGATTAATTCCTTCTAAGATAGAAACAATGCGTGATGGGTCACCTTGATTCTTCAACCAATTTTCTCTAAATTGGTCGCGAATATAGGTGATTAATTTATTTTTAAGACCCATGCGAGTGTTCCAAATTACTTCATCGGATAAGTCATTTATCGGCGACCACATACGAAGATTAGATTGGTCTTGATAGAACTCTTTACCCATAGCTTTTTCATACACAGCCTTCCATTCTGAAGCTGTCCATGTTGGCAAGTGAACACCATTTGTCACATAGCTAACATGCAGTTCTTCTGGGAAATAGCCTCTCCAAATTGGATTAAACATCTTTTGTGAAACCTTACCGTGCAACCAGCTCACACCGTTGACTTCTTGACATGTGTTGCATGCAAATGTACTCATACAGAACTTGTCATTAGTGCCTGGATTTTCACGTCCCATATCGATGAATTCACCCCAAGAAATGCCGAGTTTGGCTGGATATTCACCCATGTATGCGCCAAATACGTTTTCTTCAAAGAAGTCATGTCCTGCAGGAACAGGGGTGTGCACTGTGTATAATGAACTTGCACGCACTACTTCTAATGCTTGATTGAAGGTGAGGTGATCGTTTTCAATAAAATCAACCAAACGTTGAACATTGATAAGAGCGGCATGACCCTCGTTACAGTGATACACTTGCTTAGAAATACCCATTTTCTTCAATGCCAACATACCACCGATACCAAGCATGATTTCTTGTTTCAAGCGATGTTCATTGTCTCCGCCATAGAGTTGGTGGGTAATGGTTCTGTCTGACTCATTGTTGAGTTCGTGGTCTGTATCCAAAAGGTAAAGGTTGATGCGACCTACTGCCACCTGCCAAACATATGCATACACGGTGCGACCTGGATAAGGAACTTCTACCACAACAGGAGCGTCGTTTTCGTCCTTTACTTGAGTGATAGGAAGATTACCGAAGTTTTGTGCTTCGTAGTTGGCAATTTGTTGTCCATCCATTGAAAGTGTTTGGGTAAAGTAACCATAACGATAAAGGAATCCAACCGCTGCCATATCTACATTGCTATCACTGGCTTCCTTTAAATAGTCACCTGCCAAAACACCTAAACCGCCTGAATAAATCTTCAACACATGAGTTAAACCATATTCCATTGAAAAATAGGCCACTGACGGACGTGTCGTATCTTTAGGGGTTTGCATATAAGCATGGAAGTCAGCATAAATGCGATTTAACTTCTCCATAAAAGCCTTGTCTTCTGACAAAGCAACTAATTTGTCATAACTCAAAATGCTCAGCAACATAGTGGGATTTGAGCCGGATAATTTCCATGCTTCTGAATCTATCTGACGGAACATATCCATTGCATCTGCATTCCACACCCACCATAGGTTTTGTGCAATTTCTTCTAATTTAGATAACTTTTCAGGAAGATGAGTTTTTACATTAATTTCTCTCCATGCGACTTGATTTGTGTCGCTCACTTTAATTCTCATAAGATATAAGTTTATATTATGTGTATTATACCATTAAAAAACCCTGCGAAGATACATTAAAAAATGTGGATAGGCAAGTTTTTGCGACCGACTGCCGTTTTAGGGGGATGAACGGGAATTTATCTAATCCCCAAATGAGAAAAAGTCATGGAATTAAACTCCTTGGGTTTTTAGAATCCGTACATATTGCTTAATTTTGCACCACAGAGTAGTGATAATAATTCAAACATGTTTGACCCACAACACAAAAATAACGGCCACACACACATACACACTCTCCCAGATGGGATGAGAGTAGTATGGCAACACAACGACTCTGACATTATCTATTGTGGATTCTTGGTGGATGTTGGAACGAGGGATGAGCAAATGCATGAACATGGAATTGCACACTATGTGGAGCACATGCTCTTCAAAGGGACCAATAAAAGAAGTGCCCGACAAATCATCAACAGAATAGAAAGCATTGGAGGTGAACTCAATGCATATACCACTAAAGAGGAAACTGCAATCTATGCTGCATGCATGAAAGATGACTGCAAGAGCATTATAGAACTGCTCTATGACATGGTGTTCGACTCTGTGTTTGCAGAAAATGAACGTAAGAAAGAACTCTCTGTTATATGCGACGAAATTGAATCCTATAACGATTCACCTTCGGAACTCATATTTGATGACTTCGAAGCACTGATGTATGGTAAGCACACATTGGGCAATGCAATTCTTGGTACAAAAGACACCATCTCGTCATTTACCTCACTCACATTGACCGATTTTCATCGCCGACACTATACACCGGAACGCATTGTATTCTTCTTGCAAGGGAATGTAAACTTCAACCAAATCATCAACACACTGCAAACCCTGCAACTAAAGTACCCACACCACCCTACCTCAAGCTATATCAGGCAAGGAGTAGTTGACGTCAACAAATGCTTACACCAAGAATTTACTAAAGAAACACATCAGACACATTTCGTGTGTGGCGGACGAGCATACAGCCTGCATGAACCCAAACGACTAGGCCTATACCTACTCAATAACATCCTCGGTGGACCCGGAATGAATAGCCGTCTAAACCTCTCACTAAGAGAAAAAAATGGATTGGTCTATACCGTAGAATCCCTCTATATCCCCCTGAGCGACACCGGCTATTGGGAAGTGTATTTCGGGTGCGATCCGGAGAACGTCACACGATGTGAACAACTAGTCAAAAAAGAACTCAGCAAACTATGCAACACTCCCATCACAGAGCAAGCTCTCAAACGTTATAAACGCCAAATAAAGGGACAAATGGCCATCGCCGCACAAAACTCCGAGAACAATGCTTTAAGCATAGCCAAAAGCGTATTAAGACTGGGAAAAGTAGAACCATGGCAAGAGGCATACAAGAAAATTGAAACATTCACACCCGAACAACTCCAAGCAATAGCACAAGAAATCTATACTTCTGCAAATATTAACACACTCAAATACGTATGACATTAGAAGAATATATTGCCCAACACATTGACCCAGAAGGAGATGTATTAAGCAAAATCAATCGAGACACACACGTAAGAACCTACAATCCACGCATGCTATCCGGACACACACAAGGAAGGCTATTAAGCATGCTGAGCAAGATGATTCAGCCTCATCGAATACTGGAATTAGGAACATTTACGGGATATTCCGCCTTGTGCTTGGCAGAAGGATTAAGAGAAGATGGAGAATTACACACCGTTGAATCAAACGATGAAATGGAAGACTTCATCCGACACAACCTATCCCTCAGTCCATTAGGAAAAAAAATCACACTACACATTCAGGATGCATTGCAGTATATAGATACAACCAACGAAATGTATGACCTGATATTCATTGATGCCGACAAAAGACAATACAAAGCCTATTATGAAAAACTAATAGACCGACTCAACCCCAATGGCTACATGATTGCCGACAACACACTGTGGGACGGGAAAGTACTCACACAACCACAAGCAAATGACTATCAAACCATTGGAATAAAAGAATTTAACGATTACGTAGCGCAAGATGACAGAATAGAAAAAATAATTCTACCTTTGCGCGACGGAATGACAATAATTAGAAAAAAAAGGATAACTGAATGAACTATATTTTTGAAATAACAGACAAGGTCCGCGACTATGAGTGTGACCTGCAAGGCATTGTCAACAATGCAAACTATCAACACTACTTCGAACACGCACGACACGAGTTCCTCTTAGCACATGGAGTAAGCTTTGCACAACTCCATGATGAAGGATGTGACGCCGTTGTAGCACGCATAGAGATTGCATACAAATTTTCTCTAAGACCGGGAGATGAATATGTCAGCAAGTTATGCGTAAAAAAAGAAAGCATAAAATATGTGTTCCACCAAGCCATCTACAGAAAATCCGACATGAAACTATGCGCCAAAGGCAAAATAGAAACAGTAGCAGTCATCAACGGAAAACTCGGAACACACCCTACCCTCGACAAACTCATTGAACTCATATAAAAAAACAAAGCACTATGGCTGAATTTCTCGAAACGGAAGAAAGAATCGTAAAAATGCTTAAAACAGTGTTTGACCCTGAAATACCGGTCAACATTTATGACTTAGGACTCATATACAAAATCGACCTACAAGAAGATGGAAAACTTGATGTAGATATGACACTCACGGCACCTAATTGCCCGGCTGCCGACTTCATCATGGAAGACGTACGCATGAAATTAGAAAGTGTAGAAGGAGTCAAAGAAGTAAATGTCAACCTTGTATTTGAACCCGAATGGAACAAAGACATGATGACAGAAGAAGCCAAATTAGAATTAGGATTCTTATAAATCACCTAACCCTAGTAGGTTATTAGTAGGATATTAGTACGTTATTAAGCAAGGATTAAGATATAATCCCACACAAGACAAACATGGGTAAAACATATTTCATATCAGATGCTCATTTAGGATCAAAGCTCATGAGCAACAAACGACAACACGAACAAAAAGTTGTCGAACTGCTCGACCACATACAAAAAGAAGGAGCCACCTCCATCTACTTTATGGGAGATATGTTTGACTTTTGGTTTGAATACAAGCATGTTGTACCCAAAGGACACGTACGATTTTTAGGAAAATTAGCCCAACTATCAGATGCAGGAATAGAGTTACACTTCTTCATCGGCAATCATGACATCTGGACATTCGGTTATCTGGAAGAAGAAATAGGAATGAAAGTACACAGAAGCCACGAAACCATTGTCATTAACGGAAAAACATGCTACTTGGCACACGGAGACGGACTCTACACACACGAAAAAAAGTTTGGACTGCTAAGAGCAATATTTCACAATACTTTGTGCCAACGACTCTTTGCAATGCTCCCATCAGCATGGGGCATGAGCTTCGGACTACAATGGTCAGCAAGCAATAGAAAAAAGGAACTCAAACAAGAAAACGAATATCAAGGCGAAGAAAACGAAACCTTAGTGAAGTTTGCAAAACAACACGAATCACACACACACGCCGACTATTACATATTCGGACATCGACACATCATGCTCGACCTGATGATTGCAAAAGAAAGCAGAATAATTATCTTAGGAGACTGCATACAACACTTTTCGTATGCATATTTAGACGAAGAGGGAGCCCTAACCCTCAACACATTAGAATAAACACCACACCCGGCATTTGTAACATCCTCACACAACTAATGACGTTGTACATAAAAAGCAGAAAAAATACGAGCTGCACTCTCCACCATCATCGCACAAGGACGTTTCTTATAATAACTCGTAGTACGCGCCTCAGCTTGTGAACTAATAGGTTCATGCTCCGAAAGACCCAACAACTCAGCACAAGTCAGACTCCCATTCTCACCCTCAAACTCTTTAGCAAGTTGTTGCACAACACTATAATTAGCTGACTTTCCATCTCTATCATCTCCATCTACAGCACCCGTCTCCAATCCCACTAAAAGAAATAAACCACATGCAGCACCACAAGTCAAGCGCATACGGCCAATACCACCTCCAAAAGAAGCAGACATACGGAGTGCGGTAGAACGGTCAATACCATACAAATCAGCAAAGGCAGCCACTACTGATTGAGAACAATTATAACCATTCTTAAATAAACTTACAGCTAATTGAATACGTTCTTCCATAATACAATAAAAATGAGTTCTTACGATAACAAACTACCAAGCTGATACACACCAAACGACACCAACCATGCCAGCAGAGTAGTATACAAAATGGCAAATAAAGCCCACTTCCAACTTTTCGACTCCTGTCCTATAGCAACCACCGTAGCCACACAAGGAAAATAAAAGAGAATAAATAGCATATAACTCAATGCAGCCAATGGGGAAACACCCATACGCTCCGGTAAAGAAGAAGCAGTAACCTCTTCACCATTAGCATATAGCACATTCAAGGTACTAACCACCAATTCCTTTGCACCTATACCGGTCAGCAATCCAACACCCATTTGCCAATCAAAGCCAAGAGGAGCTATCACAGGTTCCATAGCCTTGCCAATATGACCAATATAAGACTGTTCTTGTTGTTGCTGAGCAGTCATTACATCTTCCGTATGAGGAAAATAACCCAAAAACCAAATGATAATAGAAGCAAAAAGAATAATGCCTCCCATTTTCTTTAAATACTGCTTGCCCTTCTCCCATGTATGCCGCAATATGGATTGTCCGGTAGGCATGCGATAAGGAGGAAGTTCCATAACAAAAGGAGAATCCTCACCCTTCACAACAAAGCGACTTAATAAGCGTGCAGCAAAAAAAGCAGTGATTATACTCAAACAATAAAGTGCCAACAACACCAATCCACCATGCGAAGGAAAAAACGCAGAAGTCAAAAGCAGAAACACAGGAAGTCGCGCACTACAAGACATCAAAGGTACAATCAACATAGTAATTAAACGACTTTTACGACTCTCCAATGTGCGAGTAGCCATCACCGCAGGAACATTACATCCAAAACCCATAATCAGAGGGATAAAAGATTTGCCATGCAGTCCCATCTTATGCATAATCTTATCCATCAAGAAAGCTGCACGCGCCATATATCCCGAATCCTCCATAATCGAAATACAAAAATACAAGATTAAGATATTAGGAAGAAACACTAACACACCACCTACGCCACCTATCACACCATCCACCAATAAGTCCTTCAACATGCCATCATTCATGCTGACACGTAAAAAGTCACCAACATAACTCACCAACCTTTCTATCCACATCATGGGATATTCCCCAAGAAGAAACGTAGCTTCAAAAATAACAAACAACAAAGTAAAAAATATAGGATAACCCCACACTCTGTGCATCGTAATACTATCTATCTTCTGAGTTTGAGTCTCTCGTTGTTGTTTATTCTTCACATACGTCTCTTGCAATGCCCCGGCAATAAAGCCATACTTAGCATTAGTAATAGCAGCCTCACTATCCTCTTTTAAGATAGAGAAAACACACTTTCTTTCCTTCTCAACAACACTTAAAATACGTTCAGCATTTGGCAAACTCTTAATCACATCACTTATTTCGCTATCATTTTCGAGTAATTTAATAGCCAAAAAGCGTGTAGAATAGCGATGTCTGATTTCTTCATTACTAGCAATCTCTTCTTTAATACTATCAATCGCAGTCTCCAACACCTTACCATGATTAATATGAATATGACGATAAGTACGTTCTATTTCATGTTGTTCATTAGCCACATGGCGAGCATAATCTGCTGATTGCTGATCATGAACATCCGTCTCATGCCATTCATTCAATTCCTTAAGAATATCCGGGGAAATATTACCTGACTTATCAAAGAAGTCACCTCCTTCATACATATTGATAATAAGGTGAAACAAGTGATCCACACCCAGTCCTTTTTTACATACGGTAGGAATCATCGGAATACCAAACAACACACTCAGTTGTTTATAATCTAATTGATCACCACTCTTTTCTAATTCATCATACATATTCAACGCCACAACAACGCGTTGATTCATATCCACCAATTGAGTGGTCAAATATAGATTACGCTCCAGATTGGCTGCATCTACCACATTAATAATAACATCCGGAGTTTGTTCTATGATGTACTTACGCACATAGAGTTCTTCGGGTGTATAAGCGGTGAGAGAATAAGTTCCAGGCAAATCAATGATACGAAAATCATAACCTTGAAAGCGAAATAGACCTTCTTTTGCATCTACGGTCACACCCGAATAATTGCCCACATGTTCATGACTACCCGATGCTATATTAAACAAAGAAGTCTTGCCACAATTAGGGTTACCTACCAAAACAACATTAATTGTACGACGTTTACCCAATGCTATACGCTTCAGTTGTTCATCAGTAAGAGTATGTTCTTCGTTGATTGAACCATGCGAAGTGGGTAATACATCTTGGTGCAATGCCTCTTCTAAGGTAATGATTTCAATCATAGTAGCTTCTTTTCGACGCAAAGAAACCTCATAATCCATCACCTGATACTTCACCGGGTCATGAAAAGGGGCATTCATCACAGCTTGAACTACCTTACCTTTAATAAACCCCATCTCAACAATGCGTTTACGAAACCCACCATGGCCCAACACCTTGACCACGACACCCTTTTCTCCTTCTCTTAACTCTGATAAACGCATAACCTATGTTATAAAAATCAATTACAAAGATAAATCTAATTCACAATCTATACTGTTTAAGATTGTACAATACCCACCAATGAGTATCAATATTAATTATTCTATTACCAACAAGCCACTAATCTTATCTTTAAAGCCCGTATTCTCCATAATCCCTGTAAAGGAAGTAGCACCCGGACCAAAGGAATAAATAGGCACCATAGAGGCAGAGTGTCCTGTTGTAGCAAAGGTGGCCTGATAGCGCTTATTCTTTTGCTTCTGAGCACCCTTGCTTGATTGTTCTTGCCAAGTTGATAGATCCTTATCTGTCTCTTGTACTAACGACAATCCACCCGTTTCATGATCTGCAGTCACTATCACTAAAGTTTCTCCATTGTTTTGGGCAAAATCAAGGGCTTTACCTATTGCAGCATCAAAATCAAATAGTTCTTCTAACAAGACTGGAAGATTATTACCATGAGCAGCCCAATCTATTTGCGAGCCTTCTACCATTAAGAAGAATCCCTCCGGCTTCTTGCTCAACACATCAATAGCTTTTTCCACTGCTCTAGGCAACACATCACCACGTTCTGGCATTTGGGGTATATCATAGGAATTACCACGCAGGAAGCCATAAAAACGGTCACTATTAACTTGACATATCGAATCTATTCCTTCCACTACACAATAACCCTTCTCCTGTAATTCTAACAGCAAATTACGTCCATCCTCACGCTCCTCAAATGCTTTCCTGTCACCGCCTACACACACATCAATGTCCAGTCCTAAATAGTCCATGGCAATGGCTTCATTCATGTGTCGATTAGGTTGATGAGCCACAAAAGATGCGGGTGTTGCATGCGTCAACCCACATGTTACTACCACCCCTGTTGCTAAGCCATTGCGTTCTGCCATCTCCAATATAGATTCCACGGCTACCGAGTCAGGTGTCACACCAATCATACCATTCGTTGTCTTAACACCACAAGCAATGGCTGTACCTCCTGCACCTGAATCCGTCACATAATGACTGGCTGAATAAGTCTTAGACAAACCCACATGCGTACAACGCTCTATGTTCAAACCATTTTCCGACTCTGCCATAGCTGCTGTTACGTGAGCCAACCCCATTCCGTCACCTATAAATAAGATAACATTCTTGGGTTGATTAACCTGTTGCACATCTGATTGCTTAACGCATCCACTGTGTACGAATAAAAGCAAAAGGAAAACATAAACTATTCTTTTCATAATCTAACTATGCTTATGCAGGTGTTATAAAAATCTCTTTATTTCAACAAGTTCTTGTTTTATATTCTTCAGGGATTCAGCTATTTGTTGTTTCCTTGCAATCTCATCCGGACGAGATTGCAGTCTGTGTTTCGCCCCATCAACATGCATTTTCTGGTCTGCCAACAAGTACACTATCTGCTTCACCTTTTCAATGTCTTCAGTCGTATAACGCCGTCTTCCTCCGGGTGTACGCGATGGTCTTAACTGTACAAACTCAGTTTCCCAATAACGCAAAGTGCTTTCTGACACACCAATCATGGCGGCTACTTCTTTGATGGTATAATAGAGTTTTTCCATGTTTAATGATAAATCTTGAGAGTTTGCCCTACTCGGATGGTAGTGCCTTTGATATTATTCCATTTCTTCAGTTGTGCAACCGACACCCTGTACTTCTGTGCAATTCCTCCTAAAGTATTACCCGACTTCACTTTGTAGTAAATCACGCCATTACCATAAACGTGTCCACTCTGTTGAGCCATGTTAATCTCTGCTCTTCTGTTATTTATCAATTCATCCGCCTTATACGCTAATACTTCTTGTTCTTTATCAATGTACAGTTCAGCATACGAAGCCGGTAAGCAAATGGAATAAGCCTTTCCATTGCCGGGAATCACATCTCGGCGATACTGAGGATTCAACATTCTCAACTCCTCTATGGGCACATTCAACACATGTGCCAGTTGTTCAAGGTGAATCCGATGAGTTGTCATAATCGTATCCACCACCACAGGCATATTCACCTTTTGAGCACACACATTATGCTCACAATGATAATTCATTGCATAGTTGGCTGCAATAAAGATAGGGACATACCCACGTGTCTCGCGAGGCAAATAAGGATAGATTGCCCAATAGTCACGCTTACCACCAGAACGTCGTATAGCTTTGTTCACATTGCCCGGACCACAATTATAGGCAGCTATCACCAGATGCCAATCTCCATAAATGCCATACAAGTCTTTTAAATAACGACACGCCGCATCAGTTGATTTCAATGGATCACAGCGTTCATCAATCAGACTATTAATCTCCAGTCCATACATTCTTCCGGTTGAAACAATAAACTGCCACAAACCTGCTGCACCTGCATGCGAAACGATAGTTGGCTTCAGAGCAGATTCTATGATAGGAAGATACTTTAATTCTAAGGGCAAATCATGTCGCGTCAAGGCTTCCTCAAAAATAGGAAAATAATAAGTGGACAATCCCAACAAAGTGCCCAATTGTTGCCTGCGTTTCATCACATACATATCTATAAACGCGCGCACCTTGTCGTTATAGGGCATCTCCATCACATAGGGCAAACGGCTAAGACGTGCCACATACACTGAGTCTGCATACGTGGGTGCAGAAGCCGTAGTGTCACATTCATCCTCCTCTACATACGTCATCACCCAATCTTCCAACAGATTACCCAACATGTCATCCACTGCATCACGCACATTCAACACCGAATCTTTTGTGCCCGTGTGAAACACAGAATCCGTCAGCACCATATCTGCATAAACATGGATTGGGATAAATAACAACAATATGCTGACTAAAGAAATAGAACTTATTCTCATGAATATTAAAAATTAATGGTTAATTGCAGAGAAGCAGCTTTCTGTCTGTTCTGCTCTCCATACTCCAAAATACCGGGTGTTATATACATCGACAAATCCGGTGATATATCAAAATCATACAACTGAGCATCAACATACGCATCCACTAAAGTCAAAGCATAAAACACTACAGAGATGATAATACTCAGGTCGCGATAACGCCTGAATGTATTCTGACGTGTCTGCAAGGTCCTGCTATACTGACTGATTCCTCCAAGACTTTCCAGCGTATAACCCTCCGGAAGTATGTCCATAAAAGAATTGCTTGTAGGGTCATTGTCAATGATATCACGATAAGCTGTCTTATAATCCACATAGCGTGTACCCGTCCATGAAATAGCGTATGCACAGCCTAAGAAACCTCCATACACAATGGGTAATTTCCAATACTTACGGTTGTAAATCTGCCCATAGCCGGGTATGATAGCACCCATCCAAACCGCACGCATTGGGTCGGGCTTAAACACCACCAATTGTGTGTCAATCTCAATGGGTTTCACTTCTCCATAACGCATCGTCGCTGTATCCTTTCTTGAATGATAAGTTCTTTCCTCAATGAACGATGGAACTGTGTCATGCACATCGGCACACACATTTCCTGCACTCACAAGGAGCAATAACATCAACAAAAGAAACATTCTACGAACCAACACGCGACATCTCGGTTTAATGATTACGAAATTCTATCCAAGAGAGCCAAAATCCGATTAAGTTCTTCATCATTCTTAAACGGAACACTGATCTTGCCCTTCCCTTCTTGATTACAAGAGAATGACACCTTAGTGCCAAACACCTCTGACAATCGGTTTTGTAATTCTTTACACTCAGGCAGTGATTTCACCTTCTGCGACGAATCATTTCCTCCCTCACGCTGAGGATTACGCACCAACTCTTCTATTTTACGCACAGAGAGTCCTTCCGACACAACACGCTTATACAAAGCAATCTGTGATGCTGCATCATCCAATGCAAGCAAAGCACGCGCATGCCCCATCTCTATCTTGTGTTCTTTAATCCCCAATTGTATTTCTGCGGGCAAGCGGAGTAAACGCAGATAATTGGCGATGGTTGCACGCTTCTTCCCTACTCGCTCACTCATACGTTCTTGAGTCAAGTTATATTCATCAATCAAGCGTTGATAAGCTAATGCTATCTCAATGGCATCCAAATCCTCACGTTGAATATTCTCAATGAGTGCCATTTCCATGATTTGCTCATCTGCCACAGTACGTATGTAGGCGGGAATCGTTGTCAGTTGAGCCATTTTGGCTGCCCTATAACGACGCTCACCTGCGATAATCATATAACTTGAGTCTGAATTCTTATGCAAGGTAATGGGAGAAATCACACCCAACTCGCGAATGGAGGCTGCCAATTCACTCAAAGCCTCTTCGTCAAAATTCTTGCGAGGTTGATTAGGATTTGGAACAATCTCGCTTAAACGAACCTCACATATTGAAGAAGAACCGTTAGTAGAAACATGCTCTGTATCAATCAATGCATCAAGGCCTCTTCCCAATGAAAAACTCTTCTTTGCCATAATCTCTGCTATTTTGTTGTTCGTTGAATCAATTCTTTGGCTAAATCAAGATAGTTACATGCTCCTTTTGACTCTGCATCATACAGCAACACGGGCTTACCATGACTCGGAGCCTCGCTCAAGCGTACATTACGCGCTATAACGGTATCAAACACCATATTGCGAAAATGTTTCTTCACTTCATCATACACTTGGTTCGCAAGGCGTAAACGATTGTCATACATTGTCAATAAGAAACCTTCAATAGCCAAATTCGGATTCAACTTACCTTTAATAATCTTAATCGTATTCAGCAACTTGCTGATTCCTTCTAAGGCAAAATACTCACACTGCACAGGAATAATCACAGCATCTGATGCCGTGAGAGAATTCACAGTAATAAGACCTAAGGAAGGAGAACAGTCAATCAAGATATAATCATAACTATCCTTCAAACATTCAAGCATGCCACACATTATCTTCTCACGGTCTTCCATCTCAAGCATTTCTATCTCTGCACCAACAAGGTCTATATGCGATGGCATCACATCCAGATTGTCTAATTCTGTCGATTGAATAGCCTGCTGAGCCGGCACACCGTCAATCAAACATTCATAAATCGTAAAATCAATATTTCGGATATCAATTCCTAATCCGGATGAAGCATTGGCCTGTGGATCGGCATCCACCAACAACACTTTCTTACCCAATGATGCTAAAGATGCTGCCAGATTAATGGCTGTGGTGGTCTTGCCCACCCCTCCTTTTTGATTCGCTAACGCAATTATTCTTCCCATATATATTTTTAATTTATTATGTTCGTTATTTATATTGTTTCTCTTATTTCAAGCAATTCTCCACCACAGAGATGATATGTCCAACATCATGATTCATGCAAGCAAAATCCCCTCGTTTACACTCATTCACGCCATTCACAGAACACGGACGACACGCCACATCCAGTTGCAAGATGTCATCTTCGCGTTGTGCCCATGCTGAATAACCAACATCAGGATGCGTACCACCCCAAATGCTCACAGCACGAAGTCCTACCAACGATGCCAAATGTTGATTAGCCGAATCCATACACAACATCACATCAAGATGGCGCATCAATTCAAACTCCTCTTCTAACCGCAAATTTCCTGCCACACACGTCACATCACTAAAAATCATCGACCACTGACGCAACATTTCACTCTCCACTCTGCCTGCACCAAACAAGAAAACGCGCACATCATCTCGGCTCGCAAAGTGTGCAATCACTTCTTTTGTCAGTCGATAAGGCAACACATTACTTTTGTATTTTGCAAAAGGCGCTATCCCTATCCACTTACCCACTTTCTCCCCATACATCACCTCTATACGCGCCGACAAAAGGGGATCTGTCAACATCGGTTGAAAATGACCCTTCCAGTTCAGTCCCACCTGAGAAAACACATCGGCATAACGCCATATCTCACTCCTCAGTGCTTGTAGTCCCTTCGCACCCTTCTGCACAAAAGTCTTCTTACTCCTCTTCTCCTCACACAAGGAATAAACGGGCTTGCGTCTCATGCGAAAAAAAACAGAAAACAATCGGGTCTTCCAACTATGCTGTAAATCCACCACATAATCCACCGACCACTCATCAGTAATCTGTTTATACAGTCGTCTCAAACCTAAAAATCCGCCATGTTTACCTTGAAAGTCAAGCTCAAAAAAATGCACATTAGGCACACCGGAAAACATCGCTGCCAGTTTCTTCTGCGAAACATATACAAACGTATCATTCGGATGTTCATGAGCCAGTGTAGCAACAACAGGAACTGTCATTGCCACATTACCAATAGAAGAAAATCGCAACACTAAATACGTCATATACCGGCTGATTTTATAATTTGCAAAATTACGAAAACAAGCGTAAAAAGACAAATCAACCACATGCATACTTATCAACAATTCCCTTATCCACCACTCCAATGATTTAACTCCCCTACGACAAAAAAAACAAAACAGTCTCAACCACATCGATTCACGGGTTAAGACTGCTTAGGGCTCAGAACATGCTCTATGCTCACACAGAGCTATCTATCACTGTTCATGTGCATAAAGATTCCATTCAGCTTTTAAATAAGGTCTTACTTCCTCTACAGGAATACAGATATTGGTCTCACCCAAAGAATACGGACCAATCTCATAAGGATTAAAGATATACACCACACCCTCCGGCGCAAAATAGAAATTACCATTCGGACGTATGGACTCTTTTTCATAGTCAGATGCCTCTACATCTGAAATCAAAGACAAATCATCGTTCTGACGCACAAGGTTGAGCAACAACAAATGCGTCAAGTCTTCTTCTGCACCCTCTATAAAAAGGTCGTTTTCGGTCAGCACACAACCGGTCTGCTTATCAAAATTAAGAAAAAGACGGTTATTGATGCCATGTGCACCTCCCAAATACAGATAACGCTCCACAGAAAACGAAAGAACCCTACCCTCATCTGTCTGCACATCTACTTCAAGAAAATGCTCATTATTCAGATTCATGCCATATTCTTCATATTCACTCATCTCTTCATACAACGGAAGATTATCCCGACGATACTCATTGAGCACATCTTCGGCAAATGCTGCCAACATCTCATCCACAGTAGCATAGCGCAGGTAGTCTTCGCCCAAGGAATGTTTAATCAGGGTAGATTGGATGTTGTGTAGTGCTTCTTCTCCCACTCCCTCTATTTCTGTAGGATAGTCCACCACCACATGCAGGTTAATGCTATCACTCAGCCCTTCCTTCAGGCAACTCATCTCAGACTTCTCATAACGCTCGGTCACAATCGTCTGCTGCTCTTGCGTCACACTGCATGACACCAGTAACACCGTGAACAGAAACGCACAAAACTTTGACAATGAATTTCTTTTCATAACTCTTACGATTAGAATGGTTAATACTCCACTTATTGTAACACAAAAGTAAGAAGAATTGTTGAATAAAACCACTTTTTATCTATCCACTACACTCTCGCCTTGAATACAGGATATATATTCTGCTTCTCGGCTTCCCATCCATACCAATATCCATGCTTGTGTTCTGCATCTGTGGGCAGAAAAGCCCAGCGCAACTTACCCTCACTTCTTGAATAATACACTTCTTCCCATTGTTCAGGGGGCAAAAGATGCTTGGTGAGCACCGACGCTGCGGGTGTTTTCTTCAGCGACATGCCGGCTTCAATCCAGGCTTGACTCACCATAACTTGCTCTGTCGGATAATATGCGACACAGTATTCATACAACACCAAACCTCGTTTCTCCAGACTCATGGGCTGATCTATCAAAGCATGTTCTGTCAGATAAGCCACAAAGCTGTCTAAAAACGCCGGATAGTGAATCAACAATCGACGCGTCACCTCCCTCCATGCCGGAGTATTGTAGTATCCATCCAACATGCGTGATAGACTGTGTGAGATCTGAAGCTCCTCCAAAGTGATGTCATGCGTTTGCAACACTTCATAGGGAGGATACGGAGCATACACCAATCCCCACTCCTCTGCCCTACGGCGCATCTGAGTGCCGGGCAACACCTTCAGGGACTCCAATTGTATTTCTCCCACGCCACAACGGGCCAGTTCTACAACATCTTCTTTCATCGCCTCCAAGCCATATCCGGGCAGGCCAGCTATCAGGTCGGCATGGGTCTGCATATTTGTCAGGCCCGACAGGAAATGCAAGCCTTCTAAGGCGGCTGTAAGTTTGCCTTTACGTTGTGCTTGTTGCAACACTGTTTCACGCAAACTTTGTATACCGGCTTCCAAATGAAGTACTCCCGGGGGCATTTGGCTCAACAACTGACGAATCCGTTGTGAAAGAAAGGCGGGATGTATTTCTAAGTGAAAACGCATTCTGCCTGCATACTCTGCAAACAATTCTAACAATTCTTCTGCTCTGCCTGCATGAAAATTAAATGTTCGGTCCAACACTCTCACATCATGAATGCCATGCTCGCTTATCACTGCCAAGCGTCTTCGTATCTGTGGCATGGACAATGAACGCACGGGTTTTTCTCCACCACTCACGCAGAAAGCACATGTATTAAAGCATCCTCGGGTGGTTTCCAGTTGTACGAAGGGTTTGTTCCAATTGAACAGACAGCTCTCTTCCGGAGCATGCAATCCTGAAAAATCAGCCACACGGGCTAATCCATTGTCCTTATACACCGATTCATGCAGATAACATAATCCTTCTATCTCATGCCATTCCCCGGGAGTTCTCCATTTGGTCAGCCAACGTGGAAACATTTCTTCTCCTTCGCCTCTGAAGACACAGTCAACAAAAGTATTTTTTCGCAGAAACGCTTCATTATCGCCCAAAAATTCCGGACCGCCTAAGATTATCTTGCATGAGGGAGATAAGTTCTTGAAGCGTGACAACACTTGCAGCATCACTTCGTGGTTAAACAACCACAGGGTGGCAACCACAACTTCGGGTTTTTGAGCATAGAGGTCTCTGACCATCACACCCACTTGTTCGTTGATGGTGGCCGACACCACACTCCATTCACACGTGTCTTCTTTTACTTGTGCATGCAGAGCAGGCAAGGCAAGCGACGAATGGGCATAAGAACTGTTTAGGTCAAACCATACTATTTTCATAACTGCATTGAGAAGATTTATTTCATACGAAATGTGAGACGATGATGCGGTGTGATGCCATGTTGAGCAATGGCGGCTCGATGTTTCGCGGTTGGATATCCTTTATTGGAAAGCCAGTCGTATTGCGGATAGTCCTTGGCCAGAGCGTCCATATAGTCATCCCGATAGGTTTTTGCTAGAACTGAGGCTGCTGCAATCGACATATAGATTGCATCCCCCTTGACCACAGTGCGATAAGGTATAAATTCATAGGGTTTAAAGCGATTGCCATCCACCAAGATGTGCTGCGGCTGCGGATTAAGTTGCGCTATGGCACGATGCATTGCTAATATGGAGGCATTGAGAATATTGATTTGGTCGATTTCTTCGGCTGAAACCACACCTACAGCCCAAGTCAGGGCTGATTGTTCTATGATGGGACGCAGTTCATAGCGTTGTTTTTCGCTGAGTTGTTTGGAGTCATTCAGGAGCGGATTGTCAAAGTCGGCCGGCAATATTACTGCCGCTGCAAACACCGGACCTGCAAGACAGCCTCTTCCGGCTTCATCACATCCACATTCCGGTACATTGGGAACCATGTAGGGTTTCAGCATATATTCTCTGTGTTTTTTAGAATGGATAACCGATAGCGAAATGAAATGCCATATCGTCTTTCCATTTGGGTTTCATACGCCAACGTTGCTCTTCCGGCAGGGCGGGATCATGGAGTTTCACGCCGAAGTCCAGACGCAAAATGAAAAAAGAAAGGTTCAGACGCAGTCCTAGTCCATAGGCCACTGCTATCTGCTTGTAGAAGGTATCAAAGTGAAAGGCTCCACCGATTTGAGTTTCATATTCTCGGATGGTCCAGATGTTTCCGGCATCCAGAAAGAGTGCGCCTTCGAGCACAGAAACCATCTTCACACGATACTCCATGTTCAAATCAAGTTTGATATCACCCGATTGGTTATTAAAGTCTATACGTGTGTCTTCTGTCTTAAATGTACCGGGACCCAGTGTACGCACACTCCATCCTCTCACGCTATTGGCTCCGCCGCTATAGTAACGTTTTTCAAATGGCAAAGAGGCCGAATTGCCGTAGGGAACGCCTACTCCGATAGAAGCATGATAGACAAATCGATTGTTTTCGTCGATGATTTGATGATAGGCTATGTCAAAATCGGCTTTGGCATACTGCGAATAACGTATGTTAAACACCTTGTAGGAGCCATCTTCTGAGGGCTGCATCTTGAAGAGATGGTTAATCCCATACAGCAGATTGCCGGCTGTCTCCACCCCATAACGCATAGACAGATAGTTCTTCAGGGGATGACGTTCGTTGTAGGTGGAATAAGAGCCGTTATAGCCCCAACGCATGATGAAGTGGTCTTCATAACTGTATTTGAGCACCGACTGATTGTTTAAGAAGTAGTTCTTAAATTCATCGGAGATCCATGGGAGATAGACATAACTGAAATCTACAAAGTCGAAGGAATGACGCATTGCGGGATTGCGAAACCATGAATAGTTTATACCTGCACCGGCAATGGTGCGGGAATACTCCAATGGGCGATTTTGAAAGTTGTAAGAGAGATTGATATTGGTCTTGGCATTGTCTCGCTTCCTGAATTCTTTGCTACTGAAAGGTACTAAAAATGAAGGGAATCCCAGTGAGGCATCTACTCCTACTTCCAGTGCATTTCCTCCCACTTTGCGCCATTCATAGGCTGCTCTGCCTTCGATGGACAATTGTTCGGAGCCACGGAATAAATTATTGTGTTGATAGCCCAATGTGCCCGCCACTCCGAAATCACCGGCCGAATAGGTCCCCTCTCCTTCTACAGAAAAGGCCTGTGTCTTGGCGGGAGTAGTCACTATCACACAGTGCAGCCAGCCCGGCTCCACTTCACGAAAAAGTATGTTCACATATTTGATGGCGGGCATGGCGTTAAAATTGACATAAGTGTCTTCCACTGTCTTCATGCTGTAGTATTGTCCGGGAATAATCAGGCAATTGCTGATGAGTGCTTGAGGGCGGAAATTACGTTTTTTTCCGTAGGAGATGAGATAATCATCACGACGAAGCGTGTCTAAGCCACGTGCAGCTGTTCTGTTCCACTGCAAGGGGTCATAGTCTGTGTGGATGGACACTGACTTTATTTTGCATTTGGTGAAGAGCTTCTCACGCACAGAATCAGGTGCAAGGAGCAGATTATTGCTCAAGTGTAATTGCAGATTCACGCTGTTAGTTCCCAGAGCGCTGTCAGCCTGATAAGCCAAATAGTCTTTCTCAAAGAAGTAGAAGCCGAGGTTTTTCATCTGTTTGGTGATACGTGCCCGCTCTGCATCTAACACATTACTGTCAAAGAGCATTCCTCGCTTAATAAAAGAAGTGGTTGTGTCAGAGGCTATTCGTTGCAGGTCTTCTTGTTGCAGGTCCACATGATAGTCTTGCAAGACGTAAGGCGAGTTGCCTTTCACAATGTAGGTGAGCTTGGCTTTGCGTTTCTTCACCTGCATATCAGACGAGACCTGCGCATCAAAATAGCCTTTGTTGTTCATGAATCGTTCTATCTGATAGAGCGACATGCTTGTGAGATTAGGATTATAGATTTCGGGGGCATCTCCTATCTTGCGTAAGCTGCGATTTATCCACTTGGTGGTATCGGGCTTGGAGAGATTGTAGATGTCCAGTTGCAACTTCCAGAATCCCAGAATAGAGGCGTTGGGAGTTTGGCGCAGATAGCTTTTGATTTCACTTTTTGGAATATTTTTGACATCCGACTTGATGGCCACTTTGTCGAGCAAGTACTTACCCTCGGGTACATACTTGGTTGTTTGACAGGCAGTCAGGCCGATAAACAGTAAAAATGTTATATAGATGAATAAATGCTTCATGTTATGCAAAAAGTAATTGTCAGGACAAAGATAGTGCAAACCGAAAGCAGAACAAAATAAAATGGATTTTATTTTTTATGCTGAGGTGCAGCCTATCTTATCAAAAGATAGTGCAAGGCGAGCGAAGAAGCAAAATAAGTTTACTTAATTTTAATTATTCCAAGCCGAAGCCTATCTTATTCAAAGATAGTACAAACGAGCGAGAAATATGAAGTTTACTTCAATATTTTTCACAGCGAGTACAGTTTATCTTATCCAAAGATAGTGCAAACCGAAAGCAGAACAAAATAAAATCCATTTTATTTTTTATGCTGAGGTGCA
>JAGCLD010000046.1 GCA_017647145.1 Paludibacteraceae bacterium
TATAAAACCAAGAATAGTCAGAAACATTATCGTACAATTATAGATAATGATCCAAACTCTGTAGTTGATTTGCATATACTTACTAAATAAAAACACGATGAATGTAGCATTAGTATTATTAAAGGCAAATATTGAAACGGTCAAAAGCGCATTGCTTGCTTTACCGATATTCAAAACTTTTCAACTATCAATTGTGGAGTTGAAGAATAATGAGAATATATTGAATTTGGTAAGTCCGGAATATTCACCCAAGCACATAGAAATAATATTATATAGTCCACTATGTAATAGAGATACAACAATATGTTATACCAATCTATTATATGGATGGTCCAATTTTTTTGATGCTTATTCTGTTGAGTTGGATTTTGAAATATATGCTTGTCTAATATCCGAAGGCCCGCCATATGAGGCATATCATTTTATGTGTTTCAAGGGAGAATATAAGCGTTATGTATTATGCTATCAAGATCCTCGTTGGGTTTTTTATGAAAAAGGCACTCCTCTTTCTTTTGAGGATTTAACCTTCTATAAATCAAAGTATAAAAAGAAACGTTTGAATAAGGATGTAATCATTCGTTATTTACAACATGTAGGATGGAATCTGGAAGATGAAAATATCTGGCATACTGCACATAAAATTTATAAAATACAACAAATTCAAAAGTTTCATCATAATAATTAAGTATGACATTATCAGAGCAAACAAATTAAATTAACTCTATAGCATAGGTGTTTATAGACAATAAAGTGATACAACAAGTTATAGTGAAACAATAGTATATGAAACACTTGAAATGGATATTTTCTCTCTGTTGGTTGTTGGGCTGTATTGCTCTGCAAGCGAAAGATTATGTTCTTATCAGTGAAATCATGTATGACAATTACCTTTATGGTGCACGAGATTATTATTCTGCAATTGGTAGGCTTACTGTTGTTGATCCATTTGCAGAGAAGTTGCACATATATCTCCTTATGCTTATTGTGCAAACAATCCAATAAAGTATGTGGATCCGGATGGGAGGGAATGAATGAAGAAATCTTGAGATGGAAGTTTCGGTAGCAGTAGATAGAGTGTGTGAAAAGATGTTTTGAAGCACAGTTTTTTCGTGGGCATATCACTTGGTTATCTCCCGTAATGGTATTATATTTGCATAGACAAGGAAATGATGTGAAAATAATCGTAACACTTAATAATACAAGCTATGAAAACAATAGAAAAGATCAGCTCGTTGAGAGAACAAATGCGTAAGTATTCTCTGGCAGCGTACATTGTGCCGGGCACTGACCCTCATGCGAGTGAATATGTAACAGAACATTGGCGAGAACGTATGTGGATTTCCGGTTTTACCGGATCGGCAGGTACTGCAGTGGTGACCATGGATAATGGTGGATTGTGGACTGATTCCCGCTATTTTTTACAAGCAGACATACAATTGAAAGATTCCGGTCTGCGTCTGATGAAAGAAGGGCTTGCTGATACACCAAGCATCGCACAATGGCTCAAACAAGAGTTGAAGTCGGGAGCTAATGTGGGTGTGAATCCGGAGATGTTTTCCAGTAATGGTTATGCGGCTCTGCAAAATGAATTGCAAGACGCCGACATTCATTTGATTCCTGTGGACTTGATTGAACCGATATGGGTGGGTCGTCCGGCTCTTCCAACCACTCCGTTTTACATCATGGACTTGAAATATACCGGAAAATCAGTGATGGATAAGTTGGCATCACTGCGAGAAGAGATGGCAAAAAGACATGCGGATGTGTATGTGATATCCTCTTTGGATGAGATAGCATGGTTGTTTAACATTCGTGGAACGGATGTGGATTATAATCCGCTGGTGATAGCATATGCCGTAGTGACCAAGAGCGAGGCAACCCTCTTTGTTATGCCAGAAAAACTTACGGCTGATACCATGAAATATCTGGTGAGCAACAAAGTGGCGGTGGCTGATTATGAATGTATCATCAATGCGGTGAAGAAGATTGACGCGAATGATGCAGTGCTTTATGATGGAGCAAAACTGAACAGAGCCTTGTGGAATGCGATTCCAAAGGGATGTAAGAAGGTGGAATGTGCTTCACTGGTGGCACAACTCAAGGCCATCAAGAATGAGGTGGAACTGGAAGGAACGCGTAAGGCCATGAAGCAAGACGGCAAGGCTTTGGTGCGTTTCTTTATGTGGTTGGAGCAAAATGTGGGTAAACAAAAACTCACAGAATATGACCTGATGATTCGCTTGAAAGAGTGTAGAGCAGAAGGCGAGAACTTTATGGGAGAAAGTTTTGGTACGATTGCCGGATTTAATGGAAACGGTGCCATTGTACACTACTCGGCAGATGAGCACAACTGTGCTACTGTTCAAGAACAAGGCATGTTGCTGCTTGACTCCGGCGGACAATACATGGACGGAACCACCGATATTACCCGTACTGTCATATTAGGAGAACCCACCGAGCAACAAAAGGTGGACTACACCTTGGTGTTGAAAGGACATGTGGCATTGGCATGTGCTAAATTCCCGGAAGGAACACGAGGTGTGCAATTGGATGTGTTGGCGCGTCAATTCTTGTGGCAAAACGGTTTGTCATACGGACATGGAACCGGTCATGGAGTGGGTCATTTCCTCTGTGTGCATGAAGGACCTCAAAATATTCGCGCCGACTTAAATCCGACTCCACTACAAGTGGGTATGCTCTTGTCAGATGAGCCGGGCGTGTACAGAGCCGGAGAGTATGGCATCCGTATTGAGAACTTAGTGGCTGTGAGACAAGGCGAATGTACACCATTTGCTAACTTCCTAGAATTTGAAACCCTCACACTCTATCCTTATGACCAAGCATTGATTCAATGGGACTTGCTGTCAAAAGAAGAAATCGATTGGATTAACGCATATCACCAAAAAGTGGAAGACGAACTGACACCTCTGCTCAATGATGAAGAAGCGGCTTGGTTGAGGGAAAAATGTAAGAAATATTGAAAAAACTCGGCAAATATATAATGTCGGCTATTCTACCGATATTGGGATTGACGGCGTGTGAAAACTATGTGTCGTCAATACCCGATATGCCGGTGCACCTACAACTCAATCTGTTGACGGAATATCCACACTTGAAGAATAATCCCAATCAGTGTGTGATATTTGACAAGCCCCGTTTGGTGTCTGACAGAATTGGTTATGGTGGTGTGTTGGTGTATAGTGATTTCTATGGTGATTTTCACGCCTTTGACCTGGCATGCCCTTATGAGGCCCAGACCTCGGTGAAGGTGCGTCCGGACAGTGTGGGCAATGTGATATGTCCGAAGTGTGGAGAAGTGTATGATATCTCTTTGGGTGTGGGAATGCCCACCAAGGGGATTTGTCGTGAACCATTGAAACGCTATGTGGTGAGAGAGGTAAACAATGTACTCTATGTGAGCCTTCGATGAAATACTTGGCAGAATAGATAGTTTGTTGTAAATTTGCGCTGTAGATACCATAGAAAAAGAATATTCCTTTAAAAAAATAACATGATATGAAAAAGAATACACTGATTATTGCTGTGCTATGCACGCTATTAACTGCATGTCAAATGGAAAAGAATCCTTTTTTTGAAACTTATACCACTCCGTATGGAGTGCCTCCTTTTGACCAAATCAAGGTAGAGCATTATATGCCTGCTTTCTTGGAGGGTATTGAACGTCAAAAAGCAGAAATTGACGCCATTGTTGCCAATGAAGAAGCACCAAGCTTTGCGAATACCATTGAAGCCTTGGATGCGAGTGGCGAATTGCTTGCAAAAGTGAGTTATGTGTTCTTCAATGTGCACATGGCAGATGGTAATGCAGAAATGGACAAGATAGCAGAGGAAGTATCTCCATTGTTGTCAGAAAGTTCAGACTATGTGATGTTGAATGAAGGGCTCTTTGCACGCGTGAAGGCTGTGTATGAGCAAAAAGACGCATTGCAACTGACTGCCGAACAAGCAAAACTTTTGGAAGAAACCTACAAAGACTTTGTGCGTGGAGGTGCAAATCTGACTCCGGAGCAAAAAGAAAAACTCAGCCAAATCAATAAAGAACTCAGTTTGGCAGAATTGCAATTCAGTAAGAATGTATTGGATGAAACCAATGCTTATCAAAAGTGGGTGGAAAATGAAGAAGAATTAGCCGGTCTTCCTGAAAGCGTACGTCAAGCAGCCGCAGAAGCAGCCGCAGCAGCCGGACAAGAAGGCAAATGGCTCTTTACTACCCAAAAAGCAAGTTTCTTGCCTGTGTTGCAATATGGAGACAACCGTGCTTTGCGTGAAGAATTGCTTATGGCTTATGTGACCCGTGCTAACCAAGACAACCAATCTGACAACAAGGCGGTGATTAACAAAATCATGAAACTGAGAGTGGAAAGAGCCCGTCTGTTTGGTTTTGACACTCCGGCAGCCTTCATCTTGGATGACACCATGGCTAAAACCCCTCAAGCAGTGTATGACTTCTTGGCAACAGTGTGGGAACCATCATTAGCCCAAGCTAAGAAAGAAGCAGCAGCATTGCAACAAATGATGGATGAAGAGCAAAAGGGCGAAAAACTGCAACCATGGGACTGGTGGTATTATGCCGAAAAACTCAGAAAAGCACAATATGACCTCGACGAAGAAGAACTCAAAGGCTACTTTAAACTGGAAAATGTGCGTCAAGGAGCATTTGATTTGGCACACAAACTTTGGGGATTAAACTTCAAACAATTGGAAGGAATGCCGGTGTATAATCCGGAAGTGGAAGTGTTTGAAGTGAGTGATGCAGATGGTTCTTTAATCGGTGTTTTATACACAGACTATTTCCCAAGAGCCGGCAAACGTGCAGGTGCATGGATGAACGAGATAGCTCCACAATACAAACGTGATGGTGTGAACCACCGTCCGGTGATTATCAATGTGGGCAACTTTACCAAACCAACAGCCGACAAACCATCCTTGTTGACCATGGATGAAGTGGAAACCCTCTTCCATGAATTTGGACATGCTTTACACGGACTCTTGAGCCAATGTACCTATAAGAGTTTGTCAGGAACCAATGTGGCTCGCGACTTTGTGGAGTTGCCATCACAATTGATGGAAAACTGGTGTTATGAACCAGAAGTGATGAAAACCTATGCATTCCACTATCAAACAGGAGAAGTGATCTCAGACGAATTGATTCAAAAGATTCAAAATGCAAGTAAATTCAACCAAGGATTTGTGATGACTGAATTGTTGTCGGCTTCTTTGTTGGATATGGACTATCATTCTTTGGCAGATACAGCAGACATAGATGTAAATGAGTTTGAAACAAATGCACTGAACAGAATCGGACTTATTCCGGAAATCATTGTTCGCTATCGCAGTACTTACTTTAACCACATCTTCACTACAGGTTATTCAGCCGGCTATTACAGCTACACTTGGGCAGCAGTGTTGGATTCAGATGCATTCCAAGCATTTAAAGAAACCGGTGATATCTACAACCAAGAAGTGGCTAAAGCATATAGAACCAATGTCTTGGAACGTGGCGGAACAGAAGATCCAATGAAATTATATCATGCATTTCGTGGTAAAGAACCCAATCCGGACTACTTGTTAATCAAGAGAGGGTTTCTGCCAGAAGCAGAATAAAAACATTCGTGCGTGAAGAGAAGCATTGAGCAAATAACCAAACCATCCATTCCCACCAGCATTGTTATGTTGGTGGGGTGTTTGGTTTTATGGCTACCGGATTTTCTCTCACCCGGTGATTCAGTGGAGTGTGGGGGAATGATGATTCCGTATGTGCCGGCAACATTGCTATGCGTGATGTTGACCATTGCATGTGGAGTGGGGCTTTCGCTTCTTCTGTTTAAGTTATATGTCACGCGTACGCGCAGTGTTTTTGCAACCTTTATTTATATTCTCACCGTATCGTGTGTTCCACTGTTGCATACGCAGGTGGAGGCACATGTGTGTGCATTGCTTTACGTGGGCTTTGTCGTTTCATTGCTGGGGATGTATAAGGATGCTCATGCCGTGAAGAGTGCCTATAATGCAGGTCTTCTTTTGGCTGTTCTGGCTCTCTTTGAACCCTATTTCTTGTTGCTCATCCCATTTTGGCAAATCGGTATCATGATGCAGAGGTCGTGGTCATTGCGTACTTTTTTGGCTTCTGTACTTGGAATGCTTACCACTGCAGTGTTGGTGGGGTGGGGATGTTACTTCATGCAGATAGAGATGAGCTACGGATGGGAAGAATTGTCCGTTCGTGGGTGGAGTGTAGATACTCCGGCTTTTTGTCAGTGGTTGGTGTGGTGTGTTTTCCTTTTGTGGATTATCGTGTTGCTTTATCTAAAGATATTCTCTTATTCCATTAAGAGCAGGATGGTGATGAATGTAATGTTGCTGTTGAGTAGTGCAATGCTTGTTTTGTCGTTTTTGACAGCGATGAATGCCACATTTGTTGTGTGTTGTATGGTTACCTGTTTGATGTATGTGGTGCAATGGGCACACTCCAATCAGTCTTCTTTTTTTATTTGGATTAACCTTGCTGTGTATGGAGCAATATTAGCCCTTATATATATAAGTGGAATATTTGGATATGGAATGGCTTGAGGGATTAGGATATATAGGATTGTTTTTGGCAGCATTTTTGGCAGCAACAGTGTTGCCCTTTAGTTCGGAAGTCACCTTTTCCGCTTTGGTTTTCGGAGGTTTGGACCCTTGGGCATGTGTCTATGTGGCTACTGTGGGTAATTGGTTGGGAGGACTCACGTGTTACTGGGTCGGACATTTGGGTAAGATGGAGTGGGTGGAACGTTTCTTTCGCATTAAGAAAGAAAAGGTAGAGCGTTTTGCTACTACCATCCAAAAGTATGGCGATTGGGTGGCGTTTTTCTCTTTTTTGCCGGGCGTGGGTGATATTATAGCCGTGGCTGCGGGTTTCTTTCGTTGTCGTCTGTGGATTGTGGCAGTCTCTATGCTGGCAGGTAAGTTTGTGAGATATGTGTTGTGGATGTATTTTCAAGGTTTGTTATTTAGTTAAGAAATCCTTAAAGAAGCCTTATCGTTTGTGAGTTTCGTTGGAAATACCTATTTTTGTCTCGTTGAAACATTTAACTTTTTAAAAATATACATTTTATGAAAAAACATTTATTTTTCTTTGCATTAGCTATGCTTTTTGTAGCATGTAATGGTCAGCCTAATCCTCCAGGTCCAATTGACGGCAATGATTCCATTCAAACTCCGCCCACTCCGGGTCAAGCTGAAGAACTCACTTATCAATTAACCGAGTTTGAAGATGATAATTTTGGTATCAAGGCCTACAACTTTAACGTTATTTTCACAAAAGGTGAGACTGACTTTGAGCGCCAAGAAATTGACTTAGGTGGACAAAAGGCTTATCAATACACAATGAGTAGAGGTACTGCTTACATGATTTACATTGTTTCTAAGCAACAACGTAACAAACTTCCGGCAGATGGAACCTACAACATTACTTATTATCCATCAGATCCTAATGCTCCTGCAGGTAGTTCAGTTCCTTTCGGCAGTCTTTGCCGTGGATATAATGGTGCAGCAGGTATGGAAGAAATGACAGGAGGTCAACATGCTCCTATGGGCTCTTTCCGCATGTCTCATCCGGGCAAGGGTCAATATGGCACTGACTACACTGACAAGGATGTTTATACTTATGTAACTGGTGGTAAAGTGGTTATCAAAACCAATGAAAATGGTACTTATACATGGGATATTGACTTGACTTTCAGTAACTTTACTTCAGAAAAATTAACTTGGACCGGTCATTATAACTAAACCTTGAGTCTTTGTTAAAATAAACTAAGGGATGCAACTCTGTAATGGAGATGCATCCCTTCTTTATTGTGCGTAACTCGTTAAGGGTAATCACTATTAGCGATCAGCCACTAAGGACTTGAGTTCTTGTTTGCTCATGTAAGAGATAAATTTTACCTTTGCATGGTTAAGATGATGGAATGAAACGTAGTGTTTTTTACATAGTGTTTTCTCTGCTGCTGATGGGCAGTCTGTGTGTTACTTCGTGTCAGGAGGTCTATTCGGATGACCCCTCCATGGAACTTTCTTTCTCTGTGGACACGGTGCGCTTTGACACGGTGTTTACCTCTATCGGGAGTGCTACGGCGCAGGTGCGCGTGAGAAATTTTAATAAAAAAGCGATTTATTTAGATTATATTCGTTTGGCGGGAGGAAGTTCTTCGTATTTTCGTTTGAACATAGACGGAATGAGTAATGCAGAACATCAAGTGACGGGGATTGAACTTCCGGCAAAGGACAGTTTGTTTATATTTGTGGAGGTGACGGTAGATCCGCTTAATCAGGCTGCTCCAATCTTGGTGGAGGATGAGATCATCTTTGCTTATAATGGAAAGAAACAGGAGGTAAGGCTTGAGGCTTATGGGCAAGATATGGAGGTGCTGCGTGATTATACTTTCTCCTCAGATACGACACTTTCGGGTGTGCTGCCCTATCTCGTGTATGGTGATTTGGTGGTTGACTCAGCCGTTACGCTCACGCTGAATCCCGGATGTCGTTTTTACTATCATCGTGACGCGCGACTCTTGGTGAAAGGGAGTCTGAAAGCAGAAGGGACGAAAGATGCTCCCATCACGATGAAGGCCGACCGGCTGGATGATATTTTTGTGAACATCTCTTATGACTTTGTCGATGGTCAATGGGGAGGAATCTGGCTGCTCAATCCGGAAGGAAATCATTCGTTGAAACATGTGGAGATCAATAGTGGCATAGATGGAATGGTAGTGGTGGGAACGCTGTCGTCCCAACCCACCTTGCTGCTGGAGAATTGTAAAATACACAATTTTAGTCGCTATGGTTTGGCGGCAGAAAATGCAGATGTCACGTCGGTGAATACAGAAATATCTAATTGTGCAGGCTATTGTGTGTACATGGCCGGAGGAAAACACACCTTCATACACAACACCATTGCCAACTATTTCTCAAGAACCACCATCGCTATTCACTCCGCTACCCGGCAAGACCAAGTGTCGGTGTGCCTCAATGATGTGGGGAAAACATCACCCATGCAATCGACTTTCTACAACTGTATCATAGCCGGAACACGACGTAGTGAATTCGGACTTTTTACGCCCTTTGAACAACAGTATAACGGTGTATTTGCCCATAATATGATACAAACTGATTCGCTGAACGGACCCCAATTCAACCAAATTAAATATCTGACCATGGACGATTATATTGGCGAGAAGGTGGACAGCACCTTGTTTAGAAATATCAGCTATGAGGGAGAAGCCTACTATGATTTTACGCTTGATTCTTTGTCCCTGGCGCGTGATAAGGCAGATATAAGCATTGCAGAGCACTATCAGTTTGACCGTTTGGGGAATAATCGTTTGGCAGATGGAAAACCCGATTTGGGGGCCTATGAATATGTTGTTGATACGCCGGAAAAATAGTGTCATTTTGCTTATCAGCCTTCTGTGTATGTGCATCCTGATTCCTCGGGATGTAAAAGCGCAGAACTCCTTTCGCATCATCTCCTATAATGTGGAAAATCTCTTTGATTGTTGGAATGACAGCCTCATTAACGATGAAGGCTTTCTGCCTAATTCTATGCGTGGCTGGACCTACAAACGCTATCAGCAAAAATTGGTGGCGATTAGCAAGGTGATAGCAGCGATGGGAGAGTGGGACACGCCGCTGTTGGTGGGGCTCTGTGAGGTGGAAAATCGTTCTTGCTTGAAAGATTTATGCACAAAGGGCGGGCTGAAAGCTTATGGATACGATATAATACACTACGATTCGCCCGACCGACGGGGCATTGATGTGGCATTGATGTTTGATAAAAATGCATTCACTTTGCTTGCCTCTGAAGCCGTGAAGGTGGGTGCTGCGGCAGAAAAACCTTTTGTCACTCGCGATATCCTGTATGCAAAAGGCATAGTGGCACAGCGCGATACCCTGCATGTGTTTATGTGTCATTTCCCTTCAAGATGGTCGGGGATGTATGAAACACAACATCTGCGTATGGAGGCAGCCGGCGTGTTACGCCACAAAGTGGATAGCATTACAACCCGCAATCCGCATGCCTTGATTGTGATTATGGGCGATTTTAATGATGAGCCCACCGATAAGAGTATGGCTCAAACCTTGGCGGCTCGCCCTGTAGAACTGACCCTACAAAGCAATGTGTTATACAACCTGATGAGCAATACGGCTACTCAACAGCAAGGCACGCATTATTATCAAGGTCAATGGAACTGCTTCGACCAAATTATAGTGTCAGGAGCATTGCTCACCGGCGAGGTACAACTCCGAGTGGCTCAATCAACAGCCCATGTCTTTAAGCCGGAATTCCTGCTCATAGAGGATGAAAAAGAGTTGCAACAACGTCCGTGGCGAACGTATAATGGTATGAAGTATTGGGGTGGATTCAGCGATCATCTGCCCGTGTATGTGGATTTGGAAGTAAAGCAATGAAAAGGTTAGTGTGCTTTTTTGTCGGATTGTGCCTCTCTGTCGTTATCTGTGCCGAAGTGAAATATGAGGAGACGGATTCCACACTTTTTATCAACTATCTGCAATATGTCAATGACCTTGGTCATGCTCCCTCCCTTTCGGAAACGGGCATGTTTTTTCTCAATGCTCCTTATGTGGCAGGAGTGTTGGATAAGGATGCGGATGAACCCTTGGTGGTGAACATGCGGCAACTCGATTGTGTCACTTTTGTGGAACATTCACTCGCACTCACTCTCCTGATGAGGCAACAAACACCCACTTGGGACGCTTATTTGTCTTTATTGCAACAACTACGTTATCGAAATGGACAACGTGACGGGTATGCCTCGCGTTTACACTATCTGAGTGAGTGGATACAGCAGGCAGAAAATAATGGATTTGTAGCAGAAAAAACCTGTGAGTGGGGTGGGCAAAAACAAACAATCCATTTTCATCTATTAACGGATGCCGTGAAAAAGAAACAAGGAGAACATGCTGATTCAGTCACCATGAGCCGACTACTCCATGTGGAGAAAACCCTCTCAGAAAAAGACTATTGTTGCTTGCCCAAAGATGCCTTGTCTTCTCGCTTGAACGAAGGAGATATAATTGCCTTTTGTGCCGACGGAAAGGGCATAGATGTGTGGCATGTGGGAATAGTTGTGCGGCAAAATGATGAATGGCATTTGCTCCACGCATCCTCTGTGGCGAAAAAAGTAATTATCTCCCCTCAACCGCTCCGGGAGTATTTACTTCAAATAAAGCGCTATCAAGGCTATCGGGTAATACGTTTGCAATAAATCCACTTTTATTTCGCCTGTTACGCACACTTTTTATCAACTTTTACCGGACGTAATAATTAATTAATATCAATCATTTGTGAGATTGAGCGGAAACCTATACCTTTGCGCTTGTATTTGAGAGTTTGGTGTTTCAGCTCCTTTCAGAGTGTGAAAAGAATAGGGAATCAGGTGAAAGTCCTGAACAGACCCGCTGCTGTGAGTTTCGATAAAAAACTTCTTCAATTCTAAAATACCACTGTTGAATAAACGGGAAGGTGGAAGAAGAAATGAAATAAGTCAGAAGACCTGCCAAATTGCTCCAACAAAGAAAAACAAACGTTTTTCCTATAGCGTGTGGCCTCGCGGATAAAGGCACACTATGGTATGATGAATTTTAGCAAGTTAAAAAGACAATGGCTGTTAGCCCACTTTGTTTGTTGTTGTGGGTGGAGTGTATGGGGTCAAGTGGTAGTGAGCCCAATGGGACAAACACGCTTGGATAGCATGCAGCATATCCGGGAGGTGGCGATAGTAGCAACCGCAAAAAAAACCTATGTCTTACCACCGCAACGATTAGAAGGAAAACGTCTTCAGGCGCTGACCACCTACTCTGTGGCGGATGCAGTGCGTTATTTTGCCGGGGTTCAACTTAAAGATTTTGGAGGAGTAGGGGGGATAAAGACAGTGGATGTGCGTAGCATGGGAACTCATCACATGGGGGTGTTCTATGATGGTATTCAACTGGGTAATGCGCAAAACGGACAGATTGACCTGGGCAAGTTTTCATTGGACAATATAGAGGAAGTAACCTTGTATAATGGGCAGAAAAGCGACATCTTCCAATCTGCAAAAGACTATGGCTCGTCGGGAACAATATACCTGAAAACAAGACGACCTAAGTTCGACGCAAACAAAACCTATAACATTCACCTCACCATGCGGGCAGGCTCCTTTGGATTGGCTAACCCTTCCTTCTTGTGGGAACATAAAATAACGGATAATATATCCTCTTCTTTGAGTGCGGAATATATGTACGCAACAGGAAAATACAAATTCAGATACAGAAAAGAACTGCCCAATGGACATGTGGCTTGGGATACAACGGCGGTCAGACAGAATGGCGATGTGAATGCGCTGAGGCTTGAGGGCGGATTGTTTGGCTACGTGCCGGGAGGAAAATGGCATTTGAAAGGATATTTTTATGACTCCGAACGGGGTATTCCGGGGGCTATTATCAATAATGTATGGACCAATGCTCAAAGACAGTGGGATAGGAATGCCTTTGTGCAGGCTTCTTTCCAAAAGGAATGGTTGAAGGGCTATGACTTTATGCTCAATGCGAAGTATGCGAATGATTATATGCGCTATCTGAATCCGGACACAACCTTGATGTTCATAGATAATAATTTCTTGCAGCAAGAAGTCTATCTCTCAATGGTGAACAAGTATAGCATAATGCCCCAATGGGATGTGTCCTTGTCTGTTGACTATCAATGGAACACGCTGCAATCGAATATGCACAACTTTGTTAATCCTGACAGACACTCCTTGTGGATAGCAGCGGCAACAGCCGTGACAATATGGCGAATAAGGGCGCAAGCCAATCTGCTGGCCACCTATGTGTATGATAACACCCGTACGCCCGAGGGCGTGAGGCAAACCATGAGAGATGAGTGGAATCTGACTCCGGCTTGCTTCTTGAATTATGAAGTAATAAAAGGCTTGGATGTGGTGGCGTTTTACAAACAAGCTTTTAGAATGCCCACCTTTAATGACCTTTATTATACCGACATTGGAAATGTGTCGCTGAAACCGGAGAAGACAACGCAATATGATGTGGGCGTGCATTATGACAAATACTGGTACTCCGGCTTCTTCCGACAACTAAGCCTCAAGACAGATGCTTATTTTAACCAGGTGAACAACAAGATTATCGCTGTGCCTAAAGGAAATGGGCAATACCGATGGATGATGATGAACATCGGATATGTGGAAATTGCCGGGTGTGATGTGTCGCTCAGAACGCAAATGCGATTCCCCTATGATGTGTTCTTGAATGTCGGACTAAACTACACCTATCAGCAAGCGCATGATATGAGTGACCCGACCGACAATGACCCCATCTATGGAACGTATAAAAAACAAATTGCCTACATCCCGTGGCACAGTGGCTCGATAACAGCCCAACTGACCTACAAATCATGGGAAATGAATTATAGTTTTTCCTATGTGGGAGAACGTTATCACAACTCGGCTAACATACCGGCCAACTATGAGCAACCATGGTACACGCATGATATTAACCTTGCAAAGGAATTTGAATTTAAGAAGTGGAAACTACGCATAGCGGCTGAGGTCAATAATTTGTTGAATCAACGCTATGAGGTGATACAAAACTATCCCATGCCGGGAATTAACTATAAAGGAATTGTTAAAATAATGTTCTGATGAAAAAACTACTTTATATCGTGGCGGCTTTGCTTGTGCTGAATGCATGCGAAGAACCGCAAGGAGGAAACACACAACCACCGCAAGTGGTGACGCCCACGGAAACCACCTCGCTGCATGGTTTCTATTTGCTCAATGAAGGAAACATGGGGAGCAATAAGGCCACACTTGACTATTTTGATTTTGCAACAGGGACTTACACTCAGAATATCTATACACTGGCCAATCCTTCTGTTCCTATGGAACTCGGAGATGTGGGTAATGACTTGAAACGACATGGGGGAAGATTGTATGCCGTTATAAATGCCTCTAATAAGGTGGAAGTCATGGACTTGACTACTGCTAAACGCTTGGGGCAAATAGATATTGCAAATTGTAGATACATTACATTTCATGAGGACTATGCATACGTCACTTCTTATGCCGGACCTATACAACTGTATCCGCAGTACGAACAAAAAGGCTATGTCTTGAAAATTGACACGCTCACAATGCAGGTGGTGGATACATGTGTGGTGGGCTTCCAGCCGGATGAACTGGCCATCGTGAATGGGAAAATCTATGTGGCTAATTCGGGAGGATATCTCTCGCCTAATTACGAAAACACCCTTTCAGTGATTAATCTCACTACTTTTGAAGAGCAACAACGCATTGAGGTTGATGTGAATCTGCATCGCGTGAGGGTGGATAAATATGGAAAATTGTGGGTGTCGTCGAGGGGCGACTATCAGGGAAATGTTTCTCGTATATTCTGTGTGGACCCACAGATGGATGTGGTGATTGACACACTGGATGTGCCTTGTTCGAATATGTGCATAGTGGGCGACTCGTTGTTTTATTGCGCCAGTCAGTTTAATTATGACAATATGACGGAGGTAGGCACTTGTGGAATCATCAATGTAAAAACACGTATGGTGCGGACAGAACACTTGCTGCCCGACGACGTGACATTGGTCAAGCCTTACGGAATCTTGGTGAATCCCCTCACAGGTGACCTCTATCTGACCGATGCGCGTGATTATGTCACACCGGGTGTGTTGTATTGTTTTGACTCGGAAGGAAAATTGAAATGGAAAACAAGAACAGGCGACATTCCTGCTCACTTTGTGTTATGGTAATGAAAGTAAATATGAAAAAATGGTTGTTTTTAGCCGGATGTACACTCTCAATGGGAGTGTGTGCACAAAATTCCCCTTACATTAATAAGGTATATGAGTATGCTCCTGCCCCGGGACAATTTGTTAATGTGATGCCTGAGGTCACTCCGGAGGATACGGAGACGACAGTATTACAGAAAGTGCAGACCGCCATTGCCGGAAAAGCAAACGGCTCGTTGGTCTCTTTGGGCGCATGGGGTGGATATATTGTGGTGGGATTTGACCATCCCGTAAACAACCTGCCGGAAGAAGTTGACCTGAAAATCTATGGTAATGCCATGCTCAATGCTTCTGAACCGGGAGTGGTGATGGTGGCGCAAGATGCTAATGCAAATGGTCTGCCGGACGACGCCTGGTATGAACTTAAAGGGAGTGAACATGACAATGAACTCACACTGACCGACTATCAGGTGGTGTATCATCGACCGGCGTCCGATCATCTCCCAACACCACATCCCACACAAAACCAAGTCTCAGACCTATGTTATATACAATGGGAAGCAGCAAATGGGGAAAAAGGCTATTTGGAGAAAAATACTTTTCACACGCAAGATTACTTTCCTCTGTGGATAAAAGAAGATACTATTGTGCGGAGAGGAACGAGATTGCCGAATAACACAATAGATAAAAATGGAGATGGCACCTACTATGCCACAGGAACGTATGAGTGGGGGTATGCCGACAACCAACCCAATGGCAAGGACGCTTCATGTGTGGATATAGACTGGGCGGTGGATGAAAACGGTGACAAAACACACTTATCAGCCATTGACTTTGTCAAGGTGTACACAGGAGTATTACAATCCAACGGATGGACGGGCGAGTGCTCCACAGAAATAGCCGGGATAGTGGATTTGCATGCCTTGAAATCTGATCACAACCACACTATATACAATATGTATATAAAACAAATGAATGACAATATATATATATATGCTGAAGCGCCGGCTACATTCGTTCTATATGACATGTTAGGTAATAAAGTGTGTGAAGAAGACCTGCAAGCAGGAGAAAACACTCTGAAAATACCTGCTCATAGAAAAGGAATATTTATTGCCTGCATATACGCGAATCATCAAATCCACAGCACCCAAAAAATACACATTTTCTGATGCTGACTGTTTGCAATGCTGCATGTCACAGCAAGCACACACCTAGCATCACCGGGACCACCTCGGGACCACTACGTAGGATACAGATACAAAACAGATAGGAACTAGATAGGAACTAGATAGGAACTAGATAGGATGAAGATACAAAACAGATAAGCCTTTTCGTCAATCAATATACATTACAATATCTATTATCCTACCTCAATAACACAAACCAACTAACCATTCGCGGATGTTATTGAACATATTTTTGAAAGGAAAGTTGCAAATGTGATAAATAATTCATAAATTCGTTGCGTAACTGAGAAGTCAGACAGAATGAATGAGATTGATGCCTTTTTACGCTATTTGGAGCAAGAACGAAGATATTCATTGCACACCATTAAGGCTTATAGAAAAGACCTCGAACAATTCTGCACTTTCGTGAATACAAAAGTGGAAGACTTCGAAGCAACACAAATTGATACGGCTGATGTGCGAGAGTGGATCGTACAATTGATGCAAGACGGTGGATCTTCTCGCACAGTGTGCCGAAAACTAGTTGCATTACGCTCTTTCTGGAAGTTTCTGATGATGATGGGCAAAGATTCTCGTAATATTATGAGAAATGTAGTAATGCCGAAAACAAAAAAGACACTTCCGGTGTTTTATAGACAAGAACATGTTGATGAAGCCTTACAACAAGTCTTAGACGACGAATACGAAACAATATTATCCTACACAGTTATAAACTTTCTTTATCAAACAGGCGCTCGACGAGCAGAATTAATCGATCTGAAAGATGAAGATGTAAACTTGGTAGAAGGATGGCTCAAATTACATGGAAAAAGAGATAAAGAAAGAGTAGTCCCATTTGGAGACGATTTGCGCGATACATTGCAACGCTATAGAGAATGTAGAGATGCAGAAGTGCAGAGAGTAGATAGTGGTCTTTTCTTTTTGCTAAAGTCGGGAAAAAAACTATATCCCAAAAAAGTGTACCAAATTGTTCACGAAGGAATGACGCAGGTATGCACACAAAAAAAACAAAGCCCACATGTGTTGAGACATACATTTGCCACACAAATGCTCAATAATGGGGCCGATATTAATGCTGTGAAGTCTTTATTAGGTCATGCGAGTTTGGCGGCAACGCAAATATACACGCATACAACCTTTGAAGAAATACAATCTATTTATAAACTCGCCCACCCAAGGGCACAAAAAAAGGAGGAATTATGAAAACGAACATTCAAGCCGTGAATTTCACTATTTCTGAAAGATTGCAAGAACATGCAAATAAAAAAATTGCAAAATTGGCAAAACTAAATGATGAGATAGCTACAGTGGAAGTGTTCTTGGAAGTTGTGAAGCCCGAAACAGCCCTCAATAAAGAGGCAAAAATCAAAATATCAGCACCTAACGCAGAATTCTTCGCATCCAAAACATGCGACTCATTTGAAGAAGCAATAGACCTTTCCGTAGATGCAATAGAGCGTCAACTAAAGAAGCAGAAAGAAAAAATGGCAGGAAAATGAAAAAAAAGTGCTAAAATATTTGTCAATTCAAAATAAAGCAGTAAATTTGCAAGCCGTTTCGAATGAACCACATTTCAAACGGCTTGCTTGATGAGAGAATCAAGATAATTTTGCCTCTTTAGCTCAGTTGGCCAGAGCACGTGATTTGTAATCTCGGGGTCGTTGGTTCGAATCCGACAAGAGGCTCAAGAAAAAACGAAAGAAAAAAATTCAAGATGGGCAGTTACCAGAGTGGCCAAATGGGGCTGACTGTAACTCAGCTGTCTTTCGACTTCGGTGGTTCGAATCCATCACTGCCCACTTGGTTTCTTGCGGAAGTAGCTCAGTTGATAGAGCATTAGCCTTCCAAGCTGAGGGTCGCGGGTTTGAGTCCCGTCTTCCGCTCAATTTTTTTTGCTGTTGTAGCTCAGGGGTAGAGCACTTCCTTGGTAAGGAAGAGGTCGCGGGTTCAAGTCCCATCAACAGCTCATTAAGCTTTTATAAATAAACGAATTTTAATAAAGTAATTTTTTGAATTATGGCAAAAGAGAAATTTGACAGATCAAAACCGCATGTGAACATCGGTACTATTGGTCACGTTGACCACGGTAAAACTACTTTGACTGCTGCTATTACTACTGTATTGGCAAAGAAAGGTCTTTCTGAATTGCGCTCATTCGACTCTATCGATAACGCTCCTGAAGAAAAAGAACGTGGTATTACCATTAACACTTCTCACGTAGAGTATCAAACTGCAACTCGTCACTATGCACACGTAGACTGCCCGGGTCACGCCGACTACGTTAAGAACATGGTTACTGGTGCTGCGCAAATGGACGGTGCTATCATTGTAGTTGCTTCTACTGATGGTCCTATGCCTCAAACTCGTGAGCACATCTTGTTGGCTCGTCAGGTAAACGTTCCTCGCTTGGTTGTATTTATGAACAAATGCGACGTTGTTGATGACGCTGAAATGCTTGACTTGGTAGAAATGGAAATGCGTGAATTGCTTTCTTTCTATGAATTTGATGGTGACAACACTCCAGTTATCCGTGGTTCTGCTCTTGGTGCATTGAACGGTGTAGCTGAATGGGAAGATAAAGTAATGGAATTGATGGACGCAGTTGACAACTGGATTCAACTTCCTCCACGTGCTATCGACAAACCATTCTTGATGCCTGTTGAAGACGTGTTCTCTATTACTGGTCGTGGTACTGTTGCAACTGGTCGTATCGAAACTGGTATCATCCACGTTGGTGATGCAGTTGAAATCATCGGTCTTGGTGCAGAAAAATTGACTTCTACTGTAACTGGTGTGGAAATGTTCCGTAAACTTCTTGATGAAGGTGAAGCTGGTGATAACGTAGGTCTTCTTCTCCGCGGTATCGACAAGAATGAAATCAAACGTGGTATGGTTATCACTCACCCAGGTAAAGTAACTCCTCACTCTGAATTCAAGGCTTCTGTTTATATCTTGAAGAAAGAAGAAGGTGGACGTCACACTCCAGTCCACAACAAATATCGTCCTCAATTCTATATCCGTACCTTGGACGTAACCGGTGAAATCACCCTACCAGAAGGTCGCGAAATGGTAATGCCTGGCGATAACTTGGAAATTTCTGTAGAATTGATCTACCCAGTAGCTTGCAACGTAGGTCTACGTTTCGCTATCCGCGAAGGTGGTCGTACCGTAGGTTCTGGTCAAATCACCGAAATCTTCGAATAATTACCAACCAAATAAAATCAAAGGTTCACCCTCATGGTGAACCTTTGTACACACGGGTCTAGCTCAGTTGGTAGAGCATCGGTCTCCAAAACCGAGTGTCGGGAGTTCGAGTCTCTCGACCCGTGCTAATTAAAAATAGCAAACCATGAAGTTTGTAAACTACATTAAGGAATCTTACAACGAACTTAAAAATAAAGTTTCTTGGCCTACCTCAAAGGAACTTACCAGTAGCGCAGTGATCGTTCTCATTGCTTCCGTTATTATGTCACTTGTTATTGGTGTAGTTGACTTAGGTTTCGAGAAAATGATGCAGTTCATTTACAGTATTATTAGCTAACACGAAGAGTTATGTCAGTTACAGAAAAAAAATGGTATGTTCTTCGTGCAATCAGCGGGAAAGAGAACAAAGTGAAAGAATACATTGATGCTGAGATTAAAAACAATCCCATCTATCAAGGTAGAGTTTCACAAGTGCTTATCCCTACTGAAAAAGTATATCAAATGCGCGGCAACAAACGTGTTGTAAAGGAAAGAAGTTATCTTCCTGGATACGTTCTAGTTGAAACCGTATTGGCAGGCGATGTAATGCACGAATTACGCAATGTACCTAATGTAATTGGTTTCTTGGGAGGCAGCAATAGTGCTAACATTACTCCACTTCGCCAATCTGAAGTAAATCGTATTTTAGGTACGGTTGACCAATTGCAAGAAGCTGAAGAAGAAATGTTGGTTCCATTCTGCGTTGGTGAGACTGTAAAAATCATCGCTGGTCCTTTCAACGATTTTACTGGTACCATCGAAGAAGTGAACGAGTCACAAAAGAAACTAAAAGTCAGGGTTATGATATTCGGACGGAAAACTCCGCTCGAATTGAGCTTTATGCAAGTTGAAAAAGGACAATAAAGGTTACGCTCTGCTGTCCTATTTCACCATTTATTTATTAATTAAAAGTATTTGATAACATGGCAAAAGAAGTTGCTGGACAAATCAAATTGCAAGTAAAAGGCGGTGCTGCAAATCCGTCTCCTCCAATTGGTCCTGCCTTGGGTTCCAAGGGTATCAATATCATGGAGTTTTGCAAACAATTTAATGCCAGGACCCAAGACAAAGCAGGAAAAATCTTGCCAGTGGTCATTACCTATTATTCGGACAAATCGTTCGATTTCATCATTAAAACTCCTCCGGTAGCCATCCAATTGCTTGAAGTTAGCAAGCAAAAAAGTGGTTCGGCACAACCAAATCGTAAAAAAATTGCAGAGATTACTTGGGAACA
>JAGCLD010000047.1 GCA_017647145.1 Paludibacteraceae bacterium
AGCAATAATGATGGCATTGATGATGGTGTTAGGCTTAACTCAATGCAAACCAGACAATGGCAATGAAGGCGACGCACAAGACGAATCAAAGGTAAAGGTAAGTTGTGTGATTCCAATGAATAATGTAATAAGATCGGAATTTACAAATTTGATGACAGACGGTTCAATACAATGGAGTGCTGGTACGGAACGAATATATCTTGCAATACCAAATGAATTACATCCTCAGATTGTTGAGATGACGGCATTTACTACATTAGAATCTAATATCTTGGCCTTTGAAGGCGAAGTCGAAAAAGGTCTTCTTACAGCCAGTGAATATGATATCTGGTATTTGGGTAACTCAAAAGAATCTGGTAACCCATATATTGAAGAGACGATAGAAAATAAAGTTATAAAAAGCATCAGCGGTAGCATAGCAACACAAAGCGGTACTTTGGAAGATTTAGGCCGCTGCCATATTGCAAAGACAACAGTAACAGCAGAGACAAAAGATGGTGAAGTTGTCCTGTCTCTGAATGGTACTTTGAAGAACCAGATTGCCATTGCACACTTGGATTTGGAAGACATAACAGATTTGAACGGCAACGCTATTGTCGGAACAGAATATGCACTTCAATATAGCAACGGCAATTTCGAATTTGTTATCAAAGAAGACGCAGTGGCAAAGATTAATGTTATAGAAGGTACAAAATCATCATACGTTGTATTGCTGCCAAATGCTGAAGCCGATGTGGATTTGAAGAGCAACACAAGCAAGAAAGTTACTTTCGATGGCGGAGTAGAAGCAAATAAGATTTATTATAAGTTTATCTCTGACAAGGAATATAGTCCGCTTATTTGGGAAGATTATAAGGATGAAAATAACGAAATAAATGGCCATGAATATGTAGACTTAGGCTTGTCATCTGGCTTGTTATGGGCTACATGCAATGTCGGAGCATCTTCACCTGAAGAATACGGTAACTATTACGCTTGGGGTGAGACGACAACAAAAGCGGAATATACCGATGAAAATAGTTTGCATATTGGTAAAAATATGGATGGTGTAGATATTTCAGGCGATGAACAATACGATGCGGCTACTGCTAACTGGGGTGACAATTGGAGAATGCCTAGATATACAGATTTTGAAGAATTGGTGAATGAGTGTACTTGGACATGGATAGCACAAAATGGAGTTAATGGTTTTAATATTATAGGACCAAACGGTAATAGTATTTTCCTTCCTGCTGCAGGATTCCGTTACTATAATGCAGAAGAAGTAGAGCCAAGTGCAGGAATCATCTGTGTATATTGGAATTCTAAGCCAAGTTCTGAGGATTTTGCCTACTGTATCTACTTCGCTAGTGAAGAGCATGAGGATTTGAGGATTACACTACCTCGTGCATGTGGAGCCAGTGTGCGCCCAGTTATAACAATTAATTCATAATTCATAATTGGACTGCTGCTTTGTAATGAAGTGGCAGTCTTTTTTTTGAACTTTGAACTTTGAACTTTGAACTCTGACTTATAGACTTAGCAACTCAGTAACTCAGCAACTCAGTAACTCGGTGACTCGGAGTCTCGGTGAATTTAAAAAAAGAAGCGCCACTGTAACAGTAGCGCTCCTAACTTATAGTCTTTGAGTCTTTGTGACTCTGTGTCTTTGTGTCTTAAAATTACCAAGCGAACAATGGGAATTCTGACATCATTTCGTTGACTTTTTCTCTTACAGCTGTCAATTTAGCTGTGTTGTCGATGTTGCTGATAACGTCGTCGATGAGTTCAACGATTGGTTCCATATGTTCTTCTTTAAGACCGCGTGTTGTGATAGCAGGAGTACCGATGCGGAGACCTGATGTTTGGAATGGTGAGCGGCTGTCGAATGGAACCATGTTTTTATTAACTGTGATGTCGGCTTGAACGAGTGTGTTTTCAACCATTCTACCTGTTACTTCAGGGAATTTAGAACGGAGGTCGATGAGCATGAGGTGGTTGTCTGTACCGCCTGAGATGATGTTGTAACCTCTGTCTGTGAAAGCTTTAGCCATCACTGTAGCGTTTTTCTTAACTTGGAGGATATATTCGAAGTATTCGTCTGAGAGAGCTTCGCCGAAAGCGACTGCCTTACTTGCGATGACGTGTTCGAGTGGACCGCCTTGTACGCCTGGGAATACTGCGCTGTTGAGGAGAGCTGACATCATTTTAACTTCGCCCTTAGGTGTTGTTAAGCCCCATGGGTTTTCGAAGTCTTCACGCATCAAGATCATACCGCCGCGTGGACCACGGAGTGTCTTGTGTGTTGTTGTTGTGATGATGTGACAGTAATCCAATGGGTCGTTGAGGATACCGCGAGCGATGAGACCTGAAGGGTGTGAAACGTCAGCCATCAAGATAGCACCGACTTTGTCAGCGATTTCGCGCATGCGTTTGTAGTCCCAGTCGCGTGAATATGCTGAAGCACCAGCGATGATGAGTTTAGGTTTTTTCTCGAGAGCTACTTTTTCCATGTTGTCGTAGTCAACGCGGCCTGTTTCAGGGCTTACTTGGTATGCTACTGGATTGTAGAGGATACCTGATGAGTTGACAGGAGAACCGTGTGAGAGGTGACCGCCGTGTGCGAGGTCGAGGCCCATGAATGTGTCGCCTGGTTGTAAACATGTGAGCATAACAGCCATGTTAGCTTGTGCGCCAGAGTGTGGCTGTACGTTTGCATATGTAGCGTTGAATAATTCGCATGCTCTTGCTATTGCGATTTCTTCTGTTTGGTCAACGATTTGACAACCACCATAATAACGTTTGCCAGGATAACCTTCAGCATATTTGTTTGTTAATACTGAACCCATAGCTTTCAAAACTTGATCGCTGACGAAGTTTTCTGAAGCGATAAGTTCGATGCCGTGCATTTGGCGTTGTTTTTCTTTACGAATCAAGTTAAAAACTTTAGTGTCTTTTTTCATGATTTATCTATTTTATTGGTATTTAATAAATTACATTACTTAAGCGCAGTACTAAACATCTCGCGCTTTGAACTCTCAAAGGTATGATTTTTTTTTGAATAAAAAAGAAATTTGTAAAAAAATGCTTCTTAACTTTGAACCAAGAACTATAAACTATAAACTGACTATACACTCTACACCCTCAACTCTACACTTTCTTTGGGCGTTCCGCTTCGCGTCGGGCTTTCCGCTATATCTTTGCTCGCCATGTTTCCGTCTCGCTCCCTCAAATCCCGTTCCTCAATCCCGTTTCCCGTACCCAAATCCTGAAA
>JAGCLD010000003.1 GCA_017647145.1 Paludibacteraceae bacterium
ACCCCGTGAGCGTACTATAACAAATCCATCCTATCCCCAAAAACTCCTAACTTTGTAAATTTTTTCCTACCGGACACGTAGGATACACGTAGGATACACGTAGGATACACGTAGGATACACGTAGGATACACGTAGGATACACGTAGGATAAAGATACCTACACAGAAACTACTAGCAATCATACTCAACTCTTTTACAACAAAAACACACCACACACACATCTACCACAACTAAATGCAGCTGTTTTACAAGACCTTTTTGCAAAATAAAATTTGCGCCTTCAAGCATGTTTTACTACCTTTGTTTGCTAATTCACTTATAGAAAAAAACATACAAACATGGAAAAAATTGAAGGACTTCCACAACACTATGTATATAGCAATCAAGTAATTGACTTCATCACAATTGTGGCACAAACATGCCGATTCTTAGAACATGCCTATGAATTCAGCTCAAAGGAAGTGGTAGAAAATCTATTAAAACTTCTGCCTGCGCTCTACACCAAAACAGTCTGCTTGGACACACCGGAAGAAGAATTAGAAGGATACCTTGAACAATTTGTATTCGAAAACGATTATAATGCTGTGGCTGCGTGCATAAGCGATGCCTTAGGCGAACACGATGCTTATCTGGAACTATTGCACGAAAATAGAAACCTCACCGACGAACCGACAGTAGCTTACATCTCCGAACAAGTGGCAGACATATACCAAGAAATAAAAGACTTAGCCGGAAACTATCAAACTGCTGACATTTTCGTAATGGCACAAGCACTGACGGCTGCAAGGCAGGCATTTACGGAACATTGGGGAGCAAAACTATTGAATGCACTCAGAGAACTACATCACATCTCATGCACAGTAAGATGGGAAGAGGATGAGGATGAACATGCTCACACACACCATGACGATGATTGCAATTGCCATGAGGAACAAATTGACGGATTGTTTGACTTTTATCGAAACGAATAAACACCGTGCAAACATTTGCTCATAAAATAGACAAACAATCAGTGGCTGATATGCCCTCCTTGCACTTTGAAGGAGAAATCATTGAAGTCAGAACAGCACAACAAGCCCGAGAGGCAGTGGATTGCCTGCTGGAATCTGTTGCCGTGGGAATCGACACTGAAACAAGACCGGCATTCAAAAAAGGTGTTTCCTATCCGGTAGCACTACTGCAAGTGGCAACCCTCACCAAGTGCTATTTGTTCCGACTAAACCTCATCAACGATTACAGCGACATACAAAGGCTTTTTGAATCCGAAACAACAAAAAAGGTTGGGCTATCCTTGAAAGATGACATCAGAGCCCTCAAAGGAAGAATCAAAGGCATGAATCCTAAAAACATTGCAGATGTACAAGACATGGTCAATGACTATGGCATATTTGAACTCAGCCTGCAAAAAATATTTGCCATTGTTTTTAACATGAAAATATCAAAAACACAAAGACTCACAAATTGGGAAGCTGATTGCCTCACACCTGCGCAACAACAATACGCCGCTACTGACGCATGGGCTACATTGCTTTTACATCAACAACTACTCAGACAACCAAAAATCACAGCACAACAAAAAGAACAAATCAAACAAGAACTACAACAAATAGAGGAACAAAGACTACAACAAAAACTACAACACTCACAAGAAATACCTTCTTAACAAAAATAATATACCAAAAGAGAGTTCACACACACTCTATAACAAGAAAGGAAACACAACTATGAATCTTTTAAAACAAGTAGGGGAATATTGCTTATTGATGAAGCGCGTATTCGCTAAACCGGATAGCTGGAAAATGTTCTTCAGACAATTCCCCAAAGAACTCGAAAAACTCGGCATCGAGTCACTACCTATTGTCATTATCATTTCCGTCTTCATCGGAGCTATCATGACAATACAAACTAAACTCAACACTGAAAATCCACTCCTGCCCACCTATAGCACGGGACTCGTGACACGCGACACACTCCTGCTGGAGTTTTCCAGCACCATTCTGTGCCTCATATTGGCGGGAAAAGTAGGTTCTAACATTGCCTCCGAAATTGGCACTATGAGAATCACAGAACAAATCGACGCAATGGAAATTATGGGTGTCAATTCTGCCAACTATCTGATTCTGCCTAAAGTGGCAGCCTTCGTGGTGATGATGCCTTTTCTGGTCATTATCAGCATGACGGTAGGACTGCTCGGTGGATATTGCGTAGGTTTATTCACTGATATCATCACAACTGCCGACTACCTACTCGGCATACAGTATGCTTTTATTCCCTATTATGTGTTCTACTCGGTGGTGAAATCGCTCGTGTTTGCCTTTATCATCACATCTGTGGCTTCCTACTATGGCTACTACGCCTACGGAGGAGCACTCGACGTGGGTAAAGCAAGCACGAACGCTGTTGTTAATAGCAGTGTATTGGTGCTCTTCTTTAACCTATTACTAACTAACCTTATGTTGACATAGTAAAAACCTGAACCATTATGATAGAAGTTAAAAATGTTTCTAAATCTTTTGAGGGAAATAAAGTCCTTAAAGATGTGTCTGTTCTCTTGGAAGCAGGAAAAACAAATATGATTATCGGACAAAGTGGATCGGGTAAAACGGTACTCATGAAGTCTATCATCGGACTTCATAGAGTGGACCAAGGTAGAATTGAATACGACGGACGTAACTTGCCCGACATGAAAATGAAGGAAATCAGAACACTGCGAAAAGAAGTTGGTATGCTATTCCAGGGAGCTGCATTGTTTGACTCTCTCTCTGTCTTTGAAAACGTCATGTATCCACTGGAAATGTTCGCATCTATGACTAAAAAAGAAAGGGAAGAACGAACAAAATTCTGCCTGCAAAGAGTCAACCTGCCGGAACGAAGCTATCACCTTGCTCCCTCTGAAATCAGTGGCGGGATGCAAAAACGGGTGGCCATCGCAAGAGCCATCGTGATGAATCCTCTCTATCTCTTCTGTGATGAACCTAACTCTGGATTAGACCCGCAAACCTCTTTAATCATAGACCAACTCATTCATGAAATCACACAGGAATACAACATCACCACTATTGTCAACACACACGACATGAACTCAATCATGGAGATTGGAGACCACATCATGTTTCTCGAAAAAGGGGAAAAACGATGGGAAGGTACTGCGGATGAAATATTCCATGCCGACTGCGAAGAACTCAACAACTTTGTTTTCGCATCTAAATTATATCGAAAAATTAAAGAAGTTAATCAATAAATACTATGCGTAAACTATTCATCATCTTGCTTGCAGGCATGGCATGCACTGCCATAGCACAACACACAAGAATGGCTCGGGTGCCGGCTACACCACATCCTCTACAATATGTACAACCCGACGGCGACACACTCACTATGCGCCTACACGGCGACGAGAGAAGACACTACCGCACAACACTTGACGGATATGAAGTGATCCAAGACAATAAAGGATGCTACAAGTACGCTAAGAAAAGAAAAACAGGTGGGGTTAAACTCACTTGCCGTCAAGCTCACAACCAAGAGAAGAGAACTAAATGTGAGAACAAGTTTTTACAAAGAAACGGAATAAAACACTAATAAAACCTATTTCTCATGAGAAAGACATTGTTAACGCTATCCCTATTGACACTGGTCACAATGAGCCTGCTTGCCATTCCGGCTAAGAAAACAATCAAGACCTTCCGACAAAGTGATGGTACGGAAATACAGTTACAACTAATGGGGGATGAATTCACCCACTACTTGGCTACCGAAGATGGCATTCCTGTTATACTCAATCAAGAGGGCAACTACGAATATGCCATCCTGAACGAACAGGCTGCACCTATGTCACCCAGAAGGCTTGTAGCACAACAAAAACGCATCACACGACCTGTGCAGGCTACTAAAAACTTAGTCATACTCATGAACTTCAAAGACAAAAGCTTCACAGGTACTGACCCACAAAAAGCCTTCAGCAACCTGCTCAACCAAAAAAACTATGCAGACAACGGAGGTACGGGAAGTGTGAAAGATTATTTTGAACTGGCATCTAATGGAAAATATATTCCTCAATTTGATGTATACGGACCTTACACAGCATCACAAAATCTAAACTACTATGGCCAAAACGACTCTGAAGGATTTGACCTGCATGCGGATCAACTCATCGTTGAGGCATGCAGATTGGCTGATGCAGCCGGAGTGGACTTTAACTTGTATGACGCTGATAAGGATGGATATGTGGATAATGTATCTGTGTTCTATGCCGGATATAGCGAAGCGGAATGGGCTCCGGAAAACACAATATGGCCACACCAATACTACCTATCGGCTACATACCAATCAATCACTGTAGATGGAAAGGTAATAGACTCTTATGTTTGTATGAACGAACTTACTGGAGACACAGGCAGTAATATGTGCGGAATTGGAACATTCACACACGAATTCTCACATGCTTTAGGACTACCTGACCTCTATCCCACAAATGGAACTTCACACAATACGCTCGGATATTGGGACGTAATGGACATGGGACCCTACAATAACGATGGTAGAACACCACCCACTTATTCTGCTTATGAACGCTTATTTATGGGATGGATCACTCCGGAAGTACTAAACAAAAAAACATCTGTCCAACTCGAAGCTTTACACGCTTCTAACAAGGCATATATCGTTACATCAACCGGTGTACATAATCTACAAGGACTCAACCCATCGCCTACATCCTTCTACATGCTGGAAAACAGACAAAATACAGGATGGGACGCCTACCTTCCCGGACATGGACTGATCATTACCAAAATAAACTTCTCTGAATCTTCATGGAACAACAACACGGTGAACAACTCATCAAGAGGAATGGGAGTGGATATTGTAGAAGCGGATGGTGCATCAAGTGAATATGGTGACAAGGGAGACGCATTCCCGTATGGAGCTAATCACATATCGCTCTTTGCCAACTACCCCATATCTTCTATTGAAGAAAACAATGGCATAATCACATTTGACTTTATGAATGAAGATGATGGTTTTGATGATAACATAGGTAATGTATCCGATGAATGTTTCACTGAGGAATTCAACGAAGTAACTACCAATACCAACATAGACATATCTGCTGAATTAGACTTGCATTGTGATAACACGGGATGGGAAGGTACCAAAGTGTATGCGGATGAACAAGGACTCAAAATGGGTAGTAGCAAACTGGGAGGTACACTTACTTCTCCACAATTAGGACTAAAAGGAGATATACAAGTGTCTGTCCTACTGAAAAACTTTAACAACGATACTCCATCTGTAAAAATCTCACTGAACACAGCAAGTACACTGAGTACTTCTTACCTGAGTGGCTCTGAGGAAGAGCAACAATTCATCATTAAGAATGCTGACACCAACACACGCATCACATTTTCCACTGAAAGTGGAAAACAACGCTTCATTATATACTCAATGAAAGCATGCCTACTCTCTTCCACTGATATTACCACTACAACGCAAAGTTGTTACAACATCACCACTCAGCCTTCTGCTATCATCCTATCCAACTTAACGGAAGGTGAAGCACTACTCTACAACATGATGGGACAACTCATGGAACATAAAACAGTGAATGAAACATGTAGATTCAACACACAAAAAGGTGTTTATCTACTCCTCATCAAAAACTCAAAAGGACAAATAATTGGAACTGAAAAAGTAATTTGCCAATAGACATGAAAATTATTTCATATAACGTAAATGGTATCAGAGCTGCCATAGGAAAGGGATTTGCCGATTGGCTCTTAACAGAATCTCCGGATGTAATCTGCCTACAAGAAACAAAGGCTCAACCTGAACAAATTGACCTTGCACTCTTTGAAAAACTTGGATACAATGGCTATTTCCATTCGGCACAAAAAAAAGGATACAGCGGAGTGGGCATACTCTGTAAACAAAAACCTGACAAAGTGGTGATAGGAATGAACAACGAACGCTACGATGCGGAAGGAAGAGTCCTGCGTGCTGACTTTGGTGATATAACTGTAGTGAGTGTATATGTACCTTCTGGTTCATCGGGTGACGAACGCCAAGCTTTTAAGATGGACTTCTTAGAAGCATTTCTGCCTTTCATTGAAGCATTACGTGCCGAACGACCTAAATTAGTTGTATGTGGCGATTACAACATCTGTCACAAACCTATTGACATCAATCACCCGGAACGTCAAGTAGGAGTGTCCGGCTTCCTACCGGAAGAAAGAGAATGGATGGACAGATATGAAGCAATGGGAATGGTGGACTCATTCCGTTGTTTTGACTCTTCTCCTAACAAATACAGCTGGTGGAGCTTTAGAGGAGGTGCCAGAGCAAGAAATGCGGGCTGGCGCATTGACTACCATTGGGTATCTACTTCCTTAAAAGAACACCTCAACGGAGCATCAATCATGGCGGATGTAGTACACTCCGACCATTGCCCGGTGTCTATCCTGCTCTCATAAAAAAGTATTACAGTCCGATAAAAAACAATAAAGGTTGAGAAGACACTGTTCTTCTCAACCTTTATTATTCTTGTCTCTATATACATCTCACTCATCTCGTTTCATAAAGATACGGTCTGAATAAGAGTCTGTAACATTGCGTAAGAACTTTAAGAATTCACGAGATGTAGCTGCTGAATAAGTTCCCTGACGCATCTCATGATAATAGATTAAACGCACACCTTGATGGGGTAATGGTTCAAAGCTAAAGTAGAAATGACCATAAGGGGTTTTATATTCTCTCTCTTTAGGCACTCTGTCAATGAAATATCCTTTTGGCGGGTATATATCGACAGTATCTTGATTACAATAGCCTCGTGAAATTACTATATCATCGCCTTCTTCTCTATGTGATTTGTCCATCTTGAAACCTAAGTGCTGAACATTGGAGTACATATAAAGCGTGTTACCTATCTTGGTGGCAAATTGACCATTGAGCAGATTAGCCTTCATCACGATAGACGGAATAACCGGGTCCTTATGTTCTGTCATTGTCACATTACGAACTACGGATGGAATAGCCAGTGTAGATGCAATGGCTTTCTCACGTTTTTTACCCGTAAGCATCATGATATTCTTCTCTTGTTCATATTGCATGGCATACGAAATGCGCTGAAACTGCATGGTTGCTTTCCCTGATGCTTCTACATAAATCACATTATGGCTTGTTTGCTTGTTAATGGTATCTGAGAGTGTGGGAATATACACAAACTCATGATTTCCGTCTGTTCCTATAGACAACCAATTAATGCCTCTCCATTTTGAATTGAAATAACCGGCTGGAAGATCCGGTGATGAGAAATCCACCCATAGGGTGTCTTTCGGTAAACGCACTCTCAATAGTGCAGAATTAAATTGATGAAGATTGGGCACTTGTTCATGCAGTTCTTCTTCCCACGAATTGGCTGCAACATAATCCACCGGTATTCCTGCGTGCTTATATATTGACCACCAATAATGAGCCATCATTCTGCTATCTGCTTTAGTAGCATACTTCCAATCTCCAAGGGATAATAACGGATAAAACCCACGTAGGTCATCCCATGCTGCATAAGGAAGATTTATGGAAATAGAATCATTGAGAATCCAAAACTTCTCCTCTACTGTTTCAACTGAATCTGTAAGGTATTTTACGCGAGCTACATCTACCTCTGATAGCGTTCCAAGGGTATCCAACACTTGATATGAAAATTGAGCAAAATCATCCCAAGAGTTAACCTCATGTTCCTGGCCCATATAGCACATCACTTTTGGATTTATTACCATCATTGGAACCAGTTCAAAGAGTTCTTTAGAAAACGGGTCTTCAATAAATGCCGGTAGATTCTCCATCTTAAAACTATGATTGTCCTGTCGTTTTGCAGTAGAGAATGTATAATTCTCTTCATGGCGTATGGGTAAACGCTTTGTCGAAAATCCATGGGGCACCGATAGTGTGTATTCGGCATACTCAACAGACTGATTAAAGGCTCGCTGCGGCATAAACAATGGAAAATGCATACTACCGTTCTTAATACTACGTTCCCATTGATACACCACTGTGAATGGATAAGAAGCCGGAGTAGGAAGATGATACACCTGCTCTACATTTTTCTGCTTGTAGTCTGGCAAATAAGCCCTGACTTTGAGCTGCTTCTTACCCTCTGTTAACACCTTCTTGCCATAACGGTCATAGGTAGTAGCAGAAAATTTCTTAAGATTCGCATCTCGTGAACTGATACATTCAAACTTTGCTGACTCACGTCCTGATGGTTCCAAGATTGTAATAACCCTCATTCCTACTTCAACAGCTGTTCCATTAGGCTTTAGTTTATAGGTCGTCAAATCTGCTCTCACTACTGTGGAAGCATTATCCCTCAATTCACCTGGTATAGACGCCGCCGTAATACGTAGTGCTGAATGTACACTCACACTCACTAAAAAAGAAAGCAATATAAGGCTCAATTTTCTCATCATCTAATAAGTTTATGATTTAACAACCGGCAAATGTAATCAATTTCTTTAATTCACGTAGCATCAATGTGCTTCCAACCAATTATTTCCTACGCCACACTCCACAATAAGAGGCACTGTAAGGCTCATCGCATGCTCCATCTCGTGCTTGACAATACGCTTCACCTGTTCTAATTCTTCCACAGGAACAGAGAAGTTGAGTTCGTCATGCACTTGCATGTTCATTGTTGCCTTCAGATGATTTGCCTTCAATGCATTTGAAATCCTAATCATAGCAATCTTAATGATGTCAGCCGCAGTTCCTTGAATAGGAGCATTCACAGCATTGCGTTCGGCAAATCCTCTTACCACACTGTTACGCGACTGAATATCCGGCAAGAAACGCTTCCTGCCAAGAAGGGTTTCTACATAGGATTGTTCACGAGCTTTGGCTATGGAGGTATCTATGTATTGCCTGATGGATGGATACGCAGCAAAATACCCATCTATCAGGTCCTTGGCTTCAGTCCTTGAGATTCCTAAACGCTCTGACAATCCGAAAGCTGATATTCCATAGATAATACCAAAGTTGGCGGTTTTGGCTTTTCTACGCATATCTGATGTCACTTGTTCTAGGGGAAGGTTATATATCTTGGCTGCTGTTGCAGCATGAATGTCCACACCACGACGGAATGCCTCCAACATATTGGCATCTTGACTCAAATGCGCCATGATGCGCAGTTCTATCTGAGAATAGTCAGCACTCAAAAAGACACATCCTTCATTGGCTACAAAGGCTTCGCGGATTACACGACCGGACTCTGTACGAATGGGTATATTCTGAAGATTAGGATTACTCGAACTCAAACGTCCGGTAACTGCTACTGTTTGATTATAAGAAGTGTGAATACGTCCCGTATGTTGATTAATTAACAAAGGCAGAGCATCTACATACGTGCTAAGCAGTTTCTTCAGTTCTCTATAATCCAATATTTTCTGAACCACTACATGCTTATGCCTCAAACTTTCCAACACTTCTTCCGAAGTGGAATATTGCCCGTTCTTTGTTTTACGAACCCGTTCATCAACCTGCAATTTCTCAAACAAAATATCACCCACCTGTTTAGGAGAGTTAATATTAAACTTTTCACCTGCAAGGTAATATATTTCCTCTTCCAATTGTTGCAAAGCGGCTGATAGGACCTCTGATGAGTGTGACAAGGTTTTGGTGTCAATATATACGCCGGCCCATTCCATCTCCACCAAGACGCGCATAAGAGGCATCTCTACTTCGTACATCAACTGATGTAGTTGCTTACTTTCTATTTCTTCTTGTAGTATTTTTTTTAAGCGCAGTGTTATGTCAGCATCCTCACATGCATAATTCGCCAACAGAGAAGGTTCCACTTCGCGAATAGACAATTGGTTCTTACCTTTCTTACCTACCATGTCTTCATAATGAATAGTCTGATAGTTGAGGTAAATCTCTGCCAAATAGTCCATACCATGTCGCAAATCAGGTTGCAAAAGATAATGGGCTATCATCGTATCAAACATAGTCCCTTGTACTTCAATCCCATATTGGCGCAACACAAGAAGATCATACTTCATGTTCTGTCCCACTTTCACTATGGAATCACTCTCAAAGAAAGGACGTAAAGATTGTAACAAACTAAGAGCTACTTGATTATCTTCCGGTACTGGGAGATAATAAGCCTCACCTTCATTCCATGAAAATGACATTCCCACCAATTCCGCCTCCATAGCATTGACACTGGTTGTTTCTGTATCAAAACACACCTCAGGTTGCTGCAATAGTTTGACCACAAACTGTTCTTGTGCAGAAGGTGTATCAAGCAGGGTATATTTCACTTTAGTAGGGTCAAAAGAAGCGATAACACTCTCCACCTTTGTAGCTTCAGAGGCATTATTCCCCTCTTCAAAGACATCAAACAAAGACATCTGTTGTGCTACCGGAATAGGCTGAGCCGGCTGTAACTTCGCTATAAATTGTCGGAATTCCAACTCGCTGTATAGTTCTATCAGTTGTGTCTTATCCGGTGTAGCCAACATCAATTCTTCTGCATTAAACTCAATAGGTACATCCTTACGAATAGTAGCCAAAAACTGTGAAAACAATATCAACTCTCTGTTGTCCTCCACCTTTTTGCGCAAAGCACCTTTCAGTTCTTGAACATTCTCCAACAAGCCGGATATACTGCCAAACTCATTCAGCAACTTCACAGCTGTCTTCTCTCCCACTCCCGGACATCCCGGTATGTTGTCTGATGAATCACCCATCAAGCCCAACAAATCAATCATCTGCTCACAACGTGCTATGCCATATTTCTCACACACCTCATGTGCCGACATTTGTTCAAATCCACCACTATGACGAGGACGATACATATAAATATGCTCTTCTGTGAGCAATTGACCATAGTCCTTATCTGGAGTAGCCATAAACACTTCAAAACCTTCTTTTGCTGCCTTATGCGCTAAGGTTCCGATTACATCATCTGCCTCAAAGCCCTCCACTTCTAAAATAGGTATCCGATAAGCCTGAATGATGGACTTGATATAAGGAATAGATCGTTTAATATCTTCCGGCGTAGCCTCACGCTGTGCCTTATACTCTGCATAAGCTTCATGACGAAACGTCTTACCGGCAGGGTCAAAAGCCACCCCAACATGAGTAGGTTGAAGGCGTTTTAATAAATCTTCCAGTATATTGACAAAGCCATATATGGAGGAAGTATTGAGTCCTTTTGAATTAATGCGAGGATTCTTTATAAAAGCATAATAGGCGCGATAAATCATCGCATAAGCATCAATAAGTAACAAGCTCTTCATTGTTTAAAGTCTGTTAAATAGATTTACAACTTAATTTCTCTAATTTGTTTATCTGTCTGTGACAACGCACATGATACAACAACGCTGCAATGGAAAGACCTACAATAAAACCAATCCAGATACCTCTCTCTCCTAAACCGCAAACAAAACTTAAATAATACCCTAAGGGCAAATTAATGCATATATAGGAAATAAAAGCATACACCACCGGACGTCTCACATCGGTCAATCCACGTAATATGCTTACACCCACAGTTTGCAAACCATCAGAAATCTGGAACAGTCCCGCCAATATAATCAGTGGAGCGGCTGTTGTTATCACATCCACATCGGTGGTGAATATGCGAGGTATGTACGTTGCAAATAATATCATCAATAAAGCCATGACTGAATTGGTCAACAAGCACAGATGAATGGAAGCCTTTCCTGCCATGCGCAAACCATAAAAATTATTCTCTCCTAACCGATGACTCACACGAATAGTTGTTGCCGAACCTATTCCCACCACCAACATAAAGGTCAGATTGGAAATATTCTGAGCTATCTGATTTGCGGCCAATGGCACTGCCCCCAACCATCCCACCATGATGGAACACAACGCAAATGCCATACACTCAAGCAACATGTGTCCTCCGATGGGCAATCCGACAATGGCTATTTTTTTCAAATAACTCCATCCAAAACGAGTGGAACTTTCTAAACTCAGATAATGAGAAAATTGAGAGGAACATTTCAATACTACAAAAAACATCACCGGCATCAAAAACCTGGAAATCAAAGTAGCAACTCCTGCACCCACCACTCCCCAACGAGGAAATCCCATCTTACCATATATCAACAAATAATTCAGAACAATGTTTACTACACATGACACCATCGTGATGTTCATAGCCACCTTGGTGTTGCCCAAACCCTCCAAAAACTGCTTACACAGACAAAACAATAAATAAGGGAGCAGACTCAATATCTGAATCAAATAATAGGGTTTGGCCAGTACAATCACTTCCGGAACTTGTCCCATGGAGTCAAAGCCCAAATACACCAACAACAAGATCACGCTCATCAACACTCCTAATAAGAATACATACAAAAGCCCATTCTGAAACAATGACTTCACATAGCCTGTATCATTTTGCACAAAGGCTTGTCCCACTAAAGGTGTCAAGCCCATCACGGCTCCCATAGCAAATACATGACCTAAAATATACACCGAATTAGCAAAAGCTACGGCCGCCAATTCCACTGCGCCTAAATGCCCCACCATGATGTTATCAAAAAGAGCCACCAAGCCACCCCCTACTTGTGTCAACACAACAGGTAGAGCGATTTTCAAATTGTTTTTATAGTAAGGAATGTATTTAGCAAGAGCAGGAAACATGTTTTTTTGAAAAAAATCGTTTTTTTAGGTCAGATTATTTCGTTTAATGCAAAAAAAATCGTTTATTTGCAGTTCATTAAGAATGTAACTCTTATTGTAAATTATAATTATACTATATCATGAACGAATTTTTGAAGTATTTAGGTGTCATTATTGCACTATTAGGTGTTGTAGCATTTGCTCTTTATTATTATGTTTTCCCTAATAGCAACACTTGCTTAATCTTGGGTGGTGCTGCTTTGGTGATTGGTTTGTTGGCTCACATCATTATCAATCGATTCACGAAATAAAGAACACCAAATTACTCATAAAAACCGAAGTTTCCACTTCGGTTTTTATTTTTATCCCCCACTAAAACAGACTCATCTGCCCTTCATCCGCATCGGAGGATTTCACACTTTTTCTTTTGCGTGTCACCTTAGCGGGCTTGCTTTCTGCCACGGGCAAAGAACTCTCCGGCATCTCGGCAACAATCTCCAACGCGATTTCTGATAAAACATCTACCGGTGCTGACTCAACCGGTTCTTCAGCTACAGATTCCTCTTTCTTATCCTCTTCCACCTCCGGGTTTTCTGTCACCGGTTCCGATTCATCCGTGATTGTCTCTGCTTCCTCAGCAGCAATTTGTTCCGTCTCCATCAGTGCCGCTTCATTCACCAACACTTCTTCATTCTCACCCTCTACAATCTCCACCTCTGCTTCAGCTTCTTCTCCGGTCACGACTTCTTCTGTCTCTACTTCCAGTGGCTCCAATTCTTCTATGTTGGCCACCTTATACGTAGTGAGACGCTTGCCCTTAGCCTTAATACTCTTCACGGCAATAAACTCCTCCACATTCACCACTAATGCCTCGCGTGCTTCATCCGCTCCACCATAACTAATACGTATTTGAGGACGCGCATCCCGCATAAGCAAGCGTAAGGTTGAATCCGGATGTTCGCCTACAAAGTTCAATGGTTTTGCTGTAGGTTCAAGCAAGAAACGTTTCAAATAATAATACTTCTGTTCGCCATCCCACAACACTGCCGACCAAATCGTTTCCGGGTCATATTTTATGATATGAAGATAATCTTCTTCAAAGTGATTGGACAAGTCAAAACCTGTGGTGTAATACTCACCTCGCTTCGTGATCACAAGCAACTGGTCATCACTGTGGAATTCACCTATATAGTTACCCCTTCCATCATAATTCAGTCGTAACACATCCGGGTCAAACCACACCTCGCGACCACCCAGTGTAGAGCCGCCTTTTTGCTTGAGCGTCACTTTCACCACATCATTCTTCGTGAGCAAATTACCCATCGACTGTCTGCCTTTGATAGCCAACTCACTAAAATCTTTCTCTATGAAATTCTTTTTCAACTTAGGATTAGGCTTTAAAGTGGCCTTTATTATCTCTGCCTCTCCATTAGAATTGGCGGTGAAATACATGATTCTCGAGCCGTCCTTACCTTGGGTCAAGTCATACTCCTTATCGCGTGACACACCAAACACTGCACAACGCTTCATGTAATAAGGACCACTCTTACCATCTCTATACACCACATTATACACAGTGCGCTTGTCATTCTTGCGGAACACATCTAAATGCAGGACATTTGCTCCCACTGACACTTTTTCCGCCACTTTTATCACCTTGTATTTACCATCCTTATAGAAGATGATGATATCATCAATGTCCGAACAGTTACACACAAACTCATCTTTCTTCAAGCCGGTGCCTATGAAGCCATCAGCACGATTAATATAGAGCTTCTCATTAGCTTCCACCACCTTGGTGGCTACAATTGTTTCAAAGTTACGGATTTCGGTCTTACGGACATATTTCGCACCATACTTCTTCTTCAAGTAGTCAAACCACTTGATGGTAAACTGAGTGAGATGCTCAATGTTATATTCCACCTCTGTTATCTTTTGCTTGATGGCGGCAATGTTGTCATCCGCCTTCTTAGAGTCAAACTTGGTGATGCGCACCATCTTGATATCAAGCAAACGTAAAATATCCTCATCACGCACCTCTCGCACCAATTGCGACAAGAAAGGTTTCAGGCGCTTACCCACATGCTTCACTACATCCTCCTGGGTAACACTATCCTCAAACTCCTTATCTTTATAAATACGTTGTTCGATAAATATCTTTTCGAGCGAAGTGAAGAAGAGTTGCTCATTCAGTTCTCCCAGTTGCACTAAAAACTCGGCATTAAATATCTCCTTCGTATGATCCACGCTCGCCTTCAGCAAAGCACTGACAGTGAGAAATTCTGGCTTTTTGTCGCGAATCACACAACAGTTGGGATAAATACTTTGTTCGCAATCCGTAAACGCATAAAGGGCATCAATCGTCTTGTCCGACGACACACCCGCTTGAAGATGAATTCTGATTTCCACATTGGCTGCAGTATTATCATCCACCTTGCGAATCTTTATCTTACCCTTTTCATTGGCCTTAATGATGGAATCAATCAATTTACCCGTATTAGTGCCATAAGGAATTTCCGTCACAACCAATGTCTTGTTGTCAAGCTTACTAATCTTCGCACGAATCTTCACCACTCCGCCTCTCTCGCCATCATTATAGCGACTCACATCTATCGAACCTCCCGTTGGAAAATCCGGATAAAGAGCAAAAGGCTTATTCTTTAAATAAGCCACAGCACCTTCACACAGTTCCACAAAGTTATGAGGTAATATCTTTGAGTTCAAACCAACAGCAATCCCTTCTACACCTTGAGCCAGCAACAAAGGGAATTTCACAGGCAACGTAATCGGTTCGTTGTTTCGTCCATCATACGATTTCTTCCACTCTGTCACTTTCGGGCTATACAAAGTTTCCAAAGCAAACTTTGACAAACGAGCCTCTATATAACGAGGAGCTGCCGCACCATCACCCGTCAATATATTACCCCAGTTACCCTGACAATCTATCAACAAATCCTTCTGTCCCAATTGTGTGAGCGCATCCGCTATTGAAGCATCACCATGAGGATGAAACTGCATCGTGTGGCCCACAATATTAGCCACCTTATTATAGCGACCATCCTCCAAACGACGCATAGAATGAAGGATACGCCGCTGAACAGGCTTCAGTCCATCATAAAGATCAGGAACTGCACGCTCCAAAATCACATATGACGCATAATCCAGAAACCAATTCTGGTACATTCCCGTCAAATGATGCAACACAGACGACGAACTATTCTCCGGAACTTTATAAGAAGAATGTTCAGACAATTCATTCGTTTCTTCCTCTATTGGGTATTCATCTACAGACATAAGGTTCGTATAAAAAAGATTACAACTACCGACTTTTGTATCCTTGCAAAGATAGTGCAAACCGAGTGAATAATCAAAAATAAACTTGTTTAAATTTTGATTATTCCGAGGTGCAGCCTATCTTATTCAAAGATAGTGAAAACCGAATGCAGAACAAAATAAAATTCATTTTATTTTTTATGCTGAGGTGCATCCTATCTTGGCCGTAGGCAAAGATAGTGAAAACCGAATGCAGAACAAAACAAGTGCAAGGCGAATGCAGAATAAAATAAGCTTGCTTATTTTTTATGCTGAGCCGCAGCCTGATTATCTATAATCTGTGCCGAGCGAAAGGCAACGGGTAGGCGACTGAAAGTCGGGAATGGGGAGTGTCGGGAATGAAGTTTATTCAAACGGCGCACCCTGTCCACTGTCAATCAATTGATAGCTGTATAACTAGACTATCTTTCCCCATCCAAAACTAACTAAAAAAGCACTGTCGCCCTGCAATGACGTAGCGCTGTATTTATAAAATTTATTCGCCACACAAACAAGCGTAACACTCTCATATACAAGAACTAACCGCACTGTCGCCCTAGGCTAGGGGGCGTAGCGAGGTACACATAGAATTTATTTATATAACTTTTATATTTAAGTTGTAACTAAAAAAGCACTGTCCCCGCTTCAAGGGGGACGAGCGAAAT